>NZ_QLIQ01000004.1 GCF_003428165.1 Cysteiniphilum litorale | reverse complement strand
TAAGCCCAATCATGAGCAGTCTAAGATTTATAAAGCCTGTAATGCGCCAGCTATTCCACTAAAGCAGATCATTACAACGCTATAGCGCATCGATCACGTCTTCACAAAAAATCAAAAAATCAAAAAATCAAAAAAACACAAAAAATCTGTAGTGCCTTAACTCAACTTTGTGTATGGCGCAAAGCATTATGCTGTCTACGTTTCAGAAATTTTGCTTACCAAGTTGGGTATAATAATGAACTTTAAAATCCCCAGATGCTGATTGGAAGGTTTCAGTTTTATATTTCCCAAATCCTTTCGGTATACTAGGATTTTTGAGTTTAGCAGAATAGTATATGACATTTGAGTTATTAAGAGCAGCCGATGTCAGTCCACCTGTTGAGGTGAAAGGCGAACTTGCAGACTCTGATTTCAATTGATTTTTAAGTTTTGAGTATGTGGCAATATTTTCAGCACCATTAGCACAAATCGCCCCAGTCTTTGTCGCCTGCTCTATCTCAGATACTGCCCTTGGCGTAAGCATTTGCCTTAGCGCATTAAACGCCCTAACTTCTGTTGCTCCATAGAAGATTCCAGCCGTCATTGCCGCAAATGAGCCAATGTTATAACTTAGGCTGTAGCCTTTATCAGCACCAAAGTTAGTCAAACCAAAAGACGTGGTATCATCAAAGCCATTAGCAAAGTTTCTGACGTGATCCATCGCGGATAGACCCATTGGATCAACCAAATTAACCGGATTATTGCCAACATACACATAGTTATTCAAAGAACCACTGGCTAGCCCTAACGGATCAGCCTGTAGGTATCTACCTAAAAACGGTACATACGCACGGGCATTATTATAAACTAAGCCTGTTTCGCTGTCATTGAGTTGACCTGAAAATCTTATGTCTTGTTGGACTTGTCCAGTGGCGTTGACTGCGAATGGATTAATGTTACCTGACCATTGTTTCTGACCGTTTTGTCCGGTGAGATACTCCGGTGTGCCTAAAGCATCGTTGACAAAGTAATAGGTAGCGCCATTAACCAGTTGGGCTATTGGCTCACCATTGAGATAAATAATGTCAATGAGTGTGTCTTTTGATCTTACTTCAATCAGCTTGCCTGTGATGTCGTAGATAAAGACTGTCTTATTGCCATTGACGGTTTTAAGCACTCGTTGGTTATTAGGGCTGTACTGATAACTGGCAATCTCTTTACTTTCTTTACTTTCATGACTGCCTTTGTTGTCTTTTTTAACCTCTGTTAGGTTATTAAAGACATCATAACTAAAGCGCATATCACCCAGTCGTGTGATATTACCATTATTATCATAGCTTACGCCGTTTGCTGTTGTATCTTGATAGCTTTGCAGCTTATTAGTGGCTTTGTCATACTGATAGCTTATCGCTTCTGTTTGACCGTCTTTACTGTTGGTATACGTTAAGCGATTGCCATTGGCATCATAGCTAAAGTTTTGTGTCTCTAGCTGTGACTTCATTGAGGTTAAACGTTCAATGGCATCATAGGCATAGTCTTTGCTTTTTGTAGGATCATCTTTACTGACAAACCGGGTGATATTGCCTAACTTATCATAGACATAACTATCATCAGCCACACCAGAAACGGTCTGTTGGGTTAGCTGATAGGCTTTGTCATACGTGCGGGTTAATTGACTGCCATTACCAAAGCTCAGTGATTTCATTGCGCCAAAGGGCAAGTAGCTAACGTTTGATGCAATGGTTGATTGTGTGCCTTTATCACTGGCGGTAATGCCATTAATATTCCCTACTTTATCGCGCGTAAAGTTGACTTGTAACCCACTAGGATAAGTGATTGAACTCACTACTTCATCTTTGTTGTAACTGTAGCTGACGTCATATGGGTTACCATCAATAATATAACGCTGTTTGATGATCCCGCCAAACGCATCATAGCTATTATCTATTTCACTGCTCTGGTTTTTAACACTGGATAGCCGACCAATGCCATATTGCCCTTGATCATAACCGTATTGAATCACAGGGGTGCTATTGTGACTGACCTCAGTCACGCGATTTAACTGATCATAGGCATACCCTAGGGTTATGCCATTAGCATCTGTCTGTGTGCTTAATTGACCTTTGTCATTGTAGTTATAAACCGTCTTGCCTTTATCTGGGCTATTAACTTCCGTTAATTGATTAAAGGCATTGTATTGATAGTTGGTGATATTGCCATTGTAGTCACTAATAGACGTCACATTACCCGATGGGTCATAGGTCATGTTAGAAACACTGGATAAGGCATTCTTGGTCTGTGCAACCTTTTTTTGAATGTTATATTGGTTGTTTGTTGCATCACCTTTGGCATTGGTGGTTTTAATCACATTGCCGGAAATATCATATTCAAAGCTCGTGCTGTTACCATTGGCATCGGTGATCGATTGCAACTGGTTTAATGAATTGTAAGCATAACTGATTTTAAATACGGTATTGCCACTGCTATCAATAATAACACGCTCAATCACATTGCCCATTGGGTCAATGGTTTGCTTTAGCTGATCGTTATTAGCATTAATGACTTCTTTTAAGTCTTTCCAGTAGTTATAGACGTATTGTGTCTTAATGCCTTCTGCACTCGTGATTGAAGAAAGATGACGGTTACCATCATAACTGTACCTGGTCAGGTGATCCGCCACATGCTGTGTTAACAATAAGCGCATAGGAGAATAGCTCAACGTGGTCCTTACTCCATTAGCATCTGTCTTTGACAACAGGTCACCCACTTCATCATATTGATCATAGGTAGTGACATGACCTAATTCATTGACCACTTTGCTTAGGTTGCCTTGTGCATCGTGTGTATATTGAATGACATGTGCTGGATCACTAAAGGGAGATTGTGCCGTTAGGACAAGCGCATGATCATCATAAGTATATTGCCATACTTGTCGTATATGCCCATCAGTTGTTGTAATCGTTAACGGTCGTTGGCGTGTGTTATAACTAAACACCGTGTCTAAACCATTACTGCTACTGATGGTAAGCGGTAATCGACGGTCACTCCAGGTGTAGTGTGTTGTCAGGCTTAATGGGGTATGTGCAAAGGCGGTTTTGGCTGCCAGTAGGCCATCTGCTGAGTAGTTGGTTTCAGTTATGCTGCCATTGGCAAAGATCACTTTTTGCGGATAACCCGCTGCATCATATACATACTGTGTTGTTTTCTTATGTTTACCATCTGGCGTACTTTGTTCTACCTTATCAATCAGTTTCCTACCATGAAACGAATGATAGTAAACGGTCTTTTGTTCACCCAGTGGTAGTGTGATGTTGGTATGGTCTGTAGCGTAAGAGAAGTCATAACTTGAGGTGGTTGCATTGGCACAGGAAAGAAAGAAACCTAGGCAAGCCATCAAACCTAAGATGCTTTTGTTATAATACATTGGAATCATCTAAATTATGAAGTTAGCGCATGTTAGCAACTTTAATTTATAAACAAAAGTCATATGAATATCATCTCATTAATTTGTATCATAATTGAATGTGTTTGATCATTGGACAAAGACAAGGTTTATAGATAGCACAAATTCTAAAGCAAATCGCCCAATACATCTGTTTTGGATAGCATAAATTCTAAAGTATAAAGGCATGTTCATCGTTTTGGATAGCATAAATTCTAAAGGGCGTATTTATGAGCTGGGTTTTGGATAGCATAAATTCTAAAGGGATGGTAGCGTGTATTAAGCTATATATCAAGTATTTGATTGACCATTATGTCATTCGTTTATATATTATATCTCCCTGAATTAAGCCACCATTTTTAAATAATCTTTATTTTATGGAAATAGAAAAGAAAAACCAAGAGGACTCTATATGGAATTGGAAGAATGCAACCTTAGGTAAAGCTAAAAAAATGAAAATTTTCATATCTCGTAAAGATTGAAAACTCTAAAACTGTGTGCGAGCATTCACATTGAAATTACCACTAATTATTGCTCTAGCCAGTGGTCAACTAGGTGACTAGGTAAACTGGACGATTGTGTTAACAAACATCAAACCATAATCACATCCAGCTGAGATTATATTTTAACTTTTGCATTATCACAAGATGTTTACTCATTGAATTCATCAATTTTTATTAAAAATTTTCTTCCTTGATTAATGGCTGCATTTTCTTCGCTATGAATTTCAAAACCACAATTCTCATATGCACAATAATAGCGCGATTTAGAGCTATCTTTTATTTGCACACTATCATTAGCTCTAGATATTTGCTTTTTAATATAATCTATCACTTGTGTCTGGGAATACTCACCGTCTTTTACAAAATAATTAAACGGTAAGCGTCTATTTTTTTGAGCATGTAAGCGTGCTTGTTGCGAAATTTGCTTGTCATTCCATAATGAATTGATATTAGTAACAAGCTTTAACTTAGTCCCATTCGGCAGCATAACAAATCCATTTTCTACTTTCACTTTATCTCCTTTATTAAAATGATCATATATATCAGATACTGGATTCCTTTCGCATGAAGAGCAAATTTGAGAAGTTGCATAATTAGAGGATTGGCGTGCGGGATATAAAACCAAGTCTTTTCCTTCCACAGTATAACCTTCAATTCTCCATTCATTAGCACCATAAAAATGATTCTTCTTTTTATTTTTATGTGCTTCTATAGGAGAAAAACCATACATATCGCCTAATTGTGAAATAATTTTTGAGATCTCTCCATTTGAGCCTGCCATTTCAGACTCAATAATTGGAAACGCTTTATATTTAGATGATAAAGAGTCGATAATACTAGCAACTGTCTTAACCGCATTATTACGCGCATTTTCAACAATATTCTGTGTTTTCTGACTGTATTTTTGTTTTGGCTGTATATAACCTCTATATTTATCCGCCTTATGGACCGCTATATTTCCAACACTTGTAGGAACTCTTCCCGATTCAAGCAAGCTTTTATCTCTAATATTAAATACCGCATAACCTAAATTGTACTCACCGATATCAAATGCAATAATTTTATCCTCATAGGGAACAGGTAATTTTGACTTCTCATAATATTGTTTATAAGGAATAGCCAACTCAAGCCACGAATCAATATGTTCATAGCTAGCTTTTAGCTGACCATTTTTAAGTACGCTATTCATTTTGTATTTAGAAACATAATGCATGCCGTACGAACCTAATTCGTAAGTTTTATCAATAGCTCCAAGAAGAATGTCTTTATATGCTCTTGGTATAACAAGATCATTTAGAACTTCTTTCGATATTTTCACAAAGCTCTTTTCTTTTGAAACATTGTAAACTGGAACACCATCATATTCTTTGTTTTTGTCTATATCTGATTGAGACAGACAAAATTTATGTGGAATACACTCTATTATCTTTTTAAGGTGTGGTGACTGCAAATAAGCTTTTGGCGTGTTTTTTAACATATTAATTGCATCGGAGCATTGATATGTTTTAACGTCATCAAAACCAATAATCTGAAATAATGAAAATGCTTCTTTATTTTGATCTCCAGACAAAAAACCTTTTTTAAATTTGAACGTCCCAGTTTTACCTCTGATTACTAGATGATTTCTTCCATCTTCAGAAAATGGATATCTTTTCGTAAACTCCTTCCTAAATAGAGTATTAGAAACACCTCTCATATAAGCACTATAATATCCAAACATAGAAATAATAGTGGCGCCATCAACATAAGGTAAACTTGTGGCTTTTTTTATCCTGTAATCCACAGATATATATTCTAAAACTTTATCGTCTAACCAACATAACTCGGGAGGAACCTGGTCACAATTTTTTATAGGCTCAATTTTTAACATATAAATCATTGATATAAGCATAAGCTTTGCATACTCATCTATCTGCTGGCAGGGTTGGTAATCATGTAATTTGCTTTCAAGCAAATCAACAAAATCGAAAACATTATGCTTTGAGCTGACCAAATATTCAGTGCCTGACTTCCCTTTATCATAACCATATTTGAATATAGGTTTAGAAATGCGACTTAGAAAAATCTTATTTGCTTTCCGTTTATGGAAAAAACCACATTGTACAGATGCTTCAGATATTATTTTGCAAACATCATTGCTTTGCGTTCTTTTAGCATAACGCATAAATTTTTCCAGAACATACCGTGCTACAAGCTCTTTCTTATCAAATTTTTCTAATGATGGATGTTTTAATGGCTTTAGTTTATAAAACTCATGATATAAATCTTTTTTGCCTATCTCTGATAAGAAATTTGTAATTTTCAAGTAATGTGCCTTCTGACGTTCCAGGGCAAAGTTAAATCCATCTGCAAGCTGATTAATATCCTTATCAAAATCAACACACCCTGACGAAAAGCGATTCAACTTATCAAATTTTAACCATGATGGCTCCTTAATTGATAAGTTTTCAAACTTCCTAATTTCCGCTGGATCTTTAATGTTTTCAATAACTTGCTTTACCTTATGGTTAATCTCAGAGATCATCCCAGATAATCGACCTAATCCTACTTGCATATTGTTGAAATTAATCAGATCTTGACGTGTCGGCAATTCGTTTGCAAGACCTGATAATCTATTAATAGATTCATGAGCAGCTTTAACGTCACTAATAACAAAAGACTGCAGATCATTTAACTGCATTGCATTCGTTTTACAAAAAGACAGTATTTTAGATGCGTATATATTGTTTTCATCAAAGTAGTCATCAGGAAACTCAATGACATCAATGGTTGATATTGTAGATTCTATCTCTAACAACCGTTTAACATATTGAGTTACCCAGCTATTAATCACCATCCCTATACTTGTTCTATACTTATTATAACTAGGGATATCAAACATTTCTGACGACTTTATTGATCGCGCTGCATCACGAATCTTATTTGCAATAACTTCACCACATTCCAAATCTTCTGCAATTGTACTAACTTTTTCTGATTGGAAATATTTAAGCCCTGTCCCCAATACCCAGCTAATTGCATTTGAGTTTTGAGTTGTAATTAAGTCTTCTATGGTATTAGCAGTTGGCTTTTCTCCAGATAACCTTATTTTTCGCATTTTTTGAGATACAACCTGATAAATAGCTACATCTTCATCATATCCATCAATAATAGAGAGCATATCAGTATCATATACAATGCTTGAGCTAATTGGCTTAACTACCTTCATTTTATCGCGAACATTTTTCAGCGATGGAACGCCTGCCTTTACGAAAATCTTATCAAATAACTCCACGCCTTCATCAGAGCAAAAGTTATTCCAATTATCGTATATATCTACAGCTTCTTTAGAGAATTGCACTATTAAATCATAAATTCTACCTGAATCTATGGCAATCTTTTTCCCAGAGTTAAGAAATTGACACGTCCTATTAATAATATTATCTGTCGTGAAATTTGTATTACGAGGTGATGAAGAAAATAAGGCTAATAATTTAGACAGATCAAACGTGAACAACTCAAAGCTTTGCGCATCAATATTATTAAACCTATCAATAAAATCACTTTCAGATTCCCGTATGTGTTTCAGATTTCTAGCAATGTTTGATTGCTCATACGATGAATAAAAATTAAATCCAAGCAAATGCAAATTGATTACATAATATAAAAGCCCACCTTCTTTCATTGAGAAGATACGATTATGCTCATTATGTACAAGTTTATGGTCAATGTTAGTTGTTTTTACTGGCAGTTTTATTGACTTCATATATTTCCCATCAGATTTAGATGCACTTTCTGCCAGTGCTTTTCTATATTTCGATGGGCTGTGTTGCGCTTTCAATTCATGATGTTTTAAGATTTGGTTTTGCTGCATGATAATTCCTTATTTTATACTTGGTAATTTGTAAGCTAACTTTAATGGACGACCACCACTTTTGACGCCTTGTGTTGGTGGAACAAATTTCTTACTATCCCCCACGAGATGACTTCTTAAGGCTAGAACAACACCATGTAAAAATGCTTTGTTTTTTACATATTGGTTAGTCGTAGAGCAATATACTTTTTCCTCAAGCTTTCTTTTTAAATTTTCTATTGACCTCCCTGTTAGTGAATCTTCCTTGCCAGAGATATAAGATTCTTTTACAGATTCATCAATAAAATACCTATAAGGTTCAATCAGATCATATACAAGTGACGCATAGTTTATCCCTTCATGTAAAAAGCCATGAAAAATACTCAATTTATGGTAAATACACCAACGCATAATAATTGAAGAAAGGAAAAAACAACATGCATTAATAGCATCATTAATAACGTGATCATCTCTTCTATTAATCTCTGGTTGTCCAATAGATAAAAAATAAGCGCTCCAGTATCTTCTTGAGTAATCAGCCTCGATTGCTCTTAAATCTGAAAGTTTATTGCATTTAGGCAATGAGGCATATGTTTCCTTGCTAATAAAAATATACGACTCTATATATTTAAACTTATATCTAATAAGTGTTCTTGCATAGAGCAATCGTTTCTTATCATAGCTACGTGCTATGATTTGTTTTGATAGATTATCAGTATTAGTTATCTTTGTATTACCACCTGTCATTATGTAAGGAAGCTTTAAGTTTCTACGATAGAACATAAGTGTTATATCGTTACTTAAGCATAAATTAATGACGTCGAATGGCAAGTCTGCATCTGTCTTACCGTAAAACATAATCATATCTACTTTGCTAAAATCAAGATGGACACTTCCACCATTAAAGTGAATCCACCATTTACTTTTAGAATATTCAAACTTTATAAGATATGGAATCCACAAACTTGTCTTTGCTTTACCTGAGGTTGTTTTCTTCCAAGTCCATATAGAGTCCTCTTGGTTTTTCTTTTCTATTTCCATAAAATAAAGATTATTTAAAAATGGTGGCTTAATTCAGAAATATAATATATAAACGAATAACATAATAGTCAATCAAATACTTGATATATGGCTTAATACACGCTACTATCCTTTAGAGTTTATGCTATCCAAAACCTGTAAGGAAAACTTTGGCTTTAGAGTTTATGCTATCCAAAACAAAATGGTATGAACGCAACTTTAGAATTTATGCTATCCAAAACCACCATGATGTATTGCTTGCTTTAGAATTTATGCTATCCATAACAACTCACATTTTATTTTATAGCGACATTGTATTTGGGAGTCACTCTCACTTCGCCCATACTGGAAGCGCTCCATAATTGGTCGAGTAAGCCAGAGGAACTTCCCCTCTAGCTTCTCACGGAACCGTACGTGACAGTCTCCTGTCATACGGCTCTTATTGTACAACCTTTTGTTGGCTCAATTGCCAGTGTGTATAAAGATTGGGCTGCCTCGCTCTTACTCCTGCCAACCACTCTCTGGCTTTAGCCTGACTTGTTTTGAGCTTTTTAAATTTCCTTTTTGCCCATCTAACTAAAGCATAATCAAGTTGATTAGCTATTTTATACGTTGAGGATTTTTGATACTTTCCATAGTAGTTTATCCACCCTCTCGTTTTAGGATTGATAAGTTCAGCAATACTTTCCAGAGATTGATTTGTCCAAAGCTGCATTTTCCAGCCCTTTATCTGATCACTGATTTTTCCTTGAGCTTTCTTGCTCATTGCTGGATTAAAACCAACAAAGAAATTCCCTCTCTTTGCTTTGACCAATCGAGGTCGGAAAGTATATCCCAGAAAATCAAACTGCTGATTCACATAGCTTCCGCTACGTTTACCATCTTTGCAGTATACAATTTTTGATTTTTCAGGATGCAGTTTCAGCTTACATTCTTCAAGTCTGGCTTCAAGCGCCTTCTTAAGCTGCTCCGCTTCTAATTGATATCTACAGTGGTAGATAACATCATCTGCATATCGCTCAAATTTGACCATTGGAAAGCTCTTTTTCACCCATCTGTCTAGAGCATAATGAAGAAATAGATTGGCAAGTATTGGACTAATCACACCACCTTGCGGTGTTCCTGACAAGTTCTGTACACATTTACCATCAATTTCAACAGGCGCTTTAAGCCAACGCTGTATATAGAGAATAATCCACTTACACTTGATATGCTTACATACTGCCTTCATTAACAAATCATGATCAATGTTGTCAAAAAATCCTTGGATGTCTATATCAACAACCCAATTATATTGCCAACATCGTTGTCTTGCCAATCCAACTGCATCAAGCGCTGATTTCCCAGGTCTATAACCATAAGAATCATTATCAAAGTGAACCTCAAACTCAGGTTCAATCATGATTTTAACAACCATCTGAGCTATTCTGTCTGATACAGTAGGAATTCCTAGAGGTCTGGTTTTTCCATCACCCTTGGGAATTTCTACACGTTTGACCGCAGGCGGAAAGTAGCTTCCAGAAGACATCCTATTCCAAATTTTGAATAGATTACCTGCTAGATTCTTATCAAACTCGCTCAGAAATTGACCATCCACTCCTGCTGCACCTTTGTTTGCTTTGACTTTCTTATACGCTTCCCAAACAGTATGTTTGGGAATGTCAAAAGGTTTTGTTGCTGTCAAATTCATTCCTCCCATGTTATGGTTGATTCATTTTCACAACGGTACAATGTAACCCCTTCGCTCCATTCCCATTACACGAACTTCAACACTACTACGAGTTACTCCGCCCCTGTGCTCTGCTTTGGTACTTTCACCTTGATGGGGCTACCACTTCAAGTTTTTCCCTTGTCATCAGAACGACAGGTTACCAAGTTCCTGCTAAAAGCCTAAGATAAGCTCATGCCACCTCAATACCGGATGCCGCCCAGTCAGTAAACAGCTAACTTCTGAGCTTATCCCAATGCGCCGCTACCCATTGGTTTTGACATCATCATAAAAGCTTACGATACGTCATAAGTGGTTCACTTTCGTTCATCTTCTTATCTCATACCTGACATATATTTATGCCTTTTCCTCAACGCTCACTACCATAATTCTTTATTACAGCAGCTTGAGGTGGTTTGAAGCCCGTAGCTATATACCGACTTCGGGAGACCTACTCCCATCTTTTAACAAGCATGGTGTTCACACACCTTCTTGGCACACTAGCGGCTCGCTTTTATAATTACCCCGACCCGCTTTTATCGCTCAAAGTGGAACCACATTAATTGACTCTATAAATATTTTTCGACCCACATTAAATGACTTTATAAATTTATCGACCCACATTATTTGCATCTGGGACCACATTAAATGATTTTATATGATAAATATTTAGTGCGCCATTGACTTACTCTTAAGCGTGATATAAACTCAATAACAAGTGGATAATGCTAGGTGTATGAAGTTGATCTTTATTGAAACGGATATTTTTACTGAAGATGTAAAGGCATTACTTAGTGATGATGAATATGCGGAATTTCAGTCCTATTTGGCTGAAAACCCTTTGATTGGTGATGTGATACAACAAACTGGTGGATTAAGAAAAATCAGGTGGTCAGCAAAAGGCAAAGGTAAACGAGGTGGTGTGAGAGTTATATACTATTACGTATTACCTGATTCACAGATAAGACTTTTATTGATTTATCAAAAAGGCAAACAAGATGACTTGACACCAGAACAAAAGAAAATATTAAGGCAGTTAAACGAAAGGTGGCAGTGATGGAAAATAAACTTTTTAATCGCTTGGTTGAAAGCATGCAACAAATGAATGAAATCATAGATGGGGAGCGTTCCCCATCGCGTGAATTCACAATAAATGCTATGAAAGTAAAAGAGATTCGCAATAAAACTGGGTTATCTCAGGCAAAATTCTCCAAACTGATTGATGTAAAGTTACCAACCCTAAGAAATTGGGAGCAAGGGCGTAGAGAGCCTACTGGACCTGCTAAAGCTTTGCTAAAAGCAATATCAAAAGATCCAAAGCATGTTTTGCTTGCGCTATCCAAATAAGAAAAGATATTAAGATATAAACAACCTTATGTAGATTTTCTCAATGAGTAATCTCGCATTGAATGATTAGGTTTTATGAATTTATTGAGTCACAAGAAAAACGAGGGTTTTTCTGACACTTTAGGCGCATTGGATAAAATCATTTAATGTGGTCCCAGATGCAAATAATGTGGGTCGAGGAATTTATAAAGTCATTTAATGTGGGTCGAAAAATATTTATAGAGTCAATTAATGTGGTCCCACTTTGAGCGATAAAAGCGGGTCGGAGTGATTATGAAAGCGAGCCGCTACACATAATCGTCAAAAAAATCTTTAATATGAAACTCGTAACTTTCTTTTGTTCTTATATTTTTGAACTGAACTACCTCTTTTGATACTTCTGAATACCACTCATGTGTGCTTATTGGCTTATCTTCTTTCAAAGGTGATGGATTGTACAAAGCAATATTCAGTCCATGAGAAGGGTCTCTTGCAGACGTATATATCACACAATCAAACCCTTTATTTCTCAAATCACTACCTAATCGTTGAGTAAATGAATAATCAGATTTATGTATTAGCTTTCCAGTATACTTTGAAAACACTTGATCTGTTAGATCGATGGCCTTAGATGTTTGGAAGCTTGCCGTAAAAAGTGTATGCTGACTTTTAAGGGTCTTTGGCGGCTGCTTGGTCATGCTATAGTAGAAATTCAATCTGTAAAAGGCACATTCTGCAATACAGGTTGATTCTTTTATTGATGCATACAATAAACTTGGTTCATGCACCGCTCCAAATCTGCTCCCATAATTCAGAGGAGGGTATCGAAATGGCGTCGAAAGCAAATAATGGTAGCTATCCATTTTATAAGGATTGGTAGGTTTAGATGACTCAATCATATTTTCTAATAACTCATGCTCATCCAGTGTATCAACGAGCTGCCGTGTTGCATTGATTTCTTGAGCCTCAACTATACGATAAAAAATTCCATCTATATTAATAGGCAGATATTCATTCAGTTCATCTATCATGCTCGACCACGTATTGCATCAAGAAACTGAACAAGACACACCAACCCGCCAATTGTATATATTTGTTCCTGAGGCACTCCTTTTGTCACTTGATTTCTTGTTCGCATGAAATGTTTAATATTAGCATCATCTCCACCCATTAACGCATGCAGTGAACGATAACAGCGAATTAATAGCAAACTAAGCTCACCCTCTTTGCTTTTAGGGTTTATTCCTGATCTATTGATTGATGATCTGTTTCTCCCAATGATACTCTCGAGTTGCTGCTGAGATATACCAAGTTTTGCTGAAGCACTTAAAGTTGCCTTTCCTAGCACTTCATTTTCATTTACTTCTGGAATTTTTTCAGCACTCATTTCATATCCTTCAATAATACCTATGTTGCATATACTAATTATAAACAGCAATTGTTGTATTTGCAACATTTGGTGACTTATTGGCTTATTTTAAATAGATTAAGTCGCTTACACTGTTGATTTATATATATTTTATATGTTATAAACAATTAAATTGGTATTTACCAATAGATTAACATGAAGTATAAAAAAAATACCAGCTTTGCTAGCTGTTTCGAAAAGGAAAGCGGTTACCCGCTCTCGGAATATTTAGCCCAGGAACTGCCGCATGCAACTTATGAAGAAATTGGCATAAAATTAGGTATTTCAAAGCATACCGTAAGAAAAAGAGCTCAAGAATATGGGCTTACAAAAAATCCTAACAAATCAAATGATAACGAAATCAATTCTTTCGAACCTGATATACTATCTAAAGAATGGTTAGCAAGAGAATTTCTAATTGAATTGCTTGATGAACTTGCTGCATTACGAGAAGGTGAAAAATAAATATTTCATATTATTTTAATTGCCTGATCAACATTTTTTTTACTTACGTGATCATTCTCAATATCAACTCCACCAGGATAATCGTTAAATTTAAATCCGCCTGCCTCAAGATTATTAACACTATCAGAGTTATTTGGTGATGATTGCATTGATTTATATAATTTATCCAACTCATTAAACAATGCATTATAATTGATAGAGTGTATCTCTATACCACAAATGTCTTTAGTATCGACAAAGGACTTCATCACATCATAATACTTCCTATCAAATTGCTTGTTTGCATATTTCTCAAAAAAGTCATCCATCCTTATAAAGTTAACTAACTGATTAATTTCCGTATTTACAATCATGTCGGAATTTGACTTTAATTTTGAAGACAGGGCGGAAGCAATATTTTCTGCGCTATTACTAGTGTCGATATTATTTAATATATCAATATTTTTCACTTGGAAACTAAGCTCTTTAAGCAGTTTTATTTGCTGATCTATGTCAGGCAGCTTGTCGCTTGAAACACTATTGTCACTTGCCATATGTCGCGCGTAGTGCTTGAAGCAATTTAGTTTACTTGCCAACTGGCTTTTTAAATACTTTGGGTTTTCACTTCTGTCTATCGCCCCCATCACAACTTCGCATTCTTTTACTATTTCAAAATATCTAGCAGAAATCCGATTACTTAAAAACAAACTGTCTTGATTTTTCTCTTCATCTTTAGATGCTAAAACATACTGATACCATAGTTCATTTGCTGTTTCAGATATTATTGCCTCAATATTCTCATAATTATCATCATCCTTGGTGCCAACAATATTTATTTGTGGCCTTTTATTAACTCCATTTTCATCGTAACTAACATTGATAGTACAATTGTCTAATTTCTTATTTAATGCAATATCAAGCTCCTTTAGATAAAGGTGATATTTTGCATCTGAAGCATTAAAGTTATGCTTTTGCACTTCAATGTAGTTAACTTTGACATTATTTAGATTTTCGTCTTTCAAATTTACTGATAAAAACCTCATGTCACTTTGAATAGCTTCAATAATTGAATTTGAATTGTTGGACCACAGGCTTTGCGCTGGATCAATCTCACTTAAGACCTCTGACATTTTTTCTTCCATTTCATTGATAAATTTTACAAATTCAATATCAACCGACTTATCATTAGAAAAACTGCTCATAATGTCATTGATAGAAGATAGCTTTAGGCTTTGGTCATCCAATGACTCAAATAAATCATACATTGTATTCCAATAATAGTTGCTATCTAAAGACTGTACTAGACTCAATTGACGCTCAGATATATCACTATGATTTTTATGTTTATCTATAGCATCACCGATCAAATATACTCCAGTTTGATAAATTTGATTTGATGCTGCAAAAAGCATAATATTTAATTTAGATGATGAGTTATAGCTTTTATTTGGACTATATCTACTATATAAGCGATCTATAAATGTACTTAACCTATATTCATCATCGTTAACAATAGTATTTTTATTATTCTGAGTCTTATCAACGTTTTGATCATTGTTTTGGTTATTACTTTCCATTGCTGTTTGAGAATTGCCACCTTGATCAGTCATCAACTTATTTATAATTTTCCTGAGCTCTGCTGCTGCCTTATTCAATGTCATTGATTGTTGATTCGCGCCAAATTCATTATCTTTCTGAACAGAATTATTACTTTGACCATCCTCGAGCTTATTTTTAACAATCCAGTTCATTAATGTTTCTTGGTTTACAGCTAAAGGTTCATCTACATCCAAAAATGACTGAATATTTAAATTACATTTCTCATCAGCTAATGCATTTTTTAGTCCATCAAGCCCAAATTCTTGATGCACATCATTCCAATCTGTTTTTGGCTTTTTGGCTTTTTCCCCTTCAAGCAAATGTTGATTATGCTCATCTACTTTTTTAATGATACTTTCTAGCATTAATGGTTCAAGAATTTCTATGTTATAACCAGCCTGATGGTATGTATTAACAGCATTAGAAAATGCATTTGGTTTTTTTAAATCCTCACCATCATTGTCTTTTGCGAAAATGACATGATTGATAGTAGGTATGTTTTTAATAACATTAAGTAAATTCGACATATTATTAATACCCATACTCACCAACACGGTATCATTTGGAAAAGCATTAGCGAGTGAACCAGCAGTTTCATATCCCTCCCCTATAATAACTCTTTTTGATTCACCTTTTTGAAGTATATGAGCCGATCCATTCAAAACACCATCTGTTCTCTTCACAAGATATAAATTATTATTCTTTTTTCCATCTTTAGTTAAAAATGTTCTTTGTACAGCTGTGATATCGCCATTTTCATTTTTTGCAACTAGCATTAACGCCGGACCACGATTCGTTTGCTCTACCGCTTTAAAGCTCCCATCTTCCTGTTCTTCATAGTCATACCATTTTGCCCCTACATCTATAAATCTAACGTCATTATAACCAGCTGGATTTAACCCTCTATTATTGCTGTAGACATAGGCTAAGTTTTCTTTAGTCATATCAGTTGAGGCATTATACAAACTTTGAGCCTTCAGCATTAAATATTTTTTTTGCTCAAGATCTTCTTGCCTTCGTTTTTCTTCACGCTCTTTTCGCAATTTTTCTCTATGTTCCATATCCTTATTACTCATATCTGAGGATATAAACGCATCCTTTGACATGCCTAATATTTCAATTGCCCGCTCAATAGTCTCTTTATAACTCTTACTTCCTTCTTCATACTCTATTGCTTGTAATGGGCCCCCTCCTCGCTGCTCAGTATGACTAAACCAAGACCCTCTGTTTTTTCCATGCAAAGTCACAATAAGACCGCCATCATATCGAAGCTCCCTATTTAAACTAGCACCTTTATTTTTAGGCTCGCCTCGGTTGAAGAAAATTTCTCTGTATGTATCTTCAGAATTGTCAATTAGAGCTTTAACGATGCTATCTACATCATATTTTTCATTTTGGACAAGAGATGATGGCTCATAAGGTAAATCTTGTTTATAAAAATCAATTATTTGATCTAGGCTTTTTTCCTGCTCAGCAAACCTCTTTTTAAAATCTTGTTGTTTATAACTATATACATCATTCCAATCATTCCCATATCTTCTTAAGACGTTGTATCTTGGGTGTTGTTCTTCTAAATATGCAAAAAGGTTGGGTTGATGTATTTTTGTTTTTTTGATAATTTCATCTGGAAGTTGAGCTTTAAATTGCGCCAGTATATCTAACATTGTTTTAGGAATGCTGACTTTATCCTCTTGCTTAGATGGAAAACTCTGTCGTAATAAAATGATGGGCTCTACATCATAGCCTCTATCTGATAATGCTATAATGTGATCTATTGCATTCTTTAAGTTTGCTCTACCAAAACTACTTGTCACATATGGGTTTTCATAGTCGATCGATGTATGTACAGCTAATGCCGTTTTTAAATCTTCAGAACATATAAATTGGACTTTTTTATTATCATGATCAAAATCTTTTATAATTCCTAATGTATTATCTGATATAAAATCGCCATGCGTTTGTTTGTACAACCCTCTATCACTAGCTTTTCTTTTGTACGCAACACTCTGACCATCATCATCAAGATAATATGTATGAGTACCCAATAATTTATACTCAGTATTGTAGCAAGGAATAACGACTCCACCAGGTTTATTCTTAGTTTTACCGTCATTCTGGTATGAAGGTAAATCTCTCACTAATAACCCACTACTTTTATAATTGCCTTTATTTAGAAATTTAACAGTTTTTGATTCATGGTGATCATAATCAGACGTATAACTCCATATTCTATTGGCAATTTCCACCTTTTGTTTTACAGATAATCCTATATTTTCTAATGATAGTTCTTTAGCTGTTTTAATACGATCTTTAATTTGTTTATTGATCGGAACCTCATCACCAAGACCAGCATGATTCCATGCAACATCAAGGGCATCTTTATATCCTAACTTAGGGCCCCTGATATTTTTTGTCAAAAAGTGAACCGGATCAAATCCTTTCTCATTGTTTGCAAGATCTGCTGCCCTACCTTTATCTTTACCTGCAATATATACAGAAAAAGAACCCTTATCTCCCCACCTTGCTGTATTTCCATCTATATAGTACTTATCACCTAGATACTTTTTATAAAAGTCTATTGGGTTTTTACTTATTTCCAGGCATATTAACTTTCTATCTTTATATGACATGGTTTACCTCGTAACTTAAAGTGATTTTTCATTTAATTGAGATTGATTTCTATCTCTATCTACATAACTCGTTTTGGCTTTATTTTTATTATATTGATCATCCTGCTCAACGATTAACCTTATATCTTCTTTGATTGTTTCAGAGTTCTTTAATTTCAACTCTGCATGAATATCTGTTTTCCCTGATTTATCTATATTATCTAGTTTATACTCCTTCACAGAAAAAGGGATGTTGGCATTGCTCATAGCATAGTTACCATCAATTCCAATTTTTTGGAATCTATTATGGTCTTGCGTTAGCTCCGCGAATGATTTTTCCAAAGAATCTAATAACCTCACCCCCTCAGGAATATTTTTTCCAAAAGCAATCTGTTTAGTTTTATCTATGAATCCAGGAGCATTCTCTTTTATAACCTCTGATATTTTTGCAAAACCACCCCTGCTTTTTTCAATAGCCTTATTGAAAGTATTTTCTATAAACTTGAATGCTTTCTTTAATACATCAAGTAATATTTTAATAACATCAGATACAACTCTAGCGGCTTGGCTCATCGCTGAATTAGCAAACGCTGATTCTGATGTGTTCTGTGATTTTTCTACGTTCTCTAAAAGACTATTTTCCTCACCAGTGTCACTTAGACCTTGATCCATTTTTGAATCATTTGCGCTAAATTCTTCTTGAGCGTTTTCTAACATTTGACCCATTCCTCCAGATAACTCCTGATTTAATGTGTCAGAACCCAATACGTTTTTCTCAAACTCGGCAATTTTATCAAGTTTATCTTGGTTGTTTTCTATAAAGGTTTTTTTGATATCCTCTGTGATCGTATCATCATTTAAAATCCTCATTAAACCAGTAATTGAGTTATTATCATCACGCACAATACTCATTATTTCATTTGCTAATACCGCATGAGCCCTTGGATCTTCGCTTGACATAACCTCGTCAATATTTTTAACATTTAGTTTCTGCATTAATTTATCAAACGTACTTACAGTGTTATCTAAATTTTTTTGTGCCTCCGTATACCACGAGAGCTTCCCCATTTCCTGCATTTCTATAGCTTGATAGTTATGAGTTAAATTCTCATAATAACTTGCATCCTTAGCGGCTTCTTTAATATGTTTTAATGCACTAACTGGATCACTGTGGTTTAAAATAGTTACTTGATTGTTATTGTCAAAACTAAATGCCAAAGGCTGTCCATTTACATTCATGACTGCAATGTTGTCTTCTAGTAAGATAGGTGACATTATGACCTTCAACTCGGCAGCATTTAAAGCATCTACCACATTATTAAAATATTCGCTAACACTCTCATATGATGCTTCTCTTATATCTTCTGCATTAACTTTCTCATAAACTTTTTTAATTTCATCCGACATTTTATAATCTCCTTACTTAAAATAAACAATATCAATTATAACAAGTTGAAGTTGCAAACGAATGCGATATGAAATATTAAGTTAATGTAGAGCATTTAAAATAAAGATTATTGAATAATGATGTCGAAATTGGTTAATATAAGGTGTTTACGCAACACAACATAGCCAACTAAACACTTGATATATAGTCTAATATACACTACCATCTCTTTAGAATTTATGCTATCCAAAACAAAATATCAAATCATTTACTTTAGAATTTATGCTATCCAAAACGAATACTGGTTCACCTGGTCTTTAGAATTCATGCTATCCAAAACGTGGTCACAAATAAATAGCTTTAGAATTCATGCTATCCAAAACCTTAATGATGATCCTTCAGCTTTAGAATTTACGCTGTCCAAAACTTGTATTTAACGTCTTCCACTTTAGAATTTACGCTATCCAAAACAATGAACAATTTCATCAACTTTAGAATTTATGCTATCCAGAACTTACGTCTACACTAAAATTGTGAAAGCACATATTCAGGTATGGAAGCCAATAAATAGCTTGAATATTTTGCATTGATTAAACGATTATCTAATATAATCAGCCTACCATAATCCTTATCGCTTCTTAAAAGTCGACCGCACATTTGTTTTAATCTTATTGCGGCTTCAGGAAGTATCTTATCTGCAAACAAGTTTCGATTATTGTATTTTAATAATGCCCTGTTGATTGGGCTTTCATTACTCTCAAATGGTAATTTGTAAATTAAAACTTCATTTAAATATTTACCTGGAAGATCAACACCTTCAAAGAAGGTCTGTAAACCAAAAATAACTGACCTATTCCCTGAATCAATATTGTCTTTATGTTTTTGTATCATAAACTCCTTTGACTCTACGCCATCTTGAATGATGATATTTTTTTTATTGATATCATCAATATAGCTATACGCCTCTAACATATCTTTACGACTTGTGAATAAATATAATTTTGCATTATATTCTTCATCAAGAAGAAAATTATGAAGGCTATCGAATATTAATGCATTTGGACCACTGGATATCTTAGGTATTAATAACTTAACTGTTGAATAATCAAAGCTTGATTTATATCGTTTAGTATTTGATAGTGAAAAATTAGAAACCTGATGTTTAAAGTAGTTAAAGCTATTATTAACAGTTAATGTCGCTGAACACCATACTGATTTTCCTTTTAATATCGGACTAACATAAGTTGACATTATCCTTGTAGCAGTTAACTCCTGCGTGACAATATAATCTTTATCATGCCATATGCATTTTATTTCATTATTTAGCATTACATCTAGTGTCTCCAAGCTATCTTCTAACTTCTTCATCTGGCTAAGTACTAGATAATTAGTGCTTTCTACTGCTTTAATATAAAGTTGACTACTCTTCATTTCTTTAAGCTTGTTAGCTAACAACAAATGAATTTTATTCAGATTTGACTTTAGTGCAGTGTTTTCATCAATTGTAGTAATGTCTTTTAAAAGTATACTCATATTACTTCTTGTGTGAGTTATCACATCCTTTAACGCACACATTTTGTCTACGCCATTTATACTCTCCAGTCTTATAAGATTTCTAAGCAGTGCCTCTAGAGAAAGTTTGCATTGTGTCTTAGCTATTGCTTTTGAGCTAAAGGTATGAGCTTCATCAATAACATAAATATAATCATTGCTATTGCGAACAATAAATGATTTATCATTCATAAGTTCACACAGCAAAAGATCATGGTTAATAACAATTATATCTGCATTTTCCCCTAACTGATTTTTGCTTATTGCAGGACAATAGTCAGCATATTGACAAAAAGATCCTATGCAACACCCAAATGAATAGAATACATCATTTATGAATTTTTTGCTAAAGACCCCTTTTAAGTTATTACGTTCGAGATTCCATCCACTGTCTAATTCAGTATTTATTTTCTCTAGGTCTGTTTGATGCAAACTTGCGTTATGACTAAATTTTTGTAGGCACATATAGTGCTGCTTACCTTTTAATAAGGCAATGTTTACTCTACATTTACACAGTTGTTCTAATTTTGGAATGTCTTTTATTATTTGATCCTGGAGTAAATTTGTTGACGTGGAAACAATTAACTTCCTTTTTTGTTCTTTAGCTAAGATGAATCCAGCATACAAATAAGCAATTGTTTTTCCAGTACCCGTTGGAGCCTCAAAAGCAATATCTTCATTATTTCTTAAACTTTGATGGATGTCATCAATAATACTTAGTTGAGACGATCTTAGCTTTATCTCTTTATGTTGTGTTAAATTCATTGCAATCCTTATTGGTTTAACCATATTGTAAAAAAATCGAATGTCATGTTGACTTCTTCAAATATTATAATATACTATCAATCGTTGCTGGTCAACATTGAATAACTAGGTTAAACCAATAAGGAAAAATCATGAAAAAACTAATTACTACATTACTTGTATTTATAGGGGCATTCGCATTTACTAATTTATATGCCATGCAATTTGGTCAAGCGCGAACAGGTCTCAACTTTTCAATTCAAGGTGGGGCAGGAAAAATAAGTGCACCTGATAATAATCATGGCTATACCAACACGGTAGAAAGCAGTCAACGTAACTATTCTGTCGTTGGGGGTGCAACACTTGGTTTTGATTACGCCATTAAATCCTGGTGGTCTTTAGGTATTGAGTCTGGGTTCTTCTATTCACCTAAAAATGCAGACTATACCGCTAAATTCCCTGATAACACACCTGTTGAGTTATATACTGATTATTATAACATTCCCGTACTTTTGACTTCTAAATTTGTCACCCCCATTGGCTTTACATTCTTTGTTAAAGGCGGTATGACATACATGAATCAAAATATTAAATTCAGTAGCGCAACCATTACTGGTCAAGAGTTTGAGGAAAGTGTCTCAACTTCTAAATGGCTTCCTATGGCTGGAGTTGGGGTGGGGTATCAGATTTATGCCGCTGAAATCACGCTTCAATACAATCACATCTTTGGCAAAGGTTCTAACTATGATGCCTATCAAATGGCTACTAATAGTGAAAAACCTTCTCCTTGGGCTGCTGATCAAATCATGCTGGGCATTAACTTTACGATTCCTATGTAATTGTGCGCCGCATATAGATATATTATTAAGGAGAGAGCATGCTTTACACCAAATACCCTGCACAAATAACAAATATTAAGGGTGAGTATTATATCTCATTTAGAGATATACCTGACCTGCAGACTCTGCCAAAATCTTCCTATGAAGAATGTTTATTACACGCCAAAGACTCTCTATCAGATTACCTCAACAAGAATATTACTGAAAATACTGATGCATACAAAGGTCCAACTAAACAATTTTTTATTCCAATTCCATCCAAAGTGAGAGTTGGTGAGGTTCTAATCTCTCCTGACCTTAAAACCTCCATTTCTACCTTATTAAAACTGGTCAGAAAAGAGGAAAATATATCAGCTTTTGAAGCATCAAAATTGATAGGTGTAAAGCCTCATAATTACAGAAAAATTGAAAATGCTTTATCCAATAATATGCGCATTGAAAATGTTGAAAAATATTTTAATGCATTAGGCTATGAGATCGCATTCGAACTTAAACGCTTAACAGATGATTGACATACTTCTCACCGCTAACTGATCCTGTTTAGAGGGCATTTTCCGACAGGCACTATTGTTCATTCAGATAAGGGCAGCCAATATTGTTTTGAAGATAGTATGAAATCCGAAAACCAAAAGTGTCCCAAATTGACGGGGTAGATCATTATTATTATCATTAAGTTAAAATGACAAAATGGCAAATAACATGACAGAAGCACAAAAAAACAAGAAAACGAAAAACGGTTGCTAACTTAGAGCAAGATTTAGAAAAATTAATTGAAAATCGCAAAAAGATTAATCAAGAAATCAACGAGCTTAAACACAAGATCAGTGATAAAAAACGCGCTCAAATTGATAAAATGCTTGGAAATCTTAACGAAGAACAAATGCAGTTTTTAGTTGAATTAGCTGAAAAAGCTGATGCTGAGAAGATAAAGACGGTTAGGAAATTATTGGATTGAAATAAAAATGATTAATAAAATATTAAAGATACCTATACTTTTAGTTCTGGTGTATTTTTCAATAGATGGCTTACTATACACACCACTTTTTTTTATAGCTATGATAGGCAATGATTTTCTATCCTATTTAAAAATTTCTATAAAAACAGAGCCTTTAATATTTATATATCTTATTTTTGGTATTTTTTTATATAGTAAATTAATAATTTTTATAGTGAAGAAAGTTAAAAAAATGGTGGCAAAAAATGGCTAAAAAATATTTTATTTTAAGTTCTATTTTGATGATGTTCAGCACATCATTATTTGCAAGAGATTATATTGTAGCAGACGTTGTAACTATGAATGAGCAACATTTGAGAGATGCTCAGGAAGCTATGATAGTATTTGAGAATATTAACAAGGAAATGCTAAGGTTATCCAAAATGCCAAAACAAACACCAGTACAGCGACTAGAAGCTGAAATTGCGCAATTAGAAGAAAAGCGCAAAATGATCAACGCAAAAATCAAAGAAAAGAAAGAGTTACTTGCAAATAAGAAACGTGCTGTTTTAGATAAAACGCTTGGAAATCTTAACGAAGAACAAATATAGTTAACCCCATTTTTTTGATAATATATCGGGTTTAAAATAGGTAGGCTCATCGTTTTTCTTACCCCTGGTCGAGTTAGTTAAGTTATTTTTTTGAGCATATTTTCTGACTGTGTGCTGAGATGAATTATATGCCATACCTATTTCTTTGTAGGATTCCCCTCTGCCCAATCTTCTTTTTAAATCATCAACTAATTTTTCTTTATATTTTCGTTCATAGGCTAGTTCAAGACTATTATTTTTTTTAAGCTTCTCATCACCTACAGGACTATTATTTTTATTTTTATCCTTATCATCATCTTCAAGATTATTGTTTTTTTTATGCTTCTCATCATCAGACATAATGAATAATTCCTCTATTTTATACATCTAAGTAACACACCTAAGTATGGCTAAATTAAAATTAGCCATACAGGTGCCCCTCGCAGCAACAAAATATCTATGTGCCTTTGTTATATCATCTATTAATCTATTAAAGCCTTCGGGAAAGATTGCCAATGTCACTCCATTTACTTTTTTATCAAAAGTCAAAATCATTTTAGCTAATCCCTGCTTAAGTAGGCGATTCTCACAACAAAAGAATATTTTTATCATTATATATTGATATATTATCAACATTCAATTGATTTATTGAATTTTATTGACTTAATACTCTACTTCAGTAAATTTATTTGGTATTGCTAGTTATTTATGCTAATGAGATAATAAGGCAAAATAACTTCGCAAAAAAATATGAATACTTCACTAAAGTCATCTCTAGATCAAATACATGAAACGAGGATTCGCAAGCTTTCTGAGTTAATGCATGACAGAAATATCCCATCAATAAGGCAAATGTGCTCTTTAACGGGAATTCAGCCAGCTGCAATATCGCGCATGTTAGCAGATGGGAAGCTTGCCGAAAAACACGCTCGAGCAATAGAAGAATATTTTAATTTACCTCGATTGTGGCTAGATATAGATAATGATGATATAGAACGCGATACTTCAGTATATTTTTTTAATAATTTCAATGGCATAGACACCTCAATTCCAGATTTCACAATTAAAAAAGCTATTCCTGAAGACCAGTTCTACATCAAACTAAACAATAAAATTGGAGTGATCTCACAGGAATATTTTCTAAGATTTTCTCCAATAAGCAATATTCAGTCTGTCAAGTATGATGATATCTGCATAGTGCAAGTACGCATTTCGGAAATCTTCCGTATCACTCAATTTAAAGGAGATTGTTTTTATGTCGATGGAGTATCACATAGAATCTCTGATGTGAAAGTTATTGCAAAATGTATAGCCATTGAAATTTAATAAAGGATTTGAGGTATTCATGAGATCAAAAGTGTTTAATTTGTACAGTCACCTTATCAAGGTAGCTGCCTTCAAACTATCTAGAGAAAAAATAAAACCTAAACTCAATTTTAATATTGAAATCAAACAATATAAGGATTGCATACTATATATTATAAATTCTCCCATTGGGAATGAACACTTCACCCCCATTGAATTTATTAATTCTTACTATTACAATTATCTTGATGCGCATGCTCAAAAGCATTTCATAGAACAGTCTTTACGTGTTTATGACTCGATACCAAAAAGACAATTTCACGCAGAATGCGTTAAACCTAATATTTTCAGAATTGTGTGTTTACAAACTGAAGAGATCATTGCGATAGATAATGCTAGCGATCTCTTAAAAGATTTCGACATCATTCGCAATCTTGATCATGAAAGTTACCAAACACTTCTCGTCTCAACAAAAAAATCAAGACTTACACTCATTAGCTGAAGGAAGCCAACATGAAATTTAAAGAGAATAATTTACTAAAAAAAGACTTACACATAGCTTCACTTGCCTTAATCATGTTATACATGTCTGTTAAATTGACCTGTAATATTATATTTTTTAATCATATAGAATTTAATTTTATGGGGTTTAATTTTAATATGACGTATGCAGCTTTCTTATATCCTCTTGTATACGTTCTAATGGATAGAATGGTGGTATGTTTTGGCGCATTATGGACTGTATTTATTGTATTATTTGGCGTTCTTCTAGATGCTGCTTCATCTGGCATGATTGCATCTACTAGTTTTTTACCCATCCCAAGTAATCTATCATCTAGTGATTTAATCCACACCACAAGTATTCACAATATTTCATTAGGCGTTTGGAGTCTGTTTTGGCATGGCCTACTTGGTTCTATAGTGGCATATTTGGGTGAATTATTGTTGTTCAATGCGTTATATCAAAAAATATTTAAGAAAAATTTTTGGTTATCATCAATTGCATCTATTTGTACAACTATGGCTATACACAATGCGATATGTGATTATCAGATGTTCGCAGACTCAGTCAATAGGTGGCATTTAATAATCTCAAATTACTCTGTTAATTTGGTTGTCATTATTATATATACAACAATTCTTACCTTTATTGGTTGGGACAAACAAACGTTAGCAAATAAAATAAAACAATAAAATAAGGATATAAAACATGCAATTAATCGATTCTCATGTTCATTTTTGGGATTTATCTAAAAATATGAATAAATGGGTATTCAACGCGAGAGATGAGCTTAAAAATAATTTCTCACCAATGACATTACCAAACGCCAAATTTGTACATATAGAAGCTCACGACTCTGATATAGACACAGAGCATGAATCCACATGGCTTGATGAAAGCTTTCCTAATCATGATATGCGATATATTTCATGTATAGATTTTTTCTTGGGCTTGAAAGATTTTAATAGCATTGTATTAAGACTCAAATCAAATAAAAAAGTAGTAGGATTTAGACATATATTAGCTTACCACCCAACTGCAGAGTACTCACCTATGAAAAATGATTCTCTACCTGCAGACTTTCAAGATAAGTTAACCATCCTATATAAAAACAATATGGTTTTTGAATGTCAAATGTACCCAAGTCAAATTCTTCATTGTATAGATAGTATCACTGAGTCCAAGGTCACAACAGTTATTGAGCATATGGGATTACCATTATGTAACTCAGAGCAAGACTTCTTAGTTTGGAAACAAATGATAGAGAAAATAGGTCAGTGTGAGAATATAACTCTAAAATTATCAGGTTTTTTTATGCTCAACAATAATTTAGACCAACTTGAGGTTGCTATGGATTGGATACAGCAACATATTCCAACCGTCAGGCTATGCTATGGGTCTAATCATCCAGTATGTAATACTAATGATTATATGAAATGGCATAATACTTTATCAAAGTATATTCCTAATGAACATTATCATCAGGTTTTTGCTGAAACTGCAAATAAAGTATATTGGAGACTATAAAGCACAATTTTAATAACTTCATTTTAGTTACGTGCTTTCCTTCTTGAGCAGCAGCATTTTATTCTGTTGACATAGAAGTTATCAAATATTCAAAAATCCATTTGCAGAATAATTCTGGTTCTAAAATTCTATTTGCAAAATAATGTTGGTTGGTTTGCAAAATAATTCTGGCTGAGCCTAAAGTTTATGCTGTCGCTAACATATATCACCCAACTAAAGGAAAAAAGTTTTACAGCGAAGTTTTATAAAACGTGTAATACATTATTATCTATATTGAAAAATTAAATACTACGCCCCCAAAATATTGTTGATATGCACCTTATGTTTTGCCTAAATTATATAGGAATTTTTTAGTCACATCCTTGATTTTATGGTATATTATGATATACTATAAAGCAGTCGGAAAGACTACTAAAGGTTAAACCAATAAGGAGTAATAAATATGAGCACCCCACAATTCTTTACCGTTGAAAAAGCTATTGAGCTTTTAAATAAAATGCACAATCCTAGTGATAAAATAATCATTGACTGGATCACAGCTGAAGATATACGTGATGAGATTACCGACTATGGCGACAATGACAAAGTGATTAGTGATGAGCAAGCTTACAAGATTATGGAAATTTTAGATGATAATTTCGACTTTGGCATAGGCAATGTACATGCCAACAGCGATGCTTTGCATTATATGTTGCCAGAAATTGAGGACGAAATAGCAGAGATTTTAGCATGAGCAAATACACCTATGAAATCACCTTGCACTACAAAATTTTAAATCATGAAGCAAGAACCTACCTGATCACCACTAAAGAGCCACTTCAAGAAATCAGAAAGCGTTACAGCGATATGCAGAGCTTAGTGGAAGATTTGCATCAAGGCTGTTGTGATAACGATAGTTATAAACGCTATGACGAAGAATACCAAGGCGATGAATGTGCGAAAATTATTGAGCATAAGGAAATCAGCTTATAAGCACTCAATCTAATAACAACTTGCCATTTTTTAAAATTAACGGTTAAACCAATAAGGAAAAATATGATAAATAAAGACTTCTACCCAACACCGCTAGAATTAGCGCACAGAATGCTTGATAAAGTAAAGTTTAGTACTGTTACAACAATTCTCGAGCCTAGTGCTGGCAAAGGTGATTTAATTTCATCTATAGATAGCCATGAAATCAAAACTAGATTTGGACGTAATAATCTATTACGCACCAGCAATAACTCAACCAATCAATACAATATACATGCAATAGAAATAGAGCCTGAATTACAAGCGATACTAAAAGATAAAGATATTTCCGTTATTGACTCTGATTTTTTAAGTTACAGCGGAACATGGCACTATGATTTAATTATGGCAAACTTTCCATTCTCAGATGGAGATAGACACCTACACAAAGCAATTGATATTGTGTTTTGTGGTCAAATTGTTTGTTTATTAAATGCAGAAACAATTAAAAATCCATATACCAACAGCCGCAAAGACCTTATAAATAAGCTCAACAGATTAAATGCTAATATAGAATATATAGAAAATGCTTTCATTGATGCGGAGCGCAAGACTAACGTAGAAGTAGCATTGATTTATATCAATATTCAGCGAGATGTTGAGACTGAAATATTTGGCGACTTGACTGAAGAAGAACCGACAGATGTAGTAATCAACGTAGACCATGAATGCAATGAAGTTACTACCAAAAATAGATATGCGGGTTTAGTAGCGTCATTTAATGCAACTAAAGACTGTGTAACTACTCACCTGATTGATTTCTATCGCAATTATAGATATGTTTCCCATTATCTTACATTAGAAATTAATGACGATTATAATAGTAGTAGTAACAGCATAAATCCGTCCAACTCCACACATGGAAACTTAACAACTTTAATGAGATCCCAGCAGAATCTATTCATTAATAACCTTAAGATAGAATATTGGGAGAGGGTAACCAGATTACCAGAGGTGAAAAAATATTTAACGAGTGAACAACTTAAGCGTATGAATGCAAATATCAGAACTTTTTATTGCAAAGAGTTTACTGAAGGAAACATAAGGCAATTTGTTTTAAACATTGTTTGTAATTTTCCAAAACACATTAATAATGCTATTGAATCGCTTTTTGATAAAATGACCGATTACGCGTTGCGTGATGATCGATGGCGTGATTATTCAGAGTATAAAGACAATATCCATTATTTTAATGCGTGGAAGTCTAACAGCGGTTACAAGATTAATAAAAAAGTAATATTACCATTTTATTATGATTCATTTCTTGGGAGTTATTCAATAGATGAATTCAAGGGGAATTTCCTAAGAGATATGGAAAAAGTGATGAATTACTTTAAGCCAAATCAAAATGAAAACCCAGAGGATATTGTTGAAGTATGTAAAAGCGCAGTTAATAACGGGAAAAACCGTAAAATTGACACCGAATATTTTTATATCTCAATCTTTAAGAAAGGCACTATTCACCTTGAGTTTAAGGATATGGATTTGCTCAGACGTTTTAACATTGAAGCGTGTAAGCTTAAAAACTTTTTACCTATGGAGTATGCTAATAAACCATATAATGAACTAGATGAGACTAACAAACAATTAGTTAACGAGTTTGAAAGCAAAGAGGACTACCAACCAGTAGTTAATAATGTCCGTGTGCTACACAATCAAAATATAATGATGCTACAAAAATTAGCCTGAAACAAAGTTATATGTTCTGGAATTGATTTATTTTGACTTTACCCTCTGGAAAAATAGCATTAATCTCTAATGTCCCCCCCATCGCTTCAATATAATGCTTGATGGTGGATATATACATATCTGTATTTTTTTCTAGTCTAGAAATATTAGCTTGTTTCTTATTAAGAATTCTGGCTATAGTTTCCTGACTAAGTTGCTTTGCTGCCCTGAGCTCATTTAAGGGCATTTCAGCCATTAATTTTTGTGCCTGATCGGTTGCTTTTTTTTGTGCATCATCAGACATTTTATTTCTTAAGTTGTTGAATGTTTTCGCCATTTTTATTCCTCCAGTTTAATTTCTTGCAAATGCTCATCATACAGTCGGTCAGCAATTGGAATATGTTTTTCATACCAATCATTATCACCTGTTTTATCCCCACCAATTAAAAGAATGGCGTGTCTTTTAGGATCAAAAGCATATAAGATGCGGATTGGCTTACCTTTACTTTGCACTCTTAACTCACGCATATGTGAATGCTTTGACTCGTTTATTTTTGATGAGTGTGGAAACGAAAGATAAATTCCCATTTTTTCCAAGAGCTGGACACTTGCATCAATGTCAATCTGCATGGCTTCATTCAATGTATTCCACCAAAATTCAAACTCGTCTGTATATTCAACTTACCACATATTAAGCCTAACGCATCGCCAATATCATTAAGTATATATATCTTTTTAGATATGTCAATTTTGTTATTATATCAGTTGGTGTTGCCATCAATAAAGCTGATGAATATTCAGACATCCATCTGCTAAATGAGTCACTGAAAATAATGGCACAATATCAGCATCACCTCAGTTAAAAAACGTGTATTTATCGAATTTAAATCTGAATATATTATTCTAAACCATGTGAATTATTGCTATCTATTTACAGGTTATACTTACAGAGATTTTTATCTGTTTTCTTATAATTAGCTATTGATTTTATAGTATATTACAATATACTTTCAGCTAGTCGAAAGGCTTACGGTTTAACCAATAAGGAAAGATAAGATGGCAACTAAAGCAGCAAACAATAAAGAAAGCACCAAACAAACCTATAACGATTTAGTAAACGACATCGCCCAAAGCATTAAAGAGATTATTAAAAATGGCGGTGCGGCTTGGAAAGATGTTTTTAATCGTGAGGGTTGCGCTAAATTGCCAGTGAATGCAAAAGGCAATTTATACAGTGGCGTTAATGTGATAAATCTTTACATGGCGCAACTAAAAAATAACTTTAAATCTAATCAATGGTTGACGTTCAAACAAATCAAAGCGTTAAATGGCAGCGTAAACAAAGGCGAAAAATCAAGCCGTGTTTTTTTCTTTACAACTTACGATAAAGAAAAAATAGCACAAGATGATTTTAAAACTGGCGACAGCGTTATCAAAAAAGGCGACACTTACGAGGTAAGCATACTATGCCCGAAATATTATGCCGTTTTTAATTTATCACAAACGAGTTTAGTCGAAACAGAAAACACTATTGTTTTTAATGATGACTTACAGGCTGTTATTGATACTCAAAATATCGAGATCATTACACATGACCAAGGACAAGCTTGTTATAATCAAAATTTGGATATTATTAAAATGCCATCCTCAAAATATTTTGATAATGATGAGAATTACAAAGCTGTTTTACTGCATGAGTTAGCCCATAGCACCATGCACGCAAAAAGATTAAACCGCAGTGTAGATTTAAATTGCAAATTAAGCTATGCCAAAGAGGAATTAGTCGCAGAACTATCCAGCGCTATGTTAAGCGCACATTTTGGTATCAAAACCGATTTACAACACCATGCCTGCTATATTGATGCTTGGCTCACAAATTTGACTGATGAGGATTTTAACGAAGCAGTAAGGCAAAGCACCAAAGTTTTAAATTATTTGCTTGGTGCTAGTTTAAAAGCGGTTTATGAAGAGGATAGCGAAAGGACAAAAGCGGCTTAATATTGTTTTTTATCTTGACAAGCATCAGGGGGGGCAAAGTCGAATGTTAAAGCAAAGTGCGCCTTTGTCCGTCATAGCGCGGACGCTTCAAATTAAAATAACTGATATAATGCACCTAGACAATTCAAAAGCACTAGGTAAATAATGGAATACCACCACGATAGACCAATAAAGCACCTACTCAATAACCTCAATTTTAATTATCGTTATTTATCTTAAAAAACGTGTATTTATCAAATTTAAATCTGAATATATTATTCTAAACCATGTGAATTATTGCTATCTATTTACAGGTTATACTTACAGAGATTTTTATCTGTTTCTTATAATTAGCTATTGACTTTATAGTATACTATGATATACTTTTAATCAGTCGAAAGGCTAATGGTTTAACCAAAAAGGAACTTATTAAATGCTACAATACTTAAATTATAAAATTGAAATCACACTTTGTGATGATTATGACAATCCTAGAGACTGGTGTAACTTATCACAAATGATATGTTTTCATCGGAAATACAGCCTAGGTGATGAACATGAGTATAATCACAATGATTATCTTTCATGGGAGGAACTTAAAAATGCACTAATAAAGCAACATGATATCGCTATCATCAAGCCTATATACCTTTACGATCACTCAGGGATTACAATTGATACAACCCCATTCCATTGTCAGTTAGATTCAGGGCAAATTGGGTTTGTTTTTGTAACAAAGGACAATCTCAGGAGTTGGTTTTCAAAAAAGCGGCTATCTGCTCAAGATTTAAACTATGCACAAGAATTACTTAATAAAGAAATAAGCATATATAATGCATACCTATCCGGCTCTGTTTACGGATATATGGTTTACAATAACAAAAACGAATTACTGGATTCATGTTCTGGATATTATGATGATAATCACAATAAGTCTGGATTAATGTCAGATGCTAAAGCATTTATAGATACGCATATAGTTTCTGTGCGTAACCAAAAAGCACGCAAGTTAAAGCAGCTAATAAGAAATTCCGTCCCGTTAGACTATCGTAAATCCATTATGTTAGCTAGTTAACTTAACAACCACACTGTCAAAACGAAGGTATATGGGTTAACCTGAAGAAAGTGGATAAATCGGTGATGCACTAGGTGAAAAGCCCATCGATGTATTCGAGGATCGCGATATGTTGAACTCTATTGATCCAGTCTTCATCGCTAATTATTTAGAATACGATAAAGGCTATACAGTAGTCGAACCAAAAGCTTAAGCTTTGACAGTATCAATCAACCCATGGTGAATAATATGTCTAGAGAAGTTACAAACGCACAAAAAGAAAGAATCTTATACGATTGGAAATTAATTGCTGAAGAAGATATTAAACTAAACATAGTTAGCAGTAATAACCTTACAGCTATAGGAAGCGAATTAGCCATGCTAAGGCTATACAGACATTATCATCGCACTGAGAATGAAAAATATTCCTTTGGCAAAAACCAAATTGACAATAGCTATTATTTTAACTTGAGTACAACTAAAGACACTTCTTTAAGTATTGCTCAAGAGTTGCTCTTTCAATTTCAGGAAACCTACATAAAAATATGCAAAGCCAAAAACATCGAGCCAAAAGCCGAATATACAGGAAAAAACGCAGATATAATAAATAGTATGCTCGATAACGAACCTATAGCCAAAAATCTACGAAAAGAAATCCAACATATACTATTTGAGTCTAAAGATGGGTTAACAAAAAAATAATAGATAAAAAGCTCAAATAATGTGTTCACGATCATGCGAATACACAACTAATCCTAACATTTCAGATCAGCCCCTTGCATAACCGTACGTGACAATCATCCTCATTAAGCATGGCTTGCCATCATTTTTAAAAAACGTGTATTTATCAATTCTAAATCTGAATAGATTATTCTAGACCATATTATTGCTATCTATTTGTTGGCTATACTCACAATATTTTTTATCTATTTTCTTATAATTATCTATTGATTCAATAGTATATTATGATATACTTTAACTTAGTCAAAAGGCTAACGGTTTAACCAATAAGGAAAGATACTATGACAACTAAATATAACTATATCCCAGACGCCCCCAATACTCCCCAAGAACTTCTAAAGTTTATAAGCGAATGTATTGACATCGATATCAATGACCTGCCAACCTCTAGCGAAGAATTATTGGAATATCTAGCAACTCACTTGGAAAATATTGAAACTGACGTAAAAGATATACAGAGCGAACTTACAGAAAAAGAAGAAGAATGGGAATTGACTAGCCAACTATATGATAAAACAGTGACTGTATTCAATAATAAGAACTCTTAGGCTTATCGCTTTAAATCCACCTTCCTAAAATATTTATTTTTTACTGGAGAAACTATAATGATAAAACTATTTAAACATCACTTTTTAAACAGCTGTCAAACACCCACTAGGAATCGCTTAAACGATGTTTTTGATCGTGATAAGGTATATTAAAAACGCAGTTAACCCAACGCAAGCAGCCGTTATCAACGTGCAAAGCAACATAATACCGATAACACCATTTTTGAAACGTGACGTTAGCAACTTGGGAGGTTTTATAGCATGAACGATTTAATTTTAAGCTGTGATCTTGATGAGCTTTTAGCAAAGCGTCAACGTATGATTGAAATGTGTTTAGAAACGCGTAAATACATTAGAAAGCAAAACGAATCCTATGCAGCGTTAAATATGGGCAGCCTAAAAGACCATATTAAAAACTATGGACGCGATAGGGATTCGTTAGACTATCAAGAAAAAAATGACAGCGATGCCATAAAAAATATTGATCGTACAATTTGGATGCATCTAGCAGAAAAAACTAACCTTTTTTCGCTTATGAGCGCACAATCGCAAAGTGACTGGCGCAGCAGAGTAAATTACGGTAATGACTTTCCAGAAGCCACTAGAGAAAACATTATTTCAACTTTTGAAGAGTTGCACGCAAACAAAGGAAGCATATTCCAACAGTCGGTTTTAGACGTTGCAAAATCATTAAATGTTTACTGCTATAAGACAAATAAGCCTTTAAAGTTTGGCAAAAAAATTATCAAATCAATGGCTTGTGATTCACGCTTTGGCTTTCTCAGTGTTGGCTATAATTTTACGAATGAATTAAACGACTTGGAGCGGTGCTTAGATGTAATTACAGGTAAGCAAGCAAAAAACCATCGTGGTGAAATGGTGAGCGCCAAACTTTCAGATCATAAAGGCTTTGATCAACTTTTTGAAAGTCTGTACTTTAACATAAAGTTTTGCAAAAACGGCAACGCGCACATTATTTTCAATGATCAGCTATACGTTGACGGCTTAAACAAAGTTATTTCCTTGGGAAATTCTAGCAAAGTAGCAAGGGAGGTGAGCGCATGAGCAACCAAACAATACCAAAAAAATATTATCTTTATGAAATGGATACAGCTGTAGTTACCGTTATGCATGATAATGCCAAAATAAATTTTACTGTATTTGATAATTTAATCGAAGCTGATAATTACTATAGCCGAATGAAATCAGAACATAATGAATTGTTTGTTAATCTAGATACATTTGATATAAAACTTAGGGAAGATGCTTATTTCCAACTTCAGAAGCATGGTGGATTCACTGGCAGAAAAGTCCTAGGCTGTGACGATCCTCGAGTATATATGCCCCCGGAATCGACTTACACAGAAATAGTCAGCGTTATTCAAGATACAGGCAAAATTGATTTGACTATATTTGACAGTATGTATGAAGCGAAGGAATACGCTAAAGAACTTGAGTCAGAACTTGGCTTAATGGTACGCAATGATCTTTTTATTAATAGACATACCTGCTATGTAAGGCTTAATAGTTATCAATATCATAAATATATGAAATATATAAGAGAAGGCAAAGGAATCTATGATAAGTCTGTTAAAGAACCATTTCACACTTGGAAAATATTGAAACTGACGTAAAAGATATTCAGAGTGAACTTACAGAAAAAGAAGAAGAATGGGAATTGACTAGCCAACTATATGATAAAACTATTTAAACATAACTTTTTAAAAAGCTGTCAAACACACATTAGGAATCGCTTAAACGATGTTTTTGATCGTGATAAGGTAATAGCTCAAGCAGAAGCTAAAAACGCAGTGAAGCCAACGCAAGCAGCCGTTAGCAACGTGCAAAGCAACATCATATCGATAACGTGCAAAGCAACATCATATCGATAACGCCATTTTTGAAACGTGACGTTAGCAACTTAGGAGGATTTACAGCATGAACGATTTAATTTTAAGCATGGTTTGCTATCATTTTTAAAAAACGTGTATTTATCAAATCTAAATCTGAATATATTATCCTAGGTCATGTAAATTATTGCTATCTATTTGCAGGTTATACGTACAGAGATTTTTAACTGTTTTCTTGTAATTAGCCATTGATTTTATAGTATATTTTGATATACTTTTAATTAGTCGAAAGGCTAACGGTTTAACCAATAAGGAATATATATGATAGCACTATTTAAAAAAAACGTTTTAAGAAATAATTACATAACCCTTAAAGATCGATTAGACGATGTTTTTGCTTATGATAAGGTATATGCTCAAGCAGAAGCTAAAAACGCAGTGAAGCCAACGCAAACAGCCATTATCAACACACAAAGCAACATAGTATCAATAACGCCATTTTTAAAGCGTGACGTTAGCAACTTAGGAGGGTTTACAGCATGAACAGCTACGAAGAAAGACAAGAAGCCAGAAAACAGCGTTACAAAGAAAAAGCTCAAGAATTAGCTCACCTATCTAATGAACTAGCAGAAGAATCAAGCAAAATGGCGCGTGCGATTCCTTTCGGTCAGCCTATTCTAGTAGGTCACCATTCAGAAAAGAGCGACCGCAGCTATAGGGCGAAAATAGGCGCAAAGATGGATAAAGCTGTTGCAGCGCAAGACAAGGCAGAATACTACGCACAAAAGGCGGAATCTGTCGGCAAAGGCGGGATATCAAACTACGACCCAGAGGCAGCCGAGAAGATTAAGGAAAAAATCGAAAGCTTAAAATCAGAAAATGAGCGCATGAAAGATATTAATAAGCAGTGGCGCAAAATATTCAATAAAATAGCCAAGCCAAGAAAAACCATAAGTAAATATGGTGAATATTCATATTTGCAAGAGGAAGAAAGAAAAGCTTGCCATTATGCAATTAAAGATTTTAAGCAAGTGGACGAAGTAGCAGCAAAAAAGCTATACAGAGTATTGATATCATCTAGTCATTGGGTGCCGTACTATTTGATGAAACAACCATACAAGACAGACACCGCAGAAATTAGACGCTTAGAACAGCGGCTAGAGCTTTTAGAGAAGTACGCAGACAAAAGCACGCAAGAAGTCGAAAAAAACGGCTACAAATGCACGCAAGACCCCGAAGAAATGCGTGTTATGTTTGAGTTTGACGGCAAGCCAAGCGAAGAAGTACGCGACATTTTAAAGCGCAACGGCTTTAAGTGGTCACGTTATGCTTGCGCTTGGGTACGGAAGCTTACACCTAATGCATCTTATCAGGCTAGGCTTGTTATGCAAAGCTTAGATAAATTAGCAGGTGATGGGGGTGAATAAGTACAGAAAACAATTTATTTAAATAAGCTATATAATAATTTTTCAAACAGAAGATATAAAGCTGTTATATGCAAAATTAGCAGCCTAATCATTGAAGGTCAGAAATAATTTCATTAAAGAATATCAGTCAGGAACATATTATGCTAATCAATTGCAATCAGATAACGGACGCCACAAATACGCCTAGCAAGCTTCTAGAATATATAAGCGAACTTATTGCCGCCCCCACTTTAAACGACGGACTATTAGAATATTTATTAAATCATCTAGAAAACAACTTATTGAGCCACTTAGAATATCTTGCGATTTATATAGATGAGTTACAAGAGGATCTGAAAAACAGAAAGAAGGAAAAGGTTTTATACATGCAACTATATGGCAAGGTAAAGAAAGTATTCAACAATGCTAAATGCGCCTAGGTTTTATAGCAATATCGCAACATCAGAGGATAATCTTCAAGGTAATCTAATCATCGTTTCCACAATTTAAAAAACGTGTATTTATCAAATTTAAATCTGAATATATTATTCTAGACCATGTGAATTATTGCTATCTATTTGTTGGCTATACTCACAGTATTTTTTATCTATTTTCATATAATTACTCATTGATTTAATAGTATATCATGATATACTTTAGCTTAGTCAAAAGGCTAACGGTTTAACCAATAAGGAGATTCGTATGTATACGTTTAATGATTTAATATTTTATGACGTTGGGATATCTGAAACAAGATTGCAAGCAAAACTTTCATTCAGTAATGGCTATATGCTGAGCGTTGTCCCAGAGTATTCTGATCCTCATAAATATGAAGCTGCTATCTTTATAATAAATCCAAAAACATTAGATTATAAAATGCTTGGCGATCTCAATGGCGATGTGTTTCGTAATAAAAATAAAGATGAAATTACCAAACTACTAAATGAAGTATCATTATTTGATAATAATGCTTTCAGCACATGCGAAAATTTAACAGGGTTAGTTTTTTATCATAATTGGGGCTATGAACAAACTAATGTGGATTTCTATCAAGTGCTAAGGGCAACAGAAAAAAGTGTTTGGTTAAGAGAGCTTGAAACCAATAAAATATATGAAGGTCAAAAAAGTATGGTCGGTAAAATCACACCTCGAAAAGATCATATTAAAAGTAATCCACCAATTAGAATGCTATATCGTTCAAATAATGAATTGGGTTCATATAAGAAAGGTTTATGGTTAAGCTTATGGGATGGAAGTCCCAAACGATTTTCTGATTACGCCTAATTAATCTGTATTATTTGTTTTAATGCCCTTTTAACAAGAGTTATTAAAACAAATATACCAGCAATTGCACCAGCTATTTAAATAGCATGAACAGCCTTAGAAAAGGCAATAAGCACCACAATATCACTAACCTCTGTTCAGTAGATTTTAAATGCAAAAATAATAAAGTTATTACTAGGAATTTATGAAATGAAGAATGAAAACATATACAAACTAAAAAATGGTAAAACAGCCAAAATAATAGGCTTTGATGACTGGGATAGAATCCTAATTAAAATTTATGGATTTGAGCAATTATTTTGCATTGTGAGCGGAAAAATCTACAGTAGAACAAAAGACTATGGGGAGCCATGCTCTCCACTAAATGATGACCATCAACCTCTACCTAGAGAGATGGAGAAAATAAGATCATCATACTATGATAGCTGTTCTTTTTAACCCATCATTTAAGGTTTCATCGAAGTTAATCCAAGTGATTTTTTTTGCAATTTAACCTCTCCTTTATAGTATATTGTGATATACTTTAATTTAATCGAAAGGCTAACGGTTTAACCAACAAGGAATAATTATGAACTATCAAGACCTTATGCAAAAACACAGAAATGAATTAGATTCCATACCTATGGCGTATGCATTTAGTAAAAGTCAACTCAATGTAGCACTTGACGCGTTAGACGCAAAACTAAATGAAGTTGTTTCCTTTGGATTTGGCGGCATAGTTAAAAAGACTGATCAAAAGGCTTTAGCAGGTCTTTTTAAAAGACATGAGCATGAAAAAAATGAAAATATGAAGGAGTATGAATTCGCTTTAAGCGCGTTTATTTATGAGCTAGATAATCATGAATATGTATATTCTCAGGAAGTTGGTGACACCTTAAGCTCTTTAAACTTAAGCCTTGATGACATTGATAAGTCTCCTATATTAAAAAAGGCACTTAATGATGCAATCATACACGTAAAGGCAACAGCTTGGTTGAATTCATGCGATTAATAAGTCAATAATCTTTTAATAAAATAAAATGATATTATAGTCTATATATTTGTTCAGGGCATTATAAAACGTGTATTTTTAATTTAATCCCATAAAGATATTGTTAGATATATAATTAAGGTCTATATTATAACCTATTAGAGACCCTATTATCATTTTATGGAACGTGTTTTTTTTACTGCCATAGCTCAAAGAAAAATTTCTGCCACTGTTTATCATGATGTTTCAAGACTTATTGGATCACACTATAATCATGAAAAAGGAATTCTATTACATCATACTAAAAGCAATTCTACTTATGATTTAGTCAGAGGATATTCAGCAAAAAACCTTGAAATATATACTTCACTAAAAAGTGATATTAAAGCGACACTATCTGAATGCTATCATAAATATGAAAGTACTTATAAACAGAGAGTTCAAAAAAAAGCAAACAATGTAATATCTGGAGTTATTTATTTTAATGACGAGGCAACTCCTCATACACGAAATGAAATTCAATTGATGAATGCAGCAAGAGACTTTGTTGATAAATTTACAAAGGAAACCAATTCAGTTAATTTTTATATTGTATTGCACAAAGATGAGCATAAATGGCATTTTCATTTTCTAAACTCAAACTTTGATAATCAAACCTATAAATCTATTTCTGGTAATATTTTAAAAAAGAAGTTTCTATCTGATATGCAAAGTAATGTGGGTGATTCATTTTCAGGACTCGGATTTCATAAACGCCAAGAAGGAATGAGACAACTCACCGGAAATAGAAAGAAAAAGACCGTATCTGAACTACTTTCATCACTTGAAAATGATAAGCAAGATATAAAGCAGATAAGAGATGGTCTTTTAAATATTATAAATGGAATTGACAATGTCAAACCTGAGTCATATAAAGACTTTTTGCAAACATTTAATTCTATACAAACTTATAAAAATGAGCTTGTTTATGATGCGTATGAAGCCGTTAAAAAATATGCTTATGAATTTATAAAGATTAAAGAGTCTATCCATGAGAATGAGGATTATTTAGCAAATAAACTAACGAATGAAGTCAATAACAATGTAGCACATTTAAATGATTTAAAATCTCAAGTAAATAATGCGGCTAGTGAGCTAAGTTCTTTAATGAGTGAAAAAACTATGATTAGTGAGTTTTTAAAATTAATTAATAGATCAACTAGGAAGGCATCTCCGCGTACATATAACTCTTTGAAACTTAATAATGAAGAAGTTATATCTACTGAACTAATCCCTGACAATCTCAAAATAATTGAAAAAAATGATTTATATGATTTGACTGCAATTGCCATGAAAAATACATTTAATGATCTGAAAAACGAGTCATACTCTAGATTAATTAGAGATAATGAAAATCTAAAAGTATTAGTTCTTAATCTAGAGAAAAAATGTGAACAATATGAAAAAATATTAAATAACACTCCTGGTCATAATATTGAAAACTCAAGAGAAAATTAAATCAATTTTCTCCTTAACATTATTCATGAATGATAAAATACCATCATTGATATAACTTGAGACATTAGCTGCGTAGATTATCTCACTCAAATCAATACCACTTAAATTTTGCTCTTTTATTCTCTGGTGTATTGAATTGATAATATATGTTGTTTTTGAATTAGAGCAGATTGTAAAACTATCATCTATAATATTGGAATTCTCCATATTAAATATGGATACTTTATTATGTATTTCATGATATATCTTTATAAAATGGTTCCAATCATTTTTAACAAAGAAAGCTGAAAATAACATCACCATAAAGTGCCCTTCAAAATCTCTTAGGTGATATGCTTCTTTTGACAGAAATGGATAGTCATACTTAGCCTCAAATGCTATGACGTATAGTAATAATAGTGCTTTTATATATCCATCTATGATATCCTTTAAATCAGGGAATATATCTATTAATTCAATATACTTTAGAACTATATTAATATATACCTTACTATCAAGGATAGACTCTCTTTTTATTAAAATTATTGGCACGAGCTTAACTATAAATTCTATACTTTTAAACCCAACCTTATATTTGTTGAAAATTTCATACGCATTACTGTTATTCAATAATAGTGACGTGATTAGCATCATTTTTAAACTATTATGATGTGAGTCATTATTTGGCAAGTTATCTAAAATACTTATAATATCCGAGGACTTTCCAGATGTAACTAACTGTTGAACTTCGTTAAATATAGCATTCCCCTCAAATGATACTAAAAAACCATTCCCCTGAAATAGCCCAGCTTTATCCATCTGCTTTGTCATCTGTACTTTATCTGCACTCAGAAGATCATAAATATGACTCCCAATTTTTTCATACCCAAGATGAACGTTAGTTATTTCTCTGTCATTACCTTGTTTCATATCACTACTATGTTTCCCATTAATTGGTTACCATTATAAAACGTTAATAATTATTACGAAGTGATATGATTAATTTTTCTTACCCGCAAAGTGATGACATTATTAAGGCTATCATCGACTCAGGCCTATATAAAGATGAGATACATATAGATCATACTGACTCAATCAATGCCAAAAATTTGATTAAAGTAATCTTCAATGACAGGATTAATCCCTTAAAGTCTGAAGGCGTTGGATTGCTCGAAATATTAAAAAATATATCGTACCTATATACTTATGATTATAACAATGCGCTCGAGATGTATCAAAAAATAACAAATGAAAAACTCTTTGCTTTGATACTAACTGCACTATCAGACATTGGTCTTATTGATTTTTATAGATTTACGCATGAATTTCTTATGTCTTATCGCTCTATGTTTGAATCAATAACTATAATTAATAAATCACACGATGCTATATCAAGATTCAATTACCTGAATAGTTTATTTTTGTACTCTGCCAAAAAATCTGAAAGTTCATCTCCAATTAATGCCTCAATAGAGTGGCTTTATGTTAAACGAATAATGTTTATAACTGACAGCATACATGAGGGCTATACTTATGAAAATTGATGAAATTATAGCTGTAATAGAATCATACATAGATGACTCATATAGATATGTTTTTCTATATGAAGATCAATATTATAATGTTAAGAATGTTAAGTATTTTTTGCTACATAATATCATTAGTGCTTATGCTAACATTACAGGTGTAATCCCATTTTTTAATGATAAAAATACTCGTGAATTTATTTCTTTTAACCTATCGGAAAAATGCATATCATTCAATTTAAATAAGTTTGATACATTAAATCTTTATAATACTGTACTAAATAATTTCGATGTTCATATGAATGAATCACTCTATGATACAAACCTCTCCAATAATGAAGTCAACTTGTCTTTGATCAGACACTTATATGGTTTAATATTTAAAACCTATTTAATAGATAAAATTGACTCACCATTATTTTTAAATTATCTAAATATTAAAGAGCTTAACTTTACTGAATTATGCCTTTTTAATATTAAAATTGATGGGGCTAATGAATATCTTCTTCCTATCAAAAAGAAATCTCTATTCTATGCAGATAAACTATCTTTAATTACAAGTTCTTATCCACTCGATCATAATAAATTAACAACAGTTAAACAACCTAAAGCTAATGATTCACAATTAATAATTAATAACAAAATGGAGAAAATATATGAAACGATTTGCAATTCGATCTGAAGTTAATTCAAGTGAATTATCTAAAGTAATGATGTTTGGATTAAAAGATGCTTTCAGGACAACATTGTTCTGGATTCCCACTATATTTGCTTTGATTTTTATACTAATTGCAACCTCAAGCTTCTTAGCCTCATTACTGTATTTCATATTTACAGCTATCTTTGTTGCTAGCAGTATTTTTTTTAGATATATGTTGTTTTCTGATGAAAAAAATATGTAACTCCACCAAAAACAATAAGAAGGTATATTAAATGCAAGTTGAAAATAATATTCAAATAACAATTGAAGATTTAGTCGCTGAATTTGCTCAATTCGAGGTCGACGTAAAAGAAAAAAAGGAACCGTATGAAGAGTTTCTTGAGCAAGTTAGACCATCTATACTTAACTTATCAGACAAAGGGTATACGACCAAAGAGATTGAAAGTTACCTTCACAACTTTTTAAAAAATAAAAATCAATCTGACTTAATCAACAATATAACCTATCAAAAAATATCTAGACTAATCAAATCATCTAGCGGAACTCTCAACAAAAGAAAATCAAAGAAGAAAAATATAAGCAACAACGAGACATAGTACATATCTGGTCATGCCCAGATATATGTTTTTTTAGGTGTATAAGTTTAGACCTGACCTGACAGTTGCCTATTTTTCAAACGCGATTTTTGTCAGATATGGTTGAGCGTAAAATGATTACTGGCTTGCACAACTTTCTATAGTTAACCTATTTGCAATCTCTATTAATTCCTGTAGCGTAGCATCTATGGCATCTTCGCGTGTCATTTTCCCCCTGCTTACTCTTACTTTTTGATCTATATGATTTTTTATACCCATGTAAGGGAACATTGTTGCTAACGCATTCCTAGTTAATCGATGACTACCCAAGACGTTCCTTAATCGGATAAATATTGACGCTTCAAGATTATTGGTTGTTAAAGGCCATAACTCTTGAGATGATAACTTGAATCTAAGAGCCTGAGCTACTGGATATTTAGCAGTTTTAGCTAACATGAATATCGTTGATCCTTTTGAAGAAGTGGGCTCATGTATTCGATTTTCTAAGTAATTTTTAGTGTAATCATTTAACTCAAAAGAAACAGCATCTTCTAATAATTGTATGCTTCTCTTACTTTGTTTTGACAAAATACTGATAGTTGATGCAGCCTGCAAAATTTTACTTGGAAAATGGTCTACATATTGTGATATTAAGATCATATATATATTATCTTTTCTTCCTTCGACCTGCCTTGAATGGATGTATTCAGTAGCATAGCTGTTGTAAGTAGCTCGTGCAAACTCATCCATGCCAAATAAATTTATACTGCCTTGTAATTTTGACAGTTGTTTTTTATGATGCAAATGGTACATATCTTTGATTTTTCTCTCTCCAAAGTAATAGTTACTTTCTATATATGCATCAATTGTTCCCCCGCTATTATCACCATAGAATTTCATTGTAACTAGGTTGGTAAACACCATATAGGCTAATGTTGTCTGTTTTACTAGTTCACTATTTCCTGATGCAGCTGCTTCTTTAGGAATGATTTCGGCCAAATCTATACAAAGAACCCTTGCTTCATCAAAATCTGATGTGCTTACTGTGGACATCCATGGGTAATTTTTGGGAATAGTCTCCAATTTTCTTGTAAAATAATCCCAATAGCTATCTGTCTTTAATGTTTTGATGCTATCGTACTTATCTTTAAAGCTTCTGTTTTTGACCAGAATTTTAGAAAATGACATAAAATTTGGCACTGCTCTTTTTTGCGCTCTAGCAGCTAAAGCATAATTTTTTGCTAAAAATAATGTATCTACCACATCCCACCATGTTAACTCAAGCTCGCCATCTAAATTACCATCTGTTAAAAATAGCTTACCAGCTTGATATTCATTTTTACTGGTGATGCTTATTGCTCCTATTTTAGATAGAAACTCATCAATTTCTTTATCAACTCCAATTGAGTATTTCTCTGCATGCTCTGCAATCATTGATGTATCATATACTTTGACAATCGCATCATCTATAATACTTTTAATTGTTTCATCCAAATCACCATCACTTCCAGAAAACAGTACATACATCAGCGATTTTAAAAAACTTAACTGTTTGTTTGTTGGTCTTCTCGATCCTAATATTGTGTCAAAGGGATTGCAGCAAAAGAAATCTTCAACGTTCTCTATATCGTTGATTGAAAATATTGACGCAGGAACCTTAAAACTTTGAACTTCACTCCGCTTATCTGTTGGTAGAGCATCTTTCAGCATATCTATTACAAGGCCGAATGATTTTTTTACATCAATAAACCCAATCATAGGTATTTCATTTGAGTTACAATTCAAAATAAACCTTATAATTTTAGATGCAACAGACACAGATTTGCCATATCCAGATTCTGCAATGACAATTTCTACCCAGTAAGTTAGCAATGATGTTCCAAACTCCCATTGGAACGGTGTGTTTTGAGCTGTTATTAAACTATAATGCCCATGCTCTATAGGAGATGACAGCCTTGTGATTGGTGCCATCATTATAATTCTGTATAAGGTCATTGGTATTAATTCACAAGTATGTTTTAACGACAAGCTTGGAATACTCTCAAACAACGCATATCTCGCGTCACCAGTTTCCTTATATATTCCAGGATCGCCCCAACCTTGTATGTGGCTTTTTAATATCTCTGATCGATCTTTTGCCTCCGAAATGGTTCTTCCCCAAGTAGCAAAGTGACAGCTCATTTGATTAACTGCACCATCAGCTTCTATTATTTGGCTCAACCCCAATATAGATTGCTCTATTCTCCTGTTGTACGCTCCTGATTGAGCAAAAAATGCCATATATGATTTTTTTATTGGTAGCACAGTTTCCATTAACTCTTTTACACCAGTTATAATTGTCATCGTATATCTAAATGGCAAATCAGAAGGAATATCCCTTAAAAGGTCATCAAATTTTTTCATCATGCTTTGAGGGCGGCTCAAACTAAACATAGAGTAATACCGATCACCAACATTTACTAAGTCTTGAGCATCTTTTGGTATAAAAATACTTTTAGTCTCAAAGTATTGCAATCCTAATGATAATGGTGCGAGCCCATCCATCTGAGAAATTTTAGATATATTGCGATCAGAATACCTTGGTTCATAATTATCATATGTAGAAATTTTTTTATTCTCCACACCTTTTCCATAGGAGTTAAGCATCAAATAAAACTCAAGTGCCGCTTCCTTAGCTGATAAAGGGGATGTGTTGATCGTTTCTGATATAATCGCTAGATATTGATGTATAAAGGTAACATGCATGCTTTCTATACTCTCAAGCACATTGTTATCTATCATTGCATATTTATTACCATAAAGCTGCTTACTAAAAGAAGTATCATTTTTCCGAATATTTTCTCTTTTTTCATATTCTTCTTGGTAAGTTTTTGCAGATACAGAGTTTCGATTGGTCTCAATGACCATGAGAAGGCTGTGATAAGTAGTTTCTGATTCGGCAGTATCTATAATAGAATCAGCAATATCTATCAGATCCAAAGACATTCTCTGGCACGACTTTCTCTGTGATTCTCTATTTAAATCAAATACCTCCTTTTTTCTTTCAGGATTCTGCTCAAACGCGAAATGAATTTTATGTCCCTCATTTCTATGGAGAGCAGTTAGCGATTTAGTTAGTTTTTCAGCATGCTTTTCCCAATCTGATGCCACATGAGTTGATACCCCAAAAACTTTAAATGCTGTAATCAAAGTGTCACCAAAGTGATTAGTAATAGATTCGAGTCCACAGCTATGCTTTATCATTCCATTATGTTCAATATAATTTTCAATCTCAATATTTTTAAAGTTTATCAATACTTCAATCAATGTATCAATTAATGCCATTACGTTTACCCACTCAAAAAGATTGCCTCAATTTAGGTCATACAACATATTGTATGAACCACCGCATTTACACCAATGTATAAACACAATTAATAAAAAATAACTAACCTTGACGTCTTCGATGTATGCTGCTCCTAACTTTTCTAGTATAAAGCACGTCTCCTGTTTTAATATATCTAATATACTTCCTTATTAGTGACCTGTATGTCTTGTTACTTCTATAGATATAAAAATCATAGCCAATCATCAATAAGAACAATAACGACCACAATTTAGAGATTGATAGCCATATGCTAGCAATGAAAAACAACACTAAGATTACAATTAAAATTACCGTTTTTGGCGGCATAAAATTAATCCATAATGCCTTTCTTGTTACATATGAAGCATCTATTTCTTCCGGCTCTACGTAAATATCTTTAGACCTGTTAATTTCATATCTCATAACATTAACCAAATCCTTTAATTGCAGATAAAGCATCACTTAGCTTTTTCCCAGTAATATTATTTAACACCTGACATGCATCACCGCCAGAAAATATAGTATCGAGGTTGCCATTTAAAGTCCCTAGTCCAGGCAAGGATAAATCAGCACCACAGCCTTGCTTTAACCCATCAAAGAAGCTGTTATCAAGACTTATTCCTTGATGAAGCTGCTTACATATATTAGTGTCATACGCCTTTCCACCACTATATATTGGGCAGGAGCCTCCCCCTGAAACACTCATTCCTCCCGAGTTATAGTCAAAGCCATATGACAAAGAAAATAGAAAATTCAAACAGATGACGTTTAATATAATATTTGTTTTTGTTAGAAATCCACACTTCATTATAATCTCCCACTATTAAAAGGTTTACACACGCTATTGTTGTTTGAATAACTGCAAAAATATTGTTTCTTTAAGTAGCTTTGATATTCCTGCGTACACCAGCTAATCACCTGTTCAGGCTTAATTTCTTTCATTTTTTTATATTTTTCTTTTAATGAATCAATTTGTTTTTTTAACCCATCTATAGATCCTGCAACTTCTTCATTCTTAGTATTTAAAACTAAATCTATCCACGTCTGCATACTATTAACAAACAATTTAGCAATACCAATAGTGTCTTTCTGTGGAATGTAGCACATACCACAATATGCTTTCCTCCATGATTGTGTGTATGGAATATAGAAATACTTAAAATTTGTTGGAACTGAATAATCAAATGTTTTTTCTGGTGAATATGTTAGTGTATCTGGAACATAATAGTTACTATGCTCATGACTAATAACTTTATTCGTTAGAATATAATTATAATAATCTTGCGTAAGATATCCAAGCCAAGCACAAAACTCTACACCTTTTTGCTGTAACGCAATGTTTATACCACTAACCTCGTAGCCAATTTCATGTAATTTGTCAGCCAAATTAGGATTTGCTTTAATACCATTTGCCTTCTGTATAATTCCACCATTAATCATAGCATGAGCGTCAGACTGTGAAGATGGGACTGAGGTACAAAATGGATCCCATGGTTCATATGGAAGTCTACAAAAACCATGCGAAATTGAGATTGAATATATAATAAAAAGTAACAGTACAGCATATTTTTTCATACACTCACCTGAAATGCCTGTTGAAACCAAGTATACAAAGAATGGGATACAGGTTGAATTGCTATTAAAACAAATCCTAGAAACCAATATTTTATAGAGACCATAAAATTAAATGGCTGCCCAGTAAAGTACGATTTCATTGGTCTTGTACAGCCCCTTATTATAAGATAAAAACCAAAAAGTTTTATTGCTAACAACATCACCATTATAATAAACGGTTGATTACCATGCACCATACCCAGTTGTTGCGCCAATAGCTGTGCATCCATAGGTGATTGTGAAAACTCACCAATTGTGACTCCTCCCGTTCCGGGGAAAAATGTCTCTCTAGAGTTAATAAAGATCCCTGATGCACAGAAGGATAAACCGCCTAATATAAATAAAGAAATTGATAAAGAGTAGCTGAATCGACTTGGATTAGTTCTTCTATAAATTAGTGTTAACCCAGCCATGATAATTGAAATCAACCCCATGACAACGGAGACACTTACCAAAATTAAGTATATTGAATTATATGTATCTAATATTAATTGAACATTGTCACTCACAGAAATTACTCCACATCATCATAAACATAAATACCTTTTCTCTTTAAATTTAAAATGCAATCTTTATGTGTCGACTTACTATGATCAATGTGATCGCCTATATTTTGAGATACTTTGTGAATATTATCTCCGACCTCTGATAGAGACTTTCTGAATTTGTCATTAAATAAACAATATTCTCTTGATGGAATTCGTTTTAATTCATTTTTTATTTTAAGCAGCTTTTGATTGACTAAAACATGTGTAGACTCAATCAAGTCATTTAAGTATGAAGATCTTAGGTCATTTGGACACAAATAAAGCATTCTTGAGAATATATTTCTTACTGATTTAGCGTGCACAGTTGCAAAAACAAGATGTCCAGTTTGCGCTGCTGCGAGAGATGCTTTTAGGGTTGCAAAATCATTGATTTCACCAACAAATATTATTGTTGGCGATCTTCTCATAGCTCCCTTAACGGCAATATCAAAAGTTTTCAAATTAAAGGGAATTTCTGATTGTTTAACTCGTGAAGTATTGAAATTCAGTTTATCAAATCTTATTTCAACAGGTTCTTCGAATGTTAGGATGTTGTGATTTCCATCATTATCTTCTGCTAATTCTCTTAGCATCGAAGTAATTAAAGTGCTCTTGCCAGATCCAGTTGCTCCTGAAACAATTACGAACCCATCATTAAGAGTGCGTATCTTGCTCCATACATCTTGCTCAAGACCTAGATCCGATAGTTTTACTGGTTTATCCATTAGTTGCCTAAACGAGATATCATAACCATCAACAGTCCCTTCAATAGCATATCTTAAACGTTTGCTTCCATGCTCTTCCTCATTAATAGCGTAAGCTCCCCATAAATTCTCACCTCTTGTAAATACATTTATAGAAGCAGGGTCTTTTGTTATAATTTGTATAATATTCTCTAACTCAGAAACTGATATTTTCCTATCAGTTATTTGGATATTGCGTCCAGCAACTCTAGCCATGACTTTAAGGTTTGAACTTATAAAAATATCATCAGCGCCTTTCGCACAGCAATGTTCTAGAATATCATCTAAATGAATTCTTCTATTGATAGTTCCTGGTAGATTTTGAAAAACCCAAGATGCACCCCTATTTTTATCACGGTTAAACTGATACATATCATCTGCTTGCTCTTGATATGTTGATGAAATATTAATATATTTTTTAAAGCTATCACTGCTAATCTCAACCATGCTTATCCCCCACTGTATCGACATCGTTCAGAGTTTTAACTTTCCATTTTGATAGATCAGCTTCAAAATTTACATTTCTATCTATTGTGTAAATCATATTGCCAACACTCATCTCTGAACCATAACTACTAACGGGAATATATGAAGAACTTATATCAGGTTTATTAACAATACCCTTTCTCTCTGCAATTAAGTATGTCATCATTCCATTAAATGTTGAATAAAGCTGCGCCATTTTATAGTTGAAAAAACGATTTGCAGCTTTTTGACCTTCAACCCAACCCTGACGGTAAGAGTTATCCCACGCATTCCACTCAAGTGATGTGGATGGTTTTTTGATCACATCAAAATTTGGTTTATTGACAACAACAAGAAGATACTGTCTCCAATTAGGTGGGTTCCCAACTATCTGTGCTGGAGTCGTTATTTTGTACACCTTATTGTTTATAACTAATTTTTGCCCAGAATGCTCAATAGAAACCTGTTTATCAATCGCCTGTATAACTGGCGGCAGAAGATTACTGATCGACGTTCCATATGACGCCCACTTCATTAATATTTGAAAGTTAAATACCACATCCAATTGTGAAGCATAGCTTAAGACGTTTTCTTGCAAATAGTTCATTTGATAATAAAGTCCTGACTGAGCACCTATACGTAATGCATTTTGTTGGATGGCTTCAATAGATCCTTTTTCATTAGCATCAATACTGCTTGTATTTAGAGGGTAGTTTAAACCCTCATTGTATAACGCCTTCTCATCAATTGCATATGATATGCCAATAGTGACAAATGTTAAAACTAACATAAATAATTTTTTGTGGATTCTTACAAGCATACAAATTTCTACCAATTAAAATAATTTCACCAATATCATTTGGTCATTATTATTTACACCAATGGTCCCTTTATCTCCTAGCTGATTTTGAACTTCAATCAAATATTCAAACACCGATTTCTCAGAATACGTTGGGGCGATAACAATTAAAGGGGGTATTTCAGCGTTATTTTTTATTTCATAGTCATAATTAATGGCATTACAGATAAGTTTCATCATATTGTCTAAACTACCTGAGAAGCCTTCTGGAAGAGCTATCTTATGATTAAATATCTCGGGTAAGGCTATATTTCTGGCTGAAACATCAGAATCAAAATAATGCAACTTAGTTATTTCGTTAGCTTTTTTATCAGCTTCTGTAACCTTCCACTGCGAAGCTTTAGGTATTATTTCTGATGATTCGGGCTCTATCGGTTTTGTTGCGCAGGATGTTAAAGATACAACCAGCAAAGATATTATCATTATTCTAGCTTTTCTTCTCATCGCTTTCCTCTCTATCCTGCTTATGCGTATTAACATTATTCAAATTATTTTTGTATTTGACAAAAATCTGCTTTGTATCTCCATCAATTGATATTGTGACCGCATCCCCAACATAACTATTTATCTGGTTTATCAGATCTTTTAGACTAACTCCTTCTTTTCCTGTTGAAACAACTGCTAATACTGGTAAATCTGCCCTGTTTAAAAATACGTACTTATATCCAGCTAGTAGTGCAATCTTTTTAATAAGTGCATATACAGAGTATGTCTGGACTCCATCGAATTGAATTATCTTATCAAACCCAACAGGAACCGCTGTTAAATTAAATTGTTGTCGCTTCCACTCTGTATAAGTAGTGTTTTGGGCAACTTCAGCACTACTAATATTCGCATATTCTTTTTGAGATTCAGCGGCCTGCTTTGAATATTCCAATAATAATGATAAAGGCTCATTTTTAGCTTTAAATTCAGGTGGCGATGAATTTTGCTCTCCACGAAACGAGGCGCACCCTGACAATCCAAATATAATCAAGCACGCTAATCCCAGTTTACTATAAATTTGCTTCATTAATGTTTCTACAAAAAGTAAGTATGAAGCTTATTCTATAAAATAAACCAACCTAAAATAAGTGATATGAAAATATGATTACACATTCAATATTCATAGCACTTTAAACCAAGCCTACCGAACTGTAAAATGAGTTCTTATTTTTACTAGGTAAGAGTTTGTATATGTCAAATGAGCAATATAAAAATGAAGATATTAGCTTTACAATATTAGTTTCGGCTTTATTTATAATAGTGGTAGCTGTTTCTGCATGCTTCTTATATGCATCTATATCAAACCATATAGATAATTTTTTATTTTCATTTAAGTTTATACGTGACAATGCCATTTATTTGTCGATTATATGCAAAGTTATTCTTGTTGCATTTATGCTTTACCTTGTTTTTCGGTTTATCAACAGACACTACCATCATAACTACCCTGTTAATAGCTTAAACTTAGATAAATTGATTTGTCTTAATCTTCAAAAATCCTTTTTCACAGACAGGAGAAGCGAAATCATAAACCCAAAAGAGTGGCTATTAAAAAAAGAAATAGTAAAATACGCAGATGCCAATTCTAATGAATATCAAATCGATTACACTCGGTTAATAGATGAACTTCAAGCCCAACTACTTCTTATAGGACGGCTATTGATAGTTGACAATAATATCACAATTGCTAATGAACATAAGATGTGTGAATCAGATAAATCATTAGTTTTAGGAGTTGTAAATACATTAGAAAGCTTTGCAACACGCAGAGACCGCCATGGAAACAGTTTATTATCAGAAGATCAAATATATAAGATAAGAACCAAACACGCATATCTTTACACCTACATAATACGTCTATTTGAAGAGATAAATAAGCTTCATTTCATATACGCTAGAGACATGTTTTTTCACCTCTCACTAGAGTCCAATCAAAATCATCTGGCATATCACATTTTCTTAGTTCTAAATTCCGTTGGCAAAGACAGCAAACCCGTTGAGACTATGGGGGTATTCTGGCACTATACTTTAGAAAAGGAAGTCGGGGAAGCTATCAAAATAATAGATATGGATTACCTCATAAAATTTTTTGAGAATTATATTAATGAAAATGAACGAAAGAAAAAAGTTCGTCTATAAGTTGTTGCAATATTGTAGGTATGATTTATTGTCAAATTTAAGTTGTAGAAATTCCCAACGGAAAAAACCGTGGTTCTCTGTCTACGACTGCATAGATTTAAATTACGCTTCATCGCAATTATTGGCTAGCAAGGATCAAACATATTCTTAACGCTAAAATACCCACCAATAAGCGCAATGGGGGACAGAATGTATAAACCTGTTTCTCCAAATTGATAATAAATTAACACAACAGCAAGTATTGCAGCAATAGAAACGGCAACGCCTATAAGTAAATTTATTGCTTCAGTGACTTTGTTCTCAAGCCAGCAATAAAAACTCATAAACAACAAAACTAAAATGCCAACGACAATAACACTAGCGCAAGCATAGTTGAAAATCGCAAAACCATCGCTCATAAAATCTCCCACAAAAATTTAATTGTTATCCTGGTACCTTAAATACCATCCATTTTTTAGAGATGAAAAAACACCCCAAAAAAATACTATTGTTGTTAGTGTAGCCGTAAATATAGCTCCAGATAAAGTGAGCCCAAAAGTGTAGAAAACCTGCACAGGCACAAAGAATAACATCGCTGCTAAGAATGATACGGCTGCCCCTCTAACAAGCGAGTTCATCACAATGTTGTCATCAATAAGCATTACATGATTCAATGAGAGTATTTTAATTATATCATATGGGTACTTGAAAATTATATATAATGCAGCGCAAAGTATTGATGCTAAAGCTATATAAGCCATAAACACGTACGTATGGTCAATATATCCATACAAATCAAGCGCCAATGTTGATATCAAATATGTTGCGACAATAATACTCATTGCAAAGTCAATAAAATCAAGGAAAAATCCTTTAGTTCCCTCATAAGCGCTACCATCCATTGAATACGCCTTGCCTTTTAGTAAAAATAAAACCATATAAGGCACCATCATATTAAACAATGATGATGTATGCCAAAATATTTTATACATACTCGTTGTGACTTCATAAGCTCCAAAGTATGTTTGATAACCGGATATAGCAACTATTGAACAGGAAATTGCTATCAATATTACCTTTATATAATCAAATTTTTCCATCATTAATCCCCTATCACATAATTCTTATAAATCACTTCCCGTTGACCGCATCTTTCAACAGCTTGCCCGCTGAAAATTTGGGCGATTTAGACGCTGCGATTTTCATTGGCTCGCCAGTCTTAGGATTACGCCCCTCACGCGCGGCGCGATATCCAACTTCAAATTTACCAAAACCAGTAAAACTGACTGAATCACCTTTTTTGACAATATCCGTTACGGACGCAATGAAAGCATCAACAGCTTGTTTAGCTGCTACTTTAGTCAGTCCTGCTTTCTCAGCAAATATGGCTTCAAACTCCGTTTTTGTGTGGTTTTTTACTTCTTTTTTACCCATTGGTTTCTCCTCTACTGTTGATGAGTATTTTTTTAAGTTTAAGCTTTTTTACTTTAAATCCAAAATTTATCCCTAAAATTCAATTACAGCACCTGTATTTGCAATAAATATCGCTCTATATTTTGACTAAGTAACTCTGTGGTTGAATGAAGAATATCAGGAGTGTAATCTATCAGCAAGACACTGCTGCCACTATTAATCTCAAACTCGTCAATTTTATCATATACAATATCCCCAACAGTATTGATACTCTTTCTATGTAAAATCAAATTCCCCTCTGAATTAATTTCCTTGCTTTTAACATAATAAAAACCGAATTGAATGCTCGGGGTATCGTACCTTGAATCATAGTGCGGATAAGCTGTGTAGCCCTTTTTCATTTTCAATAAAACACATCTATAACTTGATGGATCTTTGATGTATGTGACACTTTTTTCATTAATCTTCAATATCTCATGGAATGCCATACTATTGAAAAGACTTGGTATAAATAGTTTATTTAGCTCATCTCTAAGACATCCAACATCATATATGTACTCTAAGCAATATTCATTGTTACTATTTTGATATTTAAAATTATCTCTATCCTCTGACCTCGATGTTCCTGGTGTTCGATAATAATCAGACAATTCATCAAGCTGGATAATTCTTTCAAGTTCTAACAGTAAATTTTTATCTAAATTAAGCCTCAAATATTTTTTAGCGTATAATTTGTTAATATCACCAAATTTAAAATCATTAAACATTTGATCATCCTCAATATAGCTTTATTTGTAGTAGTTGCAACGGATCTGTAATTAATAACTCTGTTGCCTTAGTTGGGAAATGAGTCATATTAAAAAAAGCCATATAAGGCATAACTTTTAATTCGCAAATTTGTTTTTCTAGGTCACCATTTATATTTAAACTCTTTCTCAAAAGAGAAATTTTATAGGAATTGCTGTTTTCAGTGACCAATATATTAAGAACAAGGCTAGACTTATCTTTATATATATTCTCTAGAATATATTTATTTGGCTTAAGATCTTCAACTTTTAACAAAATGTTGTCATAGCTTTCAGCTTTACTATGTGTTTCGTTTAACTGCCTATGAAAATTTTGAAGTTTACAAAAGAACTCATCTTTCAAAAGAGATTCAATAATTTGCTCTTTTAACCTAACAAGATCTTCTATATTAAATGGTCTTTTTCGTAGAGATATTTTTATAAGACGCATAGCTTTTTCTAGCAATTGTATCCTGCAATAGCCAAATGAGTACAAATTATTTATTAGTTCATAATTATGATTGTGATTAAAAAACATTATTTATTTTGTGCATACTAGCACCCTCTATTTTAGTACTAAAAAATTTTCATCACCTAAGAAAGTAAAGTAAACCATCAAAACTTTGACATTAAAAAGGTCTAGAATATTTCACATTGAGATCAAGTGCTTTTTTGTTATTCAACACATGCCCGCAAAATCGTTTTGCACCAAAACATTCGTCATCTTTACGATTAGTCTTCCAATATTCCATTAAACATCCATTTGAATATTCACAGTCGACACACTCTACGTTGCCTGCTTTTCTTACCTGTTTTCTTAACCATGATTTTCGCTTATCTGAAGTTAAGATAGCCTGGAAGTCATCTTCAACAATATTACCAAAGACCTGAAAAAACTCTTTATCGTCTTTATCATAATCCGTTAGTGTCATATCACCATTTGGCATCAAATAAAGAACTAATGCTCCAATGTTATATAGGGAGCTATAATTGCTCGCTTGAAGAACTTTATGGATTTCGCCAATTTCCACAACTTTTGTACCATTTCTTTTCCTCTTCATGTATACATCAAACACATCAATTAGAAAATCGTTATACACCTCCATGCTTGTTGCATGTAAATCAAATTTCCCTTTGTTTGAGTTATGATCTGTTTTCATCATTGGTAAAAACCCTGTCTGAGTTACCCCCAAATCGACCAAGTAATCTATATAATTTTCCGCACCCATACTTACGAGCTGTCTATTAACTACTGTTGTGGTTGACACATTTAAGCCACAGCTAACAGCTTCCCTTACTTTACTCTCCCACTTTTTTATATATTTAACTCCACGCATATCACCATCATAACTAGTCTCAATTTCTCCTTTTGTAACATCTTTTATCAGAGAGAACCAAGATTTGTCAGTTGCTACTAATGATGATAATACGCCATGCGTGACTTTGAAATTCTTGAACTCATTGTTAATTAACTGCACAGCAGACATAAAATACTCTTGAGGCATAGATGTTGGCTCCCCTCCATACCAATAACAAAATATTTCTACGCAATCTAAATTTCTTCTTTCATAATAGTTTCTAATTTTACGACAGGCTATTTGAATACTTTCCAAACTCAACCTAGATTTATCCCTTCTTTGCGATAATGATAGATAGCAATGTGGGCAGTTTAATGGGCAATACAATGATGGCCACATTGTCATAATGAATTTACCACTCTCAATAGATGTTCCTGGCCAATCGTCACAATACCTTTTCAAGGCAACTAATATATTGTCATGATTACTCATTTTTCTCCCCTATATCTGTGTTACAATAAATTTTGTATGCTTTATGATCCTTTATAAATTCATACAACGACATGCCGCCAATTATGTCGTATAATCGCTCATGAGCGCCAAGAACCCCATTATTAATATCAAATTTTCCTTGCGCCTCACCTATTAGATACACACCCTTTGTCTCTGCCACATCAGCCAAGCTCACATTATCGACAATAGATGTGTAAATAATATTTTTTGCAAAAATGAATTGATTTTTACTAGACTGATCATGTTTTTTCTTAGGGAAAAACCTCCCTATACTTATGCAAAACAGGGATGCCCAATTAGTACTATCAGAAGTAATTTCCTCATGAGTTGGCCATAGCGTAAAATAATTCTTTCTTCCCCTGATAAAACCATAGTCCAACTGTAATCCAGTTGATATCAAACGATGTATCACTATTTCATTATTTAACACTTTACCATTAATTAAATTGACAAGAGTTGACAATAATGTCGTTAGGCTGCCTACTGATTTATTCTTAACTCCAAGTTTATTGAATATATAGCTACTCAACTCATGAGTTATGTTATTAACTCTAATTGCATGCATATCTCGAACTTTTTCGCTTATGGTATTGCTTTGAATGCAAATAACAAACTTTCTGAACACATCTGATTGCATTAAAGAAAAAATACCTAACAGCGTTACTAATGGATCGTCACCTATTATACAAACGTCATATTCTTCATAATAGTTATACAAACTAAAATTCTTAATATCAATAACTTGCTCTGTCTTTTTCCATAGCATTGTTTGTGGTGAGAACAATATTTTTTGAATTGGTTTTATTTTGTTTCTAAATTGTCTAGCCATTCAATAACCTCTTCTGGATTTCGTGATAATAAAAAGCTATCAATTCTTCGAAATATTGCTTTCCAAACAATACATTCATTAGGTTTGCCATACACTCCATTTCCTGATTGTATTGAGTTAACCATGCATCCACCTTGACACTCTTTTAAATATGGACAGGATAAACAATCCTTGTGTAGCAAGCGTGTTCTTGCTTGTAGTATATTCCAAACAGGCTGATCCAATCCTCTTCTATCTTTCACATTACCGAGTTTAAATAGATTAGCATCGGCCATTTCTTGGCATAAATAGATATCACCACTAGGATCAATGTTCAGGCTTTTAATTGCACAATCGCATTGAAAATTGCAATGCGTAATTGCTTTTACGCTTTTCCCCAAAAAAGTATTTATCCTCTTTTTCAAGAATAAATAAAATGGGTCAATAATAATATTACTATTCATTACCCATTTATCAAACACTCCACACATCAGTTCTGCGATTCTGTCAAGATCAGCATAATTGACATCTTTCCCACCATTAAATGGCAACCTTATATTAAGATTTCGTGATAAATGATTCGCTCTTTTGACCTCTCTTTCTAAATTATCCAATCCATCGCTATCTAATACATAGACAGCGGGAAGTCTATGATAGTTTTTAGCTAGGTAATCATCATTTTTTTTAAAGATTGCTCTATATTTCAAGTCACAACCATTCACAGTTCTCAGTGATGAGAAACTATCAATTGAAGTGCTTACTTTGTCCTTACCAAAAAGCTTAATCAAGTTTTCCACTTTCTGTTGTGATCCGATAAGATTAGTTTGGCAACCTGTATCAAATTTATAAAATTTTCCAAAATATTCTCTGGCATACTTAACAATTTCACATAGATCATTATAGGGATATGTTAAGATTTCCCCCCCTAAGAACTCCAGATAGAAATGTGTAATATTCAGCTTCATTTCATCCAGAAATTTTTTTATTTCATGAAATGAAGTTATCGCATCATTCAATCCCATTCTACTCGCATCTGTTGTATATGATGAGCAATAACTGCAGTCTGCATTACATTGTTTAGTCAGTCTAAAATGAACTGTATAAGGTGCGATTTCCATATTTTTTTATTTTGATGATACATGATTTCACAAACAAAGTAAGTGATATGAAATACATACATTCCATATCACTTTATTGATACTACATGCCTGCTATAATTGATTTATTGTTGATTTACTTCAAATACATCTAATGTTACTACTGAAATCAAAGAAAAAAGCAGATAAAAAAGAGTACCAACAAAAATCCATCTTGAAATCTCTATGGTATATTCTATGGCCAGTCAGGAAAAAACATTTATCTGACATTGCAAAAATGTCAAAAAACATTCTTTATGATTGGCCACTTATCAAAATGACTATTAGCCTATTAAAAACAAACTCAAAAGCAAAAAAGGTAAAGTTTCGCACTTTTGAAGAATATTGTTTAAAGACGGGAATCAAGAATGATCAAGATTTAAAAATAAGGGCTTTGAGAGCAAAGTTTGTATTTTACGGCTATATCTTAATTTCACTCATCTTGATCCCAACTTCCATTTATGTCATCTTATCTAGTGCATTTCCTCAAATATTATCCAAGATGTTCTCATTTGTATTTCTAGTGTATTTTCTCATATCCACCATTTCTCAATGGAAAACCTATAAAATTTTCAAATTGAAGAAAATCTGATTTTTTGAAGATGTAACTGAAAGGTGGTTTGTTAGGTTAATTAGTTTCATCCGCAACATAAATTTTGATACAAGCCTGACTCATGTGAGCGACAGCAATAAAATGATCCTCAGCCAGAATTATTTTGCTGGTTCTAACATGTATTCCCGAAATAAGCAGATAAAAAATGCTGTATTAAGTTGCTGTTAAGCTTTTACCGTCTATACTGTGTGTCATTAGTCAAGGTGTCTTACATCTCCCTCCCCTCGATAACTAGCACCTTGACTAAATCAGATTTATTGCCCTTGTGATGTACCCACCCTCAGTTAGATTAATTAGACACTTTTCTGTATTGACTCCGAAGTTTTTTTTGCTTCTCAATTTGCGCAGCTGGATAAAGCAAAAACCCATGTCCTATAATCAAGCCTATGATAATAAAGGTAACTGAGCCCATAATATATGACCCCAAACTATCATCGTAAGACATTCCTGAAAAGGGCCAAAAAAACCATATTAACCAACCTGACCAAATAAAAAACAATAACCTTAAAATATGCTCCATTACTACCTCCTAATAATACTTTATTTATTTGTTACTTATTTGCTTTTTTATTGCTTTTATCTCTTTCTGCTTTTTTAGAAGCAAAGGTATCATATCCCTGTCCAGTAACTTGCATTACTTCTGCAGTTGAATCTACCACATTTACTATATTTGCTTCTCCAAATGTTGGAATGTGTGCAATACCACCTGATACATAATCAAGAACTCTGTCTCTAAAGTTATGCATTACAGGTACGCAAACATTTGCTAAAAACCTATACATGATATTAAGATAAAAATACATAATTGCAACAAATACCCATATCCATATAGTATAACTTTCAATAACAGTAAAAAACATCAAGTTTATTATCGCAAAGCCTATACTTGCGATCACTAACATTACTATATAACCCATGACAGACAGAAACGGTGTTAACAGAACTGCCAGTAATATCATTATCCCTCTTACCTCCTTCCCTGCTAATACGACATTATTACTTGTTGCATAAGTTGCCAACAAGAACGGTAGAATGACGACTGCCTCAATAATCATTTTTAAGTAACCAATAACAATAAATGCAAAAGTCAGCACCGGATATAACGGCAACAAATATCCCAATGCCAATGCCAATCCCTGAAGCGCAAATAGCGCTATGATCATTGACAATAAAGTATCAATTAACATGTTGATGAGAGAATCCGGAATAATAAACCCCCAACCATATAACGTAGAGGTCATTTGCCCTTTAAAATAACTCCCAACAGAATCCACACTTGATTTAGCAAACAAAGCTAAATACTTAATCATGTTAATTGCAGTATAAATATTTTTTCCTAACTCAGACATCGCTCTAAATGGGTCCACACTATAATCCTTAAAGGTAACCTCTTGCGCGATGTTTTTCATTGCCCCATTAGTTTTAGCAGCTAGCTCTCTAGGGTTCATAGTACCAGCACTTGCTGAATATAAAAAAGCATTCATTAACCACTTCATACTGTAATTTTCAAAGTCATTGGTATTGCAATCTACATCTTTGCCATTAATAGTGCATGAATTAGATATGCTGCTTGAATACTTGGCAGTAGGAATAGCTAATTTGTTGTCTTTTGCAAGCGCAGCTTTTAAGGCTTTGCTCGTATAGGAGGCGCTTTGCTGAATAGCTTGGGCTTTATCCTCATTTAAACACACGGGACTTATTAGCCATGAAAACCATTTTGCCATGACCCCACAAGTTTCAATACTGCCAGTCGCCCCTTTTGACGTAATAGAAGATACAGGAGAAGACATATTTGTATTAATAATGTCAGATATTTTTTCTATCTCTTTATAGTAGATAGGGAAAAGCGCCCATCCATTTTGGGTGACTGATTTTTTGATTTCATCCATGTATGCATCTTTATCTTTATTGCTTTCTCCAATAAGTTTTATTGCACTTAGATAGGATGAAAATGCCTCATAATATCGATTCAAAATATCTTGGTATTGTTTTGCTTGATCTTGATTTAAGCTGTTTTTTTGAAGATTTGCTATTTGAAAATCATCCAAAATAACCAAGTTGTATAGTTGCTGAGAAATTGAAGCTGTTGTCTCAAAGAACTTAGCAAATGCTTTAACACTTTCCTCATACGTTCTATCTGAAGCTTTCTCTAATATTTGCGATTTATTAGCATCATAAGTCGCTCCTGGAAAACTAATCACCCCGCATTTGTAAGTTGTAGGTGTATTACCATCATTCACACTCCCTACATAGAATGTGTTTTTATCTTTTGCTTTACTGTTTGCCATGGCTTGCGATAATTCTGTTAGAGAGCGGTATTCCTTCATCCCTGAGGGCATTGCTGCATACTGACCTAAAATCGTTGATGGTGTTATGCTCTCACTATAAGTATAGGCTATCGGTGCATTTCGTGTTTTCTGTGCAAATCCAGGAGAATCTTTAGACTGACTTTCTGTGATTGAGTTATATTGGTTTTGAGCTGTCATCGTTGCAAATGTGCACATTTGCATATTAATAACATCATCTAATAATTTCGGCATCTGATCACTATATTGCACATTAAGATTTATATTCTTTAACAACAAATCGGCAGCATATTGCTCGGTAAGATCACCTATTTTATTTCCCCACAACGCTAAAGTCATAGTAAATTGATGAATATTCGCAATATTTAACGCTTGAGCTGGTGGCACATTTGGCTGAGCTCCACTTGATATAAAAGCAAATGCCACAACAGCCTTAATTCCCAAAGCTAATGGACTTTTTTCCTCTACTCGTTGTCCTTCCTGCTCCAAACGCTGGCTTTTGTGTATAATTAACGTAAACAAATTCCAACCAGCTACGATAAAGTAAATGATAACCGCAATGAAACTAGTTTTTGAAATTAAGTTCATTAACAATGAGTATTCAGGACCACCTGGCAAAACTGGCTCAGTGTAACCAGCAAGATAGCCAACCCAATTACCAAATACATAGCAAAGTGCGGACATTATAAAAGTCGGATCTGACATATTTACATTAATTTATTTTGTGATCTTTGTATCATCGCAAATTATTAATAATGCTGTAAGTGATATGAAAAAATGAATATTATAATTTATGGTAGATACAATGGGTTGTAAGCACCCATTGATGAATTACAATCAATTATTTTGATATTTAAATGAAATTTGTTTGGCATTACTATCCGCATTCTGAATGCCCATTGATGTACCAAAGTATGATACTGCTCCAGAGCCCAAAGCTCCTACCATAAATAGTGCTGATGCCGCAATTGCAACCATAACGTGTCCGGTCCCTATATTTGATCCTGGTTGTTTTTTCCTATATAACAAAAACCCAGCAGCAGCCAATGACCCAATAAAGCATATAATACATATAATGATTAATATTGATACAACCGCCCCCAGTATCCCATTAAACTTGTTCAGACTTGTTTGTATATCATCTGCTAATGCAAAAAGTGGCATTAGTAACACAAGCCCCAATGTTAACGTTTTAATTATACTCTTCATAAGTTCTCCTTTTGGTTTATTTTTTGATTGAAACTCTATAATTAACACCATCACTTGACTGCATTGTCCAGTAAGTCTCATTTTTTTCAATAACTCTATATTTAATATGATTTATCGTGAGATAAGGCATATTCTCCAACGAAACTTGAATAAACCCTATATCATCACTTTTTACCAACAATTTCCCCTGCAGCTCGCCAAGAATATAAAAGTTTGCATCCTTATACCTTTGATGTGTTAATTTTTCCAACTGTTGGTCTATCCGATTTATTGAATCATTCAGCTGTTGATTACTATTAGTTAACACATATATCTTGCTATCAGAACTTTTAATCATTGACGTTATATCCTGTAACGAATTTAAATAATTAGCTGAAGTAGAGTTAAATTTACTATCCAATGATTCGAATGCTTTTATTTGAGAGTCTATTATGTTTTTGTTTTTGTTTATTTGGCTCTCATTACCTTCAATTTTTTGTTTTAATGTACTTATATCTCCTTTTATTTGATTATATTGATCCTGCAAATTACTTATTTGCTCATTGATAAGACTTAATGTTCCCTGTAATTTTGTCATCTGTTGATTACTTTTATCAGTCATGTCCTTGATTTGCTGACTTACCTTAGAGTTTAGTTCCGTATTTTTTTGAGATATTTTTGTATCTAATGTTTTTAATTCTAGAGATGCTTTGCTGACCCCACTACTATTGTTGAAGCTTAGGTATATAGATAATATAATTGTCACAACACATAAAAAGCATATAAGTATCAAAATCCATCTAAGTTTTCTTTTATTTTTTTTTGTTGGCGCATCACGATGTATTTGGTTGTCAGAATCTGGCACGTCCTCATTCTTATCTAATCCATTGGAATTATCGATCTGATCTTCATTATTCTCTTTAGAAGCTTTCGTAACATTATATTCTCTATGATTATTGATAGTTTCCTGCTTGAGATCACTTATAGGCTCATTTGATACGGTTGTTTCATCTTTTTCTAGAGTAGGTGATTTTGCATCAGAACCCACGTTATTATTTGAATCTGCAATATTTAATTTTTCAGAACTAGCTGAACTATCATCATCTAAGCATTCAATCTCAATGTCATCGATCCCATCCAGATAATTACCGTCTAAGGTTTTGTTATTATCACTCAACTTATCATTAGGTACTGATGTTGGTGATATTGAACGATCTTCTGTTAGGTAACTTTTTTGATTTGAATCGTCGTAGGCAAACCCCTTTAATAACTCCTCATACAACGCATCACTATTTTCAATTATGTCATTATTTCCAGCCTTATTGGTTTTAATATCATCTATACTATTGTGATCTGATTCACCGAATGGATGAACTTTTTCAAAAACAGGTTGATTGCTTTCGGCTTTTTCTGCTGCCTTATTTATAACTTCATCATCTACAGATTCTTTTGGCTTAATATAGTCCTGCAATGATTTGATGACTTTACTATCTGTTTTATATTTTTTTTCTAAGTTGTCCATAGTTAATAAGCTCCAAACCTAAGAATTTAATATTTTTTTAGATTGATCAATTGCTGTTTGATCTGGTGCAAATGAGTATTTATCACCCGATGAAGTATTGCTGTTTAATGATTTAATCTTTTCTTCTCCACTTTCAATTACTCCTTTATATTTATCGGAATAGTCTTTTATAAGAGAGGTATCACTAGCAGTGCTCTTTGAACCATTCTTATAAACAGGGGAAATGAAATACAGCCCAAAAGACCTTCCCGTGTCTACGGTTACCGTTGGCGGTCTATTAATATTTTCAGATAACGGTTTAATAAAGTGGCTCGCCCCCTTACCCACGGACATGAAAACTTGATCTGTTGGTGATGGTAATTGTTGCACGATACTCTGTGTCCCGTTTTGAGTTAGAACCTGAGTTGACTGTACTCCTTGCATTACTTCAGCATAGCCACTTAAGATTGTTGCCAGACCTAATGATCCATATCTAAATAAATAATGGTTGTCGACATCATCAGATAACCCTGGCTGCATGTTAGATATATCAAACGCAACCGCATCTATGTCATATACATCACCTTTGTAAACCATTTTTGTAAACTCCAGAGTTATGCTGTCAGTCCACTTTGGTAAAGTAAACGTCCCAAGTATCCTAGCCCCTCTCAATACCCCTGATACTATTTCCGCTGTTACAGGGATCTTTGTATAATCACTATTGACAGAGGATAGTAAAACAGCATAAAACCTTGCTGAAGGCAATACAATGGCTTCTTTCTTGCCACCCTCAACGACCCCCTTATTTTTAATGGCATTATTTTGCAGCATTTTTTCTAGCTCTTGAGGAGTTGTTACAATATTGATTGCAAAAGGAGCTGACGTTACCTGAGATTTCACTTCATTACTCATGTTATTATATGCGTCGGAGACTTTTGATTTAGCCTCACCTAATAACTGCTGCAACGCCTGTTGAGCCTGATCTGGAAGCTTAACTCCTGGAAATGATAATTTGTTATTACATCGCTGATTTTGATAGTCCCAATCTTTCCCTTCATTCAAACACTGATTTTTAGTTGAAATAAGAACAGGAATCTTTTTCCTATTCTCAGGTATCTCACACATTTGTAACTGACTATTCCATTTATACCCATTTTGCATACATCGTGAATATTGGAGCTTTAAATCTTTAAGGTATTGATCAGAGAAATTACCTGTATTACACACCCCCAACAGATAATCCCACTTCCCATTAATAATTTTACAGTTCTCCTTGTCATTCTCTAATGCCTTCAACTCATTAATGCTATCTTCTTCAACACATCTCTCTATTATTGAGTTCCAATAGTTACCATTTTTTTCACAAGCTTTTTTTTGTGCAATGAGTATATTTGCATCAATATCATTGATCTCAAGAGAGCATTGTTCTAACTCAGTATTCCACAACCCGCCAGCTTTGGTGCATGCTAACTGTTCTTTCATAAGCTGATCTGCATTTTTGCTTTTTAATGTGACTTCTTTAGAAGGCGTTGATTTATCGCGACTATTTATATCTCCATTACACTTCTTCTGAAAAGTATCCCATGTGTATCCTTCAGAAATACATTTGTTTTTGATTTTCCTATAATAGGCAACATCATCACTAGTGCACATTTGCAAATCGTAATCCCAATCATAGCCTTTTGATAAACAATCTCGTTTTTTAGCAATTAAATCGGCAAGTTGCTTTTCTGTGAAATTATTCGAACATGTTTTTAACTCAGACACCCACTTAAATCCGGCTAACTCACATGTATTTGACAGCTGATCCTGTAATGATAAATTTTTGCTTGTTGTTGCTATTATGCACTTGTCATTTAAATAATCCCATTTATTGCCAGATGCCTCACATGTTTTTTTAGTTGCTTCCATGAGACTATCAAGTGCCTTATTTCCTGTTGTACAGGATAATTGTTTGTCATCCCATATCTTCCCTGATTTAATACAGCTTGATTTTTTTGCCTCTAAAGCTTCTCTGTCTAATTTGCTTAAATTAGGTTTGCATAGTTTATTTTTCTCATCCCATACCTTATTTTCTGCTAGACAGGTTTCTTTTACTTTATCTGTTTTTGTGCTAACAGCAACATTAACACATTTTGTTATTGCATAGTTCCAACTCCCGCCAGAATCTCTGCAATCCTTAATATCTTTGAGTATCTGTTGAATATCAGCACTACCATCATTACAAACTTGTGCTATATAATTCCATTTATAACCTCTATCTTCACAGCTCTTCTTTTTTAATTTCAATAACTCCATCTGCTCTTTTGAGAGTTGATTATCACATAACCCCAAATCATATAACCACTTGCCACCACTTAATTGACATTGCTTTTTCCTATGCAGTAATTCTTTAAGCTCTTGTGGAGCAATTGAATTTGAACACATTTGTAAATCAGCATTCCAACAGCCCCCTGATGTAATACACTCAAGCTTTTTATTTTGAAGTTTATCCTCTTCCTTTTTATTATTTACATCACAAGTCTTTAATACTGGATTCCATATTTTCCCTTTGGTTTGGCAGTCATATTGTGTGTTTTTTAGAAATTTAACGGCATCAGTAGTCAAACATTTATCTTTGCAAGTTTGTAATGCATAATCCCATTGTGCGCCTTTATTTGAACAGATCTCATATTCTTTTTTCAAGTCACTGAGTAATTTTGTGTCGTAGGCATTTGAACACATTCTTAGAGAATAATCCCATTCCCCACCAGATTTTCTGCAATCCTGAATTTGTGACCATAATTTAGACGTACTCATCCCGCCGTCTAAATCACAAGCCTGAACTTTATAATTCCACCTAAAACCTTTATCTTCACAACTTTGTTTATTCTTCAGTAATGAAGCTATTTCTGCTTCAGACATACCTGAAGTACACAGTAACAATTTCACATTCCAATCATCAGGTGAACAATCTTTTTTTCTTTGCAAGATTTCATTTGTAAAATCAGAACCTATATCACAAAGACCTAACAAATAATTCCATTGCTTTCCTTTTGATACACATTCATTCTTACGTTTCAATAAGCTTTCTATAGCTGATTTATCTTTAGCGTCTTCACATCGCTGTGCAAAAACATTCCAGTTTGCAACACACTGCGCTTTCAGAGCTAGCAGCCTATTTATTTCATCTTCTGTCATTCCCTCAGTGCACAAAGAAAGCTCATAGTTCCATTTTCCTGCAGCACAATTATTTTTAGATTTTTCCAGTTCATTTAACTCTTCTCGCGTTAACCCAACTTTATCACAATATTTCAAACTATCTATCCATCTGCCGTTTAGTGCTTCACATCCATTTTTGTCAATCAGGAATTTACTCTGCGCACTTTGTCCAGACTCTGGTTTGTAGTTGATCACGCTAGCAATGTGATCATCACCCTGCTGTATCTTCCTAATAGCATCTTCATCCGTCAGCTTTTTAGTTCTTGATAATGCAACTTGATTTACTTCTGTTTTTTTAACATCAGAGAGCGGTGCTGTTTGATAATTTGAATCTGATGAATAATTACTAATTTTAGGTTTAGATGGAGAAAAATATATAAAAATTGCTGCCATAATCGCAACTGTAATTATAACCGTTAAAACAATATATTTAAATTTATTATTTTTCATTAGCCAATCCCCTGAGTCTCTATCCCTTGGATAGTATTGAAATCATTTGCTGGATTAAAATCACCAAGTTTTTCGTCATATGTCTTGTCTTGAATTTGAGGGACAATATACTGCTGAGCCACCCCATTAATGGCAAGCATTACCATACTTGTAGGCTTTAGGATATATAAGATATATCCAGTACCATTTGATGGGATTCTTTTTTGGAAATTTGGATAGGTTAAATCATATCGTGTTTTTAGATACATTTCTCCCTTATACGTCCATATGTCAGTATTCGGAATATTTGCATCATGATAGGTGGCATCTTTCGGAGGAGCTCCGATTGAAAACATTAAATCTAAATCTGATAAGACAATTTTCTGTTCACCTACATCCTGTTTTGGGGCAGTTGGTGAGGTGACAGGCATTCTTAAAATGAAGCGTTGATCATAATTTTCTTTTGATTCGATTATTTGCAGACTAATAACTTGTGGGTATCCAGCCAGGGTGACCAACATATTAGTTGGCGGAACAGACTCTTTGTTTGGCTGAATGAAGAGAGTATTTTTATTTTGATCTGGCGCCTTATCAACTTTAAAGGCATCTGGATTCCCTAGAACACTATATGTAATAGGATATGGATTACCGTATTCATCAACTATTTGCAGTGATGACACCTGATGGAAGGCTGTATAAATCACTAATTGCTTACTCTCCGAATATACAGACACCCGATTCCCACCGTTAACCGGAGTAAGCGAAATCGCTTTTGCCTGTTCAATCTGACTTTGATAACGTCTTTGCTCTATTATATCGCTAGGTGTAATAGCTTGTTGTTTTTGCATCTCTATCCCCTGTTGGTATCTTTGTTCAGAGGTTATCATCGCTTTCATATAAGGCATCATTTGCTGATTTTGCTCAATATTTCTCACTATGTTTTTTTTGTAATCATTATCAGCATTACGGATTAGAGAGTTCAATTGCTCTTGGGTGACAACATATTTATCCTGTTGCTCTTCTGCTTTTTTCTCATCGGCAAAACCATTACTTATTGTCATTATTGAAAACAACACCACGCCTAAAGTTATTATCGTTTTTTTAGATATCATAAGCTTCTAGTCTCTCTCTCGCATTGCGTACTGTATTACAGCTAAACCCATTGGATTTTCAATATATGTCTCTCTGTTGATTGTTAGATAGAACCTATATTTTGTGGTATATTTCATTCCATTAAATGCACTATAAGTCACTACAGTCGCAGGAATTGATGCCTTCCATTGAAAAACTCCATTTGAAGTCAATCCTTTTTCAATACTTACAGAACCATTAAAGGTAACTGACCCAAATAACTTTAAGTTTTTAACTTGATATAAGTTATTTGTTTCATTCATAGCTTTGACATATTTTCCAATACCTTCAACGCTAAAGTATTTTGTAAATGCATTCCGCATATTTTCTTCTAGATTATCATAGTTATAAAACTGAACTGACCTAATTACCTCTTCAGTATAATCTTGGATATACTCGTCTGAAAAATATTGCTCAGCAATAGCTGGATATTCATAAACTTGATTGTATTGATTAACCGGAATGAAAGTTCTGCTATTCTTTGCTGATATCAAGTATATAGTCATCGCTAGGACTATTATGAATAGTATCACAGATAAAAAGAATACTACTTTCTCAAGAGTATATACCTGTGATTGATAACTTGGGGCTTTAAGTTCAATTTCGATTTTATCGTCAGTTTTTTGCTTTAACTTTGCCATTATTGATTAAGGTAAGCATTTGTATGTGCATAGATTTTAAAGGACTTTTTAAAAAAAATAAGTGATATGAAATTTTAATATTTTATACCCAATACCAAATCCAAACTGGTTAACCATCAATTTGTACGCTATTCGCTCACCTTAATGCTCGCCAACTATCAACCTTTAATACAATATCTTTTTTATAGGCATTTTTAGTTTTAACTTCTTCTATCCACTCAACAACAGCCTCATGCAAACACATGGTTTCTTTTGCCTTGGCCAGATCACTAATACCAATCTTAATAGCACAACGCTCATAGTACTTGTTCGAATCATTAGGCTTCGTAAACTCACAACGTAGATGGCACTCCCATGCTTTGACCTTGCCAGATTTTTTTCGTTTGGTTTGCTTCTTATTTATCTTCACTATCAATGTCCACTAAGAGATTATTTACTATTGTTGCTGTTACCCTAATCTCGTAACTAAAAGGTCTTATATCATCCTTTTCTTTTGTCACCATATTGAGATTTGATTCCACTAGCAATTCATCAAACAAATCTCTCCTCTTATCTTTTATGCTCTTAATACAATCAGGTGGCAGAAGTTTATCAAATCCTGCATAGACGGATTCCTCAGGAAGAATAATTGTGGGAGTGGTTGACGGAAAATAATGCTTATCTAAAAGCCCGTAAACACGAAGAATAAAGCGAAATGTACTTTTAACTATTTGCCACTCAGATTCTCTACTTATAGAATTATGAGCAATTGCTTTATTTCTATAATATACAAAACCCTTTATATCTCGCGTTAGGTTATCAGATGGTTCGGCGTTATAATTTTTAACATCTTTGAATAGTTTAGTTATATAATTTTTTTCTTTTTCACAAATTTTAAGCTTATCACATGAATTACTCCAAATGTTACGTAAGGAAAAGTCATAGGATCCCTTATCAAATAATTTAGATAGTTGACTAAACACAACATGAGTCACTCCAACACCTAAAATACTATTCAAGAAATTTTTATTTGTTATAACATAGTCATGATCATCAATATGTATTGAGTGCCAAAATATGAAAGTCTCAAGCGCTTCTTGCAATATTTCTCGCATTGCCTTTGGTAGTAATCCACTACTGTACCATTGATTATTTTTCAAATTATTATAATTATCTAAACGATCTTGATTTTCATAACTTTCATTTAGCGTACTCTTCAACCATTCTTGATTCTCAATAAGCCTATCTAGCTCATCTTTGGGTGGTAGTCCTGCTAATAACAGTCTGAAGTTAGACTCTGTTTTCTTCATATTGTTAAAGCTAAAGCCTTCTTTTTCATTAATCTCAGTTTCAAACTCCAACATAACCTAATTTGAACTCCACCAGTCTTTAACTTTACGCCAAGCTTCCGAGGATTCTTGCTTGGTTTTTTCATAGACACTGGCGCTTGATGATTTCACAGTATCCCACCATGTCTTGCACTTACCAGTTGATTCGCAGTACTCCGGCAGACTTTGCGACTCCACCATTCTGTTACTGAAATTCGCTTTATACTGACTCGCCAGTTTGGCATCATCAATAATTAGTAAGTTTTCAGCATTACGGACTTGCGCGGATTTGGTAAAGTTGAATGACCCTGTGACTACTTCTTTGCCGTCAATAATCATCACCTTGTTGTGTGCAATGGCAGGCTTATAGTCTACATACACAGGAATATTTGCATTTGTTAGCGTCCGGACAACGCTATATTTTGACGTAATATTACTTTTGTCGATCAGTGCCACGATCTTAACGCCACGCTTATGTGCTTCAAGCAACGCCTTAACAATTGGTGCTGACGTGAACGAATATGCTTGCACGATAATATTGCTTTTTGCTTTACCAATAGCATTTGTCAGCATATCTGTACACTGCATTGCTGTTTGTGACGGTGTAAAACAAAGTTGATACTTAGCACCGGACAAGGCGCCAGTGTACTCACTCGGTGTTGCTGATTTTGCAAAAGAGTAGGGCACTGTAACCGCTAGCGTTAATGCAATTGTAAGCTTAATTCTTAAATTCATGGTTACTCTCTTGTGATTTCTGACCTCTCGTAATGCCATTTTGACGACAAAAGCTTACATACTTCATCCTTGCTCCCAAAATGAAAAAACCTAACAATATTGCACCAATTATTATTCTTACAAATATATTTACATGACTGTCAAAAGCTAAGCTCAAACCTTTAATAAACAGAAGCATCACGCCCACCGTTCCCAATATGGCAGCTATTAGAATTAACATAGTGAAAGCTTCATGATCAGCTATTTGTTTTAATAATATTTTAACCTTGCTAAAGTCCATATTCACCTCTGCTTTTCTTCTTCAAAAACCGCCACAGCGTCATCTTTACTGAATTTCTTAGTCATTGCCTTATCTTTGTATACATCGCGTACATAGCCCAAGTTTTTGGCATAATCGTCATCAGACTCAACCACCCAAGACACCAAGTCCTCACGTACAAAAATGGAGCCTTTTATTTTGACTGCTTCACTGGGTATTGTGTACGGCTTTTTCAAATAAAACGTGCCAGTGTATCTATAACCAATAGGCAGCTTTTGCCGTTCATCTTTAAGTTTATCCATTACGCCTTTTACATAATCAACGGTTTTGTCGTACTCACTTTCAGAGGATGCGCCAATGAAAGCATCTTTTTTGTATTTGAATAGCCATAGGATTCGATCTAAGGTCTCGATGTCATTTTTTATGTTTTTGCGTTGGGCTGTCATTTAAAGTTCGCCTTTTTTGATTTTTTCTACAAGCTTATCGCAATAATATTTACTATCCTTTAAACCAGAACCTGTTTTATCCATAAAATATTTCATAGCAGGAACCATGTTAAACCCATTATCGCCTGTAAATCGTTTGCTAACTTCATCACCTTTTAAAATTCTCACCACTTCATCTTGATAAGCATCAAATTCCATAATTACAGCCTCATTTTTTGTTATTTTCTCAACAGCGATATATCGCTTATTTTTTCAATCTCAAGCGCCACAGGCTCATTATTGTCCGGTGTCGCTATATGAACGAATACGTTGCCAATATCTGCCACTTTGCCGCTGATTTCTTCAAAGTTAGTATAGGTCAGATAGACACTTTTGTTATTTGATCTGGCTTTTTTTAGTTTTTGCGTGTTTGCGTGTAGATTCATTTTTTCTGCTTTTTAGTTTACTTGTTTTGTTGTTACGATCTTGCTTAATTGCACCTAATTTTTGGCGCATGATTTTCTTGAGAACATCTAAGCGACTATCATTATCCATTCGACTATTTTTCATCGTTCTGCTCATCAGTACCTTTTGTTTTAATACCATCGCGCAGCTCTTTTTTCATCTTCGCCAAATTGAAAGCATCTACTGCGTCACAGGCTTTTTTCCATAGCGCTGCATAATTAGGCTTTGCTTTTTCATGATCTGACAGTGACTTGAGTTTAGCTTTTAACGCTTTGGCGCCCACTTCGGTTTTTAGGAATTTGTCAATATTCATGCTAACAGCTCCATGAAAATAGCTATAAATTATGGTTGCTGACCCGGTTAAAGGTTGCAATATTTGCTACATCAAGATCATGAATCCATTGATCGACCAATGTATCACCCACTCTGTTTTTTACTTGATTTATGTTGCGATCAATTTTTTTGATGCCAATGGCAATAATCATTCTTCTTACCAAATGCAATGATGCATAAAGAGCCAGTAAGATCACAAATAAATTAGATAACGTAGATAAGGTCAATTCATTCAAACTGCTCAATGTGATATGCAAATTAATACCATCATCTACTTTAAGTAGCAGTACGGCTTTGATTAAAAAATAAATGACTAACACCGATTTAAATAAAAACATCCAATCATCACACTTATGACGAATGATGCTTCGTTTAAAATATAAGTCTTCAATTTGTTCTCGCTCTTCATTCAAGCATAAACCCTCATTAATAAGAGGTAAATGATAATTAGATTTCATTATTTCGTTGGATGAATTGTTTGTGTATTGGCTAGCCATTATTTATGCCTCCATTTTCTAGACAAAATATTGAACTTATTGATCTCTTTGCTATAGAACATCGGACACAAAGCCGCTTCTACTTCAATCCTGTCAACACTTGGATTCAGTACCACATTATAACGATGGCAATATTTTCTGATGGTAGTGACTTTGTAGCCTAAATATTTTGCTGCCTCGTTATAACTCATTTTCTTGATCGAAAGCTCTACTAATAACTCTCCTGCGGGTTTACCAAATCGTTTCTGGACTTTAACCACAAAACTGTCTGCATACTGATTAGCCATTGTTTGACTCTCTCAACTTATCTAATCCTTTCGACAAAACCAACGCCACACCATACTGCTGCATTGCAAGCTTAAACTGGCTCACGCTGCTATAGCCTAACAGCTCAGCTATCTTCGGCAATGGTGCGGATTCGCCATTCAAAAACCAACGACTGGTATTCCTATTGTTGGCATAGTAACCAATATCAACACCTAGCATTGATTTGCCTACTTTGCTTTTTGGTTCGCTAAACCTCATCAAGAACCTCTTTAATCGTGTCCATCGTTATAAACAGCTGATTCTCTTTTAAATCTAAAAACCCATAGCGTTTATAAAAGTCACTGGCACTTTTGTTTTTCGCATCAACGACTACTACAACTGAGCCTATTGCAGCACTATTGCGATAAGATCGAGTTAGCGCATCAATCAAAAGCAATTCACCATATCTTTTGCCCTTTGTCTCACTCTTTACTGCCAATCTGCCCAATAAAGTTGCAGGCAGGTACGGATATTTTGGCAGCTTCTTTGCCATTCTATCATCGATATTAGTCAGTTGGTAAAAATGGATAATGGTTGACGATAAAGTATAGTAACCAAGTAATGACGATTCATCTAACAATATATACGTAGCACAAACATGCCTTTTCATATCCTGTTTGGCTTGCCTGAGTATATAGTTATTTAACGCTTCTTCACCACAGTCGAACTTAACACCAGACATCTTTTGCTTTGTCAGCAACTCAATTCTTATTGCCATTAACAAACCTACTGAGACAATGTGTCTTTGTGAGTTAAATAAGCTTTTTTCAACGCATCATTCACCTTAGGTGGATTTTCTAGCGCTGCAAAAAAATTCTCTTGTTGTGACAAGGTGAGCTTAATCAAGTTCTGCTCGGTCGTAACTTTCTTAGCAAAGCTCGTCATCGCTCGCATGCCAAACTCAGTTAATGACACACCCATGAGCTGAGCCGCCTTTTCAAAAATAGCCTTGCTATCTGCTGTCACTTTAAACTCTATTCGTGCCGATTTACTCATAACGCTGCCTTATCCGTAATTTATACGGATATTTTAGTTTTTAATTTCTAATTAGTCAATATCACATCACACTCTCTTTAGTGGTTATCAAAATGCGCCGTAAAACACCTTCCTTTAGATGGGTGATATAAGGCGCTTAGGCTTTAAATTCTAGTGAGGACTGTCCTGCTGCTCAATATACTGTTTAATGACTGATATTGGAGCACCACCACAGCTACCTGCAAAGTAGCTAGGCGACCAGAGAACACCTTTCCAATAATATTTGTGTATGTCTTGGTGGTGTTGCCTTAAACGTCTACTAGATACTCCTTTCAAGCTATTAACTAGCTTTGATACTGCAACTTTTGGCGGGTAATTAATAAGTAGGTGTACGTGATCAGCTTCACCATCGAACTCGACAAGCTCTGATTCAAAGTCATCACAAATTTTGTTAAATACTTCACGCATGGTTTCAAAGTGAGCTTGAGTGAATACAGTTCTACGATATTTTGCGACAAAGACCAAATGGACATGTATTAAGAAAGTGCAATGTCTTCCGCTTCTGATTTCCGTTGTTTTGCTCATGCTATTTTAGTATAATATTAAGTATTAGACTAATATTGTATTTTAGTTAATGAAGATACGCAAGGCATACAAATTTAGACTAAAGACCAATGATGTAATAGATCAAAAGTTTTGGTTATTTGCAGGTCATTGTCGTTTTGTATGGAATTACTTTTGGCAGATCAATCAAAATAGATTGTCTCAAGGTCAAAAGATCATGCGTTATCAGGAAATGGACTATTGGTCTAAGTTGTTAAAAGATTCAGATAAGTATCATTTTCTAGCTGAAGCTCAAGCCCACATCATTCAACAGAAGCTTAAAGACTTAGATAAGGCTTACATGGATGCGTTTGATAAGAAACAGCCAAATAAGCGAATGCCTAAGAAACGTAAAAAGCAGCTTCACAGCTCATTTAGATTTCCTCAAGCTCAACACTTTGAGATTGATAATCACAGAGTTAAATTACCTAAGATTGGTTGGGTCGGTTTTCATAAAAGCCAAGAGATAGTTGGCAACCCTAAAAATATAACTATCTCACATAAGTCAGGATATTGGTATATGTCCGTTCAAGTTGAGGTTGAAGTTACTCAAAGAGATATAGCCAATGATACTGCTGTTGGGATAGACGTTGGTATTGCAAAGTTTGCCACTTGTGCAACGGTTAATAGCGACTGTATCTATGAGCCTAAAAATAGTTTTCGTAGCATTGAGGCTAAGTTAGCTAAAGAGCAATGGAAGCTTAAGCACAAAAAGAAATTCTCTAACAACTGGGCTAAGCAAACCAAAAAGATACAAAAACTTCACTCTAAAGCAGCAAATATTAGAAATGACTATTTGCATAAAGTCAGCACTGAAATCTGCAAGAACCACGCAATGATATTCATTGAGGATTTAAAAGTTTCTAATATGAGCAAATCAGCTAAAGGCACACAAGAGCAGCATGGCAAGAATGTTAAAGCCAAATCTGGCTTAAACAAATCAATTCTTGACCAAGGTTGGTATAAGTTTAGGAATCAGCTTGAATACAAGAGCCATTGGCAAGGTGGTGTTGTAGTTGCAGTTGAACCAAGATATACCAGTCAGACTTGCTCAAATTGTGGAAATAAGGCAAAAGAAAGCAGGTTGACGCAATCTTCTTTTGTGTGCATTAGTTGTGGCTTTGAAGCAAATGCAGATGTCAATGCTGCAAGAAATGTTTTGGCGGCTGGACTTAGCCGTGTCGGTCTGTGTAGCGAACTGCATTAGCAGTCGACAGCAGAAACCAGTGGGAAAGCGTGAGTAAGTACCAACCTACTTAATCAGTAGGAATCCCCTTCCTTTAGGGAGGGTAGGATGTCAAATGATTGGACTCATATAAAATCCGGTCACTCCAAGTCCATCAGGGTTAAGCATCCCTGGTGATTTTGTGATTGCCATTGTAATCACATATGCTGCTTGTCTTTGTGTATCTACATTATATGCGGTCATTAGAATTTTTAATTGAACTATCCATATATATCCATCTGTATTAGCCTCCCACCATACGATTTTAGGCTCATCCAAAAAAGTTATTGATGATAGTATTTTATTCTGATGTATGTACTTTATCTGTTTAAGAGCATTTTGACTAATGTTTTCAAAGCCACTTGGGGTGAAGTAATCCTGGAATGATTTTTCTAAATTCAAAAACACATTACCGTAATCATAGGTTAGCATTCTTCTTGTCACAACCTTAGCAAAACTTTCAATAATCATATCGCCATATATCACAGGGTCGTTATATGTTTTTATTGCTACAACATTTTTTTGAGGTGTGACCAAATAGTATTGAACATTATTTCTTTTCTCAATCAGAATTATTGCTATCACTATGCCTATTATGCTTATTAACATGGTAATAGCGGTGGATAATAATATTTTTTTGCTCGTCAATTTATCTTTCCTTCCCATTGGAAATTAAAAGCTGTTTTAATGCTTCATTAATTGCTAATTGCTTTTCTATCGCCATTTTATATTTTGGAATTTCATACTTAATGTACTCATTATATTCTCCAATATCATTATAGGTATGAATAACGGAACTCCCTCGGTTTTTTAAGGCGATATCTGTTCTAGAATATACATTCTTAAGATTAAATAGACCTGTTGCAATTACAATGTATGAAAAGAGCAACATGATTAATGTCAGTATCAGATAAGCTCTTTTTTTTCTATAAATATTTCTGTTCACAAAACCGTTATAAACTATAATGCATTTAATATACAGCATAACAACGACATGACACTTAATCTAGTGATACGATTTTCTATCTTCTGCACTCCTACACTTTAGGTGCATGTTCAGTGTGAGCCAAATTTTTTTGATATATACTGATGTCTGTTTTAGGATATGGAAAAAACTCTTCTAATTTGTAATCTAAATTTGTAAGCCATCTAAAAGAATCATTTTTGTTCATATCGAATCCATGTATGTTCTTCACAACCTGTTGTGTATTTAAAAACCAATCTGATAGTGTGTTGTTTTCTTTATACCATTCAGCTATAACATGTTTCAATACTTTGATTTCCTCAGTATATTGATGTGTTATTTCCTTTTGGATATCAGTATTACCCATTATGGCTTCAATGGCTGCTTCTCCTCTTAGTATCCCATATGACATTGCTAAAGTAACACCTTGAGACAGAATTGGATCTAAAAATGCTGACGCATCCCCTACACTACTCCAGTTCTTTCCATCCATTTTTTCAGAGTAATATGACCACTCTTTTTGGTATATAAAATCATCAATATCATTGCCAAGATAATCATAAAGTCTAAACTCATGCCCAAGCATAAATATATCTTTTAACTCAGGAATATATTGATATATATTTTTTGTTGATATTTTTGTTCTAATCTCTTTGGTCGTAACAAATCCAAAGCTTGTGAGATCACCTAAATGTATTAACCACATCCACCCATACTTATTATGTATAATATTTGTCGTATTTGGATAAAATTTGCCTACAAGCTCCCAATTAATTTTTACGTATCCTCTCAATGCTACTCGATTTTTATATATTTTATGCCTTGAGCTGAATTCTTGTGCAATAACTGCCGCCTGACCAGATGCATCTATCCAATACTTTGATAATATAGTTTCCCCATTTTTCAGTTGGCACGAAAGCAGTGTTTCTCCCCTTTTCCTAATAGAAGATAGCTCATTTTGGATATAGACAACACCTAACTTCTCTGCGCACTCAAGCAGCATACTATCAAATTTATCGCGCCTAACATGAAAGGACATTCTGTGTCCGTTTGCTATCAGCTTTTTTGGGTAGTTGGATAGCTCTGTGTATTTTACATACCAAGGATCAAGACTCATCCCCCATCTATAAGCTGCTCCTATTTTTGTTTGGAACCCTTGATTTAAACATGCTTCTATAACTCCCAGTTTCTCCAAAGCATACACAGTGCCAGTCAGTAAAGCCTCACCAACTTTATTGGTAATGCTTGGATTAATAGCATCAATTATAACAACATTCATATTTGGGTTTTTATTTTTTATTGCTATGGCAGCACTAGTTCCTGCTGGACCAGCTCCAACGATTACCACATCCCATGCCATCACTTAATATCTCCAAAGAGTTTAGGCAACTCTTCTTCTACTGTTTTCTTAAAAGCGACTCCAATGCTGTTAATATAACTTTTAATACCTGCTTCTCCACCCATAAATTCATAAACCACATCTTCAATGGCTGACTTCACTAAATCCATGTGTTTTAAAAAATTGTCTTGCGTGAATACAGTATCCATATAATTACAGGACGTAATTTTTTCTGGCTTGTACCCAAGTAAGTTGCCTACTATATAAATATAATAATTCGCCACAGGGAGTAACATCCCTCTCATGGATTTTGCCTCTAACCATTTTCTCGTTAATTTTTTAAGGTAATCTATATACTGTATAATATTATCTTCCGAAGATGGGGGTAATAATGATGCGTTAACATCCAAAGACAACATCATTAAAATAATCTCATCTAAATCTAGAAGTAACAAAGACTCATAACTGATTTCCATAGTAACTTCTTTAACGCCGCTATTTTTATAATTCAAGATAACATCAAGATAGACTTCTGATATTTGGGTTCTATCACAAAACTCCTCTGTTAGGAGAAATGATGCGTTGTTTAAATTTGTTGGAATATGGCAACTATCTTGATCTATATAAATATGATGCGCATCTTCATTAGTATATAAATCATTTTCAATATCGCTCAACTTAATTTGCTGCATTAACGCCACCCCCTTGAGCCATGGCACGCACTATGACAGTTACTATAGCAACCATTCATATTGGTGGAATCACTCCCTCCCACAAACATTTTTGCTGCATTCAAAGCTAATGAATCCACTCTAAGTGCAGACGTTAATGTTGCAAAACTATCACCGATTGCCTCCAGGGTGCTCTTTTTTGTAAGGATATTAATTGCATCTGACACAACACCACTATCTGTATTATCAGAATCTATGTCTAGATATTGATCATCTGAGTTAATCTGGATTACATCAGGCAAAATCGACCTTGCTTGAGCAACGGTACTCATGGCTTCTAATGTTAAAATTAGTATTGCTGTAGAACTTTTATTATTCATAAAACCCCCTTCATTTCTTTAATTCCTTGACTCTGTTTATATATTGTTTCCAATAAGATTTTGTTGCCACTGCACTCGCCTGACTCATCTATATACGATGATGCCAGACAACCAGATGAACAAACTTCAGTAAATAAACACTTACTGCAATTTGCTTTTCTTTTACTTCTTGACTCAAGTATATTTGACACAAAAAGTGATGCGGAAGCTCTAGAATTGTCATACTCACTATTTAACGCTGTACATCCAGGTTTATAGCCGTTTGCATCGTATGTATGAAAGTTTTTGTCACAAGCTCCAGAAAAACATACTGGCATTTTATTGAGAGCATTTACATCGGACTCTATGAATTTTTCTAGCCCTAATTTTAAATCATCTAATGGTGATATACTTAATTTCATTTTTTCTGACTCATTCCACAAGGAATATAATTTAAATAGGCGGGACATATATTTACTATATTCAATATTATTCACTCCAATCTCATCCCAATACACTCGAGCATTGCCTGTTTTGGTTAGTTTTTCTATATGTATACTATTAACGCCACAATCTGAAAATCTTCTAAATAAGGCTATAGGATTTTTCCAGTCTTGTATGAAGTATTTTGTTAATGTAATCGTAACATCAAGTGCGATACCATCTTTATGAGCTTGATTTAGCAAAGTCCAAAACTTACTCTCATAGTCCTCATGTGATATTATTTGATTTTTCTTTGTTAATCGTATTCGATGATCCCATGAGACGCCTATTTTCCCACTAAAATATTTTTTGAATACTTGTTCCCACTCATGGTTATAGTTCATCAAGTTGGTTTGTATGCTATGCTCAATATTTACTTTTTTATATTGATTTATGATAGTTACGGCTTCTTCTATCCAACTTGGTGATTTTAGTGTTGGCTCTCCGCCATGCCATTGGATTAATACTCGGTCTCCTTCCTTTGTATGAAATTTCATGTTTTCCACAATTTTATGAATCATGTCCATATTCATTTTCTTAGGGTTTGAGGGAATAAAGCAATGTTGACAATATAAGTTACATCCCTCATGAACTCTCAAATAAAAAATCTTATTATATTGACTATACCCATTCCCAAAGGTTTCTGTATTCTTACTCATTTGCCTCCCTCCTTGCATACTGTATCAACCTCCCCTCGTTATCATTACTTGCCTCACGATATTTTTTTATATGATTCAAAAACAACTTGTAGCCACTGCATTCACCGTCATTAAATTTTGAGGCTATAGGACACCCAGATTTACACCAAAGCCTGTAGTCACACTTCATGCAAAAGTTGTTGAAATGATGAAGGCCTTGCGTTTTAATCCACGATTTGCGCAATGGTGACTGTTGTAACTCTTGAATAGACTTGATTTGATCTAATTTTACAAAATGTTTTTCATGGGAAGATCTGTCGGGGCAAGTATTAACACCTGTGTCTGGTTCTATTACAAGAAAATCTTTTTGGCACGTGGTCCCCCATCTATCACCTGGCATGCCATGAATAACTCCATTAATTCCTGCTATGATTTGCTTTATATATATTGTTTTTTCTTGATTATGAACTTGACTCATTACTATATTAAAAAGCTCTATTAGAAACATACTATGCTCATAATTAGTTGGCCAATCTGAAGGAACCTCCTTTAAACCAAAAATGTTATATCTTTCAAAATTAACATAGTCAAAGTTATTATCGATAAAGAAGCTGATAATCTCTTTTTCTCTACCTATTTCATTCCTAGTTGGGACAACGCCAGGATATACATCTATATTAGCTTCACGTGCTAATGCAACTTTATTAAGCCATAAATCAAAATAACGCTCACTTGAACCTTTAATCTTTCGTTGAGAAAAATCTATACTACTGCCTATCTCAAAATTAAATCGGTCTCTTATTATAGAAATATGTTCATCTTTTAATGGAATTAATGATGTTTGCATGCTTTCAGTATGGTCAGGAAAATGCATATCTATCACATCAAACATTTCAGCATATGTTTTTGCTGATATAGTTAATGGTTCACCACCATGCCAAATAATATGCAATTTTTTCTTTCTCTCACTATGCATGAGTTCTTTAATTCTTTTACATACTATCTCAAGCTTGTTTAAGCTAAGCTTATTTTTCTCTGCTCTAGTAGCCTCAGATAAATAACAATGATCACAGCCAACGTTACAATAATTTGTTGGCTTCAGGTAAACAGTTAGAACTTCGCTCATACAGACACCATCAGTCTATCATTTATTAATTTATCTACCTTGCCCTTGCGCACATCTGATTTAATTTTATCAAAGACAATTTTCCATGAGTGACAGTAATAAAACTTCCCTCCAAGTCCTCGGTCAAAAAGTACAGCATCCCTCATGCATCCTCCTTGGCACTCTCTAAAATGGTCGCACGTCAAACAATCTTTAGGGAGATCGTATTGCCTTCTTTTCATTAATACCGCTGCTTTGCTTGTCATCGCTTTTTTCATAAACCCATCAACATTAACTTTGATTTCAATGTTGGTATCTCTCAATGGAACATTACCTGAAATGGCATTGCCGTATTTATATTTGGGCATCCTCAAATCTGCAAACTCACTACAGTTATATAAATCTCCATTTGGCTCTATTCCAATAAATCGTCCACCACATTTATTCGTCCAAGGGCATCTGTCTTGTTCAATCCCTAAAACAGCTTTTAACATTTGATCAAGAGGCGTTATATCAAAATTAGGCACATCAGAAATCCACTTTTCCCATAAGGATAAAAGCATCTGCGCATATGTTTCAGGTGTAATAAACTCTGATGAGTTTGATGATTTACCCGCTGGATACCGATAGTTATATCTAATATTAAATGAATTGTTACTTAGGCCAAGTGAGTAATCATATATCTTATGACCATAGTCTACCGTATCCTCAGTATATGTTCCAATAACCAAAGGATAAAACCCATCATTTATAACATTTCCCAATGCCTCATGAAATCTTTTAACATACTTTTCGCTTGATCCTTTGATAGTTCTATGTTTTTCATCTGGATCATAACTGGTAGAAATCCTTCCGCCAAATATTTCATCAAAAATTTTTTTCCATCTAGATGTTTTATATAGTAATAAATTTGTTTGCACTGAAAATTTGATGTTAGGCTTTAAAGATTTGGCATATTCATAGCACGACACATAAAATTCTGGCGACATTAACAATGGTTCGCCACCATGCCATATCCAATTAACATTTTCAGCTAATTGCGGGGATACTTTATTAAATATTTTTACAAATGTTTCCACCGTCCACTTGTTAACATCATAAGGAGGTGCAGCGCAGTAATTGCAATCTGCATTACAAGCTTTTGTTGGCTTTGCGATAACTGTTCCAATCATATACTTCTTTTCTCATAGATAGGCGCAATAAACATTAGCTAAACCTTGAAAATAAGTATCTGAACTTCTAACAACCCAACTTGCTCCAGAGTTATCAGCCCATACATTCATTTTTGATCCTGCACCAGACGATGGGTTACCAACTGTTTGGGGTATCACTATGATCTTAGGCTCTCCACCATCTGGGCACGCAGGTTTAGTAATAACGCTATTTGAATATACACTGTAGACATTTTTTAACACATACCCAGCAAGAAATGAAGTGATACGTTTATTTGCTGCAGACCTTAAAGTAATGTCATTCACATAAACATTACTATTGCCAGGAACACCTGTCTGATTTCCAATGTAAGCATCACCATATGTTCCATCTGCCCTTAACTGGCTATTAATATTGGTTGTTTTAGATACTATATTCACATTTGAATTACTGTTAATGTTCCCAATGACTATATTCATGGATGAATTAGTGAAATTAACTCCATTTATATCAACGCTGTTATTAGTCACTTTTAATGAAGATCCATTTGATAACAGATTAATATTAGCCGAATTTATAGTGGTGCTATTTGTGCCATTAATCGAAATGCTATCTGATGAATTTATAGTGCTTTGGCGTGCGGATATGCTAAATGAGTCAATTGCCTGAGATACAATATTCCTTGCATATGATTCAATTGAAGTATTAGCATGGTTCTCGATTCCTGATGATCTCACAATAAATTTATTATTAGGTTCTACTTGTATAGATCCTTGATCATTAGTTATTGTAGCTATTCCTGTATTTTTCATTCTTATAGCGGAGGTATTAACAATCTCCCTTTTATTCTCAGGTTGGGCATCATTAAACGACACATTTGCCTGCATTTGGTTAGCGCCATCAATCCTTAACCAAACATCAGCTGTCTGCTGTATTATGATGTTGATTGTCAGCGTCGCATTAACTTTGTCAAAATTATATGAAGTGGTTCCATTAAAAGCGCCGTGATAAGGACTACCAAGCTTTGATTTAATTGCCATTACAACTTCAGAAGCTAAAACAGGCGATGGAGCTTGAACGCCATTAACATAATCAACTATTGGTCCTATGTTTATCTGAGCAGCGACTCTTGAGTGTACTGGTGTGTTGATTATAACCTGAGGATCAGGGTTATTTATTATGGGGGAATTTAACGTAAAATTACATGGAAGATACGCAATAGGTGATATGCCATGACAAGTTGCATCTTGCAGCCATAAAACTCCATTGTATACACCAGCTGCTAATGTTTGATCTTCAGCAGTGCGAGTTTCTACTGCTGATATAAAACTTGCTAATTGGTTGCCAAGCGCAGCCGCATCTTTACTCTTTTGCCCTCTCATCATGAATTGATAAAAAAGCATTGATAAAAAGCTAATAACCGCAATTACGATAAGTAGCTCAATTAAAGAGAATCCATTTTGCTTATTGTTTGACTTTCTCTTTCCCATATTTTTTACTCTATGAAAAATTTATTGTTAAGTTTGCAGTATCACCATTTCCAGCGCATGCTGTTGCTAATTCACCAGGACCATTCGCAACCTGACCATTTGCAGATACAGAAATCGCATTACCATTTAGATATTTGCTACCAATAGATGTGCATGAACTTGAAGGTATAGCATTTAACTGAACACTAAACTGACGCCCACCTTGTGCTGGATTTACCACAATTGTTGAAGCATTATCATCACCGTACCATGCGGTGCCTATAATGCCTGCAGCGGAATCTTTAACTAAAGTGCTAGGAACTGACCCAGATCTGATCGCTACAAGTGAAGAAACATCATTATAATTACCTCCAGCTGCGGCATATATACTGTGAATCCCTTGAGATATAGCATCTACACCGCTTGTCATTTGCTGATCTTTTGATTTACCCCAAAGCATTGTACCTATTGTAAAAACTATGATTATTAAAAATGCTATGACGCCAATTACAATCAGTAATTCTATGACTGAGTATCCATCTTGTTTAGTGGTTAATGCTTTCATATTTTTTTGATCGTTACTCATTTATATCTCCTAATTATTTACTTTTAAAAACTACCATTTGTCATTCCAATGCCATATATCGCTAACATAAACGCACATAAATAAGCGCCTAAGATCAACATACAAACCGTGTTGATTGTTTTGAAGCCAGCTTGGATTTTTCGTATTTGTTTATCTAGGTAATCAGTTGCAAGGTCATCTATTGCATTTTGAAGTTTTCCTGCATTTGTATATATCTCTAGCAATCCTGATATTTCTTTGGTGAAAAATGTGCTTGATGATAAAGCAACCCCCGGCTTACCACCAGATTTAATAAAATTTCTCATTTTATATATATAGTATGTTAAGTAATCATTTGCATTTACCCCTATCACTTTCAATGCGAAATCAATAGAATTTTTTTTCGACTTCAACAGTAAAGAAAGCGATATTAAAAATTTAACTGCAATAATTTTTTTATAAATTGAGAATGGAGGAATTTTATCTAAAACGTCCAGTCTAAACCTGAATGTGCTTCTCGATATCATATATACACATATAACAACTAGGACAGTGCATATTACCAAAAACTCAACACTATGAGAGAGGATGAACTTATTAAAACTATCAAATTTATAGGTAAATGGGGGAAGTCTATCTGTTGGTATTGCTCCAACAATAGTTGGCATTATCTTTTTAGCTGAGAAAAGCATTAACCCAATAATACCAACTATAAAAATTATTGGCTTTATCATGCTCAGTATAATTGCTGACCGCACTTTACCAAGTTTTTCAGTAATCGCTATGACATTAGATAAGCCATCTCCCACTTCTTTAGCATCAGCAGATGAAAGTAACATTGTTTCATCTTTTGGAATATAGATTTTCACTGCTTCTGAAAATGTCATCCCCATTGCAGAATATCTGTAATATACATCATTAATGATATTTATGATGGTTCCATGTACTTTTATAAACCTGCCATCATGCTTCTTATACATACTCCTAATTTGATCAAGAGCCTCTTCTATACTAAAATTTGATGACATTAGCATAATGAAGGTACGATAAAACTCAATTCTCATGCTCGTGAAGAATGTGACTCTTAACATTAACACCCTCCATGGCGAATATAAACTAATTGTTTTACTGTTCAATAGGGGTTTTATAATTCCCAATACGCTGTTAAACATGTTGAATCTCCCTAAAATTTAATAATGTTTTTATAAAAGTTTTTGTCAAACAAATCTTCCGTCTTCTCTATGTGCAAAGGACCTACTTTGCTTTCCAATGCCTCAGGGCATACCATCCCTTCTAAAACCTTTACTAACCCATGCTCTTTGATTGTCATACCACCTTTTTCTCTCCAAACCTTATAAGCTAACTCATGCTCTTTATTGCGAATATGCACAAGCATTGAACTTGTTGGTGAAACCACCTCAGCAACAACAGTTCTCCCCTTCACACCCAAATGGTTGCAATTAGAACAACCTTTTTTGTTTTTAAATCTTATATTTTTAATAAGCGATTCATCTAAGTTATATTTTTCAATACATGCATATATACTTTTAATCACTGACTTTCTTGATGAGTTTGTGGCATCATACTCTTCAATACTCAGCGAACAATCATGGCATAGTGTTTGCACCAAGGTTTGATAAACTAATAAAAGTAAAAAATCGGGAGAACATACCACCTCCCTCTCCATCCCTATTCCACACAATCGTTCCACGATAGCAAGCGCATTTTGAGCATGCACAGTTGTATAAAATGGATGACCTGACTGAATTGACTTTTGAGCTGATTTAGCTGTGTTTTCGCTACGTATCTCATTACAGTAAATGATATCAGGGTCAAGTCTCATCGTAGTTTTTACTGTTATATCATATACTTTTGAAATTTCTTCTTCAGTCATATTTGCTGACTCATGCACTATCAACTGGTTCACCAATTCAATTAAATACTCCACTGGAGATTCAATTGATATATATTTTCGCGTATCTCCATACCATTCAATTAATCGAGTTAGCATTCCAGCAAGTGTTGTTGATTTTCCAGACCCGGTTGTTCCCGCAATGATTATTCCTCCCGAAGGAAAGCGCATCGCCTCCTCTATTAACTCTATTTGTCTGGTTGAATAACCAAGATGAGTCAAAGGCTTAATATCTGATTTATCTGTTGATAATATTCTCAGCGCTACAATATATGCCTCTTGCCGCTCTAAGTCATCATTCATTAAATCATTCGCTTCTATAGCAGCACTTGCAAATCGTAACCTATATTTTTTTTGATTAATTGTTCGCTCAATAATAGTTTGCTGCATTTCACTACCACTGAATTGAGTATCCTTTTGCCCCTCTATTCCTTTTCCATTATAAATAGCTCTGATCATATGATGAATATAATTAACTTCATAGGTATCATATGTTATTAGATCACCGTGCACCCTAAATTGTATTTTGGCATATGTCCCTCTAACAGTGAAATGTATATCTGTCGCATGGTTTTTAATAGCAACTTGTAATATTTTATCAAAGTCCCTAACATATACCTCACGTAATTGGTTTTGATCATCTTTTCTTATTTTTTGTAGAAAAGTGCTTATTACTCCTGCTTTAGCACGATATGTTTTTGAAGTAGTTAAATTATATTTATGTTCAGCAATCTTTGAATATTTTAATATAATGTCTTTAATTTGAGTTTGAGGCACATCCACTACGTGCAATACTGCTAAATACACCCCACCTTTACTTGAGCCATCCGTTTTTATAAACAGTATATTTTTTAGTTCCGCTTCAGTTAAATGATCTTTCTCATTTTGATCAGTGAATAAAAGCTTGTCCGCAACAAAATCAACATCTTCGTATTTCTCAATTATATTGCGATGATTATTGCTTTCTATCTTATAAGTAACATGATCTTTTTGCTCAACTTGAGTAAAACTACTAGGAAAACTTATTTTTTTGTCTTTTTTTAGAAAAAGTCTCATCTTACACCACTACTCTACAATCTATCTACTTTTATTGTCTTCCGTTGGGATATCCATTACTGGATCTGTTGATGGGTATAAGTAAATTTTTTGTTTAGTTTTTTTATTCTCTAAAATAACCTCTAGAGGGTTTATTTTAGTTACTTTCCAAACCCCTGAAATTACTTGACCAGTCTCAACTGGTAAAACTTCATTATTATTTTGGATGAGCGCTTTTAAGTTGTCTTCAACACCATATATTTGAAATAAGCTAAAAGATGGAGATCCCTCTTTTGGCTTATTTGTTTTTTGTTTATCCTCTTGAGAGTTGTTTACAAATGGTGTGTATATTGGTTGAGAGGCAGATGTTTGCGTATATGCAGTAGGTTGTTCAACATTCGAAAAATCGCCATCTTTAGCTTTTTTTATTTGATTATTGAGTTTTAAATTATCAAGCTTAGCTTTGTCTATTTTGTTTTTCATTTCCTGTAAGTTTAAACTTTGAGACAACTGATCCATGCTATCTGCATATTCAGTGTTCACATCATTCGCTACTGCAATATTACTACAGCCATAGCAAATTATTGTTATTGATAGTGCTAATATATTTTTATGCATAAATTACTCCTTCAAAAGACCATCTTTGAATCTGTGCTTCATCATTAAATTGGATTTTCATGCTCTTAAGCATAAGAAACGGGTTCTGCTGTATTGCTTTTGTAAATTTCAAGAATTCAAGATATCCAGTACCTATTATACTGATTTTCCTATTACCTAACGCTAAACTAGATGCGTCCACCTTCTGATCTTGTTTGATGCTTCTTTCATCAGCAGTAATTGTATATTTCAAGGCTGAACTTTGGATCTTGGAGACAAGCTCTACTAAATATTTTTTTTGAATATCAACATTTGCTATCAACGCATTTATATCCTTGTTTGAATACTCAATTTTTGCATTCAGCGGTATTATAAATGTTCCTTTATTCTGATCTAATGACAACTCTAATGGAGGACTACCTAATATTTTGCGCAATTTCATTAGCATGTCCAAATTTGCATATTCTCTTCTTTCATACAAATACTTCAATTCTTTGATCGCTGTATCATCAACAGATATTTCTTTTAATCCCCAACCATGTTTTAAATACACTACTCTTTTTAGTGCATCATTCATCGCTTTAATTATATCCGCTGCGTTTTTAGACTTAATTCCTTCTAACATCTCTTCATTTCGCTTTTTTTGTGCTTCTTCTTGAGATTTTTTTAGTGCAAGAAATTTAGCTCTTGCATTTTCTTTACTGGCAACTGATGCTTGATATGTTGAATATTTATGGTAAGCGTAGCTAAAAATTATAATTGATAGTAAAAGACTGCCGAAAACAAAAGTTTTCCTATCTTTTTTTACTACGTCTATTGTAATGTTTTTTCTTGCTCTTGCTGGAATCGTGTTAAGAAACTTATTTAAACTAAATTCCTCAATATTTACTATATTTTCAGGAAACATCAGCGAACTTTCAAGTGCATGATCATCAAGCTCTATAATTACTTTACAGTTTCTCAATAACTTTGCTTTTTCTGATAGAAATTTAAAATATTCGATGACCTTTTCTCTTGATAAAACCATATCGCCCGAATACTTAATATCAAAGCCAGCCTCGCCTATTACTCCTTGGCTAATTAATGAATCGACAATATTACTCTCATTTAGATGTGAGCCTGATGGAACAACACCACCATTTTCAATAACACATACCCAATACATTTGAATACCTGACTCGTCACTCAAAGGAAGTTTATCGGTTAGGTATATCAAATTGTCATACTCAAGTGACAATGCTGCAGCCAATGGGATTTTATGTTTATAATTTTTTTCACATAAAACTGATCGCTTCATTCCATCAACATATAAGCCATAACAACCATGATTATATTTTCGGAAATGTTTTTTATTGCTCTCAATATTCCACACCAAATTTACTGCATAATTATTTATAATCATGAGAACCATTAACTCCAATTATCAATAATGTAAGGGGTAACAATAATTACGGTAATTGTTTGCTGATGATTTGTGGACTGATTACCTCCCAACGCCCAAGTGCTAGAAGGTCCAATTGAATTAGTCCCAGTATTATTAACATTATTTTGAAATCCTGCCAATACTGCTGTTTGTCCTGAATGCAAAGGCACAGCCTGCATAAATGTCTTATGCCGCAAATCTGGTAACTCAATTGTGTTAGGAGTGGTTAGCCCTCCAGAGTAAAATTGTTTTTCTCTCATAGCTTCTAACTGAGATATGTTAGAAGATATATTCATCAAAACTTCATTATTTCTTATAATTCTTGGAGTGATAACTATTGAATACCCAGTATCTATAGTTCCTGGAGTAACACTTGTTTGTATATTATCACTACTTGAACTAGATCCGCCAGAATTTGTTACCGATACCTGCTTCACATATGCAGTTGTTCTATCAACTTTAACTGGTGATGGTTTTCCATTTACAGTATAAATAATTGTGCCAGTTACATATGATGTTTTGCCTAATTTTTGCAATGCTGAAGCGATTATTTTTGACCCTGCAAATGGTCCACTTGATATCCCCCCTGTTACTGTAGCTGTTTCCATTGTTGAAGAGTTAAACGGATCTGCCAAAGGCACTGGAACTTTTGTACTACTCCAAGATAAAGATCCTTGTGTAACTTTGTATATCGCATCCCAATTTAACCCATAACTTGATGAATTATTGGTGCTAACATCATATATATCAACCTTGATAGCAATTCTCTTTCCAGATATCTCATTAATTTTTTCTATGTACGACGTTACATACTCCATTATATCTGGCGTTGTTGTTACCGTTAAAGTCCCATTTGTAGGGCTCGCATCTACGCTACCATTCTTTTTAATTATTGATTTAATTGTATCAACCGTAGACTTCCAAGGATCATAATTACCATAGTTATATGACGTTTTAGTGTTTTGATCACCACTCTCGGTTGATGTATTGCTTTGAATTTTAGATTCAGAAGTTTGTGACCCAGTAAGCAAATCAAGATCAAATGTTTTAGTTTCAGTTCTAAACAATGTGATTGAGTCTTGGTTTTTATTATATTTCCACCATAAGTTATACTTTGACGATATTGTGTCAAATAACCCTTTCAATGTACCTGTATAATAAACAACTGTGCCATTGTCTTGGTTTTTATTTTGCTTTGATGAGTTACTATCATCTGAACTTGAATTATCATCCATACCCAAATAAGACTTAGCATCATCTGAAATTCTAATATTAACTCCAGTATCATATGCTATTGCTGTAACTATTTCAGATAGAGTCAATGCTCTTCCTGTATTATATACATATTTTTTATCAAATAATGGGGGGAGAGCCTCTTGAGGTTTTTTTGTTTTATAGCTAGATGTTGCAACATATATATTATTATCAAAACTTATTAAGCTAGCATTCTGCTTTTCATTGGCCTTAGCAAATATATCAGCGCCTGACTGATAGTTTTGCTCAGCATCTTTTTTTGTTTGCTCGATATTAGCGCAGCTAGACAGCAAAACCGTTACTAATATACTTAATTTAAGTTTACTTAAGTTTTTCATAGACATCGTTAATGCACTCCTTTGTTCTATTTAGTTGAAGCTGTTGGCATTAAGAAGTTAGAACTAAAAGAGTCCGGTCTTATCACTATAGTGTTATTTTTCATAACAACAGCTTTAATTGGTGTATTTGTCTGTTTTAAAGAACTTAATAAAGTTAGAAACGGGCCATCACTTGCCAAAAAATCTCCGTACAATGTTGCGTCCTGCTGAACATCAAAATTAATTTTTACATCCCAAATAATTGAGTAGCCATTTTCTCTTGCCCACCGTTCAATTGTATCTTTTACCGTATCACCCTTAAATAAATAATAAACACTTCTACCTTTAGCAATTTCGACTGCTGTTTTCGAGGATTCTGCACAAGCTAATATATGTGTTTCATCATTTTTGCTAATGACAACTTTTTGTGGATTTCCATTGTTGATTTCACGAATGATTTTTGGTGAGAACACGACTTTATTTTCATGAGCACTTTCTTTGCTATTTATAACTTTATCTACTGCCTGTTGATCATTTAGACTAACCACCTCTACATTAAGATTTTCTCTTGATAGTTCAGCCATACTGAAGTTGGGAACAGAATACAATCCAATCAATGATACTGTAAATACTAGTTGAAATTTCAATCTCACAAACAATTCTCCAAATTTTCATCTGAATGTATTTTATTTAATATCAATCAACTATATAAGTGATATGAAATTATTTTGATGAGATAGATCCCTGAATATTATCTGCTATTTGAATTGCCTTCGCATGATTGGCGTTCAATAGGTTTTGATAAGCTCTAAAATATACTTCTAATTTCTTTATCTCCATTAACAACTTTTGCCTCTTAACTTGGTCAGCAGTATAATTTTTCTTATTATCACCAGTAACACCCATTATCCGAGCAATATCATTGCTGTTAGGCATATTTGCCAGTGTACTATTTGTTTGTTGCACCCCCATAACTACGCTTTGAATTAACTGATGAATAAACAATGAGATAACGTTATTTCTTTCTGTTTGCACATAATTTTCAATTCCTTGACTTGTATCTACAACCTTGGTATTTATCATTGGCAGTTTATTTAGAATATAAGAATCTCGTTGCAGTAAGTCCTCAGAGTCATCCTTTTTATTTTTTACAATGTTGTTATAAGCTTGCTCAATATATTGCGCATAACTGAGCTTATCGCCACTTTCATAGCTATAAGCTTCAAGATATTGTTTTGTTTGCATAGATGAGTCAGTTAGAAGCTGACAAGACTGAGCCATTGAATTATTAACAAATGCAAATATATCACAATCCAATATAGGTTTCTGTGCATCTTCTAATCTATGTTTATAAAACTTTGTAACTAAGTCATTTGTCCTTTCAATAAAATTTGCTGCTGAATTATTTCGCGCTTCAATCAATGCTACGCTACCAGAATTCCCAGATTTGATCCTGCTATTCTGAACAGAGTTTTTCTCATTCTCACGTTCATGAGAAACTGATATATCCTTTAAATTCAGAAGTGTCTGGGGTGCATTGAGTGTCAAAATTGCAAATGATGTCTTCGCAACCATGAGAAACAATATTATTACTAACAAATATCTACGACACATAATCAACTTATTTACTTATTTCTCTGTTGGATGGCAAGGGGTTTATCTTTAACGCCATTTCATTTGCATTTAACATATTGTTGGTTAGTTGAGCTTTATACATTGCCAATAATAATTTAGTTTGCATCACATTGACCAATAAAGTATTCCTTTCAACCTGTGCTATTGACATATCCGAATTCTTATCATTTATTTTTTCTCCAGTCTTTTGATCAAAGTTACTTAATGGGTTATTCCCCGTGGTTGCAGTAATAGACATTAACATATCCTTGCTCGTGTATTTATCTACAAAATCTTGATATGTTTGCATCTGCGATGGTTGCCCATTAATTGAAGTATATTCTGACTTTATGCTTTCCAATGTTGTTGCAACCAAATTCAGCATTGCTCTTCTTCTCTGAGCGTTCACATATTTTTCTTTATTAAGAGTAGTATCAGGAGTTGGTGGCACTACCGTTTTCGTTCCAACGATAAGTTGATTATAAACTTCCATTGACTTAGCCTGATCATCATCAAGTGTTCCGCCTGCGTTTCCCATAACTAAACCTGGATCAACAGCCGCCTGTCCATTCTTTAAGTTGCTATTTAAGGTCTTAATGCTTTGATACATTTCTTGATTGTTCTTAGCATCCACAACTACCGGATCGTCTTTTATAGGCTCTCCTTTTTTATCAAACCCCGAAACTCTATCTGTATTTTCTCCAATGTCTTTAATACTTTTCTCTGTAGCAGAACACATAGTGTCACCTATATTCTGAAAGTATGTAACAATATCACAGGCATTTTGAACAGGAGCAGACGCTAGCATTTCAGCATGTTCTGCCAATTTAGTCTCATGAAGATTGCGCCTAACAATCATGTTTGCTGTTGCATTATTCACTGCATCTACTTGAGCCTCTGCCGCTTTATTTTGAGACTGAAGCATTCCATTTAGCCCCGTTCTTTCTATTAGCCAATTTTCCTTATCTTGAATTTGCTTTTGCATAGATTGTAATTGCAACGTTATATCACTTGTTAAAACCCCATCTGCAAACAAAGAAAAAGGAAATGCCAACAAGAATATAAATATAATAGTTTTTCTTTTCATATCAACGTATACGTCCTTCTTTTTATATAATTTAATTGATTGTGGTAACCTACCGGAGCATATTAAACGCTCGTCACCGTGATTACATTGTTTTCAATAAATGCTTTTAGTGAGTAAGGTAGAAGCGATGAGTTGTTGTTTGTAAACCATGAATTTAATTGTGCAACAAACTCTTCTCTTGTATTTTTGTAACCGCCCTCAAAACCATAGTCATGCATTCGTTGTAAATAGAGTTGTTCCAAGCTTACGTTAAATTTAATTGTGAGTGGGTTTCCTGCCTTATATCCATATTGAATATTATATTCTTTAACCCAATTTCTTAAGGTCTCTTCAAGCGAAGTTTCATCAGAATATATCGGATACACTGCTCTATTTTGACTCAATGCTAAAGCTTGTGATTTTGATTCCGAAACAAGGTTGTCATTCTCAGACGTCACCCCAATTATTTGAGTATCACCATTCACATAAATATTCACACCGTAATTCACTGATAAATAACTCTTAATTTGCTCCAGTGTTTTGTTACCAGTCCATTCAATCAATGTATTCCCAAGTCGATTATCCAAATACTTTATTTTAAACTGTGCTCCATAGTACGCTTGCAAAAGACTGTTTAATGTTAGTGATGTTTTATTTTGCTCAACACCATACTCTTTTTGATTAATCAAACCCAATGGAGATATGACTACCGTAGAAAAAGCACTCTGACAACTTACGACAAGACAAACAACATATGTAAATTTCCTCATTTTAATTTTCATTCACCATCATCCTCTTGCAACTTCATCTTTATATCTGATATGTTTTGATATAAATTATTTATTTTGTCAGCCCCGCCATCCGTATAAATATATGCTAGCCCATTATCACCTAAAATTAATGGTACTTGGGGTCCATTATATGTGCTTTTATTAAAAGACATTGATATCTTTAAATCCAAGGCGCCTTCACCCGTTGAAATAGCTGCCATCAAATTATAATTGTTTGCAATATCCACCACTCCCTTCTCATAACATGACTCATTATATTTTCCACCATAAACCTCAGTAGAATACACATCGTTAAGGGCTGCTTTAATATCTTTAGAACACATAGCTTTTACAATATTTTTGTTCAAATTGGTGATATCCTCGATATGCTTCACAGCCACATCTTTAGTTATCTGATTATCGTTTGCATAAGATTTCTTATCTTTCCAATATCCCATCTTATCGAAAGGAATAATCATCACTGAATAGCCTATATTATTTAGACTATCAATTTCACTTTTTAGTCTTTGGCAAAATGAGCATGACGGGGATTCAAAAAATATTAATACCCCCTTCTCAATTGAGCCTTTATGTTTATAAATAACTGCATTGGTAGGATTAGTTACCTGATAGCTCTTATAGATATTTTGAGCCATACCCCCTAGTTGATTTAGGCTCTGTAAAGCAATCAAAGCATATTTATTTTTATCTTGATGCGAGTTTCTATTTGCTGGCAAAGTTTTTATATCCTTGCTCACTTCTAAATTATAAGGCCACCCATTAATTGCTTGATTATTTTTTTGATTATATGTGAAATACCCTTGGCTAGTTTCCAATAAATAGCTATCTTTCCATCTAGATTCTTTTATTGAATAAACAATAATACCTGGTCTACTATCAATAAATGGCTTTATCAAAGCTAAATCATTTTTCCCTGCATGAACTACACCACAGATTAAGAATAATGTAGTAAATATAATTTTATTTTTCATAGCGCATTCAAAATTACTAACTTTCGTATAGCATAATACCCTATGATATTTTATTAAAGTGATATGAAAATGGCTAAATCAAGGCAGTTAAAAGGAGAACGTACAAACAAAATAGTCTACCAAGGACTTGGTTTAAGTGAATTTATATATCACTTATTCCCTTTTATATTTTTGGTTGTATCCATAGCCATAACTGTATTATTAATAGCGGATCTCCATACATTAATATTTACGTCAATAATTCTGGCTGGCATGTATATTGCATACTCATCAGTTAAATCCCATATATCAAATCAACGTGATTATTTTAAATTTCCCATGCCTAAGTATAGTTACGCAAAAGCTTTACCTCGTCTTAGTAAAATTAACGTTATGACAAATTACAACTTCGATACTTCTAATTCTTCGACCATCCATCAGGCAGAGGATATAGCTAAGCTATCAAAAAACAGTAGGTTTGCATATAATTACTCATTAATAAACAAACATCATAAATCAAAAAATAATGTTGATTCATTTCTAAAGAATGACCGAATTATCTTAGGAAATGATCGTATTAACAAAACACCGGTGGCTATAGAAGTAGAAAGATTACTTCGACATATGCTTGTTTTAGGTACAACTGGTGGAGGAAAAACAGTATTCCTGCAACTACTGCTATATCAAGCAATGGCTTTAAATTCTGGCTTTTTATTCATTGATGGAAAAGGTGACCCAAAATTGGGTCGAGACATCCGCGCACTACTTAGAAAGTTTAATCGTGAAGATGATTTCCTTCATATCAATTTTGGCTCAGTTGAATCAGAAAAGCCATATGCCTCTAACTCAAACACAATGAATCTATTTAGCTACGGAACTGCTGAAGATTTCAGGAATCTTTTTATTACATTGGTTCCTGATTCAAAAGATGTTTGGAGTGCTATGGCTAGAGAGTTAGTCTTCAATGTCCTAACTTTAATGGTGTGTGAACGAGAGCGCGAAAAATCAGTAATTACAATTGATAAATTGAAAGATAAAATTTCACTTCATAACATGATTAATTATTATAATGAGCTAGTTGATCGTGGCTACCCAAATAGCGTTTTAGATAGCATGAAAACATTCCTAATTAATCGTCCAGGTATCACACTGAAAAGTTTAGCTAAATCCAATGAGCAAAACAAAGATTCTAGCAGCAACTCAACAGTACAAGATAATGCTGACTCAAGCAAAGAAAACGAAATTGAAATTTTAACAACACCCAAAAATATTCATGATTATCTTTCTACCTCAACCATAGAATCTCAAAGTGTTGAGGTGGATGACAACGACCCTAACAAACACCGAAAATTCGTTATTATTGATGAAATAAAAGCTCTAGAACAACACGCATATTTAACTATGCAATTATCACCAGCATTTTCATTTTTAATTAATGAATTTGGCCATATATTTAACACAACTTCCTCAGAAGTAGATTTAACAGATGTAGTCATACATAATAGATGCCTATTAGTTTCACTCCCAGCTACAACTAAAAGTGACAAAACTTTATTAGCTATAGGTAATTTGCTTTATGCGTCCTTGCAACGGGTTGCGGGTCACTTAGCTTCACATGAACAAGAAGTTAAAAAGGCTCAAGCAAATAAGAAACTCAAAACACCATCTCTATGGATATGGGACGAAGCCTCCTACTATGCTCCTGAAGGCGTTGACACATTCTTTGGGCAACTAAGATCTCTGAACATAGCTCTGGTTCTAGCTATGCAGGAAGTAAAACGTCTTGAAGATATGAATGTTAAGGTTGACGCTGTGTATGAGAATATCAACACTATAGTTGCCATGAAGCTCAATTCAGAATCAAGTATAGAGTTCATTACTTCTAGATGTGGTAAGCATGAGGTAAAAAAAATATCTAGAGGGAAGCTAAAAACTTTAGGCTATGAATACAACAATGAGTTCGAAAATATTGAAGTACCAAAAATCAAACCAGATGATTTGAAAGAAGCTGACAGAAATGATGGTGAAGGATTTTTATTAATAGAAGGAGATTCAATTCCAATTGAAGTACCATATATAGATGCTGATTTAGATACTTCAGAATTAGAAAGACAAGGAAAGACATATCAACTATCTAAAACCATACCTATAGATAAACCAGACTTCCACTACATTAATAGAATTAAAAGTAAAATTTCCCCTATGGATAAATCAAACCATAAGACAATAATTGCTCAAAATACGGATCAATATTTTTTACAAATGGCACTAATAAAAATCCACTTAAAAAAAGTGCTCTTCGATATATACTTATTGACAGTTTTATTAAGAAAGATCGACACGGAAAATGATGAAATAAAGGCATCTCAAGATGATTTTATTTCATTTTATGATCAACAGGCATTGTCTTTTTTACTACTAGCTTTAGACTCAAATAATATTTCTCATGAAAGACTAAACTCACTCTTGTTTAACAAAAGGCATAAGCTAAGAACAATAAAACAGCATCTGAGAGAAAAATTTGATAAGTATGGCTACTATCTTGCCGACCAGTTAAAGACAGATGTCTATCAAAGTAAATCTTTTTTTAATTACGTGAAATTACTATCCAACACAATTTCTACGAAAAGCTACCCAGCATTTTTATTTAATCACATTAAAAGTATGGAAAAATTTTATATTATTAAGGACCGAATCAACAGCACTCCTGATACGAAAAACATTTCATACTGGCGAATTATTAATTATGCACAGCAATCTGGTAGTAACTTTTCTGCTGATAAGGCAATATTTCCTTATATTAATCGAAATATTGATATCAATAATATTACTTGTGATAATTTATTATTATCAGGTTTTCAGAAAGTGAAATTAAAAAATTATATTGATATGAAAAAATATTATAGCATTGTAACTTAAGGCTCAATTTTTTTGTTTCATGTTTCTTATGTCTTTTGCTATGTTATTTCTTACTGTTTACCTTATCAATGTTTCCCCCTAGCAGAAGATCAATCGGATTATCTTTGCTTGATATAATACTGCCTTCATAATGCATTGTTTGCTTAACATGGATATCATTTGAAAATTGCGTTGCTAGTCGATAATTGTTATACGAAAACCACCTACTCAGCGTATCATTTACGGGTTCACCTGCTATAGCATAATAGTCTATTACATTTTTATTAGTAATTTGTTTTAATACAGTTATCTGTTTTCCAACTGCGGTCTTTTGTGTGTCCATATTTGTATAAACAACTAGACCTTTATTGCTAGCATATTCGATCATTTTATCCATACCACTTTTATCATAGATGTTCAAAATTTCTTTAGCCTCATTCTTATCAAGAAATGGTGACATAAAAACATTGCTTGCATAAATACTTACTGCAAAGGCGCTCAAGCTTAATATATAAAAATATTTTTTCATTACTTTGTATCCTCTGATGTTAACAATGACTTGCATACTTCATCACTTTGATTTGTAATGCAGATTATTTTATCTTTATTTGAAATCAATGCTGTGTACTTTCCTGATAACACATATTTTAGTGCTGTCTTGAGATTTTCAATTGGATCTTTAGATGTTTTAAAATATGTTTTACTATTATCTAATTTAATTACTGGCATTTCTTTTGTTCTAAAAACTAAATTATACCCATAGTAATATGCTATTCCTTCTAGGATATTAGAAATTTCACCATGCATGATCTGTAAAACAGTATACCCAGATGTATTTTCCTCAATAACAGCATACCCAGGGTTTTTATACTTATTGTTAAATAACTTAGGCTCTATTTTTATAAGTCCATTCATATATTTTATTTTATATGCTCCATGCTTTATGTTTTCAGATAATAATTGTTCAATGGCATCATTAAGCGTAATTAACTTATCAAATCCAACAGTTGATTTTATTACTGGATCCAAAGGGTAATCATATTCAAATTTAATATCTGCCTGCTTACCCCAGTCGTTTAATATGTCACTTATCTTTCTATTTTCATGCAAAGCAAACTTGTACATTCCATCCGAATATTTAACTGCTATATCAAGTTCTTTTGCAATACCTATTGTTTTAATTCTATCATTAAATACAATATTTAGATCATATCGTTTCTTTATTACAAACAAGTTATTAGGATTGCTGAAATTTGATGGAACTTGAACCAGAACGTCAATGCCGTTATATTTATAATCAGGATAATACAGTTTGAGCAACTCTGATAACAACATCTTTTTTTCTGCGATATATTTTTGCATTAGTTCTTTTTGATGCATAGTTATGTTTTGTGTGAAATTCAATGGTGGGAAATTTGCTGAATATGTCACTCCTGTTAACATGCAGCTGAGGATAAAAGGTAATTTTCTCATAGGTAATACTTGCTCTATTTAATTTATAAGCAATGTAAAGCAAGTTGGTTTTATTTTAAAGTGATATGAAATTTCACGCGCGTGAAATATTAGATTTATTTCTCTGAAAAACTTTGTGTTACATCATCTATAGCATCACCAATTAATTTATAACCATTCGTTTTTTGTATTCTGATTAATTTATCTTTAACTTCTTTTTTAACAAACGTATTTATAGGCTCCATACCGATACTTTTAAGTGCTTTGACTCTATTTTTAGATGATTTTTTTTGTATTGATTTTCTATCCATAATTTATTTATATTCCTCCATTTTAGATTTAATTATATTTTCTATTTCTAATAAGCACTTTGACATATCATTATTATCTTTAAAAAATGCTTTGTTGATTTTCACCCCCGCAGAATCAATTGAAAACGCCTTATTTCCATCTATATAAATGGCTTTAGGTGTGGCTTTACTATTTCTTTTTGTTTCTCCAATTGACTCAATTAAACCTGTTATCCTCTTCTCACCTATACCAGACCTTATTTTATCCGCAATCGAAATTATAATGTTTTCATATTTTATGTCTTTGTTTATATATGATCGTAATAATGCTGCGGTTCTACTTGAGACTTTAGATGCATCTCCAATTGCTTCCCACACAGTGTCTGGAATTGCTGAAAATGCTAATAAATTACTGAAGTATGCTGGTTGAAGACCTAATTTTTTTCGTAACTCATCTTTTGTTATTTTTTCTGATTGTATTACTGCAGAGTAAAACATACCTTTTGAATAGTCTGATACAGATTCTTTTTCGTTTTCTCCTTCGAGAATTGTTACTGCTTCTGTAAAATTAAGTCTTTTTATAATCGCATCGATTTTCAACCCATGCTTTTTACATGCCAACCATCTTCTATAGCCTGCTATAACTATATATTTGATTCCAGTTGAGGCATTTATTTCCTTAGGTTTAAATGTGTTGTCAGTTTTAACAACAATAATTGGCTGAGCTTGTCCTTTTAATTTTATACTTTCTGCCAATCCATCTATATCGCCTAGTTCAAATTCTTTTCTATCTCTAAATTCCCAGTTAGCTATTTCATCAGGATTTAGACTCATAACATTATCGACAAATCCAATTGACTTTTGGGCTTCATTCATTGCATTGCTAATATCAAAATTATCCTTTACTGTTTCATCATCATTTAGCATAGATTTAAATTGTTTTTTCATTTTAACACCTATATCACCCAATTAAATCAATAACTTCATTTGCTAGATTTATAAATTGCTTATGGTTATCTCCATTTTTTTCATACTCCCCAATCCATTGCCCAGCATATCCACACTCTTCCATAACAGTTCTATTAGTTATAAACGTTTTAAATCCATGCCCTGTCTTTTGTATGTCATCATATGCCGAACCTGCCAATGTGGTATTTTTCTTTATTCTTGATGCTAAAATTCTATAGTCTTTATTTGCAATTTTTACCGCATCTAAAGCTTTCTTCAGGTTTGCTTGATCAAAGAAAGATGGGGATGCAGGTAATATAACAAAGTCTGATAACATAATTCCCTTAAGTCCAGCCTCTAAATAATTTGGCGGGCAATCAAACACTATATAGTCATAATGCGGTTTAAGCTCTAATGTTTCATCAAGTATATTTTCAATTTCAATTTTTTTCACAAACGTAATTTTATTTGCAGTAGAAGCCCATACAGATGCATCAGGTTTATTTGTATCTATATCTAATACTATTGATTTAAACCCTAATTCATTTAACGCACCGACTAAGTTTACAGCTGTTGTAGTTTTACATGCTCCACCTTTTGATTGTGAAACAGCAATAACTTTTCCTTTGGGTAATCCTTTCATAACATACTCCAGTTACATTAACACCTTGTAAAATTATATTAAATTAATTGAGTCGTCAACTTTATTGTTATATATTCTCGAAATTTCACGATTTCACGCGCGTGAAATAATGCGTCACGCTATTTTTATACAACCATTCTGTTTCAATAGACTTATCCATTTGTCATGTCCAAAAGGTTTATGTAACGATTTACTTTTAAGTTGCGTCATCACTATATTACACCAATGCTTGAAGTTCATGGCATTGCTGTAGTAATAGTCCTTGTTACTCGCCATGTGATATAGCCATTGGTAAACCTCTTTGTCACTACCAATCACAACGCCTTGACGCTTAACGTAGTCGATGATCCCAACCAATGCCGCTGTTTGCGAGTAGGGCAGTTTTCCTTTGAAGAACACTTGCTCAGCTTCACTAGCCAAATCATGACGCAACCGTGTGTCGCTGACTTTTGGCATCTCAATGTCAGCTAAGGTTGGTACTTCAACTTGTCGATTAACACACTGAGTTGGTTTTACATCGGGATTTTCTCCATCTTCCAACAACGCGCTTAACAGTTTGCTTTTACCGCTATTAGCTGCCTTTAACGGCACTTTAACAAGCAAATAGTGGACAGCATCGAACAAGTCTCTAAAACCAATCTCCGGCTCATCAACCAATATTTCCTGTGCGGTTTTTACTACTCGTTCTGCGTCAACATATCCTGCGGCTTGCATCGCTTCAACGACATTTCCTATCCTCTCTAGGATAACGCGATTTTCTTCTTGAAATTCCAATAATTCGCCACTATTTTCGGTTTCTGCCACAGTGACACTGTGGTTAGTGTCGTTTATTGCACCATCGTCCAAGGTGACAGTTTCAATTACTTCAATTGCGTCATCTTGGGCAACTAGGTTAAGTTTCGCTTGAATTATTGCTCTAACTTCGTCAACATCAGGGATAACAACGTTAGATAATTTGCTGTCGTTGTTATTCTCCATGTTGGTGTCAGCTTCGTACTCATTGGCACCAACCACCAAAGTTTCACTGTTTGATTGATCTTCCAAGTAATCGTAGTCACATTCAGACGCTAAATAATCGATAGAATAACACTCGTTAACACTCAAATCAGACGTGATCATTTCCGCTTCTATCTGGATTTTCTTGATGCTTTTAGCTTCACGGTAGGCGATGCTTACCAAGTGTTTAAAATCGCTTGCATAAGCTTTATTTGTCTTGTTGGCAATGGCTTCTCTGAAAACATCAAGGTCAATCGTACTGGTGTTGTTAATTATGATGATGTGTATAACTTCTTTTTGCTTTTCTGTTAGCTCGTTGTTGATAGCAGCCTCACAGATGAAATCACCTAAGTCGTACTTTGAAAAATCAAAAATAACAGTCATAACATTCATTTTTATATTATTTAATTTAACAGATAGATTGTTATGACTGTTATTTTCTATTTTTTTTTGTTCTTTTATATATGTTTCGTTATTTTGTGTCGAATCTGATTTTGCTTTTTGCGTCGAATCATCATTGCTCAGAAGTGTACTTGATTCTTTGAATTGGGCTTTTGAATTCTTACTAAATATATTTTCAATAGAATCCATAATATTGTTAAATTTAGCCGTGGTATATATGAAAAGCCTTACTGCGCCATCAAAGCAGCGTTTTCTTTTTTTAGAAATCCAATTTTCATGCTCGAGTATAGATAATGCTTTTTTGCAAACTGTAATTCCATGACCTGTGTGATCAGCAATGTGCTCTATATTTGGTAAAATAAAAAATTGATTATTATCATCGTCATAATATTTACTTCCTTTCACTCTGAAATAAATCAAATCAGCTATATCAACATAACTAGGTTTACCAAGATATTGCCTTAGTATTTTACGACCTTCATGAAAAATTGTACTCATAATATATCCTTAATTATAAAGCTTTTAATTAAGGCCGACACACAAATATATGTTTTATAGAGGTAAAAAACACTTATACCATTGATAATTATCATTTTTTTAGTATAATGATAATTACCAGCTGATAGCTGCTACTCTCAATTAGTCGCCAAACTTGCTTGAGAGTTGTGTCAAGGCCTAACGGCTGGGTTTCTCTTGTTTTGTATATTTAATCCATATTCTTTTCCTGTTTCCGCAAAATTTATTTTTTGCATATATAGCTTGCGTTATTTCATAGAGAAAATCAAATACAGGTATAAATGGTATGTGGTTGAGAGCTATATTAACATTTGTATACACGGTGAATGCCTTTATTTATATGGGATAGAAAACCTTGGAACTCATTGCACGATAGTATGCAGTTAAGACCTTAAAACCCTAAAATCATCCATAAATTAAAGGATTACCACCATAATGGTTAAATAAACGGCTGTTTTGTACAAAAAAAATCTTAAAAAAAATGAAAAAAGTTGAAAATTCTGATTTTTTGGAACTCATTGCACGATAGTGGCGTTATTTTGGAACTCATTGCACGAACGATTTATAATTTTCAAGTGATATCTAAATTTTTATATGTATAAAATCATCAATGATTTCAAATTTGTGGATTACTTCTTTATCGATCATTTCATTTAGTGATCGTTTTAAGACTTTCTTAAAGTTGATAAGTGAGGTCTCTGACCCAGTAGTTAAATATAAATCAGATATTTTAATAGGATTAATCTTACTCTCTAAAGCGCTATGAATTTTTTTTGCCAGAGGAGATAGTTTAAGTCTTTGTTCCCAATTGATCAACATATTGTCATCTTTGCAAAATAATTTATAGATTTCAGGCTCTAGATAAATATTCATTTCACCAGTGCGTTTTCCATCCTCGTCAAATTCAGATACCCGTCGTATTAATGAAACAGAGAGTGTAATCTTAGCGTATTTAGAAGATATTTTGACGGAATTGGATTTTAAGCGTGATAAACAGGCATCAAGTCGATTGTATGATCTAGAGTTGGTATCCCATTTTAAAGTGTTTAATAATTTATATGCAGATGTTGTTAATTTGTAATTGTTTTTTTCGACTCGCTCACATAAGGCTAAGTTTATAATGGAGTGGAAGAGGTCTTCATCGTCTGTTCTAAGTTCCTCACCTTGATAAATAATTGTGCCACCATCAATTGAAACAATTTCTTCATTTTTTAAATACTGACGTTTTTGGTTTTTGTTTTTGATAGTAAATAGCTTGCTTAGAATGATTGTACGAATAGCATAAATTGAGTTTGATGCTAAATCTTTTTTACTTTGCAGGCTTTTGTTTTTAGATATTTTACTTTCTTCATTACTAATTAAATCTCTCATGACTTCTTTCATTTGAGTAGCTACCTTATTTGTTAGATTCAAGTTTGTTAATATTGAGCAGATCAATATCTTCGACAAAGCTATGATCTAAAATATATATTTTATTTATAAGGTTTGGATATTTATTGTCTTTCACATAAGCAGTTTTAACACAAGCTAAACCATTTTTAGTATGTTGAGAAATGGTTGAGATATATTTGCTTTTATTTCTTATTGTGCTGGGAGAAATTGTAAAAATTTTGCCAACAACAGCATCAAAGGATATTGCTTTGGAAAAGCTTCCTTCAAAGTTGTTATGATTTGAACAGGTAAGGTATGGTTCAATATCAGCAATTGATTGTTTATGCCCATTATCGTTATATCTAGTTTCAACATTACATGCGCATATAAGTTGATGATTTTGATCATAACCCCTTATCACAATAGAGGTTAAATCATGTTGGCTATTATCATAGGTCATTATATCTGATACTAATGCATCATAAGAAGAGAAAACATCACTTTGAAAGTAAAAATGAGTCATTTTACCCAAGTGATTATTTTTACTTGTAATTAGCTTTAGAGTAATTAAAGCTGGTAGGGTAGGGGGATTTGATAGTGATTCACTTTTGCTTCTGGTAAGAACATCAAACCATGTTGAAGAGTATAAAGGGGTGTGATTATTTACAATTTTCATAAAATATGGTGATTTAAAAGCTAATATAGCACCAGGAACAATATGATAAGGGTAATTGCTTGAGCATACTTTGGAAAAATTAATCCTGAAATTATTATTAGCACTGTAACCTTGATCGGTTAGTTTTAAGATTATTTGTTTCTTAGTTATTATATCATTGCATAACATATGTTGTTGATCCTGAGAAAGCTTGTTAAATTCAACAATAAACGCGCCTTTAAAATGGTTTTTAGTTGAATTATTGACTTCTGTAATAAGCATAGGTACTCAACATTTTCAAATCTAATTTAATAAATGTTAGCACGAAAGATAATGCGTGTAAATAACACCAATTCATATAACGGGGGTATGGACAACTTTTTTAAGTTGATAATATGTAAGTTGTTCTTAAAATTTAAGTATTTCTTAAATTTTTTGTGAGCTATAGTAGGGGATGGGGTTAATATATAAGTTTTTCTTGCATTGTAAGAATCTCTTAAAATATATGATAATCTTATATTATGCCTTTTAGTTTGTTTGACTTTGGCGTGATATGTATTATTATATTGATATGATTTGGTGTTATTTACACTTTATGGACTTATGCTAAACACAATGCCTTCTGAATATGATTTGAAAATACATGAAAACATTATTGCTGATAGTATTTTAGCAATAGATACAGCAATTCATTCAATGAAATCTATTTTGTCAAATAAAAGTAGTAGGATAAACTTTAAAATTTATCAAGCTGAGAATGTGAATTGCCAAAACAATTTAGATGAATTATCCATAGATCAAATAATTGATTTAACTTTTTCATATATGAATGATGATTGCTTGAAAGGGGGAGATACTATTTCTCTTATTGGCTATATTCTCATTCCAACAACAATTTCTACTAAAATTTCAAGCCAAATTCATGATATTAATAATGCAAAGGTCAGCATTGCTAATAGCATTGCTAAAGTTAAATCGCTCTACAATAATTCTAGTCATTATTTAACTCTATTTAAATCTACTAGATTCCATAAGCGCATTAATTGGAAAATGTTAAATAGGGGCATCTCACTTATAAAAGATGAATGCCCTCAGCATTTAACATTTTACTGTGAACAGAACGTTGTTAGTAAATCGATGCCAAAAGAAAGCTTGATTGAAAAATTAATCTCCCTAAAAAAATCTAATTCCGATGATAAAACCCATGATATTAGTGTCATTAGTGAGTCAGACCAGGAGGAGTTTTATATAAGATATCCTCGAGCATCTCGATATGCTGTTAATATATATTTTATAAATAAATCACCAAAAAGAATTATCTGTAGTACGCCAATTTTCGTAATATCAGATAATCTCGTACCATCTGTTTTTAATCAGTCATCGCCTCGCAAAAAAAGATCTGATGCCGGAGAATACGAAGGTCCTATTATCAATTCTATGCCAGTGTATATTAAAAAATGACTTTAGTATCATTTGACCGTATATGATATGTAAAATATAGTTAATAACGATAACTCAATATAACAATTTAGGTTAAATCTAATGCTACAAACTATGCTGCATAAAGTCACTCAGTACTGCTCAAATGAGAAAATAGGTGCCTCTCCAGAAGATATTATCAAAAATCTCTATCACTTTGATCCAATATGCTTTCCTACCATAATTATTGAATGTCTTAAACTGGTATCATTTGGATTTTTGATAGCAGCCATTGTTTGTTATGGAGTTTTAAATCTTTTTGGTGCTACTAGCTACCTTGCTACATATACACTCATATTTTTTGCTTTAATTGCTATGGTAATATTTATAATTAGACACCTATTGATTTTAACCAATCGAATACACTTAGCAAAATTAGATATTGAACTATCTGCGAACCAATACCAAACTCTAAATCAAGAGATTGAAAAAGATCAGACTTTGCGCCATGCATTACAAAAGGTTATTACGAAGTACTTTGATGCGGATAATAAAAATAGATATGTTTATAAATCATGGCTCATTGATATCTATAAAGATGCGATTAATCAAAAGTTTTCCGTTGATATGAATGCAACATTAACTGAGCTAAATAAAGATGATAACCATAAAGATTCGTGTAAAGCACATTTATTTGGAAAAATAGAAAATTAATTTAAGGAGTAAAAGGAATAATATGCTAACTTTTGAAAATACAGACCACGCCATTATTGTTTATAGAAGTGACTCCATAATAGCGACTATTGAGTACACACAAATCAATAAATATGATAAGTCATTGTTTCAAAGTCTATCACCACAAGAAACTCTACAGCTTGATAACTATATTGATTCCATCAAGTTTATAATTAACAAAACCGATTTAAATTTAGATAAAGTTCTTAATCTTAATATTGTCACCACTGAAAGTATGCTGCATAAACTCCAAAATATTAATACGATCCTATCATTGTACAATAAATCATTTGACATGTCAGATGTGCTTTTCCGATCTTTATTAACAAAATATAAATACTTTGCTGAATCTCTAAAAAATGAAGACGGCACTCAAATATTATCAATATTGGATAGCATCGGATTCACTTTGCCTAAAGACATTAAAGAATTTCTCCCTCAATATTCAAGACTTTTTTATCTTTTAACAGAGTCATCTCATGATTTAAAAGAGCTCTACAATGAGGTCCATACATTTACACAAGAAATTTTTAGCAAAACTCAGCAACATTCATTAATCGACTATGGAGCCTATGAAAGAGATCGGTTAAATATAGTAAAACGTAATCATTCAAATAAGCATATTCACAAAGACTACATTCGACGTATGCCATCATTTTGGGCTGTAGCTTGTTGCATAACATTGCTCGCAAGAAAAAATATTGATCTTACATTTCTAAGTGAGCATGAGATTTTCTATTTATGGTGTATGCCCATGGTAAATAACGCAACTGTAGATCATAAGCATATACTCTTACTCGTAAATGACTTCAATAAGCAACTGAAACCAACGGTCATAAAACAATTATCCAAAGCTATAAAAATTGCTAATTAATTTTCATATCACTTTATACAAGTCTTTTTATTGATAAACTCATATTTATTCAGCAAAGCATAAATATTTCAGTATATAAATGATCGAAAAAACAGTCTCACCAAATGACATTTCCAATCTAACACATTTAGGCCATAGGCTACTTAATTTCTTAAAAATAAATGGTAGTGTCAGCTTAAATTTTGATGATAAAGAATCCCTTAATTATGTAAGCATCAGCTTTGGTACGGATAATGACGAAACCATAATCAAAAATAATCTAAATAATAGGTTGAGCATACCAAAGGTTCCCATTCTGTTAAAATTAACTTACGGGGAAATGGAAAAATGGTTGAATATTTTTTTTGAAGTCGTTGATGATTTCAAAATGAATAACATAAGAGAAATAGATAAACTGGTCAAGCACCTTAGAAATGTCAACAAACTCAAAAATGGAATGGTTCAAATTGTTTTAGATGACATTATCAACTTTATTAATAAGCTTGATGAAGCATATGCATTCTACCGTAATGCATATGCTAGGAACGATTTCTAACATTTATTACGTAGCATAGCTAGGAGACTTATATGTTGAAGGTTAATATAGATGGCGAGATATATTATGATGTGGATATATTTTCAACGGAAATGCAAGCACTCCTTGCCCTCACACATGATAAGAGTAAAGATATCACCTGTTTATGCAATAATGACTCTCTTCCAATTAGTATTGTGAAAGGAAAACAACACTTTTTCTTAAGAAGCTATCCCAACACTACACATAAACATCATACTCTATGTAAGTTTCATGCCCTTTTTGGAGATGATGACACATTAAATAAGTTTCGAGTAGATGAAAAAGGTTTAATCCATGCGAAACTTATTTTAAGTGAACCATTAAGTGAGAAAAAAATTCCAACAAACACAAATGACAAAAAAACTCCAACTCATAACAATATTACATCATCACCCACTGGTGTCATTGCTAAAAAGTCTCATCCAGAAAACTTGACCGTTCTACTTCAATTTTTATGGTCTCAAGCGTTCCTTGACACATTCAGTTATCATGCTAAGAAAAAGACTCTAATTGATGTATTTAAAAGATTTTACCAAATAATTACCTCAATGAGAATTGCTAGAAAAAAAGCCTTAGACGTCATTAATGTGATATTCCCAAAGAATGACACAATAAAATATTACCTATCAACAAAAGTAGATAACCCTTTGATCATAGGGATCATTGATCGAGTAGAGCTGCATAAAAAAGCATATAAAATCTACTTTATAGGAATGAATAGACCTGTATTTATGTCGGCAAAAGGTTATGAGCATTATGTCTACCAAACTATTGATAGGGTAGATGATCATTACTGTATTTGTGTGATGCAAGTTAGAGTAGTAGAACTCAAAAATGAAAATGGACAAAGTATGTTTAAAGATATTTATATGGCTGTAGATGACAGCATTACCATTAGCATGTTAAATACTCTAATGATACCTTACTCATCAAAGGATGAGCTGGCAGACATACAAAACCTAATTGCAGAAAACAAAAATTTCAAAAAAATACCAAAAGGAGAGATAGTTTATTCATCGTGAGGATTGATTATACGATTTACTATAAGGGACTACGGGTGAGTAGACCGATACAGACTAAATCATGTATGATCCACAAAAATTATATTTTCATATCACTTACATAATTATTAGATTTAGTTATGATGCTTTTGCCTGCGAAAGTATGCTAACAAGTTCACTTATAGATATTTTAAAGACCTCTCTATGAGGTATTCTATCTAAAAACCTTGACGGCAATAACCTGGTGCAGCTTTAAACTATTGTGAGTCAATTATAAGGAGATCTCAAAAATGAAAAAACTCATGGTCATTTCTAGTATTTGTTTATTTTCAGCATTAAGCGCTAATTATGTTTCTGCACGTAATTTATGCTCTAATGACGGAATAATACCATATAATGGCGGTAGTGAATTCCCAGCTAAAATCAGTCAAGAGTTTGCAAGTTTACCTATTCAGATACAAAATGCATCACAAGGTAATTATTATTATAGTGTTAGCAGCACAAAGAGCACTCATTTTATTGCTGATAATAATTATTGCGATTATAACGTTAATGGTGTTGTCCAGAAAGATGAAAGCTTTGAGGGCCAATTAAATTTTGCAGGTTCCTTCACAGAGGCAGAAAATGACACGCCTGCTAAAATCAACTTTTCTCATGAAAATAGTTTTTTTATCAGCTTCTATGACCCTTTAGCACATAAAGCATGTGCTTTTTCCATATATGCCAATCCAAATAAGATAAATGAACTAAATAGCTCTGACTCTAGCAAATTAGACGTTTCAATTGAAACCACAAAGAAAAAGATTGGTGCATGGCAATATCGAAATGTAACAAGTGTTAACCTGAAATTTAATGGCTGCTAAAATAAGGTTTTTTTATAACGCAACAAACAAATCGGAGAAAATTAATGTTTAAAAAGATTATCCTATCATCCTCAACGATTCTATTAGCATTGAGTAGTGCAAATGCCATGCAATTTGGTCAAGCACGAACAGGTCTCAACTTTTCAATTCAAGGTGGGGCAGGAAAAATAAGTGCACCTGATAATAATCATGGCTACACCAACACAGTAGAAAGCAGTCAACGTAACTATTCTGTCGTTGGGGGTGCAACACTTGGTTTTGATTACGCCATTAAATCCTGGTGGTCTTTAGGTATTGAGTCTGGGTTCTTCTACTCACCTAAAAATGCAGACTATACCGCTAAATTCCCTGATAACACACCTGTTGAGTTATATACTGATTATTATAACATCCCCGTACTTTTGACTTCTAAATTTGTCACCCCCATTGGCTTTACATTCTTTGTTAAAGGCGGTATGACATATATGAATCAAAATATTAAGTTCAGTAGCGCAACCATTACTGGCCAAGAGTTTGAGGAAAGTGTCTCAACTTCTAAGTGGCTTCCTATGGCTGGAGTTGGGGTTGGGTATCAGATTTATGCCGCTGAAATCACGCTTCAATACAATCACATCTTTGGCAAAGGTTCTAACTATGATGCCTATCAAATGGCTACTAATAGTGAAAAACCTTCTCCTTGGGCTGCTGATCAAATCATGCTGGGCATTAATTTTACGATTCCTATGTAATTCTATCTTAATCGGGTTACTGCAGAGCCCTCCATTTTTCCCTGTTTTGAAACAAAAAAATCACTCAATGCCATATACAGTAAGGATTGGAGAAAATGGCTCTGTTTTGTTAAATGGTAATTTCTACCGAGATGTCCTTGTAGCTTAAACATATCTGGGCTTAACGATTTTACTAACATATTCCAATCAAGAGAGGTAAATATGAAATACAAAAGAAGCAATCCACTTTCATATATTCGTAAGTTAAAAAAAGAAAATCTTTATCTCATAAAGATGAATGAAAAATTAGATGAGATAAATAGCTATTTAGTCCATGAATTAGACGAGCAGTATAACATCAAATATCAACCAACTTTTGAAAGTGCATATAACTGGCTTAGTGTTGACGAGTTTGTTGATTTAAGCGAGGAGAATAAATAGAGTTTTCAAACATAAATTTTATATTAGTTTTAACCAAGGTGCTAGTTATCAAGGGAAGGGAGGAAAATTCAAGACACCTTGGCTAATGCTGTCCAGTGAGGGCTAAAAGTTATCATAACCATATTAATCCTGCGCATGTAAAGGATTTTGCTAGGGTGATGATTGGCGGTAGGTATGCCAATGGACTATTTATTCATACAGGGAAAACTGGTAATAAATCGTATCAGGAGATGGGGTTAAGCAATACAGTAATCACTTTAATCAGTGGCTATAAGCTGCACACGCTGATTACCCAGTGCATGTCTTAAACAATAAAATACATAGAAGTTATTACTGTCTTGCTGACTATATCAATACTTGTGTTATTATGACCCATAAGTTGAAGTTATAACTCAGAAATTCAGGTTGTAAATGCACGTTTTAAGCAAGATTATTCTGTATGTTTATTTGATTGGCGCAGGAATTACGCTCATCAGAGAGCTTATATATTCGATTAACCACATGATGAGTATTTATAAGCTCAGAAAAGCAGACCCAACGATTGGCAATCGTCTGCCGATGTTTTATCTGAATATTAAGCGTCCACTATTATGGTTTTACTATTTGATTAAAAATCCTGTGCGCTTTACCAGTGAGATCATTCTTGGTATTCCAAGTTTTAATCTGGTGCCTGTGCTTGAGAATAAGAAGTGGTATCGCAAGCTGATTGCGCGAGTTCCGGAACCTGAAGAGTTTACCATTAAAAGCATTGTGGTTGGTGTGACAAGACCTATAAATAATGAGTATATACGTAACCCTAATTATTCTCAGGCGTACGTCGCATACAAAGGTGACAAGGTGGTTTCCTATGTCAACACATTACTTGGCAAGGGTATCACGCCATGTGCTTACACTATTACGATGACAGAATACATTCATTTAATTAAATCAGGTAAAATCAAAGCACGCTCGGGGGAGATTAATCTAGAGGAACTGTATGCTGCACTTAGCGAGTATACGGATGAGCATGTTGATTTCACATGCCACAAAGTGGCAGTCAAAAATAACCAGATTCAGTAAATGCAGGAAGCCATTAATGCACTTTGGTTTATGTCAATCTTGTTCACATAGCTTGAAGATAAGACATCCTAGAGGTCATATAGATTACTTGAAGTGTAGACATTCCGGGAAGCCACGCTACCCTGTGTTGCCTGTTCATTTATGCGATGGTTATCAGAAGGTTAAAGGCTTAGCAGATGCACCAGTGTGATTCAGAACATATACAGGGCAATGTTGAGCGAATCACCTTTCACAGCGAAGACTCAGGATTTTGTGTTTTACGTGTAAAATGCAAGGGGATTCGTGACCTTGTCACAGTGACAGGCATTTGTGCTGTGGTGAGTGTTGGTGAGCTGATTGAGTCAAAAGGCAACTGGATTAACGATAAAAATTATGGTCGACAATTTAAGGCACTGACAATCAGAGTGGTGCCACCCACAACCATTGAAGGCATTACTAAATATTTAGGTTCAGGATTAATTAAGGGCATTGGACCTATCTTTGCTAAGACACTGGTTAAAGGGTTTGGTGAGCAAATATTTGATGTGATTGAGCAGACACCTGAAAAGCTGCTTGAGCTTGAGGGCATTGGTCCCAAGCGTGTTGCTAAAATCACTTCTGCCTGGGATGAACAAAAAGCAGTGCGAGAAATCATGGTGTTTTTACAATCTCATGGCATCGGGACTTCACGCGCAACACGTATTTATAAAACCTATGGCGATGATTCAATTAACAAAATCACCGAAAATCCTTATCGTCTAGCCAATGATATTCATGGGATTGGCTTTAAAACCGCTGATGATCTTGCTTCAAAGCTCGGTATTGGTTCTCAATCAATCATTAGAGCCAGAGCGGGTGTTGTCCATGTCATTCAAGAGATGAATACCGAAGGGCACTGCGCTATTTTTAAAGATGAATTGATTCGTAAATCAGTTGAAATGCTGGATATTCCTGAGCATATTATTATTGAGGCGATTGCCGCAGAAATTGAAGATGAAAAGCTGATTCCTGATGAAATCAAAGACAAGTCTTGTTTGTATGTCAACTGGCTTTATTATGCAGAAGTTGGTGTTGCCAAACATATTAACCGTCTTTTAGATGCAGAGCGCCCCTGGCGTGATATCAATATCCCTGAGGCGCTTAAGTGGGTGGAAACGGTCACACATTTAAAACTATCTGCCTCACAAAAAGATGCCGTTGGTATGGCAGTTAACAGCAAAGTGGTTTGTATTACAGGCGGCCCCGGTGTGGGTAAGACCACTGTGGTAAACAGCATTATCCGTATTATACGTGCGAAAAAAGCGTCTGTTTCTTTGTGTGCACCTACAGGTAGAGCAGCTAAACGTTTGTCCGAAAGCACTGGGCTTGAAGCCAAAACCATTCATCGCCTTTTAGAGTTTAACCCTAAAGAGGGTGGCTTTAATCATAATGATGAAAATCCCTTGCAAACTGATTTTTTAGTGATTGATGAAGCATCGATGGTTGACGTCACGTTGATGAACAGCCTTTTAAAAGCATTGCCCGATCGAGCAGGCGTTTTAATTGTCGGTGATATTGATCAGCTACCATCGGTTGGACCAGGCAAGGTACTGGCTGACATTATTGCTTCAGAAAAGGTGCCGACAGCACGCTTGACGGAAATTTTCAGACAAGCGGCATCATCGCAGATTATTATCAACGCGCATCGCATTAACTCTGGTAAGGCACCCATTAAAGCTGAAAAGGGTGATAGTACCGACTTTTATGTTATTCATGCTGACAGCCCTGAAACCATTTATGACAAGCTTACTCGTCTTGTTGCTGATCGAATCCCTAATGTCTTTCAATTTAACCCCATTACTGATGTGCAGATTCTAACACCGATGAATCGCGGTGGTTTGGGCGTTAAATCATTAAACATCGAATTGCAGAAATTACTCAACCCAGAACCTATGGCAAGTATTACCAAGTTTGGCTGGACGTTTGGCATGGGGGACAAAGTTGTGCAAACCGTTAACAACTACGACAAAGAGGTTTTTAACGGTGATCTAGGATTAATTCGCAAAGTAGATCATGTTGAGCTTGAAGTAACGGTGGATTTTGAGGGAGTTGAAGTTGTTTATGACTTTAATGAGCTGGATGAGCTTGACCTGGCTTATGCAACGTCCATTCATAAATCTCAGGGGTCTGAATATCCAGTGGTTATTATTCCTGTAGCTATGCAACATTACATGTTATTACAGAGAAATCTATTATACACTGGCGTCACACGTGGCAAGAAGCTAGTGATTCTTCTAGGCGAGGCCAAGGCCATTGGTATGGCTGTAAGAAATGTTACACAGAATAACCGCTTAACACGCTTATCCGAGCGTATTGAGTATTACAGTGAAGTTAGTGAAATAAGTGAAATAAGTAAAGTAAATGCATGATAAGGATCATGATATGAAACTGATACATTTAGTCTGGGTTGCAAGCTCAGACACGGATAATAATGGTCATCTGAATCTATGGCTTGAATCACCTAAAGCTCTTAATAAAAAAGAGGCTTACCCCTATCAAGCAGATCAAAAAATGCTGGATGAGTTTGCTCAGATGTTTTTTAAAGATCATGTTTTTAAACAAACTAAGCTCATCATGCATTTTCCGTGCAATAAAGAAAATGCACTCATCCCATCACCACTGATTGCCAATATCGCTGATATTGAAAATCGTGAGATTGAGTCATTGGTGCCGCTAATGATTCATACACTAGAGATTCAAGATGCGCTGAGCTTTGTTAAAGATCTGAATTTTGCCAGTTATTACTTTGACGATAATGTTCAGCTTGCCGATGATGCCAGATTCTGGATTGCCGTAGTACGTGAATTATCGACATTAATTAAACACGATCAGTATATTCCTTATATCACTGCGTTAAAACAGCGCACTAAACTCAATTTTGCGATGAAATGGCA
>NZ_QLIQ01000003.1 GCF_003428165.1 Cysteiniphilum litorale | reverse complement strand
GGCATTGCTTAACTATGGAAATATTTTCTAGCTTGGACTCCACCATAGATTTTTTAGTTGATAAGTCCAAGCTTGCGAGCTTTCCCTCAAGCCAATCCCTTTCAATCGTAAGTTGACCAACTTTCTTAGCATACTTGTCTACCTCGTGTTGAAGCTTATCATTTTCAGACTTGTACTCTTTAACCGCTTTGGCTGGCTCCATGGCAATAACTGCATTATCCAAGAAGATTTTCTTCCAGTTTTGGATGTTTTTTGTCGTTATATTATGTTTGCTAGCAAGCTCTGCTAACGTAAGCTCATTTGCTAATAACTCTAATACAACTTTGACTTTAAACTCTGACGAGTAACTTGCTCTTTTTGTGCTCACAAATACGCCCTCTATTCATTTTACTTTCAACAATATATCGGAAATGAATTTCAAAAGATACTGTTTAAATTTCTTGGGGTATTATACACAGAGGGAAATTTCGTAAAATGATTCACAAATGCTATATACCCATCACAAACCATTTTACAGTATTTCTGTTATTGAATTTCTCGTGATTTCAAGTGATTGAATTTTGTTAATAGTCCTAGCTATTACCTGGACTCCAATCATTTGAAATAATCAAAAACTTCTTCAACATTAAGCACCGCAAAATGATTTGCGATGGGTATATCACTAGTATAGAATAGCTCGGTCTTAAAACAGCAAGAAGATTGAGAACTATGTGCGGTGTTGTTGGGATTATTGGGCATGAGCCTGCAAATCAAAAGTTGTTTGATGCATTGACGATGTTGCAGCATCGTGGACAAGATGCTGCAGGTATTTTGACCTGTGATGGTTATCATATGTCGCTACGCAAAGATAAGGGGCTTGTCGTTGAAGCGATTCGCACGCGCCACATGGAGCGTTTACAAGGCAATTTAGGCATTGGTCATGTGCGTTATCCAACCGCAGGATCAGATAGTGTTTTTGAATCACAACCTTTTTATGTCAACTCGCCTTATGGCATTGCCTTAGCGCATAATGGGAACTTAATTAATACCACGCAAATTCGCAAAGAATTGTTGGAGCATGATTTTCGCCATATTAACACAAGCTCGGACTCGGAGCTTTTACTTAATGTATTAGCCTCAGAGCTGCACAAAGCCGAAGTGTCACTCACTAATTTTTCAACGGATATCTTTTTTAATGCATTAGCTAAGCTTTATCAACGCTGTATTGGTGGCTATGCCGTTGTTGGTGTGATCGCGGGGGCTGGTTTGTTTGCCTTTCGTGACCCGCATGGCATTCGTCCTTTGGTGTTGGGTATAAAAGAAGTCGATGGCAAAAAAGAATATATGGTTGCCTCTGAAACCGTTGCATTAGATTGTGATGGTTATGAAGTGATTGGTGATCTGGGCGCTGGCGAGGCGATCTTTATCTCTCTTGATGGAGAACTTAAGCGTAAAGTATGTGCTCCTAACGCGAGCTTATCACCTTGCATTTTTGAATATGTTTATTTAGCGCGACCTGATTCTGTGATTGATGGCGCCTCTGTTTACAGTGCACGTTTAGAGATGGGGCGCATTGCTGGAAAAAACATCCTAGCTGAATTACCAGAACATGATATTGATGTAGTGATTCCTGTGCCTGACTCAGGGCGCCATGCGGCATTGCCATTGTCACGTGTTTTGGATGTGCCATATCGTGAAGGCTTTGTCAAAAATCGCTATGTTGGACGCACTTTTATCATGCCTAATCAAGCTGCGCGTCAGAAATCTATTCGCAAGAAGCTCAACACGATTGATCATGAGTTTAAAGGTAAGCATGTTCTGTTGGTTGATGACTCTATTGTGCGCGGCAACACCTCAAAGTTGATTGTTGAGATGGCAAGAAAAGCAGGGGCGCGAAAAGTCTCAATCGTATCCACAGCACCGGTGGTTAAATACCCTAATGTTTATGGTATCGATATGCCAACGCATGATGAGCTTATTGGGCATAATCGCAGTATTAATGAAATTCGTCAGTGGATTGGTGTGGATCATTTATTTTATCTAACAACCGATGATCTAGTTGCTGCCGTGCGTAAACAGGCGCCGCACTTGAAAGATTTTGATACCTCAGTATTTGATGGCAAGTATGTTACCGGTGGCATCGATGACAGTTATTTTGCAGCATTGTTAAATCATCGCAAGCAACAAGCGGAAAATACGGCACCAAAACTAGGTGCCGTTGATATGCATAATCAAGAATAACATGAGATTATAATAAGAGTTACGCACTTTAGAAAAAACTATGATTTTATAAACACCCCGTCAGCCTACGGCTGCCACCCCTCTTGCAAAGAGGGGAATTTGGCAAGGGTTGATTTTTATTCCCCTCTTTGCAAGAGGGGTGCCGAGCCTGCGAGGCGGGGTGTTGAAATAGAAAAAGTCCGTAGCTCCGTTTATAAACCTGAAATTAAAACAGAATGATAGTATAAGTTTTTAGAATGAATTATTTTAATCAAGCAACGATTGATACATTTTTGCCATGCAAAACACCCAAAGCATGGATAGATAAAGCACTCAAATCGATTGACATCCTATTGCTAGATCATGCGCATTGTGAGAAAAAGGCAGCATCTGCTGCAATTAGCTTTATGTATCGCAAATCAACTGAGTATCCAGAGCTTCTACTGAGAATGTCAAAAATTGCCCGCGAAGAGCTAGTGCACTTTGAACAGGTACTAGGCATTCTCAAAAAACGCAATATTGAATATCGCTTACTATCAGAGTCGCGCTATGTCAAAGAGCTAAAAAAGCATGTGCGCACGTCAGAGGAAGGACGTCTTGTTGACACGCTTATTATTGGTGCTTTTATCGAAGCACGATCATGTGAGCGCTTTGGTGCTATTGCGCCTTTTTTAGATGAAGAGCTGCAAAAATTTTATTTGGGATTATTAGCATCAGAGCAGCGTCATTTCACCATTTATCTTAAATTTGCACAACAATTTGCCACAGAAGGTATCGAGCACCATATTAAGCGCTTTGCTACATTAGAGAAGCACTTGATAGAATCACCAGATATAGAATTTCGTTTCCATAGTGGGGTTTAAGCCCTACGGTTTTTTTCGGCTAAAGTTGCTTTTTTGAATATTGTATTTTAGTCAGTTCCTATCTATCATTACCAAGATTAAGAGAGAAAAAAAAGTAAGTTTGGATTCAAGCTTATGGGGTATCAGTACGATATTGATATCTTGTGTATGGAGGAGACAATCATGCAAATAAATGATAAAACCAAGCGATGGTTGTTTGATATGTATAATAAACAAAGCATTGTGACGGTTAAATCACATAATATTCGTTATGTCGGGGTGCTTAAGCATATTTCAGCTGAGCATGTGATGATCGATATGCCTTTTGGTGTTAAGAAAATAAGTTTTACAGAAGTGGATAAAATTATTGAACATAAACGCTAAGTTAGAATATTATCTGTTAGTAGTCATAAGAAAAATCGAGTTGCCAATGTAGTTTTTAAAGCATTATTTTTTCATAAAGTTTTTACATTTATCAGTAAAACAGGTAGGCTTTGCCCTTTGCAAGGGCAAAGTATTTTTAATTTTGATTTTTTTGAGGAAAAATGATGTCTGAATTTCTACAGGCGCTAAATAAGCGACGCACATTTGCGATTATTTCGCATCCGGATGCCGGAAAAACTACGTTAACTGAAAAGATGTTGTTATTTGGAAATTTGATTCAATTAGCAGGTACGGTAAAGGGTAAAAAATCAGGTCGTCATGCGACCTCAGATTGGATGGAGCTTGAGAAGCAACGTGGTATTTCGGTAACCACATCAGTGATGCAGTTTCCTTATAATGATTGTGTGGTCAATCTTTTGGATACCCCAGGACACGAGGATTTCTCAGAAGATACCTATCGCACATTAACCGCAGTTGACTCAGCTTTGATGGTCATCGATGGTGTTAAAGGGGTTGAGGCGCGCACTATTAAATTAATGGAAGTATGTCGTTTAAGAACAACGCCCATCCTAACTTTTATCAATAAGTTTGATCGTGATACACGTGATCCGATGGAGTTGATGGACGAAGTTGAAGATGTGCTTAACATTCAATGTGCACCAATGACTTGGCCAATTGCTTCAGGTAAAGAGTTCAAAGGGGTCTATCACCTATATAAGGATGAGGTGATTTTATTTGAAACTGGTCACGGTCATCATATCCATAACTATCGAGTAATCAACGGACTTAATAATAATGAACTTGATGCTAAGATTGGTTATTTGGCAGATGAGTTAAGAGAACAGGTTGAGCTTGTTAAAGGGGCGAGTCATGAGTTCGATCTTGAGAAATATCGCCGTGGTGAGTTAACACCTGTATTTTTTGGTACGGCATTGAGTAACTTTGGTATTAAAGAGATGCTTGATAGCTTTACTGAATTTGCACCATCGCCAACACCAAGAACGACAGATGTGCGTGAAGTGGAAGCACATGAAGAGCCATTAACCGGCTTTGTTTTTAAAATTCAAGCAAATATGGATCCGCAACATCGCGATCGTATGGCATTTTTTAGAATTTGTTCGGGTAAATATACAAAAGGTATGAAATTGCAGCATGTGCGTATTAATAAGCAGGTGCAAATCTCTAATGCGCTAACTTTTGTCGCTGGTGAGCGTGAGTCCCTAGAGGAAGCCTATCCAGGGGATATTATTGGCTTGCATAATCATGGCACGATTCAAATTGGTGATACATTCACGCAAGGCGAGGTGCTTAAATTCACGGGTGTTCCTAACTTTGCCCCTGAGCTTTTTCGACGTGTGCGTTTAAACGATCCATTGAAGATGAAAGCGCTTTTGAAAGGCTTAATTCAATTGTCTGAGGAAGGTGCAACTCAAGTCTTTAGACCATTGAATAATAATGATCTGATTCTTGGCGCAATTGGTGTACTGCAGTTTGATGTTGTCGCTCATCGTTTAGAAAACGAATATGGCGTTAAATGCAGCTATGAGCAGGTCAATGTTGTCGCATCGCGCTGGATAGAGGCAAATGACAAGAAAAAACTGGAGCAATTTAAAAATAAATATGCAGATAACTTGGCATTAGATGGTGGCGATCATTTGACTTACTTGGCAACGACGCGTGTTAATCTGCAGATGGCACAAGAGCGCAATCCAGAGATTCAATTTCTAGCTACAAGAGAGCACTAAGTATCCCCAACATAAAATTCTCATAAGCTGTATTCCCGTCCACTTAGATTGTGTGGGCGTTGGCTGAGCATAAGTCGAAGCCTCTATAAAGCGCGACTTTCCCAAGCTTACTTGGTGAACACTTTTTGGTGTATTAGGTGAATATTTAGTCTTAGCCCAAAAACAGAAAACAAACAATCGACGAATCACTAGATCTATTCAAGGAGGGAGGAGGGAGGAAGTTGATGCTAGCGACCCGTCGAAAGAGAGCGCCACTATACTAGGGTTTTTGCATGATGAAAAGGTGTTTTTGTAAATATTTACAAAAAATTTACAAAATGCCAATAGCTTAAGCGCTTAGAAAAATGGTAATGCATCTAAACTCAGATCAATACCATTAGCGCGTGCTTGGCGTAACCAGTAGTTTGATTTAAAGAGATTAGTTGACACGCCAATGCCTTTTTTATACATATACGCCAAATAAATTTGAGCTTCGGCATAGTCGTTTTTAGCCGCTTTTTCAATCCAGTAAAAGCCAACAGCAGGATTTGATTGCACGCCTAATCCTTGAAAATACATTAATCCAAGCTTAAATTGCGCTTCAGCATATCCTGTGGCAGCTGAGTACTGAATATAATCAACTGCTTTATCGATATTGTTACCACCTGATTTACTGATTTGTTTGCTGTACTCAACCCCTTTATCATAGGCAGCCTTTGGACTTAGTCGCGTGTAATTGATAGGCTCATTATCTGAGGTGTCTTTAGCTTTTGCGGGCTTATCATTACTAACGTTAGCTGTATTTTCTAATTTGCTGCTGATAATAGCATGTGCGTTATTATGATAAAGTGCTGTCGTCCCTAGAGTAATAGCCAATAGGGCAATGATGGCACCAACCCAAATTGAAAGATGATTTTTAATAAGCTTCATGTATGTTCGCTCCAAACTTCTCGCGAAACATTATGCCTTGCTATGTAAATACTCACAAGCGAATAACGTATTTTCTAGTAAAGTGGCAATGGTCATAGGTCCAACACCACCCGGGACTGGGGTGATAAAAGCGGCATTTTCCAAGGCACTGTCAAAATCAACGTCCCCAACAATACTGCCATCATCCAATCGATTGATACCAACATCAATGACCACAGCACCTTTTTTTAGCCAAGACCCGTTGATAAAGTGCGGTTTGCCAACGGCGGCAACTACAATATCAGCGCGTGATAAGTGCTCAGCTAGATCGTTGGTAAAACGGTGACATGTAGTGACCGTCGAACCCGCTAATAAAAGCTCCATTAACATCGGGCGCCCAACGATATTTGAAGCGCCAACGATAACTGCGTGTTTGCCTTTAAAGTTATCAATCACCGATTCAAGTAATGTCATCACCCCTTTGGGCGTGCAGGGGCGCAATAGTGGATTGCGTTGCATCAATTTACCAATATTATAAGGATGAAAACCATCGACATCCTTATCAGGGCGAATGGCTTCAAGTACTTTCTCAGCATTGATGTGCTGAGGCAGTGGCAATTGCACCAATATGCCATCAATCGTTGGATCGTTATTGAGTTTATTAATGAGGTTGAGTAGCTCATCATTGCTAACGTCTTCATTAAGATCATAGTTTAAAGATAAGAAGCCAACTTCTTCGCAGGCTTTACGTTTGTTGTTGACATAAATTTGCGAGGCAGGGTTATTGCCAACAATAATTACCGCAAGCCCTGGGATACGTTTGTTTTGCTCTTTTAGTTGATCAACTTGTGATTTGATTTTTAATCTGATTTCTTGCGCTTTTTTTTTGCCGTCAATAATTTGTGCCATAGCATAGGTTCCTGTTTTCTACTTTTTCTATTTTTCTATAGGCTTAAGTTGGTAGTACATGATAGACAATTCACGTGTTATTTTAAACAACATTTGTTAATGTTCTTGAATCGTACCAAAAGATCGTCTAGTTTAAGCAATAGTGCTTTATATCATTGGTTTTGATGGATGAAAAAACATATTATTTTTGGAATTATTACGGCAATCTTGTTATTGATGGTTATTTATTTTTTGTTTTTAGCAACTACTAAGAAAGAACTGAGCTTTCACGTTGAGCCAACAGGGGTAATGATGGCAATGGTTAATGAGCGCAATATTCCGCTATCTGCCAAAGGCACAGGTCTACTGGTTGCGCCAAATACGGTGACACTTAAAGCGCAGATTGCAGGGATTGTTAGCAGTATTGATTTTGTCAGTGGTCAATATGTCAAAGAAGGGCAGTTATTGATGACTTTGGATGACACCAAGCAAATGGCGGATGTAAGCTCTGCATTGGCTGATTTTACAAAGTCAGAAGCGCAATATAAACGTACAGACACCTTGTATAAGGAAAATAATGCTGTGTCACAAAGTGAACTAGATAATGCCAAGGCAAGCTATATGCAAACAAAAGCGCAATATGATGCGGCATTATACCAGCTATCAAACACCAAAATTGTCGCACCTTTTAGTGGGCATTTGACATTAACGACTTTAGCCAAAGGCAGTTATGTCTCAGCAGGAGACACCTTGGTATCCTTGGTGGATAAAGAGAATCTACAACTACAATATGCATTACCGGAATCCTATGCCAGTAGTATTAAGCTTGGGCAAACGGTTGATTTTAAAGTTGATGCATTTCCAGGGCAGGTTTTTCATGCCAAGGTGGATTATATCTCACCAGATGTTTCAGATGATAACTTAACCTTTACTGTGCGCGCTATATTTAAAAATACAGATAATCTGTTAAACCCTGGTATGAGTGTTTATGTCTCACAAATTATCAAAGAAAATAACATGGTATTGGCGGTGCCTGAGAGTGCGTTAAGTGCGCAAAGTGGTGGTTTTATCGTCTATGTGATTGTTGAGGGTAAAGCCAAAATGGTGCCTGTGCAAATTGGGCAAATCGATAAAGGTTATGTCAGTATTTTAGAGGGTTTAAGCAAAGGTCAAGAGGTGATCGTATCTGCCGAGGGTAATATTTCCGATGGTGTTGCCGTTAAGGTGGAGAAATAAATGAAGCTGCCTGAGATTTGTATTAAACGCCCCGTACTATCGTTTGTACTTAATGCAATATTGGTATTATGTGGTTTGTTAAGTTTTAGTTATGTTAAGTTGCAATTTGAACCTACGGTGTTTAAACCGGTATTAATGATTCAAACCAATTATCCAGGGGCAAGTGCCGATGTGGTGCAAAAAGATGTCACGCAACAGCTTGTTGCCGCAATTTCAGGGACGGAGAATCTAAGCTATATCGAAGCGACATCGATGCAAGATCAAAGTCAGATTAAGTTGAACTTTGGCAATATTGATCAAGAGAAATTCATTACCGCGCAATCTGAAGTCATGCGTGATATTGCAGGCGTTAATTTGCCGCAAAACGCGCAAACACCGCAGATTAAACAACGTGGTGATGGCTCGCAAGTGATGCTTATTGGTTTTCAAGATAGTAATCGCTCAACGGAAAGCTTAACATCCTATATCAATGATACGATTACCAAGCAGTTAGCACAGATTCCAGGCGTTGGTGATGTGCAAGTGTATTCTGAAGGCTCAGCACTACGTATCGAGCTTGATCCCAAGGCAATGGCGATTTTGAAAATCTCAGCGATTGATGTTGTTAATAAACTCGAGCAGCTTAATCGCAATGTCTCCGCCGGACAGCTTATTACCAATAACAATACCTATACGATTAATGTCGATAGCGCATTAGATAGTATTAGTAAGTTTGAAAATCTAATCATTGCGAAACATAATGGCAAGCTGATTTATTTGAAACAAATTGCCAAGGTATACTTGGGTAATTTATCACTTGCCAACGGCTCAATTAGTATTATTGACGGTAAGCCTGGTGTTGTGGTTAATGTCTCGCAAACCAGTGATGCTAACCCGATTGATGTTGCCAATGCTGTTGCAAAGGCCGTTCAACAAATGCAAGGTTCATTGCCGCCAGGTATGAAAGCCAGTGTACTCTTTAATGTAGCGACATCACTTAAAGCCTCTTTGTATGAAGTTATTAAGACGATTATTGAAGCCATTATCTTGGTATCATTGATCTCTTTATTGTTTTTAGGGCGCTTTAGGGCAGCTCTGGTGCCTATTGTTACCTTGCCAGTATGTTTAATTGGCGTGTTTGTGATTATCTGGCCACTAGGCTTTAGTATCAATATGATGACATTACTTGCCATTGTGCTAGCTGTGGGACTGGTGGTGGATGATGCGATTGTTGTGCTTGAGAACTGCTATCGCTATATGCAAAAGGGCTATAATGCGTTTGATGCCGCGATTTTAGGCAGTAAAGAAATTGGCTTTGCGATTATTGGCATGACCATTACATTGGTTGCCGTTTACATCCCCATTGCATTTATGAATGATAAATCAGCCGTTTTCTTTCGTGAATTTGCCTTTACCTTGGCTGCGAGTGTTTTAATATCAGGTTTTGTCGCGTTGACCTTATCACCGACCATGTGCGCACATACTTTGGGTAATGCAAAAGAAAATCGCTATGAGAAGTTTGTCACCAGAGTGTTTGCAAGCTGTGAAAAAGCATATAAAAAATCACTCTACTTCGTGTTGCAAGTCCGCTTTTGGATCATTGCTATCTTTGTGATTTTGATTATTGCAGGGATTGGTTTGTTTCGCTCGATGCCTACAGCACTGCAGCCTAATGATACCATTGGCGTGGTTGGTGTGAATATTGTCGGGCAAAGCAATGCAAGCTCAGATTTTATTATGCAAAAACTTGATGAGATTCAAAGCAAATTACCTAGCAAGGTATTTGATCATTCATTTGGCTTTGTTGATACACAAAGTGGGCAAACATCAGGTTTCTCAATGAATATTTTAAAAGAGGATCAAGTCACCAATGCCTACAAGGTGGCGCGTGAGTTAAATGGAATAATTAAAAACACCCAAGGCATACAAGGTAGCAGTTGGGTGTTTCCATTATCAGGACGCAATCAATCGGGTGATGGCGATATTCAAATGTATCTATTGAGTATGGATGATTATCAAACGCTGTATAAAAAAGCAGAGAGTCTAATTAATATACTGGAGAAGCTACCGAGCATTTCCTATGCAAGTATAGGTAGTGCTGCAGATAGCGGGCAGTTTGATATGAATATTAACTATATCAATGCTGCATTGCTAGATGTCGATCCGGCTAATATCCAAACGATCTTAAACATTATGTTTGGTGGGTGGCAGTTATCACGTGATTATGAAACCGGTGGTGAGAGTTTCCCTATTTATGTGCAGCTGCCGAAAAAAGATCTTAAAAGCTTTGGTGTGCTAAATCGTTTATATATCAAAACTGATTCAGGTGGCTGGGTGCAGCTAGGACGCTTAGTAAGCATCTCACCAGTGGTAAAAATTCCTTATTTGACGACGTATAATCAAATGCATGCAATGTCAATTAGTGTTAATTTACAGCCAAATGCTTCGATGGGACAAGTGGTCGAGCAAATCAAGGCAATTACCGAGCAGCTATTGCCTGGTACAAGTTTGGCATTTAAAGGGGATGCTAAAGATATGCTTGAAGGCAATAACAGCATGATTATTATTTTTATTGCTGGGCTTTTGTTTATTTATTTGGTGCTTGCTGCATTGTTTGAGAGTTTTATTGATCCATTTATTATTTTATTGACAGTTCCTTTATGTGTGATTGGTGCTTTGCTTGGGCTCAAACTTATCGGAGGGACACTAAATATCTATACAGATATTGGGTTAATCACCTTGATTGGGTTGGTATCAAAACATGGTGTGTTGATTGTACAGTTCTCTAATGAGCTGTTAGCTAAAGGTGCTTCCTTAAATGAAGCGGTGATCAAAGGAGCCGCAACACGTTTGCGCCCAATTTTGATGACATCAGCAACGATGATTTTAGGTGCTATTCCATTATTATTAAGCACAGGGGTCGGTGAGCATGCCCGCCAGCAAATCGGTATGGTTATTGTTGCAGGATTGTTATTAGGATCACTGTTCTCATTGTTTATTGTGCCGGTGGCATATCAATTATTAAAATCCATTAGGACAAATAAATCATCAAAAATCTCCTCAATAGCAAACACTGTACAATGATTTGAGATGGGTATATACCTCTCACAAACCATTTTACAATATTTCTGCCGTCGAATTTCCTGCACTTTTGAGTGATTGCATTTTGCCAATAGTCCTAGCTATTACCTGCAATACAATCACTCAAAACCATCAAAAACTTCTTTGACATTGAACACCGCAAAATGATTTACGAGCGGTATAAATGTGATTGAATTCATTTGTCTGCAACTTGCGCGCTTTTTCATTGTTTTTTAATGATTGATTGGGTACACTCCACTGCGTGTTAATTAATAGAAACCAATATGGAGAACAATATGAAACAAGCGTCAGCACGCCACATCCTCGTTCAAACAGAGGCAGAATGCGAAGCTTTAAAAAAAGAGATTGAAGCAGGTACAGACTTTGCAAAAGCAGCAGCAGAAAAATCACTATGTCCTTCAGGTAGAAATGGCGGTGATCTAGGTTCTTTTGGTCCAGGTCAAATGGTTCCTGAGTTTGATAAAGTGGTTTTTTCTGAAGAAGTTGGCAAAGTTCACGGACCAGTTAAAACACAATTTGGTTATCATTTAGTTGAAATCACATCACGTTCATAATCTTTATTTTTTATAATATTTATTCATTTCGCGCTCATATTTACTATTTTCGTCATACCCATCAAGAGAGCCCTTAAGACCGTAGTAGCGCATTTTTCTGATTTTATCAAATACAGTACGAAGTTCGTCTAGTTGCCTATTTTTTGGATCACGCAGTAGCTCTAAACATTTGTTTGCTAGTTGGCTAACGTTTGCTGTCTTAGTGCTAAGTTTGGGTGAGAAAAGACAACGTAGAAACTCTCTAATACTATTGGCATTCTCTAGTTTATCAATGGCTTCAACATCTTCATCTGTAATTCTCTGGTATCCTAAGGGTCCTTTATTATCAGAGTCAACAGATAATAACTTAGACTTTAGAAAATCTAGCGCAGTAGGAGGAAAAATGGCAACAATATTGTATTCAATTGAAGTTAGCCTCTCTGACCAATCATTATAATCTTTATTGCATGCATAAAAGACGATAGAAACGTCATAGGAGTAATACCTCTTAGCCAATTGGATCTTCTTCTGAATTTCTTTGATATTCATATTTTCATGATTTTTTATCTGAATAAAATGTAGATTTGCAACTCCCGAAAATGGGGCTGCTCGACAACCTGAGAAATACTCAAACTCATTGTTCGATTGTTGAATAGAAAATGAAAGCGTACCGTTTTTTATTGATATTTCTAGAGAGTTAGACATGGTGCTTAAAGGCTCATTTAAATTATATTTTTTGTAATTGCATTTAAGCATATCCCCCCCCACTTTTAAGCAGTTGTGTGTGAAGCTTATTATCAGTCTCTGCATACGTTATATTAACGAGTTGCTTTCCCTTATTTGTACCTAAAGGTAGGTAGTAATGTTTTATATACTCAATGATTGTCATTTCAATACGTTGTTTATTCCTTTGATTAAGAGAGTACATTTGTCGTGACTTCATTGAGTCAAATACATCATTATTATTACTACCACTATAATTGTTACGCTCTTTGCTAAGCAATTGAACGAAAATATCTACAGGGTTGTGAAAATAAGTGAAGCATTGTTTAAATTGTGCCTCTGAATTTCCAATCCATGTATTTCTATCAAAATGTAAGTGTTGATAATACTCCATATTTAAGAATATATGTCCGTAATAGAATTTATAATGTGGTAACTTGTCTTGTTCTTCACATTCCTTTTCAAGGATAGCTATGTGATCGTCAGTTATTTTTTTAAATTTTTTTGATACTTGCCTCATTCGAATATAATCACTTGTAAAATATAAATAGCTAATAACACGCTCTCTTATATTGTCATTCGGGAGTAGATCTTTACTGGATCCTATATCATGCGGGTTTAAATTAAGTTGACTTTGTTTGTTTTTTGATGAGATTTCGAATAAAAACATAAAAAATATCTTATTTCCTTCTATTGCTTTCCTTATTATATTTTGCCTATAGTCTCACTTGAATTTCTATTGCAAAAATGTAAATTAAATGATTGGGGATGTTTGTTATATAACCATATTGTTGTTGAATTGTAACTTGTAATGTTGGGCTATTGCATTGACTTGGAAATACATTCATTATGCGCTCCATCGATTTGAAGAGTTTGTTATGAGTCAATAAAAGACTTTAATTTGATCTTTATCGGTTATCTTTTGGAATAATAGGTAATGGAGAATAAATGTGAGTCAGGTTTTAACGCAATTAGTTGGATTAGTAAATGATAGTAATGCTGAGCAAATCAATGCATTAATGGCGCAATCTGGTGTCAATGAAATTGCGATAACGCGTAATATGGATTCCGCAGAGCAAGAGCTAAAAGAATTTTTGGTTTCGATGACAGCAGTGATGGCAGAAATGCAAGAGCCTGAGAATTTCTCCAAAGAAATTACAGCTCGTATTAAAGCTAAAATTGATGATGTAATTGATAAGCAGCTAAATGAAGTTATCAGTAATGAGGATTTTAAATATCTTGAGTCAATGTGGTTGTCTCTGAATGATGTTTTTGAGGAAGCAGGTGATCATGATGAGGTTGAGGTTGTACTGCACGAAGTATCAAAAGATGAGTTGATTGATGACTTTGAACTTAACAGTGCTGACTACACTGGATCAGATTTATTTAAGCGAGTGTATACCAGCGAATATGACCAATATGGTGGCGAGCCTTATTCCTTAGTTGTTGGGATGTTTGATATTGGGCGTCAGCATGAAGATTTATTGTTGCTTTCAAATATTGGTAAAGTCTGTGCGGCAGCTCATGCGCCGTTTATCACTAACATTGGTCCGCAGTTTTTTGGTTATGATAGCTTTGAATCATTTGATGAGGTGCGCGATCTTAATGGGCTGTTGAATAGCTCTAAATATGCTGCATGGAATCGCTTTAGGCAAACGGAAGAGGCTGCCTACGTTGGCTTAACATTCCCGCGCTATTTGTTGCGTCGACCTTATGCGGAAGATTCGCCTGAGCTTTATGCGAGCAATGCAAGACAAAACTATTCGGTGACTTTTTTTAAAGAGCGCCTACATAATTTGTTTGATAATAAATCCTACCTCTGGGGGGGTGCTTCAGTCCTGTTTGCAAAAAATGTGATTAAATCATTTAAGAAAACAGGCTGGAGCCAATATATTCGTGGACCATTGGGTGGTGGTTTGATAGATGACCTATCCAGTTATGAATTTAATATTTCAGGGTATACGCAAAAAACAGGTAGTGTTGAGTATTTTGTCTCAGATTCTCAAGAGTATGAGTTTTCAAGAGCAGGTTTTATTCCTTTTGTTGGTGATAAGCGTGCTGAAGGCGGGTGCTTTTTTAGTGCGCAATCAGCGCGTACAGTGCTTGAGGATGAAGATAATCCTGATTTGAGTGAAACTGCACAAGCTAACGCAAATTTAGCTTATACTTTATCGGTCTGTCGGATCGCGCATTATGTCAAGTCAATTGTTCGTGATCGTGTTGGATCAAACTATGATCATAACCATGTGCAAAAATTCTTAAGTGATTGGATTGGTAACTTCGTCACTATTGCGGCTAATCCAAGTGATGTCACCTTGGCTTATTATCCATTCAAAGAGGCCAATGTTGCTGTATTGCCACAAACAGGGCGTCTTGGATGGTATAAGTGTCAGATTGATTTAGTGCCGCACGTTCAGTTAGAGGGTATCGATGTCTCAATGCGCCTTGCCACAAAGTTACCAATTACCTTGGATGGCTCAGCTAATGAGGCGGAAAGTGATTCAGCAGAGGCTGAAAATGAGGGTGTTGCGGAATAAGGAGTTCTGCGGGGGAGTGTAAATAAAAAAAGAAAGATCAATTATAACTAAGGAGTTAATTTATGGGTACCAGTGCAAATAGTGTGTCAATAGAGAATAGTCATGTGGTAGTAGCAGTGGATAGCAGAGTATTTTTTGATGGACATTCTGGCAGTAATCATAATGCCCATGCCGCTAGAGCGTATATCAAAAGCATGAGCTTTGATGGTGAGTCAGTCTCAGAAAAATTAAAAGGCTATAACGGTGGAAGTGAATTAGGTAATACTGAAGAAGCTGCTATGGTCATTGATGATTTAGTGTTGCCGTTATATAAAATCCTTGCTTACGGTCAGGTTACGTTAAACGGTGTGATGACTTATGCTGAAGGTCAAAAACTGAGTAAAAAGAAAGGGAGTAGTACTAATAAGCCAATGATGTCATTTGAATTGTCTGAGTTTAATGATAAGCAGATTATCTTAGATGCTCAGGAGTTTGATTTTACCAATGGTTTAAGTTGCGATGGTGGAAGTATCAAGGTTACTGCTAAAAAAGAAGATATTAACATTGAACTGGATAACGAAGGTAAAAAAGCCTATGTGAGTATCAGAGGGTTCTATTCAACTGATTGTGCAACTACTTTGCATGTGCAGTATATGCAAAAAGATAATAAAGAGTCTTATGACATTAAAGATAAGTAGACTTGCTATCTGGAGTAGGTGATGAGTTATAAACAAAAAATACCCAGCTCTCGCGTCAATATCTCTTATGATATGGTTGGTGTGGATAAGAAAAAGGTCAAAAAAAATTTGCCACTTAAGGTATTAATGTTGGGTGATTTTTCTAATGGCTGTTCTAACGAATCGCAGAAGAATTACTATGACAGAAATATTATCAGTGGTAAGTCGGGTATTAACGCAGTGATGTCAAAACTTAATATGAGTAAAACGATTACAGTTGCAAATCATGTTAATCCATCACATGCAGCGACTTTGGATATTGACCTTAAAATGAATAAAATTGATTGTTTTTCACCAGTGGTTTTAGCGAATAAAATTCCTGAGTTAAGGCGCTTATTGCGCCTTAAGGAAATGATTAGTAATTTTGAATCACTGTTTGATAACAATCGTCATTTTCAGGAAAAGATTCGCGCCATCTTGGGGAGTTCTTCAACTAAAGAGGAGCTTAAAAGTCAATTGACTTGTCTTGGTGACTATCAGGAGCTGTTTAAAGTAAAATCCAAATAGCTTGGGTTAAAACTTAATCATCTTTTCTGCAATTAATATCGTAAGTACCTAAACAATAGTTTTTTGGTAACAATGGATATTCGGGTCAAGCCCGAATCTGACGATGCGTTGTCATTCTCGAACTTTATCCGAAGATCCAAAAAACACCCGATAATATTTGCATAAGCACTTAGCATTTAAAGGAGTATTAAATGAATCATCTAAACTATTGGAGTTTATGGCTTGACGTTATGCGTAAGTTAGATGAACTTCAACAGGAGTTTAAAAATCAACTGCAACCAGAGTTGATTATTACTAAACTTTCACAAGTGCGCGATGAAATGGTTGAAGCGATATCGCATCTAAGGAGATTGGTGGCGGAAACTTATCAGGATGACGTTGAGTTTTATGTCATATTTCCTTTGGCGTGTTATTGTGATGAACAAATTAATGTGAATCTAGAAAAATTACTGGATTCACATAAATGGCATAGTCTTCAAAATCACTATTATCAGCGTGTTGATGGTGGGGTTTATTTCTTTAGCATGATTGATGATGTTTTAAGTGGTGCAAAGAAAGTACCAGAATTTATTGTATTATCGATGATACTCTTATTAAAAGCAGGGTTTAAAGGAAAATATTATCTCACTAATCAGCATGGCACTAAATTTTATATCGATAAATTAAGTAAATATCTGAATGATAGTTGTATTTCGCGTAAGACCAATAGTTATCTTAAGTTACAAGACAAACTGCAAGATAATCCTTTGCGTGAGCAAGGTATATCGGGAAGGCTAAGGTATATGCACATTCTCAAGCATTTGAACTATCGCTTTGCATATGGCTTTTTAGGTGCGTCGTTGTTGACTTTGCTCACTACCTATGGATATCTCTGGTGGTGTTGATATGGCAGATAAAACGCGCAATAACATCGATGAGACATCGCCGCAGTTCAATGAAGTCTACTTATCGATTGCACCTCTGACAAAAAAAGGTCAAAAGGACATTGATAATCAGATTAAAATTAATGTCAACTACATTGACTGGATTGACTTAAGTTTGCATGCACATGGCTATAAAGGCAGTTTAAAACTGTCGTTATCTGCCTTAAACATATTCAATGATAAACTCAAGTTTCTACACGATGGTGCAGGTTTTATTATTGACTTAAAGCTTATTGCTAAGGATTTAAGGCACTGTGAAAATGATGATGATCTTAGCTATGAACAAACACAGATTGATTTGACTGCGTATAATTTTGGCGGTGCTGAGCAAGGTGCAATAAAACATACATTGACAGATCTATCTTTTCATGAGGTTAATCAAGAAATTGAACTTAACACATCGCGACAAACTTTAGAGCTTAGCTTTTATGATCCATTAACTGCTTATGCGCAATGTATTGCACCCATCTGCCTGTATCAACGTATGAGCTATGTTGATGTGTTAAAGCGTATATTATCGCCGATGGCATCAACAATAAACATTGAGTTTTCAGATCAGTGGAAGGCATTAAACGTTATAAAAGATGTGATTAATGTTAACTGTTATCAGCGCTATTTTTATGATTATCTTTTGGAAGTTATTGATCTGTATGGCGGCGTCATATTATTTGACTACCAAACAAAAAAATATTATGTGGAATCAGGTTTTGCTGAATATAGTCAAAATCATACACAGAAAGCTTTTCAGTTAGAAAAATATGATCTCGTACGAATGCAAAATGTCGTGATAGATAATATAAGACAGTTGCAAGGAGAAATGACAATGCTTAACACGCATTTTGTATTACCTCTTAAGCAAACAGCGCAAGCAAGTAATCGCTTGCAAATAAAAGAAGCTGTGCGTGTTAATTTATATCACTCAAGTATTGAGCAAGCCTCAACGGCAACGCAGCAGTTTATCGAGTCACAAGACTATAAGGCTCAGGCTGTCACTCAGCAGATGAAAATAAGCTTACATGGTTTGCCGACGAGATTATCAGCATTACCCAATACCGAGCTTGATTTATCAGGTAAAGTATTTGACAAAGTGAAGCCAAGTTCATTTAAAAGAGCCGTGGTTTCTACAACTAAAATCAGCCTAAAGTTACAAACTCCCGAGCAAAGAGTACCTAGATATGATGATCATGATCCATTGCAGTGGGAAATTGATAAAAAGCATATGCCACGCTTTGATAGTATAACGGAAATGATGCTTACAGATGCTGATGCACCTGTGAGCTATTGTTATGACTATAACTATAAGCCTCAGCAATATTATCGTGTTGACGCGAGGGTTGTTGCACAAAGTGATTCGTCAAAAAACACACATGCTTTAGCGTTATATCAAGGAGTTGACGAAAAAGGAGCATCCTATTTAGACGCAGCAAGCTCTAAAGACGATTATTATCAGTTGTCTCCAGTTACACAAGATACCCCCTCCTATCACGTCGAAATTTGTAATAAATCATTGGTTGCAGAGGGCTGTAAAAATCTTTTCCCTGTGTCAATACATTTGCATAGTCATTTTGATCAAGCTTATTTACCGCATCGCAATGGTGCTTATGTACAATTATGCTGTTATTCAGAACATCTTGAAATTGAGCATGTCAAGCGTTCACAAGTCAATCCCCGTGTGTTTGATGATTCTGTGTCAGGTCTTAACCTTGGTCAAAAAAATAACTACCATGTCTTATGTCATGATGCAAAAGAGAATGACTATCTGGAAATTAGTCATCGTGATGAGCAAACAGAAAGTATTATCAGTGTTTATCAGTCAAATTTAAGTTTTATCGTTCAGTCATAGTGAGAGAAAACATGCACTATATCCTTCAATTTATCAAAGCATATGCAGTTCATTTTATAATCTTAGCGATTGTGCTTGCTGTATTTATTTATCTAATCAAAAAGAAGCCATTTATATTTAAGTATATCTGGCGCTATATTAGTAACGCATGGCGTGCCCGTCTTAGTAGTATTTTAGTCAATAATGCATATTACCGTTTTTATAAATCATTTTCGGCGAATGCATCAGGAATAAATGCAATTAAACATATTAGTCAACAGCCTTATGTAGTGATTAATCTATGTCAAGATGATTTTGTCGAAGCAGAGACAGGCTTAGGTACGCTAATTTCAGGTGTTCAAGAGTTATCAGCGGATGGTGCTTATCGCTATAGCATAGCTGAGCAATTTTTTGTGCATGAATTATTGGATATTGATCGTTGTAATATCAATGAGCTTGGTCAGTTCTGGCGTTATATGCATAGGAAATATCAAAAGCCACCAGTAGTAGTCATTCACTTTGCTAAAGAGAATATCAGTCAAAAAATGGCGTCGTTGCTATCCTCTATCTTGACGGTAATAGGGAGTCATGCAGTAACTTATTCTTTAAGCACCAAGTCAGTAAGTCATTTTTCAGATTATATGGAGCTATCTTTAAAATCAGGCGCTCACCCATTAGACACACTACTGATAGATTCTGCTGAGCTTGTCCATAGTAGTCTTAAAAAACAAATACTTGAGCCACTGGCTAAAGATAGCAATATTTTATCGCGTGCCACGGATAATAGTTATCAAAAACTCAATGATATTATCATTTACTTGTCACAAGTAGAGATGAGTCTAGCAGATGTTGCAGGTTTTTGTTCACAGATTACTAATAACGTACGCCAACGAGATGATATTGTATCAATTTTTTATCTGGCACATTATAGAGCATCTCTGGATCAACATATTTTTATATTGAATTTAGAAAAATCACAGCTAAATAGTGAATATTCAAAAAAGGTATTGGCTGGATTATCCTTAGGTCTTGTTGGCTTTGCTATATCTGGGGCTGCTATTGCCGTAGCTGTTTCATATCAGACAAACCTTAAACAATTTTCTGCTGAAATAAGTTCTGATCCTGATTTAACAATAGCGCAAATAGGGGCGCGCTATCAAGCGTACATGGCGCAAAATACAGAGGCATTGGAGTTCTTGTTGCCAGAGCGTTATGAGATGGTTGGCTTAAGTGAAGTTAGTTCCAGATATTATCTTGACCAAGTGCTAGAGAGTATTAAGGCGCAAACTTCATTTAAAAATATTGTGCTGTTGTACTACTTCTTTAATAGCGATGATGGCGTGTCACGTAAGCTTATTGTTGATAATCTTGATCTTTTCTCATCTATGATAAAAGTAGATAAAAGCGTCTTAAAAACGTTGGCGTTATACCCCGTCAAGCTCAATGCATCAGAGCGTGGAATTTTAGCCAATTTATTGACACAAAACACAGAGCATGATGAAGCCACATCTACAAATACGGTATATTTTAATTATCTAATACATGCACATGCAGTGAGTTTAAATGATTGGAAGTCTTACATTGCCAAAGAGTTTTTGCCGATAGAAAAAGAAAATCTAATTGCCAAATTAGTACACTCAGATGGCAAAACAGCTCAAGCGATTGAAGAAATTACAGGTATTAGTTTTGATCATAAAAAGCAGCTGGCATTTTCTGAGTATCAAAGTTCATTGGAGAAGCTCTTTAAATCAGGTGATTTTAGTGATGTGTTTGCAACGCCAGACGAGATCTCTTTAGAGAGTATTACTCAAAGCCTATTGTCAACCGAAAAAGTTGCTGAAGTTTTGTTGAATACAGGGGATCAAAGCGACCATACAATCGGGATGAGTATTATTAAAGCAAAGCTAAATACACTCTCGAGCATGCTAGCACAGGCAAATAGTTATGCAGTAGTAGCTAAAGATGATCACCTTGGAGATATTACATTTGAAGGGATAAAAATTCCTGTGATTTATACTAAGGTCGGTGTTGATAATTATGTAACAAATTTAAACTCAGAGTATACGGCAGCGGTGACTAAGCTTAAAGATATTGCGAATATGAGTGTGTTTACCTCATGGCAAAATGAGGTGATGGCACACTATATTACTGCGTATCAGAACGTCTATAACCATACATTACAGACACTACTATCACCTGATTCCGCATTAGCAACGCTTGGGGGGTTGAAAATATATCTTAATCAAGTAGATAACATGCAGTATTGGCAGTTGATTAGTGAGTTCTTTAGCGAAAATACTAATGCTATTGATACAAAGAATTTGCCGCAATTACAGTTAATTAAATCAAACTTTAGTGGTCTTAATCAATTTATTGGCAATGTGGGGCAGTTACAGGCATATCTAGGTGTGATTAATGCGATGCGTCAGGATATTAGTAGTAATGATCAAAGTATCGTTAAGATTGCAGAGGATATTGTTCATAGTCGACCTGGATCATATAGAGTTTTGCTTGAGAATACACTTGTTAAGGCGAATCTTGATGAGAGCACGCGCCAGAAATTATCGTTACCCGTTAATGTTACATTAAATACCGGCTTACTTACATTAAAGCAAATGTTGGCAGATCAATGGCAGGACTTTGTTAGTAATGATCTCTTAAGCTTACAAAACAGTTTTCCGTTTGCAATACATGCAAGCTCAGTCATTAGCACTGCACAGCTATATAACCTTTTGATTAATCCATCAAGTAATTATCAGCAGTATATTAAAGCCTTAAGTGAGATTATGGCAGCAAAAGATGGGCAATTTAATTGTGATAACAGTAATGATTCAGTATGTGTTTTAAGTAAACAGCAGTTGTCAGCCACCAATCAACTGCAGAGCGTCATTGCATTATTATGGCAAAAAGGCAATTATCAGCCACTTCACCTTAATCTAAAGCTTGGCGATCACCCTGATGATATTGCTTCAGGAGGCAAGGTGAAGTTCTCATTTGTAGCATTAAATGATGTGTATAACTATGGTGTTAATGCTGATATTGGTTGGATTGATACGGTAGTACAGTGGTGGAAACCTGTTCGTTTTCAAATTGGTGTGATTCTAACAGATGGGCAGACGGTTAAATATGAGCATACCTATGATAATCTGTTTGCCTTATTATTGGATTATGTCCAAAACGCACAAAGCGGGGTTTGGCAAGTCAATATTCCTCATGCACATGTGCAAGTGGGGTTAAGTGTGGAAGTTAATAGCTTGCTTTCACAGTATCATGTCTAGGAGTAATGATGAAATTGATAAAAAAAGTCAAAAAAATAAAATATTTCCATGTGTTGGCAGTTGTTGTTTCACTGATGGCAATAAATTTATCAGGATGTGCATTTTTTCAAAATGCTGCACTGGTCAAGCCGCTTAAAATAAATGCTGATCAAGGAGCAAATAACGCTCAGAGCTTTTATATGGTCGTGAACCCAAATGAAACACTTGAGAATTATATGGCACAGACCAAGGAGAGCGTTTATCAGAAAATGATTGCGCAAACTTATAAGAGTTATCAGCTTTATCCTAATACAGCGGATAGCGTAGATATCGAGTATCCTGCAACAGCAAAATATATTGGCGTTTATTTTTTAGTCGATCAAGATGGTGATGCGTCAGCAACATGGTCTTTTTTACTGCCTGCTGATACAAAGAAAGCAATGCTTGACGTTGAAAATAATGCCGTGGAGCTGCAAAAGTGATTGAGGCTATCCCAGGTATTCACATGGTTGACTTGGCAAAATTTAAACAATTGTGCGCGCAAAGCAGTACTTTTGATGAGTTGCCATTTGCTAAGTCAACAACTGCATTTGATATGCCACTATATCAATATCTATTTCATGGTCAGAAATTAACTGAGGCGCTTGATAGTGGCAAACTTTATCATTGTCCAGATAGTCAGGTATTTTCAGCTGAGTATAAACATAAGCTATTGCAGATGCCTCCTAAAGAACGTCAAAATTCTGTGCAAGAGTCTATTAAGCAATCAAGTAAATTGCACGCATTGGCGCAGCGAATGCCTGTGGCATTTCATGCTCAAAAAATGCAGCAAGGGTTGAGTCAGTATATTTTATTAATTGGTGGGTTTGCAAAGGCGCCCGAAGTTGCGCCATCGATACAAAAAATGATGCAAAATAGCACATCACTCCATGGGCTTTGTCAGCAGTTTTTGCAAGAAAGAGGGCAAGTGAACCCAAAAGATGCCAACAAGTTTGAGAGCGATTATCTTGCTAAAATTCGTGCTATTCATAGTGATTCTGATCAGTCAGTCAGTAGCTTGCTTCAAGCTGAACATAAGGGGCAGTATACACAACAAGTTGCTAGCTTAAGACAGAATATGCGCTCATTAGATCGTATACATAACACGGGTGAAAAATCTGATTTACCATTACAAAAAAGTGAAAATACAGATGCACACACTAAGACAAACACACAGGGCGTAAATAATCAGCAAGAGATGGCTAATGGGCATGATCAGAAAGCCAATCAAAGTCATCAAGAGATATCAAATGAGCAGCAAGTATTATATTGTAAAACGATTGTAGGGTTACGTAATATAGCGAGTTTTAGTGGTAACTCAGCACTTATATCAGCACTTGATAAAGCAAAGCAAAATTCGCTAAACATGGCAAGTAAACCTTCAAAAACAACGCTACCTTGTCATATTTACAGCAATAGTAACCTTAGCTTACCACTGGCAAACAGTGCTGATTTTAGTGGGGTAGCAACATCTATTACTAAAGCATCAGCAGCAATGAGTAAGGTATGTGCCCAGATCAATTGCTGTCAGGATTTAAATAAATACAAGGTGCAGATGAATTTAGATCAGACTCAAGAGGCATTAAATCAGGCAACGACACAGTTGCAAGCCAGTGGAGTTAATAGAAGCAGTCAACTAGATACGCTTAATGCACAGGCTCAAGGCTTGCCTAATATGTTGTCAACACATTTAGATGATTCAAGTGCAGTATTGGGCTCTGGTTTAAATAATGTAACAACAATATCGAGTTTGAATACGCCACAAATGCCACAAATGACAACATTGCAGAGTCCCAGTACATCTGCGATGACTGGCAGCTTATCTAATGATGATATCATGAATTTGGCACAATCAATTGATAGTGCGGTTTGTGGTATTACGCTACCGCCAGTAATGTTTGCATTTACTGATTTACCGATGATTAATTACAATCTGGATTTATTTGATTTAAATTATCAATATGACTTAGATATCCCTCAGCTACCAACAGTTGGTTTGAATTCTCCAGATATGTTAGGAGCGTTAAAATCGCTTTACCAAAATATGCTTGATTTTTGGAATAAAGTGAAAGATTGTCAGCAAGTGGGCTTAGGTTATATGCAAGACTGCATGCAGTCTTTTAATGCGTTTAGCAATCAGCTGCCCTTAGGCGTTACCACTGAATTACCATCATTGACACCGATGTCATCCAGCATTCCTAGCTGGCAGATGCCAACGACACCAGATATGCCGCAAATGCAACTACAAAGCTTACATGGACTTTTATCTCAAGCATTAAATAGCAGTTTAACTAACTTAAATGTTAGTAATATAGACATGAGTATGGCGCTTGCCGGAAGCCTTGCTTGCCTAGATCAATCAACATTGTTGCAAGAGGCAGCGGGTGAGGAGGCAGCGCATGGTGTAGCAAATGGCGCCATACTGAAATGTCCTTATTCATTGCAGCCAATTACATTAATCAAATTGCCTAATGGTGTAGATTATGGTGTGACTAAAACCGTGGTGACACAACAAGATCAAAAACCTGTGGTAAACATATTGCCTAGTATTTCTTGTTTGCATCCGCAAAGGGTAGCAGAAAGCAATGGTATCTCGCCTACTTTGTGCCCCGCATTATTTGCACCATTTAATGCAACCAGTAATCGAGTGACTGTCTATGATCAAGAAGTCGTGACAGCCAATAGTAAGCTTAGTTGTTCCTCTTGTGAGGGAGTTGAGTTGGAAATTATTGATGCTAATCAGTCAACTTCAAAAATAAAGGGTTAATAGCGTGAGTCAAAATAAAGCTAAGAGCAAAATTAATCAAAGTGCCGATGAGATTATGATTGAGCTATTCCAAAATGGCGACAAGAGCGCTGCTGTAGGCAGCTATTATGATCTTAAAAAGGATAAAATAACACATAAGGCAGCAAGCATTGCACACGAGGCGACTAAGGGCATTAGTCAAACCATCACGAATGATAAGAAAATCTATTCATTTAGTCTGGATCAAACAGGTAAAGGGGTGCTAGAGTTAGAAAATTTTAAGATCAAAGCAGATGAAATTGAGTTTGCAGTTGGTGATAATCGCGTAATTTTAGATAAGAAATCTTTTGTGATAAACATCAATAATAAGAGTCATATTATTCTAGACGATAATGGTATTCAGATCAAAACCAAAGATGATTGTGAAATCTCAACCAATAAATATATTGTTGATGCAAATTTTATTGAGAACAAATAGAACATAATTGCCTATGCAAATATTATCAGGTATTTTTTGGATTCTCGGATCAAGTCCGAGAATGACCACGCATCGTCATATTCGGGCTTGACCCGAATATCCATTATTACCAAAAAACTATTGTTTAGGTACTTAGTGTGATAAAAAAGGAAGATGATTATGTTAATTGATCAATTAAAATCTATTGAATTTGAAAGTGGTAGTGTCGATGTTTTATTAAAATCACGAGCATCAGCAATGGTTGAAGCAGGAGAGTATGAAGCACTTGCGCATTTTTGTATGGAGTGTTTTGAATCAGAGCGCATACTTGACCCCATGCTTTGGTTTTATCTATTTTATAGTGAGATAGACACTGCAAAAAAAAATATAACCACAGTGCTTGAAGTGATTAAAACCTATGGTGAATATTTTGGGGAAAATGAACATTTGGCAGGCAATGACAATGCACTATTTTCAAAACAATTATTTGCGTCATTAAGATGGTTTTATAGCCAACTTAAGGAACTTGTTACTCGAGAGATAAAAAAACTATTAGAAAATGAAAAAGCACAGTTAGTTACAGTGCTTAGTGAACATGCGCAGATGTTTCATGCGCGATTGCCTGAAACACTCAAAACTAAGATAAACGAAGATTTGAGTCAATGCTTGGATAAAGTGGCAAAGATCAAAGTGATTGCAGAGAAAGAAAAGGCGGTAGCAATGCTAATGAAGGACGAGATTAGCCGTTCGTTAGTTATAGAATCTGAAGCCACGGAAGAAACCGTAAAGGATGCCTTAACCAATCAGCTGCAAGGCTTGCCATTTGATGTACATGGAAAGGTCAATAGTAAATGGTATCAACTGACTGAACGCATTAGTTTATTGGTCAAGTTACTTAAAAATGAAAAGATATTAGAATCTGCCGTTGTCTATGCCGATTTACAACAAAAGCTTGAGCAGTTTGATCCGATGGAATACTTCCCTGAATGCTTTGTTACATTGTATGAGCATCTTGATGGTGAGAAATTGCAGGAGATTAGTGATTGCATTGATCAATATCGAGATAGTACGCAATGGCAGGTATTGAATACGCGATTAAGACTTATTCCGCATAAGTTTGATCAATATAAGCTTGAGAAGATACAAAAACGAGAGATTTCTACACAAAATAACAATCGTTTTGATGGGGAGCATGATATGCAGCATAAGTTAGCAGATAGTGATCAGCATAGCTTTGATCAGTATGATAATTTTGAATCTGAAAATAGTCTTAGTCGCTATCGCTAGTAATAAAAGGAAAATAAATAATGCGTTTTATAAACCCTTATGCATTGATATATGACCTGAAAAATCATAAGCACATGGTTAATGAAGTTTGTATAAATAATGATTACCAGAATATTTGCTGCTTATCTGATACCTGTCATGTGAATCAAGAGTTAAAGAAAATACCAGGTTTAGATCAATCAATAGCGGTTGAACTTGAACAATTACTAGATAAATATTATTCATATAGGATAACTCAATGTTCTTGGGAGAGATTTATTAATCCACAAGAGGATGCTAAAGAATATTTTAAATTAGTGAATGAAAGGTATGAAAAATATGTGATACCCTTACAGAAACGATTTGTTGATCCACAAGATGATGCCAAAGAAGATTGTAAATTAGTGAATGAATTGTATATAAATCATATGATGTCTTCACATTTGCCGCAAAAAATGTTTAATATTCGTCGAGAATATAGAACAGTTGATAATCAAGAAATACAGAAAGATTTAATGGCAGGTAATGACCTTATCTTGGCGCGTGGCGTCCTATGCTCATGTGTGTCATATTACAACAACGATACTAATGAGACCTGTGGTGGGTTGGGAACGAGAGGAATGCAACCAATCCTAACGTTTTTAAGTGATATTGCTAATAAACTTAACCCTCTTAACAACTATTCATGCGCTATTATTTCAGGCAGTAGACTTGACAACCGGAAAAGCTCAGAGAAATATAATAATGCAGTAAACTGTTGTTTGCAGGCAGTGAGTTCATTTAATTTGAGCAATAATGTTTTTCGAGCCTATGCAGTTAACCAGGAATATGCATTTAGCGAATGCACCGTTTTAAAACTTGGGCAAAATGTATATAAGCCATTTTTTGTTGTTATTTTAAATCCTCAATATTTGGCACTGCAGGATCCTTATAAATACGCAAGAGAAAGAAGAATATCAGATCAAAAGAGATCTAAAAGCTCATTCACAGCATTTAAAAAATAAGGGATTAGATATGACAGACTATGAATTTAATATGTGGTTCACCTATATGCTTGAGCAATTTATAAAAATGCTTATGGAATATAAACCAAGCAGCAAACGAAGTGAAAATCTGTATCAATGTAAAATGTCATATGCTCTTGCCTTAAAAGATAAGCTTAATAATGTCAAGGGTGATAGGGATGGCGAGTATAGCATTAGTCATTTATTAGAGCTGGTGGATTTTTTACGAGTCAACATAAATAATGAGGCATTAGCAAATTCAAATACTATTGCTAATTACTTGGGATATTCTAGTAATCTCAATAAATTGCACAATGAAATTAAGCATGTAATCATTCCGTATATTTCTCGCGAATTAATGCTAAATAATGATAGTTTGCAAATAGCTTTGAATAGAGCATTTCTATCGACATCAGACACTATGGTTTTTAGCAAAGCGACTATGCATGCTGGTGCAATAAGGGTATTAATTAGTTATTTTACAATCAATAATTATGGTGAATTTAGAAAATTATGCAAAGGAACTTTTTATAAATTACCTTATTTACTAAGTGTTAAAGATAAATATATTGGTTTTTTTGCAACTCACAGATATTCGTGTTATTTTGCTAATAGGTTTGTTCCTGTTGCACATGGATTTAGCATGCGCCATGATGGCAAGTTTATAGGGCACCACTGGAATAAAATCTTTATTTTTTCATTAAGCAGGAAAGGATATATTTCTTTAGAAAAGACAATAGAAATTCCTGAAGTTACCAGTGTTCAACATATGAAACAGGCTGTTTGGGGTGATCGATTTATTATGATTGGCAATACAAATGGGCGATCTAAAATTTTCAGTTTGGAGCAAAATGGGAGAGTCATAATAATTGGTAGATTGACAAATGATTTATCGTATGATGCATTTTTACCCATTACAAACAATATGCTCGTTGTAACAACCAATACTCATCAGGTTGGTGTTGTCACTATAATTAATAATCAGAAAGAGATGCGGCTTGGTGAGCCGCTTAATAGTATGATTATGGAGATTGCGCGACTAGATGTTGAAAGAATAGTATTTAGTCTTCTTGATGATGCTAATTTATATCTTTGCAGACTTGATGATCTTAATAATCCTATCTCAATAGGTTATATAGAAGATCAGGAGTACCCTACTGCAATTTGTGTGTTAAGAAATGGCAATATAGTCATTGGCAGCGATAAGGGGACGATAAGTTTGTGGAAACCATCATCGAATAAAGAGGATAGGGTTGATAAGATACAAAGCGTAGAATCACATGTGAGGAAAATAATTGAACTACCTAATGGCAGAATTGTAGCTCAGTACGCGTGGACAAAAATCAAAATTTTGTCACTCAGCAATAAAGATGACTGGATGTATCTTTGTAGTGACTGTTTTGAGCTTATTGTTTCTCCGGTTGGTGATATTATCGTATGTACTAATGATGGCGTATTTAAAGTATGGTTATTATCCCTAAAGCATGGGGGAGCTATATGAATCAATATGCATTTACTTTTTTTTATGAAAGCTTTAGTGATCTTGTGTCTTGTCTGACTACCTTACACAATGATCTTAAGAGCATATTCGATAACATAAACTTGAAAGATAAATCTGGTTCAATTGCGGATGATTTATCAAGGTCTGGAGAAATTATTACTTGTTTAAATGCCATTAAGAGTAAGGATAAAAATTTTTGGGGTTATCCAGAGGTTAAGCAAATGATAGAACTATTGCATGTCTATCCTTATTACTTTATAGACAGGGTTACTACTGGGTATGCACATTTGAAGGATAATGCTCGCACGATTAAAAAGCGTATGAGTGAAGAATATGTTTCACTAAAGTTTTTAATTATAAGGAACTTCTCAAGTAACGCTTCAAGTAACACTATCTATAGCTATCAAGATTATTGCAAAACGATACCAATTAATAGATTAGAGCTAGGTAAGATTAGTGGTGATGCTAATATAGTGCGTGAGTATTTACTTCCATATATGAACTTGGAAGATTATCAAAATCTACGTCATTTAAATAGAAAGAGCTATTTTGAGTCAATTCCTTACATACCAATGGTGAAAAATACTAAAATACATGTAAGTCACTCGTATCGAGAATTCATTCCTGAACATGAGATTGCCATATATCTAAACTATGTCGTAGGTATAGGAGATAAGAACTCTAATATATGTAATTACAGACCTTATTCTGAGAACTTATCTAACATAGGCTCGTGTAGAGAGATTTTTTTGGAGAAAAAAATTTTAGATAAAGCTCGTATTTCACATATAAAGCAAGGTGTAGTTGATGGGGAGATTAGGCTGATTGCCTTGTTGAGCATTGATAATGATCTAGGGTTTTCTTATCTTGTTAGCATAGATCCGCGAGAGCAAAAATCAGATATTAAGTTATTATGTGCTCTACAGAATCAATTCGTTTGTGATATTTTGCCTATGGCAGATCGCTGTGTTTTGATGATTCTAGATAGGGGACGTATTGGATTATGGAAGGAAGGCGAGTTTAGTGTCTTGGAAATAAATATAGCCAGACTTTATCCATATATTACGCGTATTAATGAACATACATTTGCTATTGTTGATCGAAATAAGCGCTGTATATCGGTTTATAATCTAGAAAAGCCAAAAGAGCGTATCGGGCTATATCCAATAGGGGCTCCTCAACAATACTATATTGTTGTTACTGCATCAGATAGTGGTGATTTGATTGCCATAACCAGTCAAGGTAGTGTTGATTTGTGGTGTCGCGAGCGTAGTAATAAATATACTTGCAGCTGTATCTATAAAATCAATCCTCCAACAAAAAATGTACAGATCAGTATTGATTGGATAACACCTAGCTGTGTTGCTTGGTGCTATGAGGATGGTAATTGTTTGAATATTTTAAACTTTTCAAATCGCCAAAAGCCTTTGCTTCAAAAGCACTATTATGAGGAAAAATCCATATGTAGTAGGGTTTCTATAGCAATAACTTCATCTGGCTATATTGTGATTAGCGGATTTCGTAAGTATTCAGAAATGGCATATGATCAAGATAGTGATGAGGAAGATAGTAATTTTCCTACAGCTTTTATTAGAGTATGGAAAGTTTTATTTAGTGAAAGTATAGACTCTTATCATGCTGACTAAATGTAAAAAATGGTTTAAATATCGAGGCGTAAGAGTATAAATATGACAGATAATGAGTTTGATGTTTATTGGGCAAACATGCTTGAGGCATTGGTGAGAATGCTTGAAGCTTATCAGCCATCGTTTAAATTTCTAGATAAAGAGTACTATAAAGCTAAGGAGAAACATGCTTTAGAACTTAGAATTTCGCTGGCTAGCCTTCGTGATAATTTCGATCAACCAGATCATTTTGTGCAGTTGCTAGAATTGATAGACTGGTTGCGTGTCCATGCAAATGATAACACGCTTCAATATCCATGGTATAAGCCAGAGTGGTTAAGCTCATCCAATAGTCTTAATGATATTCATGGTAAAATTAAAACCTTGATAGTGCGTTATTATCTAAGTCGACCGATGGTAAAAAGTATTGGATGTTATGATAATCAACTTTTACAAAACGCATCAATATCTAGAATGAATTTTCAACAAATTCAGCTAAAGGGTATTAGTATGCATCCAAGCTTTTTACGGATATTGATAGATTATTTGACTACAGATGATTGGTTGGAATTCAAACTGTCATGTCAAGCAACATACCGAGCTTTGCCTCATATAATGTTGAATAAAGATTTAACTCACATTTATAGTGATCATCCACAAGTAACAAGAGAATATAGATCTTTTGAAAGTCTTGCAATTTGTGCTAATGGTCAGTTGATGACAAGTAATTCAAATAAGATTGATTTTTGGTTGTTAAAGGATAGTAGGTGTACCTTTCAGGACAGCATAATTTTAACGTCTGATCCTGAAGATGTTCATGACCCCTTTAATCTAGGGCTTGGTGAGATAGTCGAAGGTGTGTGGAGTAATCACCGAGCGATTATCGGAACCAATACCCTAGGAGAGATTATCTTTGTGTTAAATCAAGCAAATGATACTTTTAAGATAATAAATTTAGTTGAGTATGATACTTTATGCACAATCTTTTTGCCGGTAGCAAATAATACCGTACTACTCGAAACATGTGACAATCGAATTACCGTTCTTCGCGACGATAAATTGACGATCTCAGTAGAACAATTAACATCAAGTATTGTAGAGTTTGTACGTCTAAATAATGGAAGTGTAGCTTTTGTTACAGAAGAGGAACCTAGTTTATTTATTGTTGATCTTAGCAATCTTGATGAGATTAATAGTACAGATGACCAAGGACTAGTAGGTTATACAGCAATATGTCAATTGCATGATGGCTCAATTATTGCCGGTAATAAGTATGGCAAGATATTTTTATGGTCTGAAAACAATCATTTTCAGGGTGTCAATAATCGATTCACAAAAAGACGTCAAATATATGACATAGGTGATTATAGAGTAGATATGTTAAAACTATTACCTGATGGACGTATTGTCATTCTATATGGCAATAAAAACTTAGGGATTTTAAAGATTAATAAAAATAAAAATGAAAATGAAAATGTTGTTTTAACAAAGCTATACCAACTGCAATGTAGTCGGAAGCTAAAAGTTATTATTTCGCCACTTGGTGATATTGTGGCTTGTGACGCACTTGGCAACTTCTATGTTTGGTCATCAACACTTAAGTTAAGGGAGTATGATGAAAATTAAATGGCATAATGGTCTTATTCTTTCAGATGAGTTATTTATTGAGCAGGATAAGATCGCACAAAACATCCGTACAGAAGCATTGAGTTTGATATATGCTGAATCAGTGCCGTGTATTGTATCAATTGATTTTGATCAGCAGTATTGGGCTGAAGCAAAGCTTAAATTAACGCATATCAGTTTTATTGATGCAGAAGGTAATATTCAATATTATAGCGATATGCACAATCGACTGAATCTACTGGATTTAAATCACTATGACAGTGAGTCAGATTTAGCAGTGCATGTTAACTTTAAGCATATTGAACAAACACTGGGAAAAGATGCACCATTTCAGGTGATGCAACTGATGCCTGAGCTCGGTACTTTCGCATGTCCAGATGCTGCGCTGTCAATAAAGTTAATTGAGCTTAAGCGTAATGATCAGCGTATATGGCAGTTAACAGCAAATTATTTAGCAAATACGTATTTTGTTGATAAATTTTTGCAGCGAATTTTGCTTAAAAAGCTAAATGAATTATGTGATGAAATATTACAGTTTATCAATAGTGAGATAAGTTATTTGCCGGTGTCGCAAAGTCATATTTATTTACAGTTATTAACGATTAAAAAACTCACTTTTCAACTCGCAACATTACTTGCCAAGATCAAAAGTGGTCAAATGAAAGTTACGCTGTCTGCCTTATATGACACCCTCTATCAGCTATATATTGATAGTTGGCTCATTAAAAACGCTGAAGAACCAAGTGTTATTTTGTTGGATAAACATAATATTGCGGTATCTTTTGGCACTTTGATTGATCATATTCAAGGACTGTTCTCTTTAAAGCTTACGGGCAATGCGTATACACGAATGTTACCACGCTCGGATTATGCAATGATTTATGAGTGTGGTTTATCAGCTGAAACACAATATGCCGAGGCGATTTATTTAATCATTCGTAAACAGGATGCTAGCACTTATTTCAAATCAGAGGAGATTTTTGTTGCTCCCTCTAGTAGTATCAAGCGCATGATGCAGTTGTATCTGCCTGGAATAAAGCTTAAAAAATATCATGGAAAAATTGCTGACCAAAGCTTTAATAAACTCAACTGTGAGATTTATCAGTTAGAGCCAGATCATGATTGGCAGACTGCAATAAATGAAGAAAAACTAAGTGTTTTTATCAATAGCCCGCATCACAATTTGGCTGATTATTATCTCTATATCGATATTCCAAGAAAGTTTGCTAAAAAACAGCAAAATGTAGCAAGTCAGGCGAGTATGTAATATGGGGTTAGCTAGAAATAATGAAATAAAGCGCTTATCCAGCGAGCTTGATGAGCATGTGCTTGAGCTGGTTAAAGCACTCTCAGGAATGCTTGACGATATGGAATCTAAGCTACACAAGAGTTTTAGTCAGCAGTTGCAACAACAGCAAGAGGCGCGTTTGCTTGCATCATATCCATGGTTTTTCAAGCATCGTCCATTGCGTATTTTAACAAAAATCATGCCAGCTATGGGGGTGAAAGAAACGCTACCTCTTAATAAAACGGATGGTTTTAGTTTAAAGCATAAGGAAAAAACTATACAACTTCATCCAATAGGCGATATTGAGATTCATAGCTTTGTGCTAGATAAAGTGGCGATTGAACGCAATGAGCTGGTATTGGTATTCAAAAGCCCGCATCTAGCTGATATTCCTAAGTATTTAGCATTAGATATTACTGATTTGCAACAAATCGATGAGAATCTTAAGTATTCAGCGCATGCTGCTAATATCAATGAGTTTATGCGCTTGAATCACCCTTATGTATCAATTGCCGAATTAAAGCAAACTTATATAGCACAAGTATATGATGCTGAATTTACAAATTTGCATCAATATGAAGCAGTAAGAATATGTTTTGAACGACCAATGTGGCTTAATCGGCTTAATATTTCTATGGTTAAAGATGGTGAAGATACTAAATCCTGTCAGCAATTTAGCTTACATTTCCCCAACGCCAGTATGTTGCTAGATCAAGTACCAATCAATCAGTTAACTAGATTAATACATACTAATATCGCTGTATTGGAGAACAAATATAATGAGTATTTACCAAGCTTTGCAGTGGATTGTAATCGTGTTGATTATCCTTTATCACAAACCACAAAGCGTAGCAGCTACATTAATCAAGTGCTCAATATCTTTGATAGTGAGGGAAGTCCTGTGCTACAAAGCTATTATGATCTGCATTTTAACGATGGCTCAGATTATATTCTCAAACTTAAAGGAGAATATATTTTAGCAATGGGCGAGGAAAGTATTAATGAACAAGCACGTTGGCAAGCTTTGGTTAATTACTCAGATGATATTGAGATTGAGTTAAAACACTATCCGCATATCTTAATTATTAGTCAAAGTATTGATGCTAATGCATTAGCGATTGAATTGATGCAACATACTGAATTTAATGCTTTTACTAAAAAGGAAATTGCATTATTAGAAGCGTTGATAAGTTTAATAGATAAACCGATAACGATTGCCGAGATCATGATATTGTTAAAGCATTTTTACGCTTCGGTCTATATTGAATATTGTGTTCTTGAGCTTGGCAAACTGCCGAGTGAGTTAGGATGGCTAGAGTTAATCAAAAATCTTGATAGCTATAGTAAAAAGATACAGTTTCCAGTGCTTTTTAGGCAGACAATGATGCTGTTTCATCAGTTTATTTGCGCATTTAAACCGTTACTTCAAGGGTGATTTATGCCGAAGCATTCAAATAAGATACAAAATATCAAGCAGTTTTTGATATTTAACCATCAGACGTCAGGACGTATTCATCCTGCACTTATTTTTGAGGCAGCGGCTAAACTTAAGTTTATACCCAAAGAGATCGCTTTTAATCGTCAAATAGCGACATCAGATCTAGTAGGTGATGAAAGTATGCGCGATTTAATATTGGGATATCTACCACCAATATGCCCTAAAGCGTTATATGAAACTATCGATGGGTTAGCGCGGTTGTATCCGGCGATGGAGACTTTTTTAAAGTACTGGCTTGCAGATTTGCATGATTTGCTAGTGCGTTTTATTCATCCGGTGCTTCATGTAAAGTTGAGCAAAGTGTCATTACCAAAACTAGCACCACAGTACATAAACAGCTTACAACTAAAATCGATGATTTTAAAGGCGCTGTCTGTACCTGCAGATATTGTGATATTGCCACAGATGGTTTCGACTCAGCAGCGTGTTAGCAAGTACAGATGCTCATCCACGAGTATATCAAAAACACAGGTGACAAACGCATATCTTTGTCAGCTTAAAGTATATCTTATTGATTGTCATGAGATCATAAGGCTGAAGCAGGAGGTTGATGCATTAAGAAAAATGTGCCATGAACATTTGAAAGTATGTTGTATATGGCAAGTAAAATTTGCTATTGCGGGGGTAAATAGCAAATTAAGTAGTATAAAGCTAGGGCAGCGTCATTTAGGTAAAAACCAATGGCAATGTCTTGGAGAGTTTGTTTAAAAAATTAAATTATGGGGAATAATATGATGGAAAATCAACGATATGGAGGGAGTTGTGAAAAATGTTCAGGGGTTGCAAGAGTAGAAGAACTTAAAGATATAATGGCTGATAATCATTTTGAGCGTATGCAGTCCCACTTAGGTGGTTGGCAATTTGCTAGATGGAGTAGTCGACTTACCGCGATAAAGCACTTTGCAAAGCATGTTTTAGATTCATGTATATGTGGCAGAAAATACATGGGTTGTGATAATATTTTAACTGAATATCGAAGTAATAATAATCATTGGAATCATTTTGGTAGATATGTTCGAGATGCGTATGAATTGAAGAATAATGGTTACTATCTCAATATAAATAACGATAATTTTGAGTACGTACGCACGAGTATGGTTCATACTGATAGATGTCATGGAAATCATGAAGGATTTAGTACATATTATAATCGGATTTCAGGTAGATTAGTTGGAGTAAATAAAAAAGGTGATATTACGACGTATTATAGAAAACGTTCCGATACTCCCTCTGTGAAGCAATATCAAACTAAAAAAAATTGGGAAATGTGTTTGAATAATGTAAAGAATAATACCCATATCTGGAAACCGAAGGAACACACACATAGCTTGGGCATATATCTATCTGCTTATGATCTCGATGTGTTAGGGTAGTTGTCGCCTGTAGTTAATTTCTAATCAGGGCGATAATTGTTGGAGAAATTATGATGATAACCTAAGCAAAATTAGTGCTTAGTGGAAAAAGTTGGGCGACAACTAGCTTGACACTTACCCTGTCTAAACAAATGCGCAACGATGCCAAATAAAAAACACAAAAACACAAAAACACAAAAACACAACGAACCTTCAAGGTAACTTAGTATGAAAAAAAAATTAGAAATATGCTCCTCTTGTAATCACCAGAACTGTAAAAAGTGCACAAAGAAGTCTACTAGAGATAGCGGTCAGTCAGATGGCATCAAACGTTTCAATCAAAATTCTAGCGACAACGGCAAATCAGACGAGTCTAACGCCAAGCAATTAGATGGGATCAAATCAGTACCTTACAAGAACGCATTTCCTAGAAATCGATATGAAGATATCATACGTAGTAAACTAAAACCCTCTCTAAAAAGGAAACGTGGCGATAAAAATTCTAGCGACAACTGCAAACAAAAAGATATTGAAGTACGCTTCAACACAGCTTTCTATCAAACACATGCAATCACTCCGATGCATGATCCTATTTTCCCATCATTTGAAGAAGAGTCGAAGACGGTGACTGGAGGTTATATAAGGAGTTCCAATCAAGGCAATATATACAACTATAGAACCGCCCCTCTTTATTCGGGGATTCGGAATTCAAAGGTTATAGGCTCAAGACCAAATAACGTGACGTGTTGTGGGCTGGACTTTACTCATGAAGGCTTAAGTCTAACGCCTGCTCAACAGAATGATATCTTAAGAGAAAAATGGCTAGGAAGTAAGGCTAAAAAAAATCGATCTTCACAGATTGCTTTTCAATTAGTTGGAGATGCATATGTGAAAAAAAGAAGCACGGTTACAGACAAGGCTCAAGAACAATTATTTATACAATCCTCTAGAGAAATCCTCAAGGGCGCTAAGATTTCCTCCAGAGGTTTTACCCCACAAGACACGAAAAAGAGCAAAGAAACTTTAACAGATACGAAAGAGAGCAAAAAATCTTTAACAGACACGAGATTATTGCACAGCATAGCATCTTGTACTCGTATAGCTGTGGGCACTAGAACATTGAAATACTTGAAAGTCTTTCATCTAAATAAATACCCTTGCTTGGGTGTTCTATTTGCCACACCCCTTGGCGTTCAAAATTTGCAGCAAAGTAAGTCTGATTTTACAACAGAAAATTGGATGATTTTAATGCTATGCCTGCTCTTAGGTGTTAGTGATCATAAGTATGAAAAGGAAAGTGACTATCAACTTAAAATATTATATAAAACAAGTTTTGGGCATCTTGAAACAACTGTTTCAGATTGTGGTGAGGTTATGCGAATTAATGTAGGCTATCTAACTATGACTACAGAAGAGAACCTTATAAATTTGCTTACGGAATTTGATCAGTTATTAGGGAAACTATTTAATAATATAGAGCCAAAGGAAATTAATATAGGGCCAAAGGAAATTAATATAGAGCCAAAGAAAATTAATATAAAATGGGTAGTAGAAACTTCGATTAATACCAACTTATTTACCAGATCTGAGAATAAAAAAAACTCTTCACATATAGCCAGATCTATTAAAAAACCAGAGAAATTTTATATTTACGCATCGATGATGAGAGAATGCTTTGAAGGTGATGATCCCATAGGAGCGGTATTAGCAGCTTTTGAGCAGGGGCAGGAGCAGAAGGAGAAGCAGCTTGTTAAAAAACATTACCAATATACACCTCCTCTAAAATCTAACTCAGGCTATTTAACAGAGATAGAGAACTTATACGGCATAAAAAGTAATGGCAATACAGATGATGTTTGTTATCCCCAAGTAATATCAACCGTAAGGAAGTATGTAGGCGCAACCATTTATAATAAGTACATTGCTGATAAGAGTGAACTTGAGGAAGATGGCTACGGGAGTAACAGTGAAGCCGAGGAGTCCTACCCTGAAAGTCTTAGTCAACGTAGCGATAGGTCTACTTCTAAGATGACACAAATTTATGCTCAAAAAATTATTCTACCATATGGTATGAGGGCATCAGCAATTGCTATGTATTTAGCACAATGTTTAGATGAAAAGGATCTTGCATTTGATACTAGAAAAATGTATTACGAGACCAGTAAGATAGAACAACAATACTATTCTTTTTCCAAGACCTCCGAACAAAACTCTGAAAAACAGAAAGTTACCATAGTTGATGCCAACTATTTTCCAAATAGTTATTTTGACTATAAATACGCTAATTTATATGACAATGAAAAACCTAGCAATACATTAATAAATGCTAAGATCATTGATATAACTTCATCTACAAGTCGCAGTATAGCTGAAATAGTCTACGCAAAACTCATCGATAATGCCGATGATAAAGATAAATACGTAATATTAGTATCAAGTTTAACAAAAAATGAATTTGGAGGATTTGACACCATTGGCTGTGGAGCACTGAGACTATTTTACCGTATAGATACAAATGATGACAAAATTAAAATTAATCAAATATTATCTCAAATGAAACAACTAAAACTAGAGAAAAGCACCCAAAAAAATGTGACAGAGGTTATTGGGACGCCAACTTCAGGTTTTATTAATATGATGAGAAGAGGCTACAAAGAGGAGTATGGTATGACTCAAAACAAGACAATCCTGAATGAAATCAATGAGCTTTTAAAACGTGTAGAAGGTTGAAATGCTCAATCCTATCTGACCAAAATCACGTTTGAAAAATAGCCAACTGTCAGGTCGGGTCTAAACATCTATACCTAAAGGTGCAAGGTAAAGTCCTTTTAGGGCGTCATCTAAATAAGCTTCCAGCTCTGCTGGAAGTCATTTAACTATGGAAATATTTTCTAGCTTGGACTCCACCATAGATTTTTTAGCTGATACGTCCAAGCTTGCAAGCTTTCCCTCAAGCCAATCCCGACACCTACCGTCGGTAACGTGACACAGTTTTATGAATACGCTCATCAAACATAACTACCCACTTCTCCTGGTGTGTATCTAGATATTTATATATATACCTGTTATCTACCCTCATTCCAAAAACCAAGGCTCTATAGTACCCGCTATTAGAAGTTCTTCCGCCATATTGAAAATCATATTGATGTCTAGGAGGTGAAACCAATAAACGTCGAGTATTATGATCACGCGGCCCGGTAATATTTTCTTCAATTGCATCAGAATCAATACTATGCGCAATATGCAAAACTGACGTTGGGGTAATACTAAAACGGCATCCTGTCATAGTCGTTGTCATGAAAAAAAGATTACGATTTGAACACTCAAACTCATCCCGCATTGCTTCTGTAACGCTATGATTTTTCCATGGTAACCAGTATACTTCGGCAACATCTGGTCCATAATTTAATGTACTCCTCAAATCATATCCCTCCGCGTGGTTAAGAGGCGTAGCAGACACTAATATCCTCCCTTGATTATTTTGTCTATACTCCCCAAGCTCGCTTTGTAGAAAGTCGCAAGTTAATCCAATTTTACCGATAGTGTTAGGACCACTCGTTATATTTCTTAATTTCTTCCAGAATGTCGACATTGTCTTTTTTACCTTTAATTGTTCATAAAATATTTATACATTAATCTTTTATCGCACGAAAGCCACATTTAGGCAATTAATAATTTGTATGAAAATTGTAAATATGACCAGTGTTAACCTGAATATTTCATTAGACTTACCGCTTATAATTTTGCTATGTGACATTGCCAGCGTATCAGCTTCAATAGATCCTGATGGGTAACTGCTATTATGATTTAATGAGTTATTTTTTGCACAGATCAATTTTTAGTTCGGTAACTTTTAATTTGATCCAATTTGTATGAAATATTCTGGATATTATTTAATTGAAAACACACCAATGTCTGACTATTATTTGATGTGTCTGAAATATAAAAAGAGCAGAAAAATGCAAGTCAGAAAAATATTAGTCATTGATGATAATGTCAAGCTTAATGAGCTTATCACACACTTCCTAGCGGATAACGGCTTTACTGTCCGCTCGGCATATAATGGCGAGGATGGGATTTTTTTTGCTAAAAGCTTTGCGCCTGATTTGATTATTTTGGATGTTGAAATGCCTGATTTGTCAGGTTATGAAGTGTGTCAGTTATTACGCGTAGAATATCAAGGCGTCATTTTGTTCTTAACCTGTCATACCGATCCTGATGATGAGTTAAAAGGATTGCAACTCGGTGCGGATGATTACCTTAAGAAGCCTGTATTGCCAGAGGTTTTACTGATGCGTGTTAATAAAATTCTGGATGCGACTTTCAAATCATATGAAAACGCTACAAAAATTATCTTTGGAGCGCTTGAGGTCGATTTAAATAACTATACAGTAAGTTATGCAAATAAGCAGTTGGAATTAAGTGCTAAGGAGTTTGAGTTGATCAAAATTTTTGTACTCAATCCCAATAAGCTCTTGAAGAGAGAGCATCTTTATTTAATGCTAAAAGGTGTTGAGTATGATGGTGTAGATCGTTTTGTTGATGTGATGGTGTCAAGATTGCGTCAGTATGTGGAGGATGATGCTAAAAACCCTAGTAAGATAAAGACTGTTTGGGGTAAAGGTTATATTTTCTGCACGGATGCATGGGAGTAGAGAGCTCATGTTGAAATTTATTTTGCGGCAATTATTGGTATATCTGTCTGTGATGATAGTGATGACCATTTTTGTGGTTGCATCAAGTACCTATATTGGCTTTAGAATTAATCAGCAAAATGCAAAGATGAACGCAGCAGGTGTCTTTAGAGCATTAGAGGCTCAATTTAGCAAAGTACCTGAAAATCAATGGGCAGAGATTATTGATAAACTAAAAAGTCAATACACGCGACCACTGTATTTACGCCACTTTGATCAACTACCAGAGGATATACAAGCACAAAAAGAAGCTTTGTACTCAGGTGAAATGCTGTTTGATTATAATAACCATGACTATACCAATAGTTTTGATATGTTTAAGCCAAGCATGATTTATCAGCGCGTGCTTAATAGTGATTTGTTTTTTGCATTAGAAAAACGCGCACCCGAGATCATAGAGTATCAGAAAAATAATGCATGGATTCACCAGCTGGCGTATAGCAGATTTAAAAATACGCCAGAAGGTCAGTGGAATAAAGTGATTGAATATATTAAAAAAGAATATCAAGTTGGCGTGGTGGTGAGAGACTTGTCAAATTATACCGATAAAGAACAGCAAGATATTAGAAAATGGGGATATTTCCCAACGGAGCCTTTTCATGGTGTACAAGGATATATTCAGTTTCTATCACCCAATCCGAATAAAGTAATTATTATTGGCCCTTATCGTGATAACTGGATTAAGCTGCATCCACATGTTTACGCAGTAATTATTGATGCGATTTTGTTGGTGTTTTTGACACTTATTATTGCTTACCCACTTTATCGAGATTTGATTAAATTAAAATCTCTAGCACAAAGCTACGGCAAGAATGACTTTGATAGCGATATTCGATTGTCAACTAAGTCTGTACTATGGTCAGTCTATCAGACACTTAAGGGAATGGGTGAAAGCATACAATCTTTGATAAAAAAACAAACGGTTTTTGCCAATATGGTTGCGCATGAAGTTAAAACACCTCTTGCTCAGGTGCATTTTACGCTAAGACTATTAGAAAATGCTAAAAGCGATGAGGAAAGAGCAAAGCATATCTTGTCGATCAAAGAAGACATTATGCAAATCGATCATTTAGTGAATCGACAGCTTGATTACTCCAAGTATAGCTATGTGAAATTACCATTAAACCTAGAGAAGATACCACTGTCTTTATTCGTCGAGGAAATTGTTGTGGCATATAGCAATAGTTATATAAGTAAGATATGGCATTTTAGCTCTGAGTATCCGAATATAATGGTTTTATTAGATAAGTCTGCGATGCACAAAGTGCTAAATAACCTTTTGATCAATGCGTATAAATATGGTGGCGATGTGATCGATGTATCCGTTGCTATATGTGATAACGATGCAGTGATTAAAATTACCGATAATGGTCAGGGGGTTGCTTTTAATATTGAAAGCGCTTTAAATCAGCCATTTACACCTGAATCAAAGCAAAGTAGCGGTTTGGGTTTGGCTATTGTTTGGCGTATTATTGAAGCGCATCATGGTCGTATTGCGCTTAGTAATATCCCTCACGCAGTGACATTTGAAATCAGATTGCCCATAGCAAAGTGATCATGCCAATTTCAATCTTTATTTGAAAATATATAAATACTTTCTACACTTAAGAATGAAAAGGAACCGAAGTAAACGGATGTCTTCTTATCAGCTAAAGTAGAGGTACAGGCTATGAAAAAAATAAATTTGACACTTTATATATCACTGTTTGGTTTTCTTTGTATGCCAGTATTTTCGCAAGGTGATCAGGTAAAGCAAGTCAATCAAGTTGGACAAAATCCAGAAACACAAAAACACATTGATAAATTATCACGCAGCATTGGTTTGGTAAAACAAGCTTATGTAGATGAGTTAAGTGATGAGGAAATTCTTGAAGGGGCGATTGATGGCATGTTGCAGTCGTTGGATCCGCATTCACGATTTTTAGATGATGATGATTTTGAAGATTTGCAAATGTCAGTGCATGGCGAGTTTGCTGGTCTTGGTATGCATGTTAGTGCTGAAAATGAGCGCATCAAGGTCATCTCACCGATTGATGACACGCCAGCACAGCGCGCTGGTGTCAAGGCGGGGGATTATATTATTAAAATCAACGATGTCAGTGTTGCCGGCTTAACCTTGGATGAGGCGGTGAAGAAAATGCGTGGACAACCAGGAACTGAAGTTTCAATCACATTGCTACGCCCTAAAGCACCTAAGCCAATTAAACTGTCATTGATACGTGAAAATATCAAGCTAGATTCGGTTAAGTCTGAGATTGTGGCGGAAGATTATGGTTATTTAAGAATTAGTCAATTTCAGGGTAATACTGCTGAGGAGTTGAAGAAAAATATCGACAAATTGGTTAAAGAAAATGCGCATTTAAAAGGCTATGTATTGGATTTACGCAATAATCCTGGTGGACTGTTGGATGCGGCTGTAGCGGTCAGTGATACCTTTTTGCAAGTAACACCTGCAAACCCCAAAAAGATTGTTTTTACCAAATCACGCAATCCATTGGAATCAATCACAAGTTATGCCGTGAGTGATGATTATACCCATGGTTTACCGATGGTTGTATTGGTTAATATGGGCTCTGCATCAGCGTCGGAAATTGTTGCAGGGGCATTACAAGACCACCAAAGGGCGGTCATTGTAGGCGTTAAAACATTTGGCAAGGGATCTGTACAAACAGTTATCCCTATTTCAGAAACCAATGCCGTGAAATTGACAACAGCACGATACTACACACCTAATGGGGTTGCCATTCAATCAAGAGGGGTTATTCCTGATGTCATTATTGAGGAAGAAGAAATTGGTTTATTGGTAGATAATACTAAAAGGGATAAAAACGGTAGCGATAATCTAGATTTGGTCTTTGATGAAAGTAGTTTCGAGCATGCGATTGTCTCAAATAATGATATTCAAAAGGATAAAGCAACAAAAGAAGCATTGGCAAACTATAAGAAAGACTATAAAAATGCGCAAAGTCTACTGCATAAAGATAAGCAGTTAGCGCAAGCCATTAGTATATTGAAAGTCCTAAATGCGATGAATAAAGTGCCGTCAAATAATGCACTAGCGAATGCATAAATCAAAGAGTCTAAAAGAATTCAAATGAATTAAGAATAAATAATGTCGATCAGTCATTCTAAAGTCCAACAACTATCGTTAAACTATCTTCAGTTAATAACTGAAGTTACGCGCTTTAGAAAAACTATGACTTTATAAACACCCCGTCAGCCTACGGCTGCCACCCCTCTTGCAAAGAGGGGAATTAGGCAACAGTAATTTTATATTCCCCTCTTTGCAAGAGGGGTGCCAAGCTTGCGAGGCGGGGTGTTGATATAGAAATAGTGCGTAACGCCAATTAATAAGGGCATATACATAATTGTTATTGAAAATGACAGAAGATAATAAAAAGAATAAAAAGAACAATCTAGATAATAGTCATCACGATATCGTGATCGTCGGTGGTGGTGCTGTTGGCATGTTGATGGCATTGAGCTTAGCAAAGCAAGATAAGCAAATCACACTCATTGAAAAACTCGCCAATACTGAGTTAAGTAAAAGTGACAACAGATCGATCGCCTTGTCGTATAGCTCGGTTTGTGTGCTAAATACTTTAGGTATTTGGCAGAAGATCAAAGACCATGTTGAATATATCAAGCAGGTGAATGTGTCAGACAAAGGGCAATATGCGCAGACCAATCTGTATGCTAAAGATGAGGGCTTAGCATTTTTGGGTATTGTCGTTAAGATGAAGTACTTATTACCAGCGCTCTATCAAGCGCTCATGAATGAAAATCATATAGCACTCTATCAAGACTGTCAGGTGCTTGATCTGTTGGAGCAGGACGAGTGTTTTAGTTTAGTAATTGAAAAAGATGACAATGCTTACGAAATAACGGCAGATTTAATTATTGCCGCGGATGGTGCAGAGTCTAAACTACGTGAAAAAGCGGGTATTTCAGCTTACAAACATGACTATCAGCAAAGTGCGCTAGTATTTGATCTTGACCTGCAAAGAGCTCATAACAATGTTGCTTATGAACGTTTTATTAATAATGGCGTATTAGCACTCTTACCGATTGATGATCGGCAAATGGCGTGCGTGTGGAGTGTTGATCACGATAAAGTTGACTATTGGAAGGCTCAATCAAAACAAGCTGTTTTAAAAGAAATCCAGCGCCTTGTTGGCTATCGTTTGGGGCGTTTTATTGATGTGAGCGAGCTTAAAAGTTTCCCTTTGTCTCTTATTCGCGCGCAAACGCTCTATCGCAAAAATGTATTATTATTTGGCAATGCCTCGCATTTCTTGCATCCGATTTCAGGGCAAGGCTTAAATCTCAGCATTCGTGATATTGGTATAGTCTATGATTTACTTGCAGGTGATGACACCGCGTTTACAATACAAAATATTGCCGATATGTTAGCACAATATCAAGAGATCAGAGTGTTTGATCATAAGCGCACAGCGCTATTGACACATTCTATGATTAATGTTTTTAGTCAGGATGCTCTACCCATTAAACTTGCGAGGGGTTTTGCCCTTTATTGCTTGGAGCGTGATCAACATTTGAAGAAATCTTTTAGCAAATTAATGATGGGTAAATATAATCACGGTTCAAGCTTAATGCGCTCAAAGCATGGAAAAAGTATCTTATGAAATATGATGTAATAATTGTCGGTGGTGGCATGGCTGGTTTGTCTTTAAGTTTAGGCTTAGTGCAAAACGGCTTTAAAGTTGCTGTGGTTGAAGTAGCACATATTGTAAAGTCGTTTGATAATACGACAGCACCAAAACGCGTCAGTGCGATTAATGCCGCCTCCCAAGGCTTATTAAATGAGCTTGGTGTTTGGCGTGACATTGTCAATCTGCGAATAAACCCCTATGTTGCCATGGAGGTTTGGGATCAAAACTCAAGTGCACAATTAAGCCTTAAAGCCGAAGAGTGTTCGCTACAGAGTTTAGGGGCGATTGTTGAGAATGATTTAATCGTTGCGCAATTATATCAAGCACTCAAAAAGCAAGATGTTGCTATTTTTGAGCACTCAAAAATTGCAACTCTGACGTCGCATACGTCACATATTGCGATAACACTTGATGATGGCAAAGAGCTTGAGGCAACACTGATTGTTGGTGCTGATGGTGCGAATTCCTTTATTCGCCAGCAATATGACTTTGATTGTAGCGTTAAGCCTTATCAGCAACATGCAATCGTTGCTAATGTTAAAACGATAAAGCCGCATCAAGATATTGCTTATCAGCGCTTTTTGAAGAAGGGCGTGCTAGCACTTTTGCCGCTTTGCGATCCTTATTTATGCTCTATTGTTTTTTCAGTCGCCAGTGATGAGCTTACAAAATTTAATGCAATGGATGATAAGAGCTTTAATGAATATCTCAGCATGACTGCAGAAGGTAAATTAGGTGAGCTGAAATTACAGAGTAAGCGCATGAGCTTTGAATTGATTGAACGCCATGTTGATGGTTACTATAAACACGGTGTGGTGCTGATTGCCGATGCCGCACATACGATTCATCCGTTAGCAGGGCAGGGCATTAACTTAGGCTTTGCTGATGTACGCGCGTTGATTGAGGTATTAACTGAAGCAAAGCATCTGCGACGCAATATTGCCGATATCAGTACATTGGCAAAATATGCGCGTAAACGCCAATTTGATAATCAGTTGATGATTCATGCAATGCAAGGGCTAAAACAGCTTTTTTGTAATGATCACCCGCTTATAAAGCCTTTAAGAGCCTTGGGTGTTAATGCGGTAAATAACAGTAAGATATTAAAACGATTTTTTATCGAGCAAGCCGCAGGTGGCTGATTATGCCATATACATGCCGCCATTGACATGTATTGTTTGTCCGGTGATATAGCGCGCACCTTCAGATGCTAAGAAAGTAACCGCATGGGCGATATCCTCGGGTTGTCCCAAGGTTTGTGCTGGCACTTGTGTGATAATGGCTTGTTTTTGCTCATCTGTTAATTTATCGGTCATATCTGTTTGGATAAAGCCAGGTGCGACCACATTAACGGTGATATTGCGTGAGGCAATTTCTTGTGCCAATGACTTAGAAAAACCAATAACACCGGCTTTACTTGCGCAGTAGTTTGCTTGTCCTGGGTTACCTGATGTACCAACCACTGAACCAATTGTAATGATGCGACCCCAGCGTTTTTTCATCATATGACGAATAGCTGCTTTAGAAATATTAAAAACAGAATCCAAGTTGGTGTGAATAACACTTAGCCAGTCTTCTTCGCTTAAGCGCATCATTAGATTATCTTTAGTGATCCCAGCATTGTTAACGATAATATCTGGATAGCCTGTGTTATCTTTCATCCAAGCGAAAGCTGCTTCGATACTTGGCGCTTCAGTCACATCAAGCTTGATGCCATGACCTTTGCCATAGCCTTGTAATGTTTGAGTGATTTTCTCAGCCCCTGCTTCAGAGGTGGCCGTACCAATGACGGTTGCACCTTTTTCAACGAAATCTTTAGCAATAGCGGCACCAATGCCACGGCTTGCACCCGTTACAAAAACTACTTTATTCTCAAAATTCATTTTCTATCCTTTATATCTATATATTACTCATTAAAATTACGCAATTTATTATTTTAACACCCCGCCTCGCAAGCTTGGCACCCCTCTTGAAAAGAGGGGAATATTACAAAAGACACCTATCAATTCCCCTCTTTTCAAGAGGGGTGTCAGCCGAAGGCTGACGAGGTGTTTTAAAATTAGGGCTTTTTTCTAATGGTGTATAACTCCAACTTCTTTCTATGCTTTAACTTGTTCAAGCAGTTTATCCATCGCCTCAACGCTTGCAGTATCTTGATAATTAAGTTCTTTAACAATGCGCTTATTTAGACCTGTTAATACCTTATTCGCACCACACTCGATAACGTTAGTAATGCCAAGCTCAGCCATTTTTTCAATGGTTTGTGTCCATTTGACAGGCGAGTAAAGCTGTTGAATCAAAGCGGTTTTAATATCACTGATTTCAGTATGTGATTGGACGTCATAGTTGTGAATCACTTGAATGGCGGGCACTTTGATCGTGATTTTATCTAAAGCCGTGGCAAATTTCTCAGCCGCCTCTTTCATTAGTGAGCAATGCGATGGCACGCTAACAGGGAGTAGTTGCGCGCGTTTTGCCCCCATTTCTTTGGCAATTTCATTGGCTTTCTCAACGGCTTTTAACTCGCCTGAGATCACAACTTGCCCATGTGAGTTAAAATTAGCAGGTTCAACAATACCAGCTGATCTTGCTGCATCACAGCACTTGATCACATCTTCATTGCTTAATGCCAAAATAGCACTCATGGCACATGCTTTGTCAGTAATCGCTGATTGCATCAGTTGCCCGCGTAAACGCACCAAGCGTAGCGCATCAGCAAAATCAATGCTACCTGCGGCGCAAAGTGCTGAATACTCACCAAGACTGTGTCCTGCAAGTATTTCAGGGGTGATATTGCTGTGATTGTTAAGCACGCGCCAAATGGCAATGCTTGCAGCTAATAACGCGGGTTGTGTATATTCTGTTTGGTTAAGCTTGTCTTCATTTTCTTGAATGATCTGCCAAAGATCAAAACCTAAAGCATCATTGGCTTCAGTGAAGGTTTGTTTAACCTCATTAAAACGTGTGTAATAATCACTGAGCATCCCAAGCTTTTGTGAGCCTTGTCCTGGAAAAACGATGGCTGTTTTCGTCATATCAATATTCCTGATTTCCTAATACTGTAATCATCGCATAATATTGCTTACAAACAGCAGCAAATAATTAGCGATAGATATGGGGTTATTAAAGCTGGCACTATCCTAGTGAATTTTGTGCCAATCTTCAAAAGGTTTGTTATTGATTAAGGTAAATTATTGCAGAGATTGAGAAGTTTTTTGAAGAGTTTGAGTACCTATGCAAATATTATCAAGTGTTTTTTTAGATTCTCAGATCAAGTTCGAGAATGATCGCTAGTTGTCATATTCTGGCTTGACCAGAATATCCATTATTACCAAGGAACTATTGTTTAGGTATTTATGCTTTAAGCTTAGTAACAAGCACATCCTGTTTAGCGTGGTGAAGTACCGCATTGGCAGTTGATCCTAGGAAGAAGCGACCAAAGGCGCCACGTTGATGGCTACCAATGACGATAAGACCATAGCCGTGTGAGTTAGCCGTTTCAGTAATCTCATCTGCAGCACTGCCTGCTTGGAGATAACGGTGACCTTTAAATTGATATTTGTTTGACCAATCATTAAGTTTTTGCTGCATATCTTCGGTAAGTTGCGATTGTACTTCAGGTACGATGCCATAAATACCGGTAACAACCGTTGGATCGCCTTGAACACAAATCGTTGAAACCGATGAGTCAAAAGTATGTGCGATCTCTTTTGCAAGACTAGCAACTTGGGCGCTGTCATCTTCAAGATCGGTAGCCAGTAGAATCTTGCCATAATTCATGACTTGATTGGGGTTGTTCTCACGAATACGTACGGTTAGGACATCACATTTGGCTTTATGCAAGACACTATTGGCTGTAGAACCTAATAGCAGGTTTAAGCCATGACGCGCATGTGAGCCGATGATAATAAGATCACAATCATGGGCTTCAGCATAATGTGTGATTTCATAGTTTGGATTGCCTTGAGCAATATGAAACTCGGCATTAATGCCATCAAATTGTGGCTTGATCTCTTTTAATTTTTGCTTGGCATTCTCTTGTAAGCTTTTTTGAAAATCCATTGCCGCAGGCACAAATTCAGCGGCATTATCAATAACCGTCATGACATCAAGTTTAAGTTTTAGCTTGTGAGCAATCGCTTTAGCTGATGCGATAACGTGTTCTGTGTCTTCATAAATATTGACGGCAACAAGTGCTTTTTTGTATGTCATGGTGAGCTCCCTTATAAATGTTAACCATGGGTAAATGTTCCTTGAACCTAGTTTATACCCATCACAAGCCATTTTACAGAATTTTTTGCTTTGTATTTTGCGTGCTTTTGGCGAACCGCTAGAAGGTTTACGGTTATTCGTTTTGTTAATGGAGGTATAAGTTTATATGATTTTTGTTTAGAAATGGTACACGCTAGAATGCCTGTAGTGAAAATGATCAATGAGAGTAAATAATGAAAACAGTAATGGCTTTAGTGATTGCGATGGTGAGTATTGCTGGTGTTTTGGCTTTGGCATCACTTAAGACTGAGGCGCTGTTGCAACAAAAGTATATTGAGCGCGTTGTTTTCCAGAGTGATTTTGTGTGATGAAGAAGATAACTATTCAGGAGTAGAGAAAGCATCCGGCTTTTCAGAACCTTCGCCAAATAAGAATTTTTCCATTTCAGTCATTAAGAATTTTTTAGCTTCAGGCTCTAATAGATTAAGGCGATATTCATTGATTAAAATCGTCTGATGATCAAGCCATTTGCTCCAAGCTTCTTGCGAGATCGATTTGAAAATGCGCTGTCCAAGCTCTCCTGGGATTGGCGCGTACTGCATGGCAGTGCCTTGTTGTTTCAGTTTTTCACAAAAAATATCAGTCATGATTTATCTCTTTTCTTGTTTAGTTTATATTTAGTTCCAGTTGCGCACTTAATATTAAAGTTATGCACTTTATCTTATTTCAACACCCCGCCTAGCAAGCTTGGCACCCCTCTTGAAAAGAGGGGAATATAAAAAAATCAACCTTCGCCCAATTCCCCTCTTTTCAAGAGGGGTGGCAGCCGTAGGCTGACGGGATGTTTTAAAATATTATAATTTTTCTACAGCTTGTAATTCTAGTTAATAAGAAACGCAGTTATTGCCGCGAAATGTGGTGTTAACAATTTTTCTTGTTTTGTTGTCAAAAACAATCCACGTTGTACAGGATAATGAATAAGTCTGACCACCCACAATCGTGCCAGGTGTCGAGATTACCGTCGTGTTATTGCCATTTTGCACGGTGGTAATGTTTGTTGGCATTTGCGTGATTGGGGTGCTGACGATTTGGCGATCACTATAGACATAAGCGGTTTGGTTATTATCAAGCTTCAATGTTTTATTCGGATATCCCCACATCTGCACAAAATTATCAATTATTTGACCGTGCCATTGATCTAAAATCGCACGGTACTTTGCAGTGGTCGCACATGCGCTCATCACAAGGCTTAATACGATAAAAAGCAATGTTTTAAGTAAAGGAGATGTTTTGCTTAGTTTCATCAAAGATCCTTATTAGTCATTGATATTATTTTGTTTCTTGAGAAAGCCTAACTTCTTCATATAAATAGTCAATAAGGAAATAGCTGCAGGTGTAACCCCTTGGATGCGGGAGGCCTCGCCCAAGCTTGAGGGGCGTTGTGTCATAAGCTTTTGACGGACCTCATTAGAAAGCCCTGAAACCTTGCTGTAGTCAAAATCTTGAGGGATTTGCGCATTTTCAAGGGTCTGATTGGCAAGAATTTCTTCATTCTGACGCTCGATATACCCTGCATATTTGGCAGAGATTTCAATTTGCTCAATCGCTTGGGTGTGATCGATAAATTCACCAAGCTCGGCGATATCAGCAAGGCTTTGATAATCAACCTCAGGGCGTTTTAATAAGTCAAATAGATTACTTTCTTTACTCATGGCTTTACCAAGCAATGATTCTAACTTATCGGCTTTAACGCTTTTGGGTGCAACCCACGTAGATTTTAAACGTGAGGTTTCATTTGATATCAATGCTGCCTTAGCAAGATATGCCTCTTTGTCTTTATTGTTTAATAATCCTAGCTCAATAGCCTTTGGGCATAGACGTGCATCGGCATTATCTTCTCTTAAAATCAATCGATATTCGGCGCGTGAAGTAAACATGCGATAAGGCTCTTGTGTGCCTTTGGTGATTAAATCATCGATGAGTACACCGATATACGCTTCATTACGCTTAGGTGACCAAGTCGGTTTATCTTGTGCTTTTAATGCTGCATTTAATCCGGCAATAAGACCCTGAGCACCGGCTTCTTCGTAGCCTGTTGTACCATTGATTTGTCCAGCAAAGAATAGATTCTCAATATGCTTGGTTTCCAAGCTTGGATATAAACCACGCGGATCAAAGAAATCATATTCAATCGCATAACCAGGACGGGTGATATAGGCATTTTCAAAACCTTCGATACTGCGAATAAACTGCAGTTGCACATCAAATGGCAAAGAAGTCGACATACCATTAGGGTAAAGTTCAATACTATCTAAGCCTTCAGGTTCAACAAAAATTTGATGGCGATCTTTATCGGCAAAGCGCACGATTTTATCCTCAATGGATGGGCAATAACGTGGTCCAATGCCATCGATCATGCCACCATACATCGCTGAGCGATCAAGGTTTTTAAGAATAATCTCATGGGTTTTAAGATTGGTGTAGGTGATGTGGCATGGCACTTGCAATGGATGCTCATGTGCTTCAGTGAAAAATGAAAAACAAGGTGTCGGATCATCACCGGGTTGGACACCCATCGCGGCGAAGTTAACCGTACGCTTGTCAATGCGTGGGGGTGTACCTGTTTTTAAACGCGCGACATCAAAAGGAAGTGCACGCAGTTTCTGTGCTAAGGCATTAGCTGGCTGATCACCGGCACGCCCACCTTGGTAATTATTAAAGCCGATATGAATTTTGCCGGCAAGAAACGTGCCAACTGTTAAAACAACTGTTTTGGCACGAAAGCTTAGTCCCATTTGCGTGACAACACCAGTGACGCGATCATTTTCGATCAACAGGTCATCAACCCCTTGTTGGAAAATCGATAAGTTTTCTTGATTCTCTAGTGCGTGGCGTACAGCGATTTTGTAAAGTGTGCGATCAGCTTGTGCGCGTGTCGCGCGTACCGCAGGTCCTTTTCTGGCATTAAGTGTGCGAAATTGAATACCTGCCTTATCAATCGCTTTTGCCATAATGCCGCCTAGGGCATCAATTTCTTTAACCAAGTGACCTTTGCCAATGCCGCCTATAGCAGGATTACAAGACATCTGTCCCAAAGTGTCGATATTGTGCGTTAAGAGTAGGGTGTTGGCACCCATACGTGCAGCTGCCGCTGCGGCTTCTGTTCCAGCATGACCACCGCCAACAACGATAACATCAAACTCTTGAGGATAAAACATCATAATAATAGATCTACTTGTTAATTTATGGTTATTATAACCAGTTTAGTTCATTTAAAACCGATTAATTAGGCTGCAAAATTTCATTAATTTTACTAACTTTACTGATGCGCATCATATAAAAAAAACAAGGGTATGTCTATGAACTTTGAGTTGTGTCCTTAAGCCTTTGTGTGTGATGATTTTCCCACTTTTAAGTTATTTGAGACTTACGCATTGAAAGGGGCGTAGGTAAATAGCTGTGCAAATATTATCAGGTATTTTTTGGATTCTCGGGTCAAGCCCTAGAATGACTGGGAGTCGTCATATTCGGGCTTGATCCGAATATCCATGATTACCAATAAACCATTGCTTAGGTACTTATTTAGCAACCTTATGATATTGCGCTGTTTCTAGCAGTGCACTTATTTGTTACACTAAGCGGCAGTAATGATTTGACTAAGAGTTAAGATCTGTATGAAAAATATGACAAGTAATTGCAGCACTGATTTATGTGCTCAAGAGTTGATGTTATGCGTTTAAGCAAAGAAAATATATCAATCATAAAATCATGCGTTCATCAGGTGTTTGGTGACGATATGCGAGTGTTTTTATTTGGTAGTCGCACAGATTGCTCGAAGCGTGGAGGGGATATAGATCTATATCTTTTACCCAAAAAAGATGAGGTAATCGTCAATGGGTTTAACAAAAAAATTGAGTTACTGGTGGCATTAGAAAAAGCCATTGGTGAGCAAAAAATTGATGTTGTGCTTGCAAAAACTGGTGCTGATAAAAGATTAATAGATAATGTAGCGTTAAAAGAGGGGATAGAGTTATGACACCTTTAGAGGATAAGCTGGTCAAAATTTTATATGAATGTAATCAGCATAAAAAAAGGATAGATTATGCGTATAACAATATGAAACATAGGCTTCCCTTTGATGCAGAAAATTATGAACAATTTCAAGATGAGGAAATTGAGCATATTGATCAATTCTTATTTCGTTTTTCTAAATTACAGGATGTGATGGGGGAAAAACTATTCCCAACGATACTTAGTCTTCTGGCAGAGGATGTTAAGCGCAAATCATTTATTGACATCTTAAACCGCTTAGAGGCGTTAGAGCTATTAGAGACGGATAATTGGTTGCGATTAAGGAAAATCAGAGATAGTGTTGCGCATGAATATGGATTTAATGTGGTTGATATGGTGGAAAGTTTGAATGCTATTTATCAATCATGTGCCAATTTGCTCGATATCTATGATGTGATCTACGCATTTTGTTTGCGGCGTTTTGGTGGATTTATTACAGATTATTCATAGGTCATAATGATCTGAGCGACATTTTCAAGATAGTATGAAATCCGAAAATCAAAAGTGTCTTAAATTAATGGGATAGATCACTGTATCACCATGCTTTCTTATCGGACACCGGTAAAAAAACTTGAATATAAAAGCCTATATGATTAGGATGTCTAGCAGATTGTGGGCTTATTAAAATAATCTCTTTTTAAAGTGTGCTCATATAACCTAATCATCATAAGTTAAGAAAGTAATATGACAGAACAAAAACATAAGCTGGTGGCAACACATTTGGGCAAAGCATATCGCTCGCGTTGGGTTGTGGTCGATGTGTCTATGGAGGTCAATACTGGTGAAATTGTCGGGCTTTTGGGACCAAATGGCGCGGGTAAAACAACATCCTTTTATATGATTGTCGGATTGGTGCGCCCAAATCGTGGTACGGTTTTTTTGGATGGTCAGGATATTACGAAGTTACCGATCCATTGGCGTGCACGTCAGGGTATTGGCTATTTGCCACAAGAGGCTTCGGTTTTTAGGAAGTTAAGCGTTGAGAAAAATATCATGGCGATTCTGGAAACCAGAAAAGAGCTTTCCAAAGAGCAGCGCCAAGATGAACTTGAATCATTGTTAGATGAGTTTAGTATCCAACATATTCGCAATAGTCTAGGGATGAGTTTATCCGGTGGTGAGCGTCGTCGTGTTGAGATTGCACGTGCTTTGGCGATGTCGCCACGCTTTATCTTGCTAGATGAACCCTTTGCTGGTGTTGATCCAATTTCAGTGATTGATATTAAGAAGATTATTACCCACCTGAAAAACCGTGGTATTGGTGTGTTGATTACCGATCACAATGTGCGTGAAACCTTGGATATTTGTGAGCGTGCTTATATTGTTAATGCCGGTAAGATGATTGCCTCAGGCAAACCACGTGAGATTTTAAGTAATGAACAGGTGCGTAAAGTCTATCTTGGCGAGCAATTTAGAATGTAAATGGAAACAAATTAATGCACTATTCCGTATTACTTAATGAATCGATTGCCGCACTTGCGATTAAGGCGGATGGTATCTATGTTGATGGCACATTCGGTCGCGGTGGACATTCACGTCAAATTTTAGCAGGCTTAACAACTGGTAAATTAATTGCATTTGATCGCGATCTTGAGGCAATAGAGTATGCCAAAGTGCATTTTAAAGCTGAGATTGAGAGTGGTAAACTGATTCTTGTGCATGCCCCATTTTCAACCATGGCTCATGCGTTAACTGAGCTTGGATTTGCAGGCAAAGTCGATGGTGTGCTGTTGGACTTAGGCGTGTCATCACCGCAATTAGATGTGGCAGAACGTGGCTTTAGCTTTATGAAAGATGGTCCGCTAGATATGCGCATGGATCAAACCAAAGGACTTTCGGCAGAGGATATTCTGATAAATTATGATGCTGAAGAATTAGCCCATATTTTTCGTGAATATGGTGAGGAAAAGCATGCTTGGCGCATCGCTCAAGCGATAAAAGCGGCACTTGCGAAAGGAGATATTCTTGATCGCACTTTAAAGCTCGCCTCATTGATTGAGAAAACAATTGGTAAAAAGGAAAAAAAACATCCTGCGACACGTTGTTTTCAGGCACTTAGAATCTGTGTTAATGCGGAGCTTGATGAAGTAAGCACAACATTGAATGACGCTTTTGAAGTGCTTAAACCATCAGGGCATTTAGCCGTGATTAGCTTTCATTCATTAGAAGATAGAATTGTGAAGCAGTTTATGACCAAATTGGTCAAGGGTGAGGATAAAAAATTGCCGCGAGGTATGCCAATCTTGGAAGAGTTTGTGCCCAAAGCGAAGTGGTGCGTCAAGCAAGGTAAAGCTTCTAGCAAAGAGCTTGAAGAAAACGTGCGCTCACGTAGTGCGATATTGCGTGCTGTTGAGAGGTTGTGATATGACACGCTCTGAAGTGCGCAGCAAACTATTTACATCTTTTGTCAAAAGTACGTTTAATGCGCGAGTGCTCATTGCTTTTTTGCTGTGTGTGACGCTTATTATCTCGGCATTTATGGTGGTAATCGTGAAATATCATTATAAAGTGGCATTGGATAAAGAGCAGAAGCTTATGTACCAGCAAGAGGATTTACGTGATCAATGGACGCAGATTTTGATTGAGCATAGTACCTTGGCATCGCCCTCACATGTCGAGGAAGTTGCTAAGAAAAATGATATGCGCCTACCCAGTGTCAAAGAAACAAAAGTGATTCAAAGTAATGCGTAAGATCAAACTAAGTTGGCGCTACTATTTTATTTTGTTGGTGATCGTGTGTGTGTTGGGGTTGCTTGTTTATAAGCTCACCCATATGCAAACGGTAGAATATGCCAAGCTTAAAAAAGAAGGCGATAATCGCTCGGAGCGTACCTTAACAACAACTGCTTATCGCGGCATGATCAGCGATCGCAATGGTAAACCGCTGGCGATTAGTACACCTGTAGATTCGATTTGGGTCAATCCGTTTTATATTACAAGTGATGATCCGGGGTTGCGTAAAATTCTTAATCTGTTGGAATTGGATAAAGCGCAACAAGATGCAATCATTGCGCGCATTAAAGCGCGTGAAGGGCGCCATGGTTTTGTTTATCTTAAACGTCAGGTCTCACCATTTATCGCGCAGAAAATCAAAACATTGGATGTGAAAGGGGTTAAAATCGAGCGCGAATTCAAGCGTTTTTATCCTGATACTGAGGTGATGGCGCATGTCGTTGGATTTACTAATATCGATGATCAAGGGCAAGAAGGCATTGAGCTGGAATACAATAAATATCTCACGGGTAAAGACGGCACCCGTTCAATTCATAAAGATTTGAAAGGTGGTGTTGCACGTAAAAACGATGATGATACTGAAGTCAAACATGGGGCTGATATTAGTTTAAGTATTGATCGCAAGCTGCAGTATATCGCTTATAAGTATATAAAAGAGGGTGTTATCAATAATCATGCGGAAGCCGGATCTGCAATAGTGATGGATGTTAAAACTGGTGAAGTTTTAGCAATGGTTAACTACCCTTCATATAATCCTAATAATATGCAAGATGCGACACCTGAGAAACGTCGCAATCGCGTATTAACAGATGTCTATGAGCCTGGATCTGTGATTAAACCATTTGCCGCTATTGCTGGGATGGAATCAGGGCAATACGATGTTGATACGATCGTGGATACCTCGCCTGGATTTTACAAGCTTAATGGGCGCACGGTCAGGGATTTTCGTAATTATGGCGAGATGGATTTGCGTCACATCTTAATGAAATCATCAAACGTAGGTATTTCGCGTATTATCTTGTCAATTGATGCTAATGCCTTGGGTGATACCTTGCGCAAATTTGGTTTTGGACAAGTCACTAAAATTGGCTTTCCTGGTGAGCGCTCAGGCTATGTGCCTAGTCCGCGCAAGTGGGGTGAATTTCCATTGGCAACCTTATCATTTGGCTATGGTATGAATGCGACAGCTTTACAGATTGCGACAGCTTATAGCGCCATTGCTAATGGTGGTAAGTTAATTCCACCAACTTTGTTAAAACGTAATAAAAAAGAAGATGTTGAAGCTTTTCAGATTATTAATAGTGAGATTGCCGAAAAAGTGGTTGATATGTTAACTTCTGTGGTTGAAGGGCTGGGTGGGACGGCTTCTAAAGCGCGCGTGCCACGCTATCATGTGGCTGGCAAAACGGGCACGGTGCGTAAAGCAATAGCAGGAGGCTATGCATCCGATAGTTATATGGCAACATTTGTCGGTATTGCACCATCATCGAATCCACGCATTGTTACTGTGGTGGTGATTGATGACCCGAAAGGGGAAGCGTATGGTGGAGGCTCGGCAGCAGCGCCAATTTTTGCGCAAATTACCGAGCATATTTTAAGAGTGATGGGTGTGCCTGCAGATAAACTCAAAAAAGCGTGATTATTCAGTTTGCTGTAAAATTTATTCAAAATTGCTAGTTAATGTTTGGTTTTTGCTGCCTCGCTTGTTATATTTCGCCTGAATTATTTTTAGATGCTGTAAAAGCGGCTGCAAAACTAAAAACTGAAAAAAACTGAAAAAACTGAAAAAACTGAAAAGATTAAAAACGAGCAAAACTAAAAAATAATCGTGGAGGAAATAGCCAATGATCGTCGGAATCCCTAAAGAGATTAAAAATCATGAATACCGTGTTGGTCTAACACCAGGTAATGTTGCTGAATTTGTCCATCATGGGCATACAGTGCTTGTTGAACATCACGCAGGGGAAGCGATTGGTTTTACCAATGAAGATTATGTTGAAGCAGGTGCAAAAATTATTCAAACACCCGCAGAGATTTTTTCTAAAGCGGATATGATTATTAAAGTCAAAGAGCCACAACCAAATGAGTGCAAGATGTTGCGCCAAGGGCAGTTGCTATTTACTTATTTGCATTTGGCACCAGACCCATTACAAACTCAGCTACTTTTAGAGTCTAAGTGTACAGCGATTGCTTATGAGATGGTAACCGATAGAAATGGGCGTTTGCCATTGTTGACACCGATGAGTGAGGTGGCAGGTCGTCTATCAGTGCAAGCTGGTGCGCATTGCCTAGAGAAAGCGCAAGGCGGTAGTGGATTATTACTTGGTGGTGTGCCAGGTGTTCCTGCAGCAAATGTTGTTGTTATTGGCGGCGGGGTTGTTGGTTTAAATGCGATTCGTATGGCGATTGGTATGGAGGCGCATGTCACGGTACTTGATAAGTCTTTAGATCGTTTGCGTGAACTAGATGATTATTTTGGACCTAAGCTAAACTGTATTTATGCAACTAAAGATAATTTGCAAAAATATGTACAGGAAGCTGATTTAGTCATCGGTGCGGTGCTCGTGCCAGGGGCTGCGGCACCTAAGCTTGTGACTAAAGAGATGATTAAGTCGATGAAAAAAGGCTCAGTTGTTGTTGATGTCGCGATTGATCAGGGAGGATGCTTTGAAACCTCTAAGCCAACGACACATCAAGATCCAACATATGTCGTTGATGGTGTGGTGCATTATTGTGTCGCAAATATGCCAGGAGCGGTTGCGAGAACCTCAACCGTGGCATTAAATAATGCGACATTAACCTTCGCTTTAGAGCTAGCAAATAAAGGCTATCAAAAAGCAGTTACTGATAATATTCATCTTGAGAATGGACTAAGTGTACATAATGGTATGCTTACTTCACTACCAGTGGCTGAAGCGCTTAACATCTCATATGTTGCGCCAAAAGAAGCGCTAGCTAAGGGTGCTCACGCAGTTACGGCATAAGCCTGTTATCTCAATGGTATGAGCGGCAATCTGAAAGCCGCTTTTTTGTGTCAATTCTTCTAAAGTTTTATCAAGTAACTCATGATGGAGCTCAGTTTTCTGACCGCACGTAGTGCAAATCAAAAGCTGGCACATTTTTTTCTCAGGATGACAGCATAAACTGTAGCGATTACTGGTATGCAGTTTATGGATGAGTGCCGATTGTTGCAGGAAGTCCAAGACGCGATAAATCGACATAATGTTATAGTGCTTGCTCGCTTTTTCTTCTGTCGCCGTTTTTTCAATTGTCTGTGCTTTGTTTATGAGATCAAGTAGTTCATAGGCGCTAATCGGTGATGCCTGCTCAATAAAAAGAGTAAGCACTTCTTTGCGTAAGCGCGTAAGCTTAATATTATGCTTTAGGCAGAAACTTTCGATTGTCGCTAAAGAGTTTTTGCTTGAGCTCATGATTATCTCACCATTAACTGTTTGATAAGACCAATGGCATAAACTGCGCAAATAATCATGGTAATACAGAAGCTTGCCGGTAAGTTGGCATAAAATGCAAGACAAAGCGCACCCCAAACACTGCCAAGAGAAATAATAATGCTCAGCAGCATGCCCTGATAAAAACCATCACTCCATTGAAATGCACAAGCAGCAGGACCTATGAGTAATGCAAACACCAATAGCACCCCAACAATTTGGCATGCCATGGTTACGGTTAATGCCAGAATGATAAAGAAGATAACAGAAAGAAGTTTATTAGGGATGTTTTTAGCGCGCGCCAGAAGGGGGTCAATCGAGGTGAAAAATAGTGCTCTTGAGATAAAGAGTAATATGGCAATAATAATAAGCGCCATGATGATCAGTGTGATGATTTGCTCCATTGACACCGTTAAGATATTGCCAAACAAGATCGACATAATCGAGCCTGAGTAACCGGTTTGATAGAGATACAGGAAATAAGCACCAAGACCTAAGAAGAAGGTGAGTACAATACCAACAGCAAGATCATTTTTTTTGATCTTATCACCCATAGCACCCATGATGCTTGCGGCAATAATGTTAGCAATCAATTGTCCGTTCATCGCTGAGATGCCAATTAATACAGCGCCTGCAGCACCGGTGAGACTAATGTGCCCCAAACCATGTGCGGCAAAGGCAGCTTTGCGTAGTACAACAAAGAAGCTCACGATACCACAGATGATGGCAATTAAGGTGCCCGCGATAAAAGCGTTTTGCATAAAGCTATAAGATAACACTGCGATCCTCCTTTAAGCATGGCAGTTTTTGGCAAAGATGCACGTGTTGGTTTTTGAAGTGAATAAAGTTATCCAACTCATGCGCAATCTCATGCATATCATGTGAGATGATCAAAAGGGTTATGTTTTGTTGGGCGTGAATGGTTTTAAGTGCTTGGATAAAGTCTTGCTTGGCTTGAGGATCAAGATCAGATAGAGGCTCATCAAGTAGTAATAATTTAGGATTATTAATTAAGGCTTGCGCAAGATAAATGCGTTTTTTTTGCCCACCTGAAAGGGTTTCAAAGGGCTTCTTCGCATAGTGTAGAGCACCAACAAGTTCTAAAATATCATGTGCTTTTTGCTTAACCCCTTTACCAAAAGCAGGTAATCCAAGTCTGTTAGCATTAAAACTAGACTTGATTAACGTTAAAGCTGAAATATTTGGGTTAAGGTTAAGCTCACGCTCTTGTGGGATATAGCTAATCAATTGATTATTTTTGCCTATTGCCTGCGAGAAAAGTGTTAGGCTACCGGCAATAGGTGATTCAAAACCTAGAATGGTTTTAAGGAAAGTGGATTTGCCTGTACCATTCTCACCAACGATACCTAACCATTGGTTTTGATAAATCGTTAGATTGAAAGGCTTGCATAAAGGCGCTTGAGCTGAGTGACCAATAACAAGATCACTGCATTGGATGATGATTGTGTCACGCATATTATTGCTGAAGATTTGTCAAAGGGTTGTCTTCTTTAACTGTTTCTTTAGCTTCTTTGGCGCTTGCCTTTGTTGTATCTCTACTTACTTGAGGCATTGCTTTCACAGTAGGTGTTTTGCTGTTGTTATGTTCTGTGGCAGTTGCTTGCTCCAATGCTTTTTGTGTATCACTAAGATTGGCTTTAAGCCAAGTGATCACATTATCATTTTGCGGCATGGTTTCACTAACGCCAACGTAAGGAATATTATTGTCTTTGGCGAGATTTAGAATGTTCTCAGTGACATTGTCATGTACTTGCTGGTTATAAAAAAGTACTTTGACGGTGCGCTTTTTAAATAGGTTTTGATAGTCAGCGAGCATTTTTGGTGAAGCTTCAGCGTCGTTCATTACTGTCCATTGGAATTTTTGTCCAAGCATGGTTAGTCCTAGTGCGTCTGCCATATAGCCAAAGACGGGCTCTGTGGCAGTTACCTTGGTGCCGGCAAAGCGTGATTTGATATCATTGATTTGGCTGTAAACAGTTTGATAGCGTTTATCAAAGGTTTGATAGTTTAAGTCAAAGGTTTTCTTGTGCTCGGGTTCGATTTGGCTAAAGACTTCAGTAAGCTTTTTAGCAAGTGTTGGGAAGGTATCCGGGTTGTACCATAGGTGTGGATTGTCACCACTTTTGGCATTCATTAAAGTTGCCACATCAATAATAGCCACTTTGTTATTGCTTGATTGTGCGTTTAATAACTGCTTCATCCAAGGATCATAGTCGGCACCGTTGTAAATAATGACTTGCGCATCATTTATAGCGACAGCCGTACTGGCAGAGGTGGTAAATAAATGCGGATCGGCATCAGGATTGTTGATGATGCTGTTGGTTTTTACATAGTCACCGCCAATTAAGCTTGCGACATTGGCATAGAAGTTTTCAGCAGCCACGACTTTGATATCAGCGTGTGAGCTGCTGATAAGTGTAAGAAATCCTGTCGCAATTAATATGATTTTTTTGCTATTTCTGTAGAGGGTAGACATACAATAGTTCCTTAAGATGATCAGTGTGTCAGTATTAATGTTATCCTGCAAAACGATATAATATATCATTTTTTATTTTTGGCAATGCTTAAGTTTTTATCTGGCAGAGATCATTGATTTGTGCTAGAATCCGCCTCGCATTTTGTCAGTAATATCTGTTTGCAATCACTTTTGCTTTTAGTTTTGGCTTAATGCTTATGTAAAACAATAAGAAACCACACGTTGCTCGACACGCTTTTAGGGTGCCTTTTAAAAGGGTTTAAAAGTGGGAGTAATGGCGGAATAACCCATTAATTGGAGAAAAATATGTCTTTAATGAAAGAAATGTTACAAGCTGGTGTTCACTACGGTCACCAAAAGAGATTCTGGAACCCAAAAATGAGCGAATTCATTTTTGGTATTAATCACGGTATTCACATTATCAACTTAGAAAAGACAGTGCCTTTGTTTCAAGATGCTGTTAATTTCGTTGGTAAAGCAGCGTCTAAAAACGGCAAGATTTTATTCGTTGGTACTAAGCGTCAAGCACAAGAAGTGATTGCTGAAGAAGCATCACGTTGTGGTATGCCATATGTTAATCACCGTTGGTTAGGTGGTATGTTGACGAACTATAAAACAATTCGTCAATCAATCAAGCGTTTACGTGATCTTGAAAAAATGCAAGAAGACGGTACGTTTGAGCGTATGACAAAGAAAGAAGCGTTACAAAACTCACGTGAAATCGAGAAGCTAGAAAAAGCGCTAGGCGGCATCAAAGAAATGGGTGGTTTGCCAGATGTTTTAGTCATTATCGACAGTAAAGAAGAGCATATTGCGATTGAAGAAGCTAAGCGCTTAGGTATTCCTGTTGTTGCGGTTGTTGATAGTAACTCAAGTCCTGATGATATCGATTATGTTATCCCTGGTAATGATGATGCAGTTAAAGCAATTCGTTTTTACTTAAGTAAATTTGCTGATGCGATTATTGATGCAAAACAAGCGTCACATATCGCAGAAGAAAAAACAGCAGACGTTTCTGAAGAAGAAGCTTAATTAACTGAAGTTATGCACTTTAGAAAAAGCTATGATTTTATAAACACCCCGTCAGCCTGCGGCTGCCACCCCTCTTGCAAAGAGGGGAATTGGGCAACGGTGATTTTAATTCCCCTCTTTGCAAGAGGGGTGCCGAGCCTAAGAGGCGGGGTGTTGAAGTAGTAAAAGGTCGTAACTCAGCAATTAATAAGTTTATATTTTAAAAGTATTAACAAGAAGGAATCTAATCAATGGCTACTATTAGCGCACAATTAGTAAAAGAGCTTCGTGAGCGCACCGGTGCGGGCATGATGGAGTGTAAAAAAGCATTAACTCAAACTGATGGTGATATCGAAAAAGCAGTTGAAGAGATGCGCAAATCAGGTGCGGCAAAAGCAGACAAGAAAGCATCTCGTGTTGCTGCTGAAGGCGTTATCGTAATGTCGCAATCTGTAAACAAAGCGGTAATCGTTGAGATTAACTCTGAGACTGACTTCGTTGCACGTGATGAGAACTTTAAGAAATTTGCTGATGCAGTGGTTACTGCAGTCGCTAACTCAAATGCAAAAACACTTGAAGAAGTACTAGCTTTAACTTTAGCAAGTGGCGAGAGCATCGAAGAAGCACGTAAGAACTTGATCGCTAAAATTGGTGAAAACATTAACGTGCGTCGTGTTGATGCACTTGAAGGCGAAACGGTTGGCGTTTACAGCCATGGTGGTCGCATTGGTGTGATCGTTGCAATGAACGGTGGCAATGAAGACTTAGCAAAAGATATTGCTATGCACATCGCGGCATCAAACCCAATCGTTGTATCACAAGATCAAGTACCAGAAGATATCGTTGCGAAAGAGAAAGAGATCTTTATCGCTCAAGCGCGTGAAAGTGGCAAGCCTGATGAGATTATCGAGAAGATGATCACAGGGCGCATTCGCAAGTTCTTGGATGAGCAAAGCTTAGTTGGTCAGCCGTTTGTTAAAAACCCTGATCAAAAAGTTTCAGATCTATTGAAAGCAAACAACGCAACAGTAACTGGCTTTATTCGTTTTGGTGTTGGTGAAGGCATCGAAAAAGAAGAGACTGACTTCGCAGCTGAAGTGATGAGCCAAGTTCAAGGAGCATAATTAATATGTCACACCTGACACTTAAGCGTGTTTTAATCAAATTAAGCGGCGAGTCGCTATCAACGGATGGCTTCGGTATCCAAGTATCAGCGGTTCAAGGCATTGTAAATGATATAAAAGAAGCGCTAAGTTCAGGTGTGCAGTTGGCTATAGTCATCGGCGGAGGCAATATCCTAAGAGGTGGGCGTGCTAATTTTCAAAATCAAATTGAAAGAAGTACCGCTGATACCATGGGTATGCTTGCGACGATGATTAACGCATTGGCGTTATCAGACATATTAACGCACGCAGGTATTGACAATGAAGTGTTATCCTCGCGTGGCATTGATGGCGTGCTAGAGTGCACCAATCCAAAACGTGCAAAATGCTATTTAAATGAAGGAAAAGTGGTGATTTTTGCGGGTGGTACAGGCAATCCCTTTGTGACAACCGATAGCACAGCAACGCTTCGTGCTATCGAAATTGATGCGGATGCCATTTTAAAAGTAACGACTGTTGATGGTGTTTATGATAAAGATCCAAATAAACATGATGATGCGGTTAAATTTGACAGTTTGAGTTTTAATGAAACGCTCAAACGTGAATTGGCAGTAATGGATTTAGGTTCGTTTGTACAGGCACGTGATTTTAATGTCCCTATTTGTGTATTTAATGTAAATAATTCAGGTGCCCTGTTACGTGTGCTTCAAGGCAAAAGAGAAGGCACTTGGGTTAGAGACTAGGAGAAACTCATTATGATTAAAGAGATTTTAGCGGATGCTAAAGACCGTATGGAAAAAAGTTTAGAGAGTTTACGTCATGATTTGGCAAAGATCAGAACAGGACGTGCTCACCCTGACTTATTGGCGCATGTAACGATTGATTACTATGGCATTGAAACACCGATTGCACAAGCAGCTAATATTACGGTTTTAGATGCGCGCACGTTGGGTATTACACCGTGGGAAAAAGGCTTAGCTTCAAAAATTGAAAAAGCAATTTTGATGTCTGACCTAGGGCTTAATCCAGCAAATATGGGTGATAGCTTACGAATTCCAATGCCTGCATTAAATGAAGAGCGTCGTAAAGAGATGGTTAAATTAGTGCGTTCAGAGGCGGAAAAAGGGCGCGTAGCGATTCGCAATATTCGTCGTGATGCCAACTCTGATATCAAAGATTTGTTAAAAGACAAAGAAATCTCTGAAGATGAAGCAAAAAAAGGCGAAGAAAATATTCAAAAATTGACCAATGACATGATTGCAAAGGCAGATGTCATCGTTCAAGAAAAAGAACAAGACTTAATGGAAATTTAGTGCTATATGCCAAATGATAACATGCCCAAGCATGTTGCAATTATCATGGATGGTAATGGGCGTTGGGCAAAAAAGAGACTTTTCCCACGTACAGCAGGACACAAAGCCGCAGTCAAAAGCGTGCGTGCTGCAATTGAATTTGCCGTTGAGAAAAAGATTCAAATACTAACACTTTTTGCTTTTGGGCGTGAGAATTGGTTACGTCCACAAGAGGAAGTTGACACGCTGATGATGCTATTTTCAGAAGTGCTTGTTAATGAAGTAGCGATGATGCAGGATAATAATGTGCGATTACATGTTGTCGGTGATCGTAGCCGTCTATCTCATGAGGTCGTTAACAATATCAGCAATGCTGAAAAAGAAACAGCGCATTGTAGCGGACTGCAATTGAATGTTGCGATTGATTATAGTGGTCAATGGGAAGTGTTAACGGCTGCTAAAAAGCTATTACAACAACTGCAAAGTGGCATATTGAAGGCTGATGAAATTGATCAAATCAGCGAAGAGGATTTCAGCGCGTGTTTGATTAAAGAAATTCAAACGCCAATTGATTTATTGATTCGTACCAGTGGCGAAAAGCGGATTAGCAATTTTATGATTTGGCAGTTGTCATATGCTGAGTTATACTTCTGCGACAAGTACTGGCCTGATTTTTCAAAAAAAGATTTTAAGTTGGCGCTAGATGAATATCAAAAGCGCACAAGACGCTTTGGCAAAACGGATGAGCAAATGAAGGGGAAAGTGTGAAGGAAAGAATTATTACTGGAATTATTTTAGGTCTTATCGTGCTATGGGCGATTTTTCGCTTAAGTGATACGATTTTTGATACCGCAGTGGCAATTATCTTATTGTTTGCTGCATGGGAATGGGCTGCTTTTGCTAATGCAAAAACATTGCCTAAACGCATCCTGTATTTAGTCATTACATTGGTTTTAATTTATCTATCACAATATGTTAAGCTGCCGATATTGATACTATCCTGCCTTTTCTGGATTTTCGCACTTTATTTGATATTGCGTTACCCTAATGTGCGTTTTAATGCATTATCTAATAGCTCACGTTACTTGATGGGCTTTTTTGTGATTGTACCACTATGGGTATCCGTCTCTTTATTGCATCAACAAAAACCATCATTTCTATTGCTAATGATGTTGGTGGTAACACTTGCCGATAGCGGCGCTTATTTCGTTGGACGTCAATATGGCAAGAAGAAATTGGCACCGGTGATTAGTCCTAAGAAAACGATAGAAGGCTTAGCAGGAGGTGTGATATTTGGTGGGCTTGCAGGTGTTGTCTGCTCACTTATCATTAGTCACAGTCGCTATGAGCAAACCATTTTAATTATCCTGTCTTTTGTGATTGTGTTGATTGCACTATTGGGTGATCTTTTTGAAAGCATGATCAAACGCGAATGTGGTGTTAAAGACAGTGGCAATATTCTACCAGGGCATGGTGGTGTTTTAGATCGTATGGATAGTTTATTTTCAAGCTTACCGGTGTTTGTTTTAGTTTTGTTAGCATTTGGACTGTTGAGCTTGAGTTAAAGCCTCATATTTTTTATCGAGAAATTAATAACTGTAATTGTTCAAGATAGTTTGACTCATCAGGTGGCATATGATTTTTTTGCGCACTCCAGATGGATTCGGCTAGATAGTCCATCATCATATGCTGCACCTTATGCTCATCACGCTGTTGCTGGCAAAGCTGTTGGTAAATCTGGTGGATACCATTAGGGCGATTAGTAACAACTTGCTCAATTAATCCCATATGCAGCCCCATATGCAGAAAGGGGTTGGTTTCACCGATTTCTGGTGGGAAGTCTTTGTCTAGATTATCCAGATTTGACAGATAATGATGATACTCAGGATGATGCTCTATAATCCGTGTGATTTGCGTTTCAAGGTCAGTTAATGGCTGCTTGATTAAATACTTATGCCAACTGTCAAAGTATAGTTTTCTAAGTTCTAAACGATCGGAGCTAAAAATCATAAATAGGCTTCTTTTTGTTTGAATTCACATAAATCATAAATGGGGCATGTGCCACATTTTGGCTTTTTCGCAATGCAGATATAGCGACCATGTAAAATAAGCCAATGGTGGGCATCTTTTAAAAACTGTTTGGGAATTACTTTAAGTAAATGCATCTCCACTTCATCAACATTCTTACCAGGGGCTAAATTGATGCGATTGGCAATGCGAAAAATATGCGTATCAACTGCCATGGTTAGCTCACCAAAAGCCGTGTTTAACACAACATTTGCGGTTTTGCGTCCAACACCTGGTAATGCTTCCAAAGATTTACGATCACGTGGCACAAGGCTATTATGCTTTTCAATCAACAGCTGGCAGGTTTTAATAACGTTTTTAGCTTTTGTTTTATATAAACCAATCGATTGAATATATTGCATAAGGCGTGCTTCACCCAGTGCCAGTATTGCTTCAGGAGTATTCGCAACGGGATAAAGCTTATCAGTGGCCTTATTTACACTAACATCCGTGGCTTGTGCTGATAAGATCACAGCAATCAGAAGCTCAAAGTCTGAGCTGTAATTTAGCTCAGTTGTCGGATTAGGATTGTTATGCTGCCAGATCTCAAAAATTTTTTGACGCTTTGCTTTATTCATGAGTGTCAATTAATCCATTTTTTTCTTGGCTTTAAAGTTTGCTAAAGCTTGTTCAATATAAGCTTTCTTATCAATGTTCATATTACTTAAACGAATGTTTTGTTGATGTTTTTTGGTCTCACTTTCTTTTTGCTGTTTAAGACGTATCGCACGTTTATTATGCCGGCTACGATAGTGAGCTTTTTGTGCCTCGTATTGAGTGTCAGTTAAGGTTTGAGGTTGTGCCTCTAAAGGTAACTCATGCATTTCAATACAATCCATAGGACACGGTTCAACGCATAAATCACATCCAGTACATTCTTCATTAATCACCGTATGCATTAATTTTTTAGCGCCCATAATCGCATCAACAGGGCAAGCTAAAATGCATTTAGTGCAGCCGATACACAGATCTTCATTAATCCATGCAACTTTCTTTGGCGCATGCGTTCCACAGCTTTGATCAAGCGTTAGCTTTTCTCTTTGTAATAATTTTGCCAATGCATCTGCACCTTGTTGACCACCCGGTGGACAGCGATTGTGCTTCTCACCATTGGTGATGGCCTTGGCATAATCATAGCAATCTTGATAACCGCATTTAGTGCATTGAGTTTGTGGTAAAAGCGCATCGATGGCGTCAATGGATACAATCATTGGAGTATTAAATTATTTCATTCATCTGATAAGTTGGGCATTGTAGCACAAATCATGATTTTTGTAACAAGCATGCAGAAACTGCACCTTGCTTAGTTCGTTTGAGTATGGTGAAGTGTGACTGTGATGGTGGTAGGTTGTTACTTGCGTATTCAGCATAAATAACGCAATCATTATTGATATTGACATTGCTAAGGATGCTAGAGAGTGATTGCTCCAATAAATCACTACTAAACGGCGGGTCAAGAAAAATAACATCATAGTTATCGCAAGTTTTTAGATGAGTTAAAACATCTCTTTGATAGATAGTGGCATTTTCTATGTTGAGTTTGTTTTTATTACTGTTTAAATGCTTTATTGCCTGAACATCAAGCTCAAAGAAATCACAAGATTTTGCCAAGCGTGATAGGGCTTCAAAACCTAGTGTGCCACTGCCTGCGAAAGCATCAAGACAGTTTGCGTCAACAACATAAGGCATAAGCCAATTAAATAGTGTCTCACGTAAACGATCTGAAGTTGGACGCAGAGTAGAGTTATTTTCTCCACTAAATTCAATCTGGCGTGATTTATACTTGCCAGAAATAATGCGTACTTTGCTTAATGGTGCTTTACTAGTGTGTGTTTTAGAAAGAGGGCGCATTGTTTTATTCTCTCATTTTCCAAAATAAGAAGCCTAAAATGATCAAAAAAATAAAGCTTGGAATAGCGGCTCCCCAAAACCCTGAGAGGTTATAAACAAGACTAAAGGGTCCAAAGGTTTGGTTAATAATATAGAAGCTAAAGCCAAAGAGCATGCCGATGATAAACTTATAACCCAAGGCCGATGAGCGCATCGATCCTAAAGAGAAGGGCACTGCAATCAACATTAAAATAATTAGCGAGAGCGGTTGAAAGAAAGTCTGCCAAAATTTAAGCCAAATGCGATTGGCACTTTGCTGACCTTCTTTGTTGACTTTGATATAGTCAATCAGCTCGCTTAAATTAAGATAATCGGTATTGGAGGTAATGATCTTAAGTAAAAAGGGTGGTAATAGGTTATTCCAGTACTGTTGTTTATCATGGTAAACAATGCTGCTATCTTTGCCAATTTGCGTGCTTGAGACATCATTGACTTGCCATTGCTTATTGGTAAATAACGCATTATCGGCATGATCAATTGCCGTGAGTTGATTGTTATCGATGGTATATTTAGTGATGTCTTTAAGCTTGCCATTAGCATCATTTTTACCAACATGGATAAAGGCGTTGCCTTCACGAATCCATAAGGTTTGCGTGTCATATAGTACCAATGCTTCATTACCACCTGTGGCAAGCGTTTTGTTAATCGTTGCCTTTTTTTGGAAATATGGTGCAATGTAGGCGCCAGTTAAAAATGTTAAAAACGCCAAGCCAAAGGCAGCTAATAGTACGCCTTTAGCAATTTGTGTGATCGATTGACCTGAAGCGCGCATAACGATCAATTCACTATTATTGGCTAAAAGCCCAAGCCCCATAAGGCCTCCCAATAAAGCGCACACCGGCATGATTAGGTAAATGTTCGCAGGCACCTCATAAAGAACGTACAAAAAGGCAGCTAATGCGGTGAAGTTACCTTTGCCAATGTCACCGGCTTGTGCAATATAGGTGAATAAAAAGAAAATGGCAGTTAATGCCAGAATCATAATAAAAGACGTGTATAAAACGGTTGAGGCGACATATAAAGTTAAGCGTTTCATGTGTTGACCTCTTTGGTTTTCTCTTCAAAGATACGTCCGTTGTATTGTTTGAGTATTAAAAGCATAATACCGGCAAAGACAATATGTACCCACCAAAGTCCAAGCCAACTTGGGATATTGCCATCATTAAGCCATGACTTGGATAAAGATAGGAGGTTGAAATAAAGAATAAATACTATAAGGGCTGGAATGATTTTGCTATAGCGGCTTTGGCGTGGACGCATTTTGCACATCGCAAGTGCGATGAGTGAAGAGACGAGTATTGCCAAAGGAAAGCTTAATCGCCATTGCAGCTCAGCCTGATAGCGTGGTTCATTGCTATTTATTAGTTCTGAAGTAGGAACAGATTCGATAGAGTTGTTGTAGCCTACGCTAACCTTGGTTGGGATAAATTGCGTCGCTTCAGTGAAATGACCTTTTTGCACTTCAGCAACACCCGGCTTTGCATCATAGAAATAGCCATTTTTAAGTACTAGATATTGATTGCCATCAGGTCTTGTTTCGGCATATCCGGTAGGGGCTGTGATAATTGTGCTGCCATTGTTGGGTTTTTGCTGATAAATGAAAATATCATGCAAAGTGCCATCAGGATCGGTTGACTTGGTATAAACGACTTGTTTGCCATCACTAAAGGGTGTGATTTTTCCTGGCTGAATGAAGCTTAAAAGCGAACTTTTAGTCGTTGTCTTTTGTACCAGAAAATAGTTTTGATCCATTTTCGGTAATACAAGTAAAGTTAGAATAAGCTCTATCGCAAAAAGACTTAATGCAGGGATCATAATGAATTTTAATAAGCGAAACCAGCTAGTGCCACAGGCAAAGGTGACTGTTAGTTCGTTATTAGCAAACATTTTGCCGTAAACAATCAAAATGGCAAAGAAAAAGGCGATTGGTAGCAAATACGCAATATATTTGGGTAACATGACTGAGATCATTTTAAAAACAGCATCAGCTTCGATATTACCGCCAGAAACAATCGATAGATAACGCACAAACATATTACTGATCACAATTAACAGCAGGATAAGAATAATCGCCATCGTCATATTCACAAGCTCGCGATTAAGATAACGTAATAAAATCAAAATTTATCCTCTACAAATCATTATGTAACTAAATAAAAATCTAAGTTAATTAACTCGATACTAAAAACTTAGTGTATTTTACACGAATGTGTCAGAAAATCAGTGTTTTTGTCGGTTATTTTGAAGTTACACATATCGAGCTAAAGCTTAGTTTGAATGAGGAATGTTGGAGTTGATTCCAGTTTTTATCTAAAAAGTCTGGAGTCTGTTCCAAGTTTTTTGTTAAAAATCTAGAGTTGATTCCAACTTTGTCGTTTTTATATTAACTTCTGATTGGCGTTATTTTGTTAATTTGTTAGATTAGCGGCATTAAAAGATAAAGTGATATCAATAAGGCAAAAATGATTTTAATAACTGGCGGCACTGGGTTTATCGGCTCGCATACGGTAGTTGAGTTTTTAACAGCAGGCTTAGATGTTGTTATTTCGGATAATCTTTATAACAGTAGTGATGATATTATCGAACGTATTGCAAAAATCACTGCTAAAAAACCCATATTTATTAAAGGTGATATCCGTGATGAGGTCGTATTGCAGCAAATTTTCAGTCAATACGATATCAAGATGGTGATCCACTTTGCGGCATTAAAAGCCGTGGGAGAGAGTGTTTTTAAACCACTGGAGTATTATGATAATAATGTTGCAGGGACGCTAAATTTATTAAAAGTCATGCAGCAACATCATGTCAAAAGCTTTGTGTTTAGCTCATCAGCTACGGTTTATGGTAATCCACAAGAAATCCCGATTACTGAAAAATGTTCGATTGGCACACCAACCAATCCTTATGGTGTCTCTAAAGTGATGGTTGAGAAAATGCTGCGGGATTTGGCATTCGCTGATAATGAGTGGTCGATTGCGTTGCTAAGATACTTCAATCCAGTCGGTGCGCATAAAAGTGGTTTAATTGGTGAATTACCAAATGGTGTGCCAAATAATTTATTACCTTATCTCACACAGGTGGTTAGTGGCAAGTTGGCAAAGTTATCTGTTTTTGGTAATGATTATAATACGCCCGATGGCACAGGGGTTCGTGATTATATCCATGTGGTGGATTTGGCGTTAGGACATCTAAAAGCATATGAATATATTAAGAATCAAAAAGGTTGTCATATTTGGAACTTAGGTACGGGTAATGGTTATTCGGTACTTGAAGTCATTGATGCCTTTGAAAAAGCTACAGGAGAGAAAGTGCCCTTTGAGATAAAGCCACGACGCGCCGGTGATATTGATGAGTGTTGGGCAGATTGCTCAAAAGCAAAAAATGAGCTTAATTGGTATGCAACACGCGATATTAACGAAATGATGATTGATAGTTGGCGTTGGCAGAGTAATCAATAAAATTTGACAAGTAAGAAAGTAAGATAAATAAAAAGTAAAGCTAGTTAAGCTTAAGCAAATAAGTGTAGAATTGCTTGAGTTTATATATGTTATTTAAAATACAGAGGAAAATATGGCATTAACATCACAACAGCGTCAACAGCTAAAGGCGCAAGCACATAGTTTAAATCCAGTGGTTATGCTTGGAGATAAAGGATTAACGGAGAATGTGTTAACTGAAATTGATTTAGCATTAACGGCACATGAGCTTATTAAAGTTAAAATCGCAGGTGCTGAAAAAGAAGTGCGTCAAGCAACGACTGAGGAAATTTGTCAGAAGACCAAATGTGAGTTGGTGCAATTAATTGGCAATATCTCGATATTATATCGCAAGAAGCCAAAGAAAAAAGGGGCATAACATGGGGTTTTTCCCGGTGACACGTCCAAGAAGATTGCGCCGCACTGAAGTATTGCGAGAGCATATTGCTGAGACGCGTCTGCATATGAGTGATTTGATGTATCCGGTATTTGTCGTCCATGGTGAGAACATCAAGCGCGAAATTACGGCAATGCCAAATCAGTATCACTGGTCACTTGATCTGCTGCCTGAGTTGATTGATGAGATAAAAAAAGCCGGTGTTTTATCGATTATGCTGTTTGGTATTCCAGCGTGTAAAGATAAATATGCCTCAGAAAATTATGCCGATGATGGCATCGTGCAGCAAGCGATTGCTAAGATCAAAGCGCTTCATCCGCAATTGATTATTGCCACAGATGTCTGTTTGTGTGCATACACTGAAGATGGACATTGCGGTATCGTGCATAATAATGAGATTAATAATGATCAGACCTTAGAGATATTGCAAAAAACAGCGGTTTCACATGCCAAAGCAGGGGCTGATATCGTCTCACCCAGTGGCATGATGGATGGTATGATTCAAGCGATGCGTTATGCCTTGGATCAAGAAGATTACGCTGAAGTCGCGATTATGTCTTATGCGGTGAAATATGCTTCAAGCTTTTATGGACCCTTTAGAAGTGCGTGTGATTCAACGCCAAAGGGTGACAGAAAGTCTTATCAAATGGATTATCGCAATAAAAAAGAAGCACTTAAAGAAGCGCAGATGGATGAAGATGAGGGCGCTGATTTTTTAATGATAAAGCCGGCTTTAAGCTACTTGGATATTATTCAAGATGTTAAAGATAATAGCACGTTACCGATCGCGGCATATCATGTCAGTGGTGAATATGCGATGATTAAAGCTGCAGCTGAGAAAGGTTGGATTGATGAAAAAGGTGTTACTCTTGAATCCTTAACAGCGATAAAGCGCGCTGGTGCTAAAATCATTCTTAGCTATAGCGCATTGGATGTCGCTAAGTGGCTATAAGGAAGTAGTTTCAGAATCTAAAAACACCTACTGTGCACTGCGCGAAGTCGAAGCGCTGCACTGAGCATCAGTCAAAGTGGGTATCTTTAAAATCACACATTAGCAAAAGCTTCCGTGGATGCCTATTTCTGTAAAGTTAAGCGCAGGTAGCACCATCACCAAATAGTTGATTTTTTATAATGAATTCTGCCGAATAATCTCTATATAATGAAACCTCATGCTAATTTTTGAAGGTGAGTTATTGATGGAATATATCGTACATAAATTTGGTGGTAGTAGTCTTGCAGATGAGGTGAAAATTGAGCGTGTAGTTAATATTATTGGCACGACACCGCAGTCAGTGGTTGTTTCTGCAAGTGGTAAAACCACGAGTTTACTAAAAAAATCCATTGAACTTGCCTTAGAGAATAAAGACAGCACTAAAGTGATTGCGCAACTTACTGAACATCACCTATCTTTGATTAGCGCATTATGCCCTGAAGACAAAACGCTTAAGAATACCTTTGAAAGTGATGTTACACATTTAAAGCAAATGCTCACGACAATTGCCTTAAGTGGCATTTGTGGTGATGCCTTGGAGTATTTTATTTTAGGGTTTGGTGAGCTGTGGTCGGCACAAATTTTAACAGGCGCTTTGCAACATAAAGGCATTAACACTGAGTTTATTGATGCATCTAAAGTGTTGTTTATCGATGATAATCATAAGCCTGTCAGTGTTGATTGGCAAAGAAGCCAGCAAGCGGTTGATCAGAAATTTAATGATCGCAAACATAAAACTTATATCATTACTGGGTTTATTGCCCAAAACCAAGAAGGTGTGCGTAGTATTTTAGGCATGAATTGTAGCGATTACTCCTCAGCTATTTTTGCTAAGCTTTTGCAAGCCAGCAAATTAGTAATCTGGACGGATGTTGCTGGTGTTTATAGTGCTAACCCACAAGTGGTTAAAACTGCGCGTCAATTGAAACAGTTATCCTATAAAGAAGCGTTAGAGCTTGCTTATTTTGGTGCCTCAGTGGTTCATCCATTAACGATTAATCCGATGATGGAAATGGGCATTCCGATTGAAATAAAAAGTAGTTATGAGCCACAAAAACAAGGAACGGAAATTATTCGTGCATTGGATAAAACCAACCTTGAACAATACCTTATTAAAGGCTTAACGAGTATCTCAAATGTTGCCTTAATGCGTGTGCAGGGTGCGGGCATTATTGGCGTCTCGGGAATGGCAGCCAAAGTCTTTAGCGTGCTTGAACAATCACAAGTGTCAGTGATGATGATCTCACAATCAAGCTCGGAATATTCGATTTGCTTTGCAATTGAGGCAAAGCTTGCCAAGCGTGCTACTAAAGCACTAGAACGCCATTTCAAAGCGGAGATTGAGCGCGGTGATATTGAGCATATTTATTGTGAAACGGGTTATGCAATGATTACAGCGGTTGGTGATGGGCTAAGAGCGCAACCTGGCGCTTTAGCGCGTGTGATTAAACCACTAGCTGATGCCAAGATTAACATTCATGCAATTACCCAAGGCTCATCCGAGCGCAGTATCACCGTTACCGTTAAAAAAGAAGATGAAGATCTAGCGCTTAATTTAATTCATCAACAAGCCAAAAATCCACCCGTACAAGAAATAGTGATTGCACTGATTGGTGTTGGCGGTATTGGTGCTGAGCTTGTCAATCAGCTAAAACAACAGCAACAAGTTTTACATAAGCAAAATATTAATTTGCGTTTGGTTGCTGTAATGAGCTCAACGAAGTTATTGTGTGCTGATGATCTTTTGTTAGAGAGTGAGCTACTTCACCAATTAAAAGCAAGTGATTGTAAAGCGGATACAAATGCGTTGGCAAAATACTTACAATCTATTTCTTGTGCGCACAAGGTGCTCGTCGATGCAACGGCAAGCGTTGGTATTGCTCGAGCCTATGTTGATTTCTTGGCACAAGGCATTCATGTAGTGACACCCAATAAATACGCTAATACGCAGTCGATGGATTACTATCGTAAACTTCGCCAAGTAGCACGTAATCATAATGTTACATTTAAATATGAAACGAATGTTTGTGCGGGATTACCACTAATTAGCACCTTAGAAACGTTGCAAAAAACGGGTGACAAAATCCATAAGATCCAAGGGGTTTTTTCAGGGACATTGAGTTATATTTTCAATGAAGTTAATAAGGGTAAAAGCTTTGTTGAGAGTTTAATGCTCGCTTATGACAAAGGTTATACTGAGCCTGATCCACGTGAAGATCTATCCGGTATGGATGTCGCACGTAAAGTGGTGTGTTTAGCACGTGAAATCGGTGTGAGTCTTGAGTTAAGTGATGTTGAAGTGCAGAATTTGACACCAGAGAATTTAAGATCCTGCTCAAAAGAGGAGTTTTTAAAGAAAATCAACTCTCATGATAAGGAGCTAACACAACAGCTTAAAGTCTTGCAAGGTAAAGCTTCAGCACTGCACTTTGTGGGAGAGGTATCAGATATTGGTGAGGCGAAAGTGTCTGTCGCATCATTAGTGCAAAACAGCCCCTTTGTTAGCCTCGATGGAGCGGATAATATGGTACTTATTTATTCCAAGCGTTACGCACGTTCACCAATGGTGATAAGAGGCGCAGGTGCAGGTGTTGAAGTGACTGCAGCGGGTGTTTTTGGAGATATATTGGCGATTTCTAATTAAGATGAAATTTACAGAAATAACGTGAAATTTGCAGGAATAGTGTCTAGTGAAAATGTATGAAAACACCTCTCACCAGCACTGCAAATGCAGTGCGACCTCTCCCGCAAGGGGAGAGGTAAATGGTGGAAGGAAACTCTATTGGAAAACAACTTACCTTTTGCGTAAGTGAGGGAGGTAGCTAGTGGAACGAGTTATAGTGAGACTATTCTGGTTAGGAACTAAATATAAAACTCGTAATGCATTAGCGTGCTGGAAAATAACTTACCTCTCCCCTTGCGGGAGAGGTCGGCAGGCAAAGCCTGTCGGGTGAGGGGGAAATTGTGAATATTAAAATATTTCAAAAGCAGCTAAAAACAAATCAAACCAATGCTGAGCAAACACTTTGGTATTATTTAAGAAATCGTCATTTAGGAAACTATAAGTTCCGAAAACAAGTTATCATTGACTCGTATATTGTCGACTTTGTTTGTTTTGAAAAGAAGCTGATTGTTGAGTGTGATGGAGGTCAGCATAATGATATGGAGAAAAAGGCTTTGGATGAGGTAAGAACGCAGAACCTAGTGAGTAAAGGATATAGAATATTACGCTTTTGGAATCATGATATTTTGGAAAAAACAGAAGATGTGCTGAATAATATTTATAAGGAGTTGCAGAAGTGATAGATGAAAACACCCCTCACCCGCACTGCAAATGCAGTGCGACCTCTCCCGCAAGGGGAGAGGTTAGAGATCTTCTACGCTATAGGAAAGTCACACATAACGATAAACCATTAGTTGAAAAATGGTTGAGTGAGGCACATGTGACGGAGTTTTTTTATGGTGAAGGCTTGCAAAATACCCTAAATAATTTAGCGCTTTATTGCCAAGGTATCAATGATAATGGGCGCTATAGTTTTGATCAATGGATTGGATTTTATGATGGGATTCCCTTTGCTTTTCTAATCACCTCAACAGTGACTGGACCATATGATCCAAATGACCCTTATGACAAATGGTATGTTGATGGGAAGGAGACTTGTACTTTAGATGTGTTAATTGGTGCTACAGAGTTTCTTGGAAAAAGCTTAAGTACTATTATGATCAAACAATTTATATTGAAACATTTTTCTCAGGTAGACTACTTTATTATTGATCCAGAGTTGAAAAATGAAAAAGCCATTTATGTGTATGAAAAAGTTGGGTTTCAGAAAAAGGAAGTATTCACACCTGAATATAATAAGGTTCCGCATCAAATGATGCATTTAGAGGTAAAGGACTTAATCAATGGATGAAATGATAAAAAGAATAAAGAAAATAAAAATAAATGAAAAAATAGCTAAAGTAACTGCATTTGCACCAGCAACCAGTGCAAACTTTGCGGTAGGATTTGATTTGATGGGTTTTGCGTTATCGGGTGTCGGTGACACAGTGCATTTACAAAAGCGCGATGATAAACAACTAGTTATTAAACAAATCTGTGGGCTATTAACAGATAAAGAGTTAAGTCTAGATGTTGATCAAAATGTCTGTGGCGCGGTAATAAAGAAATTTTTGCAAGATCACCAGCTATCACTTGGTTTAGATATTAGTATTGAAAAAGGTATTCCTTTAGGCTCTGGTATTGGCGGTTCTGCTGCATCTTCAGTTGCGGCAATACTTGCAGTTAATGAATTCTTAGTAGAGCCTTTAGCAAAAGAGCAGTTAATTGATTATGCCATTTATGGTGAAAGCCTTATCTCTGGTGGCGTTTATCATGGTGATAATGCCGTGCCTGCGATGTTTGGTGGCTTGGTGTTGCTGCAAAACTCAAAGCCATGTGAGTTTATTCAACTGCCGAGTTTAGATTTATGTGCTAGTGTTGTTGTACCTAATCTAAAAATCGAAACCAAAGAAGCACGAAAGTTGATTGATGTGCCTTTTACGATCAAAGAGTTTGTCGCGCAAAGTGCCAAAACTGCGGCGATTATTAGTGCACTTTATGAAGGTGATCTTGTGCGCTTTAAAAAACATTTTGTTGATATGTTAATTGAACCAAAACGTAAAGTGCTCATTAATGGCTTTGATCAGGCAAAACAAAAAGCAATTGAGCTTGGCGCGCTTGGGTTTGGTATTTCGGGATCAGGTCCTGCTGTATTTGCGCTAAGTAGCAATAAAGATGCTGCTGCAGTGATTGCAAATGAATTAGTTAAAGTATTTGCCAACGAGGGGCTATCAGCAGAGAAATATATTACAAGCTTATCTGCAAAAGGTGGGCAAATTATCGCAAAGGAGGAAGTATGAAATTTATCAGTACCAGAGGTGATGCCAAGGCTGTAGCGATATCAAGTGCATTACAAAATGGCTTAGCAGAAGATGGTGGGCTTTATGTCCCTGAGTCTTTTCCATTGTTTGATTGGCAGGCTTTAGATAGTGCAATGAGTTATCCAGATTTTGCAACAAAGTTACTAACTCCATTTTTTAACGGCGATGCACTTGAAAACCAATTAAGCACAATATGTCATGAGAGCTTTAATTTTCCTTTGCCGTTGGTGAATATTGATCAAAAAACATCGGTGCTTGAGCTTTTTCATGGTATGACTTTATCGTTTAAAGATTTTGGGGCGAGATTTTTAGCCAATGCCTTAAGTCATATTAAAACCGATAAAAAATTCACGATTATGGTCGCAACATCAGGTGATACGGGCTCTGCGGTTGCCGCAGCCTTTTATCAAAAGAAAAACATCAATGTGATGGTATTATTTCCTAAGGGTAAAATCTCAATGCGTCAGCAAAAGCAGATAACTTGCTGGCAAGATAATGTTTGTGCAGTTGAGGTTAATGGTACATTTGATGATTGTCAGGCATTGGTTAAAGGCGCATTTGCCGATAACTGGTGGCAGAATAATACGTATTTAAATACATCTAATAGTATTAATATCGGGAGACTTTTGCCACAAACAACCTATTACGCATATATTGCTTGGCAGTATTTTTTAAAGCATGGTAAAAAGGCAAATTTCATCGTGCCATCGGGTAATATTGGCAATGTTTGTGCTTGTTTTTGGGCGAAAAAAATGGGCTTGCCAATTGGTGATATTGTCATTGCGCAAAATGAAAATAACGTCATTGGGCAGTTTTTGGCACATAAAATATTGCCTAATAAAGCAAGTATCGAAACACTAGCTAATGCGATGGATGTCGGTAAGCCAAGTAACTTTGAGCGCCTTTATGCGCTCTTCCCTGATTTTGACGTTTTTGCTCATGAGGTAAAAGCTTTTAAAGCATCTGATAGTGATATTAAAAAGATGATTGCTGAGGTAAAGAATGAGCATAATATGCTTATTTGTCCACATACGGCAACTGCATTTTTTGCGCGTGAGTCTTTGACAGAAGATACGCATTATATCGTTGTTGCAACTGCCCATCCAGCAAAGTTTGAAGAAGTAATTGAACCAATTACCCAAGAGAAAATTAAAGTGCCTGAGCACTTAAACAAATTACTTGAAAAGAAACAACAAAGTGTTGGAGTTTCTGCAAATCTTAATGCCTTAACAGAGCAGTATCAGGCATACTTTGGTGTTTATTCTTCATCCTCATAATCATAATCATCGTAATCTTCATCGTCAAAGTCGTCATAATCATCGGCGAAATCAAAATAATCATCATCAAACTCATCTTCTTCATAGCTATATAAACTCTCAGCATCTTGGCGCAATGTGAGGATCAGCGCTTGCATATCTTTGGGAGGTTTAGCACTAAATTCAACAACTTCAGCGCTAACGGGATGAATGAAAGCCAGTTTATAAGCATGTAAGGCTTGACGGTTAAAGTCTTTTAATACATCTTGCGCCTCATCAGATAAACCACGCGCGAGTTTCAACCTCGGGTTATAAACAGGGTCACCAACTAATGGTGCTTTAAGATGTGCCATATGCACACGGATTTGATGCGTGCGTCCAGTTTCTAGTTTACAACGAATGCGTGTATGTGCGCGATAGCGCTCCAATACCACAAAGTGCGTGATGGCTTCTTTGCCCGTGGGGGTCACCGCCATTCTTAAACGATTGTGAGGGCTTCTGCCAATTTTGGTTTTGATAGTACTGCCCACCGTAATATAACCTGTGGCAATTGCTTCATACTCGCGTTTGACTTGACGTTTGGATAATTGGGCGACAAGGGATGCATGTGCTTTGAGACTTTTAGCGGCAACCATTAATCCAGAGGTATCTTTATCTAATCGGTGCACAATGCCGGCGCGTGGCACCTTGGCGAATGCTGGATCATGCGCCAATAGCGCATTGGATAATGTACCGGATAAGTTGCCTGCCCCTGGATGGACAGTTAGTCCCGCAGGCTTATTAATAACGATGACATCATCATCTTCATAAATGATATCAAGCGGAATATCCTCTGGCTGCCAGTGGTTTTTATCCTCCAGTGTCGCATTAAGTGATATTTCCTCGCCACCAATGATTTTATCTTTGGCTTTTTTGATCTCACCATTAACAAGAATGGCGCCTTGTTTTAGCCATTTTTGTAGTTGTGAGCGCGAGTAATCACTGAAAACGTTGGATAAGCATTGATCCAAACGTTGACCAGCACAGCTTTCAGGTGCAATAACATTTTGCTGAATGTTTTTAGATACGGTATGATGTGGCACAAATAAAATCCTATCAAGACGCCGGTTAAATTGTGCATCATTGTAAACAATAAATGACAAAGGCGGTAATAAATTAAAGGGTAATCGATGAAAAAGATCAGTTTGGCATTAAGCGGCTTAGGTGCGCTTTTGTTAATGGCAGGATGTTCAACAACAACGACTAAGGCATTGCCGTATCAAGGCGAAAGTGCTGAATATATTTATGCCAAAGGGCATGAGCAGGTTAAAGATGGCGATTATTATAAAGCGATTGATACCTTTAGATCGTTAAACTCGCAATATCCATTCCAAAGCTATACTGAAATGGGCAATTTAGAGCTTATTTACTCTTATTATGAAGATGGACAGCCTGAGATGGCGTTAGGGTTGGCTCGTCAGTTCTTACGCGCTTATCCGACATCAAAGCACTTGGGTTATGTTTATTATATGATGGGTGTGATTAACTATGATAATGGTCGTGGGTTCTTACAACGCCGCTTGCCATACGATATGGCGCAACATGATCCAGCATCGTATCTACAAGCTTTTAATGATTTAAAGCGTTCAGTAATCTTAAGCCCTAAAGCCTCTTATGCTGAGGATGCTAGGCGTCGTATGGTGCATATTAATAATGTCGTTGCTGAGTATGAATATAATATCGCTAATTTCTACTTTGAGCATGAGGCTTATGTTGCTGCGATTAATCGCGCTAAGATTGTCGTTGAGAAATATTCACAAAGTAACTCGATTGAGAATGCATTGGTTCTGTTGATTAGAAGTTATGATATTTTGAAAATGCCTGAGTTAGCTGAGAAATCAATGGAAGTATTAAAGGCAAACTATCCTAATAATGCGTATTTAAAATCTTTAGAAGATGCAGCAAAACGTCCAACGGTAGTATTTAAATAGACCTCAATTAATTATGTGAAGTTGGTTGATGTAGAACTCATAAAGCGCTTAATGATAAAAGCGCTTTTTTAATGAATAAAGGTAATAATTATGTGGTTTAAAAATTTAGCATTATTTCAATTTACAGAAAACTTTACAGTCAGTGCCGAAGAGCTTGAGAAACAATTAGCTGAGCATGCGTTTAGTCCATGCTCAACAAGTGCACCAATATCAATGGGTTGGGTATCGCCTATGGCGCAAGATATGCCATTAGTGCACGCAGCCTCAGGCTTTATGATGGTGTCATTTAAAATACAAGAAAAGATGGTGCCAGCAGGCGTTATCAAAGAAGTCTTGGATGAAAAAGTTGAAGAAATTGAGCTAAGAGAATCGCGTAAAGTCAAAAAGAAAGAAAAAGATACGTTAAAAGAAGAGATCTATCAAAGCTTATTGCCGCGCGCCTTTACGCGCAACACCGTGATTAATGCTTATATTGACACGCAAGCAGGTTGGCTTATTGTCAATGCTTCATCCGCTAAAAAAGCGGAGCACTTAACCGTTAATTTACGCAAAGCCTTGGGTAGTTTGAAAATTCGTATTCCCGAGGTATTGCCAGTTTCGATGCTTCTGACACAATGGCTTAAAACCAATGAGTATCCGCAAGATCTAACAATTGAAGATCAATGTGTGTTACAAGATAACAAAGATGCTTCAGGCATTATCCGATGTCAGCGCCAGAATTTGTTTACCGATGATATTTTGTCATTGATTGACTCTGGGCGCGAGGTTATTCAATTGGGACTATCATGGCAGGATCAGTTGAGTTTTGTGATTAACGATGAATTTATGTTGAAATCATTGAAGTTTTTAGAGGTCGTACAAGACAAAGCCAATGATATTGTTTCTGAAACCAAACAAGAGCGCTTTGATGCTGACTTTATTATCATGGCAGAAACCTTACGTGAATTTATTGATTTTATTATGCAGATTTTTGCTAAAGATTCGCAAGAGAGCGAGGTTTCTGATACAGCAAATACAATGACTGATATAAATTCTGTTGAAAATGGCGAAGAAATAAGTCAAGCACATGATGAGGATGATGCGCCATGGGAAGATAATGAAGCAACAGATGATACTCGCGATACTTCAGTTGATCACCAAAACCAGTAATGTGATAGTTTATGCATCCAAATGAAGTAATGTCTTTAAATAGTCAGCTTGAAAATATCAAGCGACCACCATCCTCAATTGATGCTGAGCGCTCGGTTATTGGTGGGTTGATACTGGATAATGAAGCATGGTTTAAAATTGAAGAAATTCTGCGACCTGATGACTTTTACAGCACGCAACATCGCATTGTTTTTCGCCAAATGCAAAAGCTCATTAAAGATGAATCGCCCTTTGATATCATCACCTTAAGTGACTCATTATCAAATGAAAAGCTTTTAGAGCAAGCCGGCGGGCTTCATTATTTAGCTGAGATTGCCAAAAATACGCCAACTGCTGCTAACGTTGTCGCTTATGCTGAAATTGTTAAAGAGCGCTCAAAATTACGTGTTCTTTTAAATACGGCAACCGATATTGCCAATATGGTTTATGTGCCAGAAGGGCGCAAAGCCGAAGACATCTTAGATGTGGCTGAGCAGAAAATTTTGGCAATTGCTGAGAGTGATACTCAGCGCAGTGATGGTCCTAAGTCCGTGCGTGATATTATCCCGAGTGTGATTGATCGCATTGATGCAATGATGGAAGCAAGTGATGGTATTACTGGAATCTCCAGTGGCTTTACCGACTTGGATGAGTTAACTTCAGGCTTGCATCCGGCGAATTTAGTGATTGTTGCCGGACGCCCATCAATGGGTAAAACAACCTTTGCCATGAATTTGGCTGAAAATGTTGCCAGAGGTGCTGAAAAGCCCGTACTTGTTTTTAGTTTAGAGATGCCTTCAGAAGATATTGTGCTGAGGATGATTTCATCTCTTGGTCGTGTTGAGCAAAATGCGCTAAGAAATGGTCGCCTAGAAGATGAGCACTGGGCAAAGATCACAACGGCAATGGAAGTGCTATCCAAAGATTTCAATATGCATATTGATGATAGTGCGGGTTTATCCCCTGCTGATATGCGCTCACGTGCACGTAAACTCTATAAAGAGCAGGGAGGCTTAAGCATGATTGTTGTCGATTATCTGCAGTTGATGAAAGTGCCAGGCTATGAAAACAATCGTACCCAAGAGGTCTCAGAAATCTCACGTGCTTTAAAGTCCCTTGCCAAAGAGTTGCATGTGCCTGTCGTGGCATTATCACAGCTTAATCGTGCGGTTGATGATCGCGCCGATAAACGCCCCATGATGTCAGATCTACGTGAATCCGGTGCAATTGAGCAAGATGCGGATGTGATTATGTTTGTTTATCGTGATGAGGTTTATCATAAGGACAAGGAAGACAATAAAGGACTCGGTGAAATTATTATCGGTAAGCAACGTAATGGTCCAATTGGCAGTATAAAAGTGCACTTTGAAGGACGCTTCTGTCGCTTTGCTGATTTAACCTTTGAGCAAAGTGTGCCGTTTGGAGTGCATTAAATATATTTTATGATATACTAAAGCATATTTGAAAATATGGAGGTTACTATGTCAACGATTTCATTAAAGTTGGATGATTCACTCGAGAAAGAGAGCATGCTAATTGCAAAGTCGTTAGGTTTATCTAGAACCAAATTTATTACCCATGCTATCGAGCATGAAATAGCGCGTATAAAACGCAAAAATGAACGTAAGAAAATGGCACAATTCTTAGTGCAAATGAATGGAAATACAGATTATCAAAAAGAATTGAATGAGATTGAAAAAGGTTTAGACGATGATTAAATACCTTAAGAACTCTGGTGTTTATTTGGCGAATTTAAACCCAAATAAAGGCAGTGAAATTGGCAAAAAAAGACCAGTCATCGTATTAACTCATCAAAGCTTCCTTGATAATGATATCTCTCCTATATTTATTTGCCCGTTAAGCACACAGTCATATGATAAAAACCAAATTTTGCACGTAAAAATAACAGAAAGAGACTACTTGCAACAGGATAGTTTTGCTTTGCCTGAGCAATGTCGGTCAATATCAATGACAAGATTAGAGCCAACATTGATTACCAGTATTACAGACAAAGAGAGACAGGAAATCTTCAGTAAATTGGACTTGTTAATCGGATTTAAGGAAAATATAACTAATTTTTAATTGTTTGGTCTATGCCATTGATATCATTTTGGCATAGAATGATGGGGTTAATTAACTATAGTAACAGAGCATTCTAGTGTTAGATATACAAAAAATTCGTCAAGACTTTCCTTTTTTAAAGCAAACGATTCATGGCAAACCCGTGGTGTTTTTAGATACCGGTGCATCAGCACAAAAGCCCAATATCGTCATTGATGCAGTCAAAGATAGCTATACCAATGACTATGCGAATGTTCATCGTGGCGTGTATTATTTGAGTGATCAAGCCACTGAGAAATATGAAGGCACGCGTAAGATTGTGCAGCATTTCATTGGTGCGCAAAAGATGGAAGAAATTATCTTTACAAAAGGCACTACAGAGTCGATTAATCTGGTGGCAAGCTCGTTATTGGATCAGTATTTTAATGTCGGTGATGAGATTATCATTACCGAAATGGAGCATCATGCCAATATTGTGCCGTGGCAGCTAATGAGTAAACACAAACCCTTGACGATTAAATATATACCTGTAACAGATAAAGGGGAGCTTGATTTATCTGTTTTACCCACACTTTTAACAGATAAGACTAAACTTATCTCATTAACGCATTGTTCAAATGTGTTGGGGACGATTAATCCGATTAAAGAAATTATCCAAAGCATTCGCAAAACGCATCCTGACGTTGCAATTGTTGTTGATGGCGCGCAGTCTGTCGTTCATCAAAAAATTGATGTGGTTGATTTGGATTGCGATTTCTTTGCTTTTTCGTCACATAAACTCTATGGCACGACAGGCGTTGGCGTGTTATATGCCAAAGAGAAATGGCATCAATTAATGTCTCCTTATCAAGGCGGTGGTGATATGATCAAGCTTGTGACGATGAGTGAGACGACATTTGCCGATCCACCGTATAAATTTGAAGCAGGGACGCCCGATATTATTGGCGTGATTGGTTTATCCAAAGCCATTGAATATGTGCAAAGTATCGGGCTTTGTAAGATTAAAGCACATGAAGAAACGCTGCTTCACTATGCCACAGAAAAATTACAAACCATTTCAGGGCTTAGAATATTAGGTCAAAGCACACATAAAGCTTCGGTAATTACCTTTGTCATCGATAGATTCCATGCCAATGATTTGGGTACATTGCTTGATTTATCAGGGGTTTGTGTGCGCACGGGACATCATTGCGCGCAACCATTATTACAACGCTATAACGTACCATCGACGGTGCGAGCATCGTTTGGTGTATATAATACCAAAGAAGATGTTGATATGTTGGTTGAAGGGCTACATAAAGCGATTAAGATGTTATCTTAAATGGTAGTGAATTATTTGGGCTATGAACCAAGTCCAGCCATTCCAAACGTGCCCTGAGCAAAGTCGAAGGGCATGCAAAGATGAGTGGCTTCGACTAATGCTCAGCCAACGTTTATGTTTATAGTGAATTAAGTAGCCATGCAAATCTTATCAGGTATTTTTTGGATTCCTGGATCAAGTCCGAGAATGCCAGCAAGCCGTCATATTCGGGCTTGACCCGAATATCCATTATATTGTTTAGGTACTTATTCTTTTGAGCGTGAATAGCGCTTACGATCTGATTCAGTTAGCAGCTTTTTACGTAGACGGATTGATTTTGGTGTGATCTCAACTAACTCATCATCTTCGATAAATTCTAATGCATACTCAAGGGTAATTTTAATGGGTGTTGTTAAGACAATACTTTCATCTTTACCAGAGGCGCGCATATTGGTTAGTTGCTTGCCTTTACAAGGATTAACCGTCAAATCATTATCACGTGAGTTAATGCCGATAATCATACCCTCGTAAACTTCAACGCCATGACCAATAAACATTTTGCCACGTTCTTGTAAATTAAACAGAGCAAATGCCACTGCCTTGCCAGCACAAATAGAAATTAACGTGCCGTTTAGGCGCGATTCAATAATTCCCTTTTTCATAGGACCATAATGATCAAAGATCTTATTGATAATGCCAGTACCTGAAGTAATGGTTAAAAACTCAGTGTAAAAACCAATTAGACCGCGCGAAGGGATGATGAATTCTAAGCGCACACGACCTTTGCCATCTGGCTCCATATTTCTAAGCTCACCTTGGCGTAAACCCATTTTTTCCATGACAGAACCTTGATATTGCTCATCAACATCAATAATAGCTTGCTCATATGGCTCACACATCTCACCATCAATTTCTTTAAAGATCACATGTGGACGTGATACAGCGATTTCAAAACCTTCGCGACGCATATTCTCAAGTAAAATAGATAAGTGCAGCTCACCACGACCAGAAACCTTGAATTTATCAGGATCATCTAGTTGTTCAACACGAAGAGCAACGTTGTGTAAAAGCTCTTTTTCCAAACGATCTTTGATTTGACGAGAAGTTACAAATTTACCTTCGCGCCCAGCAAATGGCGAGTTGTTCACTTGGAAAGTCATCGAAATGGTTGGCTCATCAACGGATAATGGCGGCAGTGCTTCAACACAATCCAATGCGCAAATGGTGTCAGAGATATTAATTCCCTCAATACCGGTAATGCAGATAATGTCTCCCGCGGATGCTTCAGGCACTTCAACGCGCTCAAGCCCCATATGCCCTAGTACTTGTAATACACGACCTTGTCTTGTGTTGCCATTTTTATCAACAATACTTACCGGTGTATTGGTTTTGATCTTACCACGCTTAATACGCCCAATACCGATTGTGCCAACAAAGCTTGAATAATCCAATGAAGAAATTTGCATTTGAAATGCACCTTCTTGATCAACCTCAGGTGGCGATACACGCTCAACAATCGTTTCAAATAGAGCATTCATATTGTCAGTGATTTCGTTTTCATCCATTGTCGCAAAGCCGTTTAATGCTGATGTGTAGACAACAGGGAAATCAAGCTGCTCATCCGTGGCGCCCAAGCGATCAAATAAATCAAAAACTTGATCCATAACCCAATCAGGGCGGGCACCAGGTCGATCAATCTTGTTAATAACAACGATGGGCTTTAAACCGCGAGCGAATGCTTTTTCAGTCACAAAACGCGTTTGTGGCATAGGACCATCAACGGCATCTACTAAAAGAAGTACAGAATCAACCATCGACATCACACGCTCTACCTCACCGCCGAAGTCAGCATGTCCTGGTGTGTCAACGATGTTAATACGATAATCATTCCATTTAATAGCAGTATTTTTGGCAAGAATGGTAATGCCACGCTCTTTTTCTAAGTCGTTGGAGTCCATCACGCGCTCAACGTCAGCGCCACGCGTTTTTAATGTGCCTGATTGCTGTAATAGTTTGTCAACCAGTGTTGTTTTGCCATGGTCAACGTGTGCGATAATCGCGATATTACGTAAATTTTCGATCATAAAATTATATTCTTTTAAGAGTTAGCGTAAATTGATTAGTGATTGTACGGTCACATTTAAAATACGCAATGTTTTTTTTGTGAGAATTGCATGTTGCGAGAGAAAAGATTTTCTCATTAGAGTTGTCATCTGCATTGATATTTAAGTTTGAGGTGTTCTTTGTATCTTTACGTAATACAGTAATGCTGCTATGCTACCTAACAAGGTACTAAACAAATGATTAATTACGTTGATTAAAAGTTTTAAACACAAAGGCTTAGAACAATTTTTTTACAGCGGTATAACGAAAGGTATTCAGTCAGAGCATGTAGCGAAGGTATCGCGGATTTTGTCTGCACTTAATGCTGCATCAAAAGCTTTGGATATGAACCTTCCAAGTTATAAGCTGCATAAACTTAAAGGTGATAAATCTGAATTTTGGTCAGTTACTGTTAATGGTAATTGGCGAGTGATTTTTAAATTTGAAGACGGTGATGCTTATATTGTAAATTATTTGGATTACCATTAAAAAACTTAGGAGGATATTAAAATGTTTAACCCAAGTCACCCCGGTGAGATTTTAAAGCATGATATATTAGAGGCGCTGGATGAGAAAATCACAATTACAGAGGCTGCAAAGCGTCTTGGTGTCACACGTGCAAACTTATCCAATCTGCTAAACTGTAAAATGAATGTAAGTATTGAGATGGCGATTAGACTATCAAAGGCAACAGGCACAACAGCAGAGTTTTGGATAAATTTGCAAGCGCAATACGATTTAGCTCAAGCAAGAAGCCGAGATAAAAATTTAAATATAATACCTTTTAGCGATGTTCAATCCCAAGCAGGTTTGCGTAGCCACTAAACAAACTATTTTACGCTTAGCGATGGCTGATCGGGTATACCTTAATTAGCTGGTATATTTAGCGAATCTTCTTATTAATGAGTTCAATCTGATAACCATTAGGGTCTTTGACAAAGGCGATGACACTGGTGCCACCTTTGACAGGACCTGCTTCACGCGTGACAATCCCTCCTTGTTTCTTAATCTCCTCACAGCTTTGATAAACATCCTCGACTTCAATGCACAGATGTCCAAAAGCATTGCCATGATCATAACTATCGGTATCCCAGTTATGAGTCAGTTCGATGGCAGTGATGGCATTGATGTCATTGCCATAGCCCATGAATGCTAGTGTATAGCGATAAGCCTCGTTATCCATCTTTTTAAGTAAATTCATGCCAAAAATGTTTTGATAAAAATTGATTGACTCTTCGAGATTGTTAACACGAATCATAATGTGAGCTAGACGCATAATGTTATCCTTTGTTCTTATTGTATGAAGCTGTGCAGAATGTTAATAAAACAGCATGGGTATGACAAGGTAAATCATACCAACTTCAAAGCAATAAGTTCTACAAAACGCCTGATGACAGGTATATACCCATCGTAAGCCATTTTATAGTGTTTAATGTTGAAGAAGTTTTTGGTGTTTTTGAATGATTGGATTGCAGGTAATAGCTAGGACTATTAGCAAGATCAAATCATTCAAAAGTGCAAGAAATTCAATAGCAGAAATACTGTAAACTGGTTTGTGATGGGTATATAATGCACGCCATTATTTGAGTAAAGGTAACATGCATGCAAATCGTAGATGAAATCTGTTTAAAAGCATTAACAGACGTCGAAAACACAAAAAATAGACAAGATTTAGATCATATTCGCGTTCAGTATTTGGGGAAAAAGGGTGAACTTACCGAGATTATGAAACAATTAGGTAGTTTGCCAAATGAAGAAAAGCCAAAGCTTGGGCAAGCAGTCAATGAAGCGAAGAATAAATTGCAAATGGCAATTACCGCGCGCTTGGATGTGTTAAATGCGATTGAATTGGCGCAAAAATTAGCAGCTGAGAAAATTGATGTCACGCTTTCAGGTATTGGACATGAGCAAGGTACATTGCATCCGGTTTCAACAAGCATGCAGCGAATTGAAGACTTTTTTAGTAAGATGGGTTTTGCGATTGAATATGGTCCTGAGGTTGAGGATGACTATCATAACTTTGAAGCATTAAATATTCCTGATCATCATCCGGCGCGTGCCATGCATGATACTTTTTACTTTAATCCTAATACTGTATTAAGAACGCATACTTCCGGTGTGCAAATCAGAACAATGGAAAAACAACAGCCACCGATTCGCATGATCGCGCCTGGGCGTGTTTATCGTTGTGATTCGGATATGACACATACACCGATGTTTCATCAGGTGGAAGGTTTGTGGATTGATGAGAAGGCATCATTTGCTGATCTAAAGGGCTTGTTAAATGCCTTTTTAAATGCCTTTTTCGAGAAAGATCTAAAGATGCGTTTTCGCCCTTCATATTTTCCATTTACTGAGCCATCAGCCGAAGCCGATATGGAATGTGTGATGTGCGAAGGGCAAGGTTGTCGTGTGTGCAAGCAAACCGGTTGGCTTGAGGTGTTAGGTTGCGGTATGGTGCATCCTAATGTGTTAAAAGCCGGCGGCATTGATAGTGAGAAATATCGTGGATTTGCTTTTGGCATGGGTGTTGAGCGCTTAACTATGTTGCGTTATGGTATTAATGATTTACGTTTATTTTTTGAGAATGATTTACGGTTTTTAAAACAGTTTTAATTGCTTTGTATTGCACTCAATATATCAGAGGTAGCGTTAGCTCATGAGCTAACGCTACCTCGAAAATTACAGGATAATAAAATGAAATTTAGTCATCGTTGGTTAGAAAATTATTTGGATAAAAATCTTGAGGTAAATACCTTAAGTGAAAAGCTTACGGCTGCCGGTTTGGAGGTTGATTCAATTGAAGCCGTTGCATCGCCATTCACACAGGTAGTTGTCGGGCAAATTAAAAAAATTGATAAGCATCCTGATGCGGATAAGCTAAATGTTTGTGAAGTCGATGTTGGTGATGATGAGCTAGTTACCATCGTCTGTGGTGCGCCAAATGTCTATGCAGGGATGAAAGCACCTGTTGCTAAGATTGGCGCATGCTTGCCTGGTGATTTTAAGATAAAGAAAAGTAAACTTCGCGGTCAACCATCGCATGGCATGATGTGCTCGCAAAAAGAGCTTGGGTTAAGTGATGAAAGCGAAGGTTTGATGGATTTGCCAGTGGATGCACCTGTTGGTGTTGATATTCGTGAATATTTGCAATTGGATGATCATATTGTTGAAGTGGATTTGACACCGAATCGCGCGGATTGTTTAAGTGTATATGGAGTGGCAAGAGAAGTCGCCGCTTTAACTGATGCTAAGCTTAAACCTCTTGATCAGATTAAACTTAATCTTGTTAAAGGCGTGCAAAAACAAGTTGTTTCACAGGTGTCTGAGGCATGTCCACGTTATTTTGGACGGATGGTTTATAATATTGATGCGAAAGCGCAAACGCCCCTTTGGATGAAAGAGCGCTTACGCCGTTCAGGTTTAAGATCAATCTCTGCGATTGTTGATATTACCAATTATGTGTTACTTGAACTGGGTCAGCCACTGCATGCCTTTGATGCTGATAAAGTTGGCAGCACCGTCTATGCACGCATGGCAAAAGATAATGAAAAAATTACCTTATTAGATGAAACTGAAGTAACACTCAAATCGAATACGTTAGTGATTGCTGATGAGCATAAAGCGTTAGCCATCGCTGGTGTGATGGGTGGACTGGACTCGTCAGTAACTGATAATACACAGAATATCTTTCTAGAAAGTGCTTATTTTGCGCCTAAAGCAATTGCAGGTAAGGCGCGTCAATATGGATTGCATACAGACTCATCACATCGCTTTGAACGTGGTGTTGATCCGAAGTTGTGCCAATATGCGATTGATTATGCCGCACGTTTGATCGTTGATATTGCTGAAGGTGAAGTCAGTGAAGTTGTTAAGGCGGATCATTACAATGAAACAACGATTCAAATTCCGTTACGCTTAAATAAGATAAACTCAATTCTTGGCATGGATTTCAGTGCCACATTTGTTGAAGAAGTATTAACAGCACTTAATATCACACTTACACCAGTTGACGATACCAGTAATGAGATTAAGTGGTTGGCGACAGCTCCAAGTTATCGCTTTGATATGGCGATTGAAGAAGATTTAATCGAAGAAGTCGGGCGTGTATATGGTTATCAAAATCTGCCGATGACTTTACCTGAGGTAACATTGTCACAACAACAAGTTTCTGAACATATCATCACTTTAAGCGCATTAAAAAATACATTGATTAATCGTGGCTATCATGAAGTGATCAATTATAGCTTTATTGATCCTAAATTAGATGGATTGTTTTTTGATACGGCAGGATTGGCTTTGCAAAATCCGATTTCACAAGATATGTCGGTGATGCGTCAAGGCTTGATCCCAGGTCTTGTATCAACATTTAAAGCCAATTTGAATCGTCAGCAATCGCGTATTCGTATTTTTGAAGAAGGTGTTTGCTTTCAGCCAGCTGAAACATTAGCGCATGAATATTCACATTTTGCTGGTCTTGTTTATGGTGATATTAATCCACTGAACTGGCAGGAAAAAACGGCAAGCGATTTTTATTCAGTTAAGGCAGATGTTGAGGCGCTGCTGCAATTAAATAAAAAGTCAGTCAATTATGTTGCTTGTGAAGATATCGATTGGCTGCACCCAGGACAATCCGCTTATATTTATCAAAATGGTGAAAAAGTTGGTGTTATTGGTGTTTTGCATCCAAGTGTAATGAAAGTGTTGCAAATCAAAGGTAAATCACCAGTAGTATTTGAATTACAAACCAGTAAAATCTCAAACAAAGACGTTGCTAAATTTATGGCAATTTCTAAATATCCATCGGTTTCACGCGATATTGCGGTTATTGTTGATTGTAATATCAGTGCGCAAAGCTTGATTGATGCAGTGAATAAAGCAGATGTGAATTCATTGAATCAAGTTGATTTATTTGATGTTTATCAAGGTGAAAATCTGCCAGAGAATAAAAAGAGTATTGCTTTGAATCTCACTTTTCAAGATAACACACAGACTTTGACTGATGAGCTTATGAATGATGCGATGGCTAAAATTCTTAAGTCTCTGAAAGAAAATACTGATGCCAGTCTGCGAGAATAGTATCTCGTGATTTTGAAACCATTACATACTTCTGAACTACAAGCTTTTAAGGAAGCAATACAGATATCAAATATTCCTATTCTAGTGCAAGTGTTAGATTGGGCTAGAATCCCTGAGGTTTTTCATCAAAGCACTCTAAAGGGCTATGCTATTTTAAAACCTTTGGGCTAGGCTTTTTTAATATACCAATTATAGATTTGTATCAGTGCATATTGTTGACTAGAATCACTAAAAATATGAAATATTATGATGATTATGAATAATGGTGGGTCGTGCAGGATTCGAACCTGCGACCAATTGGTTAAAAGCCAACTGCTCTACCGACTGAGCTAACGACCCAAAGACAGGGCACATTATAGGGAATATGGAGTTAATTGCAATATGAAGATGAGAAAAAATGGCAAAAACAACAGAGGCGCTCGAAATCTAGGCTTTAGCTTGATTGAAGGGATGGTGGTTATTGTTGTAATGGCGATTGTTATTGCAGTTGCTGTGCCTTTGATGGTTGGCACTTTTGGGCGCGCTAATTCAGAAATTTATTTAGATAAAGTCAAAGCGGCTTTAGAGTTAGGCAGAATCACAGCAATGTCAGAAGTAACATCAGTATTTTTGTGCCCAAGCACGGATGGTGCTACCTGTGCGACGGTACCAGCAAGTAATTGGGGGAATAATCGCTTGATTTTATTTACAAGTTCAACGGGGGTGTCTACTGATGTTGATCGTATTATTACAACGGTTGAGGCACCAACCACAGGAGAGTATATTTCAAGTACAAATGGTGATTCGATGGAATTTCAGCCAAGTGGATTATCCTCAACCGCTGCATCTTTACGTTATTGCGCTACCGTTGATGGGCAAGGCGCGGGGCATTATGATCGAGAAGTAGTGATTAATATGATTGGCAGAATCAAGATTGATATTTTTAGTACCTCACAAGTGTGCTAATGTAATTGACATACTAGCTCAGTTAACGCTTGCTCTACATCGCCTTGTTCGATTCCTTTAACGAGTAAATCAATGGCAAAGCATTGATTAAAAAGCTTGGCATAATGCTGCCTGCTAAATTTTCTAGCTAGGCGTGCATAGACGGCTTGCCGTGTTTTCCAGATATTGTTGCGTATAAAGGTCTGTTGTTGCTGTTGTGGCGTTTGTGTGCTTAGGTTATAGCAAATGCGTAACTCTTTTAAAATTGCCCAAAGAATAATGGCACTTTCAACACGCTCTTTGAATAGATGCTGTAATATCACCAGTGAGCGATTCATATTCTGCTCAATAAGGCTTTGTGCCAGATCAAATACATCGTAATTCATCGCATTGGATAAATAATCAGTAAGCGTCTTATCATCAAAGTGCGTCTGTGGTTGATGTTGCAGTAAGCTAATCATTTGGTTAGCAGCAAAGAGATTGCCTTCGGTTTTTTGTGCTAAGAGCATCAGGGCGTCTTCGGTTAATGTAATCGGTTTATTTAGAGAGCTAAGCTCAAATTTAATGAGTTTAATCGACTCTTGAATGCTAACTGGCCATACTTGAATGTATAATGCCTTTTGCACAAGCGATTGAAACCATTTGGTTTTTTGTTGCGCGCTTGTTAGATCGTCAAATATCAATAAAAAACGATCACTTTGAGAGATGTTTTTAAGGCAATCAACGAGCAGTTTTTGCGCATTCTTATCAGGCGCTTTAGTAATGGTGAGTTGCAATAAACGCTCTTCAGCAAACAGGCTAAAGCTATTGAAGTTGCTTTGTAAAAAATCATACTGCTGGTTGATGATTTGCGTACGCAGAATCTCAAAGTTTAGTGCTTTATATTTGGCATTAATTTCTTCAATGAGTTTATTTTTTTGATAAGGCTCTTTGCCGGTGATGATATAACAAGGGAAGTCTTTTTTTTCAATGGCTTTTAAGGCTTCTAGATAGTTCGTTGCTTTGATCATTACTCTTTTCCCTTATGGTTGGCACTGTGGGCAATAAAAGGTGTTGCGTTGATTGATAACAATCGATGAAATGACGGTTGAACAGATCTGGCATGCTTTGTCTTTTTGCCCGTAAACCGCTAAAGATTGGGCAAAATAACCAGGTTTGCCTGTGGCATTTTTGTAGTCTTTTAAAGTGGTGCCACCGGCTTTAATCGCTTGCAACAACGTGGATTGGATGGCATCGATAAGCTTGCTGATCTCATTTTTTGTTAAGGTATTAGCGGGTTTTAACGGTGAAATACCTGCCTTAAATAAGCTTTCACAGGCATAGATATTGCCAACACCAACAACGATTTTATTATCCATAATCACATTTTTGATCGCTTGTGTGCGTGCGTTAAGTGCGCGTTGCAAATAGAGACTATTAAAATGTTGCGTCAAAGGCTCAGGACCGTAGTTTAAAAAGTATTTATGCTCTAAAGGATCACTGTCGGTAATATCCCAATAACCAAAGCGCCGAGGGTCATGATAAAAGATTGTCTGACCGTCATCGAGTTGTAAAACAATATGATCATGTTTTTTATGCTGATAGGCATTACTATCAGTAATTTGTAAAACACCAGACATGCCAAGATGAATAATCAATGCATAATCATCTAAGGTGATAATCAAATGCTTGCCGCGCCTTGAGATATCATGAATTGATTGGTTAGTCACTTTGTCACTAAGCTTAGGATCCAGTGGGTAGCGTAGTTTATCAATATAAGTATGAGCGCTTATGATTTTGCGCTTTAAGCAATGTAAGCTAAGACCGTTTTTAACCGTCTCGACTTCAGGTAATTCAGGCATTTTTCTTTTGACCTATTTTGCTTTCACTACCATTGATTAAGCGCTTAATATTTTCGTGGTGTCTTAAGATGACAATAATCGCAATGATAATAAATGGCAGTGCGCTTTGAAAACTAAAGATGAAAATCACACAAACAGCAGAAACAATCGTCGCAATTAATGCAGATAATGAAGAGTATTTGGTAATTAATGCGCATATGAGCCATGTGGCAAGGAAAATAACGCCAATCAACCAATAAAATCCAAGAATGACACCAATTAAGGTAGCGACGCCTTTGCCACCTTTAAAACCAAAGAACACAGGAAATATATGCCCAATAACGGCAAGAAGTGCAACATAACCAATCTCAGTTGCGCTTAAGTGTAAAGCATGGGCAATGAGTACAGGAATTAAGCCTTTCAGTGCATCACCTAAAAGGGTGATTGCTGCGGCTTTTTTGCCACCTAGACGTAAAACATTGGTCGCTCCTGGATTACCGGAACCAATACTGCGTGGTGAAGGTAAACCCATAAGTTTACAAGTAATGATGGCACTATTAATTGAGCCAAATAAGTAGCCAATGATAAGCATTAAAATAAATAGCATGATTTCATACAGTATGATTTAAACTGCCCATGAGTGTCTAAATTTTTGAGGATTAAGTCAAGTGCTTATTAGATCAAGTATCTTAAAACATGATGCCATACCTATCACAAACCAGTTTACAGAGTTTCTGTTAGTGAATTTCCACAGATAATATTAAAACCATTCTTTATTTATCTGTTTTTTGATCTATATTTTACCTTGAGCGGGCAAAATTTCGGGGCGATGATATGCAAAGTTATCAGCAAAATACAGCGTTATTAGCGCTAATACAAGCAGCCAGTTTATATCAGGTGGCGTTAGATCCTAAAACGATTTTTCATCAGTTCGCTGTGGATGGCATATTTGAACATATGGCATTGATGCGAGCACTTAAAGCCAATGGTTTTCATGCCAAAGAGGCAAGCTGCGATATGGCGAGTATTAAGCTATCTACGCTACCTGCGATTATTGTTGGCAAAAACGATTATTTTGTTTTGGTCGGTGTTAATGATCAACAAGAGTATCTTGTGATTTTAGCTAATAGTAATGAGCTGACGAGTTTATCATCAGCTGAATTTAGTCAATTATTTAATGGTAAAGTCATCTATCTCAATCCTAAAAATAATACCTCAAAAGATAAGGCATTTAATATCAAATGGTTTATTCCGGCACTATGGAAATACAAACACGTCTTTCGTGATGTGCTTATCGCGTCATTTTTCTTGCAGTTATTTGCTCTGGTAACACCACTATTTTTCCAAGTGGTAATGGATAAAGTGGTTGTCCATCAAGCCTTAACCACATTGGAGATATTAGCCATTGGCTTTGTGGCAGTGAGTATTTTTGAGGTAATCTTAGGTGCGATTCGCACCTATTTGTTTGCGCATACCACAAGTCGTGTTGATGTTGAGCTTGGCACGAAACTGTATCAGCATTTGTTAAGTTTACCTCTTGCCTATTTTGAGGCGCGGCAAGTGGGATTAAGTGTGGCACGTGTTAAAGAGCTTGACAGTATTCGTGAGTTTTTGACCAGTAGTGCATTGACCTTGTTCATTGATCTTGGATTTACTTTTATCTTTTTCGCGGTCATGTGGTTTTATTCAGTCAAATTAACCTTAATCGTATTGGCAACCATTCCTTGTTATGTTGTGTTATCACTTTTCATTACCCCAATACTAAAAGCGCGCCTTGATCAGGCATTTAAAGAAGGTGCCAAAAATCAAGCATTTCTAACCGAATCATTAACCGGAATTCAAACCGTTAAATCATCAGCAATTGAGCCACAAATGCAACATAAATGGGAAGATAATCTAGCAAATTACGTGCGAACCAACTTTCGCGCACGCAACTTAAGTAATATCACTTCTCAAATTGCACAATTTATTAGCAAGATCACGACACTTTTAATTATTTTCCTAGGGGTTAACTTAGTGATTTCAGGTGACTTAACCATTGGTCAATTGATTGCTTTTAATATGCTCGCCGGACGTGTTACCAGTCCTATTTTAAAAGTAGTGCAATTATGGCAAGACTTTCAGCAAGCACGTATATCATTAAAACGTTTGGGGGATATTTTAAATACCGCAGCGGAAGGATCGACCGTAAGCAATAATCAGCAATTAGCCCAATTATCTGGAAGTATCGAATTTAAGAATCTTACATTTCATTATGGCATCAATACCCCTGCGGTACTAAAAGAGATCAGCTTCAATGTTGAAGCCAATCAAACCGTTGGTATTGTCGGGCGCTCAGGCTCAGGTAAAAGCACATTAGCAAAACTCTTACAAAAGCTTTACCTACCGCAATCAGGCAGTATTTTACTCGATGGTGCTGATATCTCAGCATTAAGTGCTGTATGGTTAAGGCAACAGATCGGCGTGGTGTCACAAGAGAGCTTTTTATTTAATCGTAGTATTCGTGAGAATATTGCGCTGACGTGCTCAGGGGCTTCTTTGGATGTAGTCATCAATGCGGCTAAATTATCAGGAGCTGATGAGTTTATTATCAAATTAAAACATGGTTATGACACGATTGTAGAGGAGCAAGGTGCTAATTTCTCTGGTGGGCAAAAACAACGTATTGCCATCGCCAGAGCATTGATCAATGAGCCTAAAATACTTATTTTTGATGAGGCAACATCGGCTTTAGATTATGAATCCGAGCGCATGATTCAGCAGAATATGCGTGAAATCACCCATAATCGCACGGTGTTTATTATTGCTCATAGACTATCAACGGTGATGCATTGCGATAAGATTATCTATCTTGAAGCAGGTAAAGTGGTTGAGGAAGGAAGTCATAATGAACTATTAGCATTGGGTGGTCACTATGCCAAGCTGTATCGTGCACAATTTGCAAGTACAAGGGGATGATTATGAGAAAGTTATATCGCAAAATTGTCCAACTTTATCAGCGATTGGTGCAATGGCAAGACAGACGCAATCAGCAAAAGGATGCGTTAAGTTTTCTACCCTTGGCACTTGAGATTGAAGAGAGACCACCGCACCCCTTAGCGCGCATCATGATGTGGCTTTTGGTTGTGTTAATTGTCATTGCGGTACTATGGGCATGCTTTGGCAAAATGGATGTTATTGTGAGCGCACAAGGTAAGGTCGTACCCGAAGCGCAAGTTAAATTAATTCAACCGTTAGAGAAAGGGGTGATTAAAGCGATTTTGGTAAAAGATGGTCAGCTGGTAACAAAAGGGCAAGTATTGATTGAGTTAGATCAGCGCATTACTCAGGCTGATATTGAGAATATTACGCAACAGCGCAAGGTGGCGTACTTTATGTTGAAAGAGTACCAAAGCCTTTATCAGTTATTACAGTTAGCAACGAAGGATGGATTAGCAAAAAAGGATATTGATGAGCTGTTGTTTACACAAGGATTAACGTCAACAGAAAGAGATGCTTTGCTTGAGCTGATATGGCGAAAATGGCAAGCCTATAGTGCGGATATTGATTATCTTGCGTCTGAGGTTAATGCCGCCAAAGCGGAGAAAACAGCACTTGAGATGCAACTTGAAATGCTCAATAAGACACTGCCGATTATTACCGAGCAAAACAGCATGTACCAAACCCTGCATCAAAATGACTATGGCTCAAAAGCTGATATGTTACAAAGTCAAAAAGCGGTGATTGAGACCGAGCAAGCATTAGCACAACACAAGGCAACAGTAGCGCAGTTAACTGCAAATATTAGCAGTAAAAATAGTGCGCTTATGCGTGCTAAAGCGGATTATTTAGCGCAAGTGTTAGAACAGATAGAATTAAATCAAAAGGATTTTAAAAGCCTAAGCAATGAGCTTAATAAATATCAACTAATGCAGCAGGCACAAAGCCTAAGTGCGCCACTATCAGGCTTTGTCCAGAGCTTATCTGTGCATACCATTGGTGCGGTGGTGACGCCCGCTCAAGTATTAATGCAGATTATTCCCAAAGATAGTCCACTAGAAGTTAATGCCATGATCTCAAATAAAGATATTGGCTATGTGCATGAAGGGCAAAAGGTGCAAGTCAAGATCGATACGTATCCTTTTACTGAATATGGCTTATTAACCGGTGAGATCGTTGAGATAAGTGACGATGCGATTGACGATCAACAGTTGGGATTGGTCTTTAAAGTCATTGCAAAGCTTGATAGCACGACATTACACAAGCAAGGAAAGGATTTCCCCATTCGCTCAGGCATGACGGTGACCGTTGAAGTGAAAACCGGCGAAAGACGAATTATTGAATATTTCCTAAGTCCGTTAACTAAGGCGTTTAAAGAAAGCTTGCATGAACGGTGACACTGAGCAAGGATATGAAAAGTTTGATGGTGGGAATTCTCTACAATTTTTTGAAGGCTTAGTTTGAATGAATTGGTGATGTTGTTTTGTGAAAAGCATGTAAGGAGATAATCGTGGTATTAAAAGATAAACAAGATAGCTCTGATATGCCCAAAAAATGGAGTAGAAATTGGCTTGAGTGTAAGCTTGTAAAAGATGATTATTATTTAATGAATTTTGCAAAAGATGAAGAAATAAAAAAAGCTTATCGGTTTAGGCGTTTGCTATCGCTTATAATATTGCTGCTAACTATTTCAGTGGCACCATTTTTTTTGATGACTCCTTTAATTCTAATCATTATATATTTTATCTCTTTAAGATTTTTTTGGTTTATCCTTGGCTTGTTGATTATGGCTGTATGTTGTTTTTTTACATACGCATCATTGACCAAAGGAGAGTATGTTGTTGCTTTTGTATTTGTTTTAATAATAAGTGAGGTTACTGTCTTTATACTTTTTTTGATAAATCAAGGAGCATGTAAAAGACTGGATGAAATTTATTTTGAATCGATTTATTTAAAGTTAAAACAAATGGGTTCTAAAGATAATCTAACAAATAATTATATTATTAATGCTTTCTTGCAAGGCGCTTTTGGCTTTACAGCTATCTGGTGTTTAAAGTTGGATGAAAAAACACCTTACTTATTCGCGTTTAAAACTAAATATTTTAGGTGTGTATGTCTATATCCATGGCTTATCTATAGTAAGCCTGAGTGGTTTCAAAAAGGAGGAGAGTTGTGTTGCTTTGCATTCTGTCGTTGGATAGTTATTTTCCCAACCATAATGTTTATTGTTGCTTGTGCTTTGTATGTTTTGAGTAAATTCTAAATAAAGCAGGAGATTTATTATGTGTTCTAAATTAGAAAAACTAAAGAGTTTACCGGTTTAGAAAAAGCTGTTGGAGGGATTAGTGTAACATTAACACAGACTAAAGAAATATTTGGAAGTTTGTATCAAGCGCTTGTCAGTGCATGGGCACAATCAGCTGAAGGATTTACCCCAGCTATTACCATACTGGAAGGACTAATGCTCAAAGAATCATCCTGCTCCCTGAGCGAAGTCGATGGGAGGAATAAAAGTGTACATGGGCTTCGACTGACGCTCAACCTATGGTTGCAAAATATAGCTGTTAACAATGTTTTTGCTAGCAAGAGGACGGTGGTTAAGCATAATTTTTCAAAAAATCAAGAATGAAATTTGATCTTTGTGAATAATGGTCTAGGCTTAATCCGAGGCAACTCTATTTTATCCCCCCGCGCTTGATTCTTATCACATGGATTGATTGTACTAAAAGCCATTTTTTGAAGGCTTGGAAAAATAAACTATTAATGATGCTGTTTTAGAGCTCATTGATAAATATGTTTAACCAAAGAAAGACGGTAGGCAATGGGTTATGTTAGCAGATACAAGCAATAAAAAGCGTAAGCATTTTAAAATGATAATAATCATCTTTTACGGGTTTTTGCTACTGTTCTGTGCTGTGACATATATATCAGACAAATTGGCGACAGGGGTTTTTGTCAGTGCGCCCATTGATTTATCCAAACCTTCTGAAGTGACGTTAGACTATTTTATTTGGTTTCCTGGGAAATATGAAATTGATATTCGTTTTCAAAAAGAAAGCCAAGAGTCATTAACACTCATTGATGGTCATATCCCTGATTATTCAGATCAGTGCAATAATTGCCAAAAATTTAAACTTAAGTGGTGCATATATAAACAATTGAAAGTGGTTGATTGCGGAATGAAAACGTTGTTAAATAAGCCGTTTGGTGGGAAATATTCAAGAAGTTATATTGCTAAATCAGTGGCTAGGATCATTCTACCATTTGGATCTCAAAGAGTGGAAGTTAAATACTTGGGGGGGCTTGAGGATTTAAATAAGTTAGCGCCTGAAATGCGTCTAGTGGCAGGTGGTTTTAAAAGACCTGTATCAACTTTAGCCAGCTCCCTTATGTTCTTAGGAATAGGTTCATTTGTCATTTTACTAGTAAGCTTGGTTGTGGGGCTATTAATCTTTTGTATATTTCTGGTAAACAAAATATTAAGAAAGTTAAAGAAAGCTATTAAGTTCAATGAATTCAATTAATGAGGAGAGATAAAATGTTAGAGAGAAGTACTGAAAACGAAAATTGTGATGCCAAATATAGTTTTTCATTATACTCTGATGGTTTAGGAGGCTATGACGGATATCATACTTGGATAAAGCTTTCAAATGGCACCAATACTTACACATATAGCTTTGGTCCTTTGGGTGATGTTTCTTTAGGTGAATTATTATTACCTTATGCAGTACTGGGTCATATGAGTCGTCATGAACCAGAAGGTAGAGAGCAACAGTCAGAATCCTATACAGGATTTATTTCTAAACAGCGGTATGAAATGATGAAAAATATGGCTGACTTTTTGGCTAGTAACCCTCCTGATTATCAATTATATCAATATAATGGTGATAACTGTGTTGAGGTAACCTCAAAGATTCTAGAAGCAGCAGGTATAAAGATTCTTAAAGGCATACTTGGTCCTGGAAGAGTTATTGACGAGATTGACGTACTAAATGCAAGACAAAATAGTGCATACCAGTTTTATCCTGAATACCAAGGTGATGAGGAGGAGTGTGATGATGAAATAGATGAATCTATTAATAATGACTTCAACACCGCAGCCAATGTGGTGCCGCGACGCAGGGACCCTCTGATTTTTGATTTAGATGGAGATGGTATTGAAACCGTAGCTGCTGATGGCAGTGTGCTATTTGATCACAATGGAGATGGAGTGAAATATGCCTCAGGTTGGGTTGGTGCTGATGATGCTTTACTGGTACGTGATTTAGATCAAAATGGACAGATTGATAATGGATTAGAGTTATTTGGGGACAATACCATTAAAGCAAATGGAGAGAAAGCCACAGATGGTTTTGATGCGCTATCAGACTTGGATGATAATGTCGATGGTGTTTTTGATCATAATGATACAGCATTTGATGAGCTTAGATTGTGGCAAGATAGCAATCAAGATGGTGTCGTGCAAGATGGTGAGCTTAAAAGCTTAGATGATGCAGGTATTTTAAGTGTTGATTTAAATGCGACTAATGATGGCGGTGGCGCAACAGGTGGCGTGATTGCTAAGAAATCAACTTATAACACAGTCAATGGTGAGAGCTTTGTCGTCGCGGCTTTAGATTTTAATGCCAATTTATTTTATCGTGAATATCATGATGACTTTAACCATCAATTTGTTGATGAGCTTGAAGCGATAGATTTAGCTTTTAATATTAGGGGTTCAGGTGCGGTGAGAGATTTGAACCAAGCGGCAGTCTTGAACCCTGAAATTGTTGATGTTATCCAAAACATCATGCAAACCAATAGTTATCAACAACGTATTGGTTTATATCAAGCGCTTGTCAGTGCATGGGCACAATCAGCTGAAGGATTTACTTCAGCCATTACAACTCTGGAAGGGCTAGTGCTCGACTCTGGTGCAAAGATTAGTTTTGACATTAGTGATGAAACACGTCAGCGCTTAGAGAAGATTGTGGTACTTGAGGCATTTAATTTTAGTCATATGCTTGATTATGTTATCACTGAGAATGGAGTGAATTCGGAAATTAGAATCTCCATTGGTAATTGGTCAAATGTGATGAAGTTTAACAGCGATGAAGATTTAGTGTTAAATGATGCGATGTTTATGGGCTTTGTGCAGCAGGTAGAGTTTATTAACAAAGCATATGATAAGTTATTAAAATCAATAGATAGATCTGCTTTTAAATCAATTGATCATCAGATGTTTCTAGATATGATTGAATTTAATCTGACTGATCAAGGAAATGTGGGGCTTGATTTTAGCCACATTTACAGTTACTTAAATGACCGTGCAAAGACAGATAGTACAAGAGTTTTGCACACTATTTATGCTGTTTATGAATACACGCCATATTTCATTGATTTAGGATTAGATGTTATATCAATATATCGTCAAAGCTTAGGTGAAATGGCAGCTTATCTGCCGGATGGTTTTTTAGCTGAAAGTTTGCAGCAGATTGATATGATGCTAAGTGACGGTAACTTTATGACAAATGCACAAACGTTATTGGGCTCTAATGGCAATGACCGTATCTCAGTGCATGGAACTCAGTTGATATTAGCAGGTGATGGAAATGATATTGTCATAAGAGACCGTGGGACAGATGATCTTGGTTTGCCCACAGTGGGAGGGCGATACTATATCGATGGGGGTAAAGGCCATGATAAGTTGTATGGTAATACTTATGATGATGTGTTATTTGGTGGCGATGGCAACGACTACATCGATGCTGGTTTAGGCGATGACATAATTGATGGGGGCAAAGGCGATGATTATTTATATGGTGGCGTGCATGGTAATGATACGATCTTTGGTGGCGATGGGAATGATTATATAGCTTCTGGGTCCAGTGTCTATCAGTTCTATTATGAGGATTTTCATGGTTATTTAGGCGAAAATATTTTTCCTTACTGGAATATGATTACAGGCGGAAAGGGTGACGATGTTTTAGCTTCAGGCTATGCTAGGGATTCTGTTTTTATCTATCATATGGGCGATGGTAATGATATTTTGGTTAAAAACTCATGGGGGAGCATAAGGGATAATGAAATTATATGGAATTATCAGAAAAACCTTGGAGATGGATTACTATACAATAAAACCCTAGGTGCAGATGGTGTGATGCTTAATGATACTTTTAATGATGTTATACGCTTTGGTGAAAGTATTAGTGTCGAGGATGTCAGCATTAGAAGGATTGATTATGATTTGTTTTTAGATGTTGTAGACGGTGGTAGTATTCAGGTGGTAGGATTTTATAAGGAAGACGATGATTACGCTAACTTAAGCAAAGTATCTAGGATTGAGTTTTCAGATGGCACGGTTTGGGATAGAAACAATGCTATTTTTAATGTGGAAGCTCAAGGTGTAAACTACATGGGAACAGAGAGTGACGAATATATTTCTGCTACGATTGCCGATGATACACTCCAAGGACTTGGCGGCAACGATGCGCTATATGGAAAACAAGGTAATGATATATTAGATGGTGGTCAAGGAGATGATCACTTAGAAGCTGGTGATGGTGATGATATTCTAATTGGTGGTAAGGATAATGATTTCCTACTTGGTGGATTAGGGCACGATCGTTATATATTTGGAGGTGACTCTGGTGAGGATATGATTTATTACTATCACTATGCAGATGAATCTTTTACAGATAGCTCAATGACTTTGGTTTTTGAGGATGGTGTTCAACTGCAAGATCTAGCAATAAATACTTGGCATAAATATTTAGCAGGTCAATGGCAGGCGCAGGATTTAAAGTTAGCTTCTGAAGATTATAATATTTCAATTAGTTTAGATAGCTATTTTTATGACTTTAATGATAGTACGATGGGTTATTCTATGCCAGTTTATCTTGAATTTAACAATGGCACCGAGCGTTGGCAACTAATGCCGCATAAAGCCATGAGTATCGAGATCAATGGCGAAGACAAGTCATTTCATAACAGTGTGACTTTAACGCGCTTTGATGAAGTAGCACAAATGATACATATCAAAGGGATAGGCAGAAGCGAGTATTTACAAGGCACTGAAGGTAACGATATTTTAGATGGTGGTGGCTATCATGATTATTTAGCCGGAGGCTTAGGTGCTGATCATTATGTATTATCAAATCTTTCTTTCAATGATGATGTTATCATCGCTGATGAAACAAATACAGAGGACGCTGTTTTACTTAAAGATGTGAGCATGGATGAGCTTTATTTTCTAAGGGACAACGATGATCTTTCAATCATTGCATTCAACAGTGATTTTGAGCAGGCGAGCAGTTATCAAAATAATGGTGGTTTTTATCGTAGCAGCATAAAGCTAAGTGGCTACTTTAAGGGATTAAGTGTTGAAACCATTGTTGATAGCGAAGGTAATACGCATTCAATCGCAGAGCTATTAAAGGATGAAAATAAATATAGTGCAATAACGGATGATGTACATCGCATAGGTAGCAAAGGTAATGACTATATCGAAAGCTATGCTGGAGATGATGTCATTCATGCCAAATCAGGCGATAACTGGATTGAAGCCGGTGCCGGAAATAATACCATTACAGCCGGAAGTGGTGATGATAGGATTCATGTAGACAATGGTAATAACCTCATTAAGGCAGGAAGTGGCGATAATGTGGTTGAAGCTGGTGATGGTGAGAATACGATTATCACAGGCAGTGGCGCTGATACGATTGACGTTGGTCAGGGTGACAATGTCATTAAAGCAGGGCATGGCGAAAACAGCATTCAAGCAGGCAGCGGTGACAATCAAATCTATGGTGGTGCGGATTATGATTATGTTTATGTTGAGGACGGTAATAATCTAATCAAACTAGGGAACGGTGATAATGAGCTGGATGCTGGGGGTGGTGATAATGTGATTTATGCCGGTTCAGGCGACGATTCAGTTAGTCTAGGCGATGGTAACAATACCGTGAAATTAGGTAACGGAGATAATCAAGTCTACGCTTATGATGGTGATAATATCATTATGACAGGGGGCGGTGATGATTACATTGAATTAGGCGATGGTAATAATATCATTCGCGCTGGACATGGTGATAATGAGATCGATGTGGGTGATGGCGATAACCAAATTTATAGTGGCAATGGCGCTGATGTGATTTATGTTTATGATGGTGATAATGTCATTAAAGCGGGTCATGGTGAGAATGAGATCTATGCAGGCAACGGTAATAATATCATTACCACAGGCAATGGTGATGATCTTATCGAGGTTCAATCCGGTCAAAATACTATTCGCTCAGGTGCTGGAGATGATACCGTTTATAGTGGCAATGGGAGTGATTTGATCTATGCAGGTAAAGGTGATGATGTCATTTATGCAGGAGGCGGCAATGATCAGTTGTATGCGCAATGGGGTGATAATATCTTATATGGTGAAGATGGAAACGATAGCTTATATGCAGGCAATGATGGCGCGGATCAGCTTTTTGGTGGTCAAGGTGATGATACACTTCGTGCTAAAAATGGTGATGATTTTCTTCAAGGTCAGGACGGAGATGATCTGCTTATCGCGCATGGTGATAACAATATCTTAAGCGGTGGCAATGGCAGTGATCACTATCAAATCAACTTCAAAAATGCTAATAATACGATCATTAATAACTATGACAGTGATGGCAGTTCTGACTTCATGAAGCTCAACGGCATTAAAACAACGGATTTAAGATTTTATCGTGAAGTAAGCAACTTAATGATTAAGAATTTGGCAGACAAAAACAAACCCAAAGAGATCATTGTAACGGATTGGTTTGAATCTGGGGATCATCAAATCGATGAGATAGAAGTTGGTAAATTTGTACTAAGCAACAAACAAATTGATGTGATTATTCAAACACTAGCTAGTTTTAATGTCGAAAGTGGAGTAGGTGAAGATCTTTTAAACAAAGAGCAGCAGGATGAGATTAAGAGTACACTTGCCAATGCATGGATGCCAAAATCAGCTTAGTTATCGGCAATAATCTGCATCAACCATTTCTTATTTCTATTTAATAATTCATATTCGCTTAATGGCTGCTGGTAAGGCACGCCCATATATTGCAAGGTGTGCTGAGCAATACTGGCAAAAACAGGTGCTGCGGAGACACCTCCGAATTGATAAAAATGGCTACCCTTAGGGTTGTTGATCCAAACGACAATCGAAAGCCTTGGGTTTTTAACGGGTGCCACACCAGCAAAAATAGCGTTATATTCATTAACAAATTTACCATTGGCAACGCGATGTGAAGTACCTGTTTTGCCAGCTACATCAAACCCAGGAATATTAGCAAGCACACCTGTGCCATGAATACTGACCACCGTTTGCAGCATGGCCAATACTTCTTTGGCAATATCTTTTGGTAATACTTGACGACAATTGATTTCATCTGGATGCTTTGGCTTGATTAAGCTTACTGGACAAAGCTTGCCATCATTGCCAAAAATCGTATAAGCATGTGCTAACTGTAAAGCTGAGCTACTTAATGCATAACCAAAGGAAAGGGTAGCAAATTCAAACTCACTTAATGAGCTTAAAGGGGGCAAATAACCATTGGTGGCACGTGGGAAATCAATGGTTGATGGCTGTCCAAAGCCTAAGCTTGATAGGAAGTTATAAACCTTTTCTTTATCCAGTGTTAAGGTGACTTTACTAACACCAACGTTACTGGATTTCTCAAGAATTTGTGTCAAGGTGATATCACCAAAGTTGGCATCATCACGAATGCGATGACTATGCAGGAAATAATAACCAGGATTCGTATCAATCATACTATCTGGTGTGTATTTTCCCGAGAGAAGTGCTTGAGAGATGAAAAATGGCTTAATGGTTGAGCCTGGTTCAAAGGTCTCAATAACGGGTTGTAAGGCGATGGCTTTGCCGGTATGTTCATTGAAGTTATTAGGGTTAAAGCTTGGGTAACTGGCAAGTGCTAAAATCTCGCCATTTTGCGGATCAACAACAACGGCAGCGCCTGAGTCGGCATTGGTGTCAATGACCCCTTTTTTAAGCGCTTGATAGGCAAAGCTTTGGATATTACTATCAATGGTTAAATAAATGCTTTTGCCTAAATGGTAATGTTGCGGTTTATCATTAAAACTTATAGCGCGCCCTTTACCATCTAAAGTACTAGATAGTGCACCTTTCTCTGCGTGGAGCTTATCTTGATAGGTCAGCATCAAGCCATCTTGCCCTTTATTAGCAATGTTTGTAAAACCAATAAGCGGGGCTATCTCATCGGCTTTAGGATAGTAGGTTCTATTTTGATCTTCTATCTCAACCCCTGGGATATTTAATGCTTTTAAATCATCGATTTTTGAGGGTTCAACAAACTGTGCAGCGATATAATATTGTTTATTGGGATACTTACTAATGAGTGTTTCAAGGTCATTTAATGAAAGACCATCAATATTTGCCGCATTGACCTTTTGATATTTTTCAGGGTAATCTTTTAAGACTTTGATATCCAAAATAACTTTATACAAATTGGTACTGACTGCCAATGGAATGCCGTTGCGATCATAGATAATGCCACGTGTTGCATCTAAATCAATGGTGCGATGACTTTCGTTTTGACCGTGATCAGATAAGAAGCTGTGATCCTTGGTTTCTAGATAAAATAAGCGATAAACCAGCACAAGAAAGACCGCAATAATCAGAAAGAATGTAAAGAAAAAGCGCCATTTATGCTTGGGTGTACGCTTTGGCTTGTCATTATAGGTGTTAGGTTTTTTTGGTTTTTTTAGTTCTTTATCTTTCTTATTGTTATATTGTCTCATGCATAAAAATATCGTGGTCACCGTCACAGTTCGAGAGTGTACCGGAAAATGCAGCATTAAGACAACCGCTCGCGCGAGAATTGCCAATAATTGTCAGTGGTAATTGCGTTTTGTGGCTAATGTTGGTATACATAGAGGCAGCTTGAGGGTTATCAAAAATGACAGAAAATATAAAAAGGTAAAAGAAGGTAAATAGATCGCTATGCATAGCATTGAAGAAACATTAAGTGTGATTAAGCGTGGTGCCGAAGAGGTGCTGTTAGAAGACGATTTGATTGCGAAGTTAAAAAAGAAAAAGCCACTTATTGTCAAGTTTGGCTGTGATCCAACGGCACCTGATATTCATTTAGGACATACCGTGGTGATCAATAAATTGCGTCAATTACAAGATTTAGGACATGAAATTCATTTTTTAATTGGTAACTTTACCGCACAAATTGGTGATCCAACGGGGAAAAATGCTACGCGTCCACCATTGTCAGCGGCAGATGTCGAAGAGAATGCTAAAACCTATCAAAAACAGATTTTCAAAATTTTAGATCAAGAAAAAACGGTCGTTAAACGCAATGGTGATTGGTTTGATCAAATGAGCGCAAGTGACATGATTAAGCTTGCATCAAAACAAACTGTTGCCAGAATGCTTGAACGCGATGATTTCTCTAAGCGTTATAAATCTGGGCAAGGTATTGCTATTCATGAGTTTTTATATCCTTTAGTGCAAGGCTATGACTCAGTGGCGATGGTTGCTGATATTGAGTTAGGTGGCACGGATCAGAAGTTTAACTTGTTGATGGGGCGTGAGCTGCAAAAGCAAGCTGGACAAGAGCCACAAGTGATTATCACCATGCCGTTGTTAGAAGGGTTAGATGGTGTCAAGAAAATGTCTAAATCAGCCAATAACTATATTGGTATTGAAGAGCCTGCAGATGAGATGTTTGGTAAAATCATGTCGATTTCGGATGAGCTGATGTGGCGCTATTATGAGTTGTTAAGCTTTAAACCGATGACTGAAATTCAAAGTTTAAAAGAAGCGGTTAACAATGGTCAAAACCCACGAGATGTTAAGATTGATTTAGCTAAAGAGATTATTGCGCGCTTTCATGATGAGGCGGCAGCACAAAAAGCACATCAAAACTTCATCGATCGCTTTCAAAAGAATCAGATGCCTGAGGATATGCCTGAAGAAACCATTACATTGGCAGAAGACAATATGCCGATTGCGAATGTTTTAAAGTTAGCAGGTTTGGTCTCAAGCACCTCTGAAGCGATCCGTATGATTAAGCAAGGTGCGGTTAAAATTAATGGTGATAAGGTTGAGGATACACAGCTTGTATTAAAGCAGAAAACCTCGGACGTTTATCAAGTTGGCAAAAGAAAATTTGCCAAGATCACATTGGTATAGTAATGATGAAAATAAGTTGTACCAGCCATCACCTCTCCCCTTGAGGGAGAGGTCGCGCAGCTTACGCTGCGCGGGTGAGGGGGATAATTAAAACGCAACTTATTTCTTAATCATTACATAGAGAATGGCAAAAGAAAAAAGCAATAAAAAGCAAAAGGAAATAAAATGGAAAAATTTATTCAGGAAGTCTTGGTTATTTTTGTGATATTAACGGCATTGGTCGTGCTTTATCATGTTTTTATCTTTTTATTTTGGATTTTATTGGTTGCGATTGGTGTGGCGATTGTATATCGCGTGATTAAATTTATTGTATCTTTGTTTTCACCAAAGAAAAGCAATACCGTTGAACACGAAGATTTATAATTAATCGGTGTCATGTGAAGCAGTTAAAGGCGTTAATTCTAAGTGCAATGCTGGTGACACTGACAGCCTGTGGTAATCAAGGTAAAGACACACTAAGCAAATCTGATCTTGAGACAGGTGAGTACGCAGATGAGCTTAAATCACATTTAGATGTGCGTCAAGCGCAATTGAATGCGCTTTTTGCCAATAGTCGTATTACGCAAACATTAATGAATGCCAATAAGCGCTTAGCTGAGGAAACGCCATTACCAGAAGCGCGTTATCAGGCAATTGATCAGAATATGCAAAAAATGCGCGATACCTATAATGTTCAGCTTTTACTTTATAATGCGTGCGCGGTTAAATTAAAGCAATTTCAGGCAGAGCATCCTGCCTTTGTTGAGATTTTTGTCACTGATTTATCGGGTATGAATGTTTGCCAAACCAATATGACGACTGATTTTTATCAAGCCGATGAAAAGTGGTGGCAAGTGGCTTATCACAATGGACTAGGCAAGGTGTGTTATGGCGAGATTGAATATGATGATAGTGCTTCAGAAGTTGTAGCACCAATCTATATGCCTATTTATGAGCATAAAAAATTAGTTGGTATTGCCAAAGCTTTAGTGGCAATAGAGGATATAAAACTCAGTGAATTTAACTAATGGATTCATTGTGGTAAGTTGAATTTATATAGCATTTTGCTGCATAAACAATGGCGTAAGTAATAGGAATCGCAAGGATACAGAAAATGGCTTTAGAGCCAAATGAACCAAGGATTAATGTGGTTTTATCGGGAAAAGACCAAAAAACGATAGAAATGAAAATCACGGAATCAATCAATTGACCTAAAATGCTTGAAAACCCTGAACGTAACCATAAAAAACGTCCTTTAGATAGGTCTTTGATTGTCTGAAAGATAAAAACATCAAGAAATTGTGAAATAACAAAACCAATCACCGTGCCCAAAATCACAAGGTTGCTTTTGGCTAAAACATGGGCGTAAACGCTTTGATCATGCCAGCCTGTAGTATGTGGCATAACGACTGAAAGCTCAATAATCAGTACGAAAATTACCTGACTGATTACCCCAAGGATTGAGATGAAATAGGCTTTCTTTTTACCATATAACTCACAAACTGCGTCAATGATGGGGAAAGTGAAAAGGGCAAAAATAATATTTGAAAAAGGAAAGCTGAGTCCTAAATGAACAGGTTTCGTAGCAGTGATTGCTGAAGAAGTCATCGCGCAAATAACGATCATTGATAGGATTAACAAAATAATAACATGTTTATTGACACGCTTATCACCTTGTAAGAAATGTTGTTTTGTTGCTGTTGTCATCATTATGTCTCCCTCATTTTTTGTAATAGACAATAGTAGAATCCATCGCCTCCATCTTCAGTAGGCAAAATCTGGTAACCATGGACTTGTTTGAGTCTGTTATCCAGCATTGGAATATCAATAACACTAAACTCAGAATGTGTTTGCAGAAAATTTGCCATTTGTTTGTCATTTTCCTCAGGCAAAATAGAGCAAGTAGCATAAAGAAGTAAACCATTAGGTTTGAGATAACTCACAAGATTATGCAAGATACGCTGTTGTATGTGTACAATCTCTTTGATCTCATCAGGCGTGCGTAGCACTTTGATATCTGGATTGCGCCGAATCACACCTGTGGCACTGCACGGTGCATCAATCAATATTTTGTCAAATAAAATATCCTCTTTAAGTGGTGCTGTGGCGTCATGAATTGCAAGGTGAATATCAAGCTCATTTAACTGTAAACGCGCGAGATTCTCTTTAATGCGTTCAAAACGCTTGGCATTATTATCCATAATGGTTAGCTCAATATCAGGACAGAGCTCTAACAGATGCGCGCTTTTGCCACCAGGTGCGGCACAGGCATCAAGAATTTTCTCTCGTGTTTGTGGCGCTAAGATATGTGCGGCTAATTGAGCCGATTGATCCTGAACGCTGAAGAACCCTTGAGAAAACAAAGGTAATTCCTGGATGCTCTGTGCTTCATTTAGTTGAATACAACTATCAATGGTTTTTGCTTTGTAACTAATATTATTTTCTTTAAGTGCCTTTAGAAATTTCTCGGGATTTTGCTGTTGATTAAGACGCAGAAAAACAGGCGGCTGGATATTACTGTTTGTAATGATGCTATCAAGCGCATGAGAGTAGTGTTTCTTAAGCTTGCCATATAACCAATCAGGTAGTTCTTTAAAGTGATCACTGGTGGGCAGCATTGCTTTATCAATCTGACGTAATAAGGCATTAATAAATGATTTAGAATGATTAATATTTAATTCATCACAGGCATTAACGGTTTCATTAATACAGGCATGCACTGGTTTATGCATAAAGATAATCTGATATAAACCAATCATTGCTAATAGTCGCACTTTTGGTTTGGTTTTGCCTTCGGCTTGCCGGTTGAAAATATGCTCAAGGTAAAAAAAATGGCGAAACACACCATAGCATAACAGATAGACTAAACGGCGATTTTGCTCCGTCAGTGGATAATGTTGAAGTGTGGTATCTAAAGACGCTAAGCTGTCTTTATGTTGAGTGATTTGATGAATAATAGAACACGCGATAGCGCGTGGATTGGTTAATGTTTTCATTGCTTGGATTTAGATTAAGCTTTTTCAGCAGGTACCAAATGAGGTGTTAAAAACTTGGTCAGTTTAGCTACGATACGCGGATTGCCACCGATGAGACGTCCATCTTCAAGGAAGGTAACACCGCCATCTAATCCACATAACATACCACCGGCTTCTTTAATCATAAGGGCAGCTCCGGCAGTATCCCAGATTTTGGCATCTCTTGATGTCCAAACAGCATCTAAGTAGCCGGCAGCAACATAGCACATATCAAGTGCTAATGAGCCAGAATAGCGAAGACCGGAAATCTCTTTATGTAGATCAAGTACGGCTTCAGGATAAGTGTGCTCAAAGACTTTTTTGCTGAATTTCAAAGCGCCTGAAAACAAGCAGCCTGAGAAATCTTTGCGATTGGCAACACGGATTCGCTGACCATTTAACTGCGCACCTGAACCTTTGGTTGCCGTAAATAATTGATCTAAATAAGGGTTATAAATCACCGCAAGCTCTGTTTTGCCACGAAATTGCATCGCAATCGAGACACAGTGATGTGGGATGCCGTGAATAAAGTTGTTTGTGCCATCAATCGGGTCAATGATCCATGTGTGATCACTATCTTCATTGCCAAACTCACCTGATTCCTCAGTAATATAATACTGATCTGGAAACGCACGTTGCAAAATATCAATAATTGCCTTTTCAACATCAACATCGACATTGGTGACATAGTTATTAGGAGACTTTGTTTCAACCTTAACGTTTTGCATGTTTTCACTTGCATTTAAGATCATACGACCTGCTTTACGTGCAGCTTTAACTGCAACATTCATCATTGGATGCATGAAAAATACCTTAGCTTTTACCCGAATAAAAAATTAGTTGTGTATAATACCCGATTTAGTATTAAGGTGATAGTTTCTATTTCAAAGATGTTAAATAAAATTCGGATTATTCTCGTTGAGACCTCACATCCTGGTAATATTGGCTCAAGTGCTCGTGCCATGCTTAATATGCAGTTAACTGAGCTTTATTTGGTAAATCCAAAGCAGTTGCCAGATGAGCAAACCATGGCAACAGCGGCGCATGCCACTGATGTTGTTAACAATGCCAAGATTGTACCAACGCTTCTGGAAGCACTTGAAGGGGTGGATCTGGTGATTGGTACCAGTGCCAGAACACGACGCATGGATTTACCGATGTTAAGTGTTGAAGATGCAGCACAACAGGCAATGGCGCATGTGAGCAAAGGTCTTAATGTGGCGATTATTTTTGGGCGTGAGCGCACGGGACTTTTTAATGAAGAGCTTCTGATGTGCCATTATCATGCATTTATTCCAAGCAATGAAGGATACACCTCATTAAACTTGGCGCAAGCGGTGCAAATCGTTGCCTATGAAGTCTTTAAACAGTATTTATCGCATAATGAGGTGGAAGCCTTGCCAACACAAAACCATGTTCGTGAAAAAGCCTCTGCCAAAGAAGTTCAAAGTTTTTATGATGAGTTGGCACACAAAATGCAAGTTGTTGGCTTTTTAAATCCTGATAAGCCAGGGCATGTTGTCGATAAATTAAAGCGATTATTTCAACGAGCACAACTTGAATCTCAAGAGATAAATATTCTGCGAGGGTTTTTGGGGCAAATAGATCAAAGGAATCAAAGTAGCAATGAGACAAAGGATAGTTAAATGATAATCGTAGGTGTTGATGAAGCAGGGCGTGGACCGTTGGTTGGTTCGGTGGTTGCAGCGGCTGTTATTTTAGATCCAGATAAACCAATTGCGGGATTGATGGATTCAAAGAAGTTAACCGAGAAAAAACGTGAAGCACTTTTCACTGAGATTACCGATAAAGCAAAGGCTTATGCAATTGCTGAGTGTAGCGCTAAAGAGATTGATCAGTATAATATTTTACAAGCAAGTCTATTAGCGATGCATCGCGCAGTCGCTAAGCTTGAGATTGCCTTTGATAAAGTGCTTGTCGATGGTAATCGTTTGCCACTTTGGGATTTTGAGGCAGAGGCGATTATCAAAGGGGACAGTAAAGTACAAGAGATAAGTGCGGCATCGATTCTCGCTAAAGTCTATCGAGACCGTCAAATGATTGAATTAGATCATGAGTATCCAGCCTATCAGTTTGCTAAACATAAAGGCTATCCAACCAAATTGCATTTGGAATTACTAGAAAAGTATGGGGTGCTGGATATGTATCGCAAGAGCTTCGCACCGGTGGCAAGATGTCTTAAGCTTCAATATTCTTGATTAGGAAGTAAACGGAAAGTAATTTGAATCATCCTTGCTCGTTCAGTACAAGCAACTCCGCAAGGGGCGAGGTAAAAAAGTGTACTTTTTTGTCATTGATTAGTATTGATCACGTACACGTGCTTGTAAGTCACAAAATGAAACATAAGCTGTTAATGCTCTTTTCCAAGCTGGGGTCTTTGCTTTTTTAGTGTTGTTATCTAAATTTTGCATAGTGTTCTCCTTGTTGAGAGTTTATCGTGGGGGCAAATGCAGTATAGACAAAGATTTATAAATAGACAGTTTCAGCAAGGTAACGCTGTGTAACAAAATTGATACATATGGTAATGATAGAAAATGCATTACTCTATTATTTACCTCTCCCCTTGTGGGATTGCTCGTGCAGCTTTTGCTGCACGGGTGAGGGGTAATTAAAAATCAATTTAACGACTTAAATCGCCAAAAACAACATCTTAATTGAAACAACCAAAAGTAAAGCAAGGAAAATTACTTTAAGCACTTTAGGTGGCGTTTTGCTTGAGAGCTTAGCGCCTATTTTTGAGAATATCATGCTACTGGGTACGACACAAAGAATTGCCGGTAGATATAAATAACCTAGACTCCAACTAAATTCAATATGATCCATCAAGCCCGTTACGATAAAGGTAATGCTGCCTGTTATTGCAATGATGAGTGTAAAAAGACTCGATGTGCCAATAGCAATACGAATCGAGTAACCTAATGAATTGATATAGGGAATGGTGATAATGCCACCACCAATACCAAAAAATCCAGATTTAATACCAACGACACTGCCCCAAAAAGCACTTTTGCGTTTGCCACTGCGTTTTGGTTTATCAATGGCATGACTTGATTGAAATAACATGCGTAAAAACATAAAAAGCATTAATAAGGCAAACAAAAGTCCCAAAAGTCGTGAGCTAAGAAAGTGGGCAATATCCGCGCCAACAATATTCATGTTGACAATCCATGGCAACATTTTGATGGCAATATCAAAACTGACCTCACGTGCACGCAGTTTATGGGGCACTGAAGAAAGGGCGGTAAAAATCATAATCCCGAGTGAGGTGCCAGCAGCAAACTGCATATAAGCACTTGTGGTTTCTGGTAGTTGGTGGAATACAAAGGCAAGCACAGGAACGATAATAAGCCCACCGCCAATACCTAAAAGACCTGCAAGAATACCTGTTAAACAGCCGGAAAATATCAATAATAAAATAAGATATGTCATATTCGCTTTGCTTTGATTTGTCGATTAAATGGGTTGAATAATTATAACAAATGAAAGAGAATAACCCAGTTCATTTAACCAGAAAAACAAATGATTAAGGGTAAATATGCTTTCTAATATTAAAGTCGGCAAAGATGCGCCAAATGATGTCAATGTCGTGATCGAAATTCCAGCGCACAATGAGCCTGTCAAATATGAGTTTGACAAAGATGCCAATATGCTGATCGTTGATCGATTTATGTCAACAACCATGCAGTATCCATGTAACTATGGTTTTGTGCCAAACACATTATCAGAAGATGGTGATCCAGTGGATGTATTGGTTGTAGCACCTGTGGCATTGCGCCCAGGTGTGATTATCAATTGTCGTCCAGTCGGTGTGCTTAAGATGACAGATGAATCAGGCATCGATGCTAAGATCATTGCAGTACCTACAAGCAAACTCACCAAGATTTATGATGACGTGAAAGAAATTGATGATTTACCAAAGTTGTTGTTAGATCAAATCAAGCACTTCTTTGAGCACTACAAAGATCTTGAGCCAAACAAGTGGGTTAAAGTCGATGGCTTTGCTGGATCTGAAGCAGCTAAAGCAGATATTCAAGCAAGCATCGAGCGCTATAAGGCGTAATAGTTTTCTGATTTTTTATTTTTTGTTTCTTATTTTCTCAGTGATTTGAACCATTTGTAACGAAAGGTGTTTAGACTTGCATCGATTAAAAAGAAAATCACAGCAAGTTCGGGGGATAGCATATCGCCGGTAACTGCGTACAAAAATACGGCAAAAATCAAAATAAAGATCACTGAGCGTATCGCAGCTTTAGCGCCATTTAGTTTGAACAATTCTTTATGCGTCATATTGCTTTGACGTTCAATCTCTTTTTCTTTATCTGTCATATCTTGATTATGAAATTTTCTTAAAAAAGTTGCGTGTATCTTAGCACAAGCCTTTGAGCATTGTCGATTAGGCTGTCGGCATTGTGGTGTTTTTCACATTGAGAATAATTATTGATAATAAGCTTGAAGCAATAAGGGTTACCCATAAAGCAAATAGCATAAAGTGGTAGGTGGAAAAATGGCTATGTGCTTGCACATAAGTCCAGATGGAAATGGTAAAGGTGACGGCAAATGAAATCGTTGCCGCAGCTGAACCATGTGCTTTTTGAATATGCTGCATGGCAGAGCCCGTTGATAGTGGGACGAAAAATCCAGCACAAAAGCATAGTAGCGTAATGCATATGAGGGTATTTAATAATGTAAGAGGTAAAAGACCAAACAGCACTGTCATCACTGCGAAACAGCATAAAGCACTAATGCGATACTGCGCACGATGGCTAAGATGCGCTAAACGGCGAAAACACAAAATGCCTACGATATAGCAGCTAGTAATCAAGACTAAAATAATGTTATAGCTAATGATACTAATGCCAAGATCTGTGGTTAAGAGCGGTTTAATATTGGTCATGATCACTTGAATATAAAAAGCAAAGCATAAGGATCCCTATGTGTCAGGATAGTTGTCGCCTGTAGTTAATTTTTAATCAGGGCGATAATTACTGGAGAAATTATGGGAAGTTATAATGATGCTTTTAAAGCGGATGCGGTTAAAAAAATGTTATCAGGAAC
>NZ_QLIQ01000002.1 GCF_003428165.1 Cysteiniphilum litorale | reverse complement strand
TATATATTATGGCACTACAAAAATGATTTTGACATAAAATGAACGTAGGAATAAGGGTTTGAGGGGCATGAAATTGCAAAAAAAGTTTGATTTGAATGCTTTGTAATCAAAAATTTACCAACTTGGGGATAGATGATAAAGTTGTTATAATCTAATTGTGTAATTTAAGAAGGGTGTAGTTATGAAAAAAGTGATTGTTGTTGGTGCGACGGGTACGATTGGGCAAGGTATTTGTACTACATTGCAAAACCATGGCTATGAGGTTGTGAAAGTATCACGTTCAGGTGATATTGAAGTGGATATTGCTGATCTTAACTCGATCAAAGCCATGTATGCCAAGATTGGTTCATTTGATGCCTTGGTATCGACCACGGGTAAAGTAACTTTTAAAGCGTTAACTGAAATGACGGAAGCTGATTTTATGCTTGGGCTTCACAACAAGCTGATGGGACAGGTCAATCTCGTGCAAGAGGGATTAAAATATATTAACGATAATGGCTCATTTACATTAACCACAGGTATTTTAAATTGCGAACCTATCGCCCTTGGTGCCTCGGCAGCAATGGTCAATGCCGCACTTGAAGGCTATATCAAAGCCGCAAGCTTAGAGCTGCGCCAACAAGTGCGCATCAATGCGGTAAGTCCAACGGTTATTACTGAAGCTCTTGCATCTTATGCACCATTTTTCCCTGGTTTTAAATCGGTATCAGCCCATGAGGCAGCACAAGCATATCTAAGGTCCGTTGCCGGTATTGAAACTGGCAAGGTTTTTAAAGTCGGGTTTTAATAAAAGCTTCTTTGACATCGAACACCGCAAAATGATTTACGAGCGGTATACCCCGCCAATTGGGCACACAGTTCAACATTTTTTGAGACTCTTTTTGTGCCTCTAACTGCGGTCCAAAATGTGGAGGGTATTATAGTCAGAGGCAAACCTCCCAGTGACCGGTTTTCTTAGCGCCAACCCGTTTTAGTAAGTTGTGCTCTTTCAATTTTTTAATTCTGCGTTCAATGGTACTAAGTGCCTTGCCGGTTTGCTCAGCCAGTAGCGCATTGGTGATAGTCGGGTCTGTTTTCATTAATTCGAGGATGCTTTGATCAAGTATTGATAGTTTTAAACCCTCACTTAAACCTTTGTTTAACCCTTCATTTAAACCCTCATTTTTGATGGGTAATGATGTGCTTTCCTCAATGGCATCCAGTATCATTTGCAACATAAATTCGATAAAAGGCGAGCAATCGGTTTTGGCGGTACTACTGCGGATGGCAAGGTAATACGCCTGCTGATGCTGATGCACCAGACTTTCGACGGGAATATTGATAAAGACAGGCTGCCACTGTGATAGAATCAGTGTTTGCCACAAGCGTCCCATGCGACCATTACCATCAGAGAACGGATGAATAAACTCAAATTCGTAATGAAAAATGCAGCTGGCAATTAAAGGATGCAAATCAGTAGTGCTTAGCCAGTCCAATAGCTCGTGCATCAGCTTTGGCACACGATCTGCCTGTGGCGCCATATGTACCACTTGATCACCCGACATAACACCAACACCCTGACTGCGGTATCTGCCTGCTTCTTCGATCAACCCATTCATTAAAAGTCTGTGGGCAGTCAATAAATCGTTATTATTAGCAGGCTGCCAAGTGTCGATAAGTTCATACGTGGCAATGGCATTTTGAGCTTCCAGTACCTCTTTGGGCGGGGCAATCACACGTTTACCGTCAAGAATGGCAGTGATTTGCTCTTGTGACAGTGTATTGCCCTCAATGGCCAATGACCCCTGTACCGTGCGCATACGATTCACCTTGCGCAGACGCAGCAACTTCTCCTGCTCAAACTCAGCGCTTAAGCGACCGACAGCCTGACTGATTTCAACCACCAGATTGAGGATTTCGGTAGTAATCGTAAAGGGTGGTTTGTAGCTCATTGTTGCATCCTTACTTTCTATTGGATTATCTTGCTAATGTAGTATATGGCGGCATTATAACAACTTAATAAGCGCCTGCATTTAGATTTCCATTACTTCAATGTAAAAGTGTCGGGTTTTAATGGTTTAAACACTTCACGACATCTAAAGCTGCGGCTTTACGCGCCGGAAGCAAGCCGCTTAATATCCCTAAGCTGACGACGGAGATAAACGCCAGTAATACCGCAAAGGGTGAGATGAACCAGATAAACTGGATCTCTTGTACGAATTTTGAGGCGATATATAAGATCAACTCATAGCTGCCAACGCCAAAAATAAAGCCGATAATGCCAGCACTTAAGCACAGTAAAATGGCTTCAATTAAATAGCTCCAAAAAATTGTGCGATCTCCCGCGCCAATGGCTTTTAATAAGCCAATTTCATATAGGTTTTCAGAAATTGATGCTAGCATCATATTGGTAATACCAATACCTGCAACCACTAGTGATACGATCGAGATCACGGCGAGCATTAGCGTGAAGATATTTAAGAAAGTCTGAATATTGTGCAAGAGATCAATATCCGGTGACACCATAAAGGTGCCGCTATTGCCATATTTACTGGTGAAGTAATTTTTAAGCGCATCACTGACTGGAATGACAGCGTTTACATCATTAACACTAAAATAAAATTGTGCTAAAAAGCTCCAATTGACTTTTTGTAAATAGGTGAAAGGCAAGAGAACCTGAGTGTTGATATTATTCCAGGCATCACTGCTTGAGCTAGATTTTTTCTTCAGTACACCGATCACAAAACAGGTATAACTACCACCATAATCACCGATTTTAATGACATTGCCAATCGCGCTTTGTGTTGGAAAAAGCTCTCGATTAATATCATTACCAATAATGCAGACGTTGTCGGCATTTTGAATATCGAGTGCTGAGAAGTTTCGTCCTTGCGCTAAGTATGTATTTACAATGGGTAAGAAATATTCATTGACACCTTGAATTGAGATTTGATTTTGATGCACTTTGTTACTATTAAAAATCACACTATTGGCATAGCTGCTAATCGAAGGCGATAGCATGGTAATCTGTGGGAAAATCCGCTTTATCGGTATGAGATCATCTTTAACCGAAAGTTGCTCAAATGCGGAATTGCTATGATCTGATGCTGATTGCATCCAGTTTTTATAGGCATAGAATAATACCGTTTTTGCTCCCAACTTATCATAAGACGCTAGAATTTTATCCTTAGCATATTGTCCAAGCGTCATCATCACAATAATGGAAGCAACACCGATAATTACGCCCAAAGCAGTCAATAGTGTTTGACCTTTTTTGATCATCAAGGTGCGCAAGGCTAAAGCAAAAATTCGTGTTAAGGCATGTGTGTAGCTGCTGCTTGAGCTTGGCTTTTGTCTATTGGCTTGATTTGTTGCTAAGTCGTTCTTTTCGGAGGAATTTGCTTGGTTGTCCTTTTTAATATCTGCAAGCACTTTACCATCTTTAATCTCGATGGTGCGCGGCGCAAATTCTGCAATTTCCTTATCATGTGTTACTAAAATAATTGTTTTGCCGCATTGATTGAGCTTGGTTAATAGCGCCATAATGTTCTGGGTATTGTGACTATCCAAATTACCCGTTGGTTCATCAGCAAGGATAATGTCGGCATCACGCATCAATGCTCGGGCAATTGCGACACGTTGTTGCTCACCGCCTGATAACTCTTTGGGGTAATGATCTAAACGGTGGGCAATGCCGACTTCTTTGGCAATGTCATGCGCCTTTTGTTTTAATGCTTTGCAATCATGTTGAATATTGATCGGATAATTCATCGGTAACAGGATGTTATCCAATACACTAAGTTTGGGTAATAGATGAAATTGCTGAAACACAAAACCAATATGTTTAGCACGTATCTGTGCTAACTTACGACTATCAGCATGCGCAAGTGACTCACTATTGATTTTGATATTGCCTGATTCAAGTGTCAGCATTGCACCTAATAAATGCAGTAGTGTTGACTTACCTGATCCTGACGCCCCGACAATGGCAACAAACTCACCTTGTGTGATGTTGAGATTAATATCATGTAGCACAGGCGTTGATTTCATTGCGCCATGGTAGCTAAAGCTAAGACTGTTTACCTCATATGCCAAACTCATATGGCTATACTCCGCTGAAGTAATCAATCGGCTCAACTTGATCACCGACCGTTAAGCCTTTGGTGATTTCAACATCTTGGGTGGTTTGTATGCCTAAGCTGACTTCTTGCATTTTTCCGTTGCTCAATTTGACATAGTTATGCCCATCTTGAATGCGAATATATTGTTTAGGAAGAGCGATGACATCTTGTTTTTCATCAATGTAAATATCACAAACAACATTCATTCCTGGTAAAAGATCAGCATTCTTTGTTGTAATAAGCACCCTTATCGGATAAGTGGTCTGTTGTGTCGAATTAAATGATGTCCCCGAATTATTTGGTGAGGGCGCCAGAGCAACGCTAGTGATAACACCATCAAAGCTGGTATTGTTGTTAGCTGAGGCCTTGATCATGACTTTTAAGCCTTTTTTCATTTGCAATATGTTTGATTCGGCAATGTCTGCGGTGACATAAAGTTTTGATAAATCATCGACTTTGAGAATAAAGTCACTATTCTGAGTGCTACCTGAACCTTGGGTAACATACTCACCTTCAGATTTTTTGATATAAACCACTGTGCCTGCATAGGGTGCTCTAATTGGGTAGACTTTCTCCGGCGATTGTAGAGAGCTTACGATACTTACAAGAGGATCACCTTGCACGACGTGCTGCCCTAGGTTAACATAGATTTTTTGGATATAACCAGCATAAGGGGCTGCGACTACGGTTTCTTTATTGGCACTAATCACTCCTGAAGCTGATATTTTATTAACGAGTGTTTTTTTGCTTACTGTATAGGGCGTATCTGCCGTCGCTAATGGCTGACTGGTTTTAACAGCGAAGTAATAATAAAGCCCATAGCCAAGCGCAATTAGGACAATAATGGTGATTAGCCATTTAATGATTCTTGAAAACATAACGCTCAATGTCTCCTTTATAGAAATGATATTGATAGGTGTCTTTTAATAAATTCGCATAGAGATTAAGCATCGTTTGCTCAGCCGTTTGTAAGCTACTTAATGCATTGATTAAATCAAGATAAGACTGACTTCCAGCTTGAAAATTACGCTTCACCGATGTGTAACTTTCTTTGGCGTATTTCTGCAGTTCAATCGCTGTTGGTAGCGTGTCATATTGGTTTTTGAAATCATTGAGCAAATCGGCGAGCGTTTTTTGCACATCGAGTATGTTGCCTTGATTATCATATTGATTTTTAAGCTTTGTTTCTTCAGCAATGACAATATTGCGATCCAACGTGCCGCCATCAAATAGGTTGAAACTCAATGTTAAGGTCGCATTCCAGCTAAATTCTTTGCGCGCACTAATGCCACCAAAAAAACCATTTTGCGCATAAGGATTTTGATAACCGCCATTGATGGAGAAGGAGGCGTTTGGCCAATAATTACGTTTTGCCTGGTTGATACTCCAATCATCTTTTTGCTGTTGTAATTGCCATAACTGGTATTGATAGAGATATTGTTCAGAGAAGAGTGTTAATGCTTTAGGGATATCTTTGAGATCTTGTAATGCCAATACATTAAAGCTGAAATCCTGAGGGCTAAAAGCACTAACTCCCATGCTTTTAAGTAGTTCCTGCTTGGCAACTTTGAGGCTTTGTTTTTGTTGCTTCAACGCAATCTCGGTACTTAATAATTGCGTTTTTAAGTTTAGCTCATCCGAGCGTGATTTAAGCCCTTGCTTATATAGGGTGTTGGCACTTAAATACTGCGTTTGATATTGCTGATAAAGTGTTTCTTGCAATTTAAGGTTGTGTACATTGAGTGAGTATTGGACGAAGTTATTAGCTACCTTTTGGATTAGCTGATCCTTAGCATAGCGATAGTTAAGTTGATCAATCGCAGTTTGGATCTTGGCTTGGTAATAGTTGGTGATCTTAATACCGTTTTGACTAAAATCTTCCGATAACTGCAAGCCAAAGGTATTGCCGGTGTTAAACCCTGTGCTATTGACTGCGTTGTATGTCGTATCACTTGCTGTTGATGTGCTAACTAAATCAAGCTTTGGCAAGAAGGCAGCAAAAGCATTGTCTTTTTGCAAGGTGCCAATGTTGAGTTGTGATTGTTGTGATTTTAAACTCGGAGCATGCTCGATTGCATATTGCACTGCCTGCTGTAAACTGAAGCTTTTGCAAAACCCAAAAGAAGCCGTCGTGCTTAACATGCATAGGCTAAGATATTTTAGATATTGGTTCATGGGAGTTTTTAGCAGTCAGCAGGCTTTGGAATGATGAGGGTTTGTCCTGCTGCTAAGCGGTTAGGATCTGTTATTTTATTGGCTTTAGAAAGACAGGCCATACTGATATTATTCTTGCGTGCAATACTATATAAGCTATCGCCAATCTCGACTTTATAAGTGACGGGCTTATCATTATCTACAACGTTAGCAACTGCTGAAATTTCTTGAGCTTTTGTTTCAGGTGCGCCGACTGCTTCAATGACTTTGGCTGTGTCATCCGCGGTGGATACCTTGTTAGCTGGTGCTGTATCGTTTGCGGCTACAGCGGCTTTATCTTTAATAACAGGTCCTGCCGGTGTTGATGCGATAACAACGGGTTCTTTGTTTTGACTCGCAAATTGCGCGCAACCGGCTAACAGTAATACACTTGCAGCAACAATATAAAGTTTCTTTTGCATAACTCGCTCCTTCTTTTGATGGTACTTCATCAGTGTAGCTATAAAGCATAAGTGCTGCAAAAGATTTACGGCTGAATTGTGGAGTACAGATGTATATTGTTTGTGAACCATTATAAGGGCGGGGATAATAGAATGAGTCAGATTGCTATCTTAAGCAAATGACATAAATCGCTCTTGATAACAGCTTATTTACCAAATATGCGTTGTGCGTATGGTGGCATGTTATTCCATATCGCCTAATGAGTGCTCACCTTTGATGCGCACAAAGATCTCTTCACGATGTACTGACACCTCTTTAGGTGCGTTTATGCCTAGACGAACTTGATTTCCTTTGACGCCTAAAACAGTGACTGTTACTTCGTCCCCAATCATGACAGTCTCGCCAATTTTTCTTGTTAAAATTAACATGTTAAAGTTACTCCTTATTATATAGCTTTATCTTCCAAAGCTGATTAAACCTATACCAACCCTTTGCAAAGCAAATGCACAACCCCAAGCTTAAAATGCTTTTAGTCCTTGCAAAAAGTATAGACTTAAAATATTTATATGCATCTAAAAACTGGGTAATTCTAAACAAATAAATAAGTTTTACCAGAATTTTATGCATTTAAATTGAAATTGATTAGTTTTGCCACAGCAGCAGTAGGGCTTTGGGTAATTTATCGTTATACTGAAAAAATTATTAAGAAGCACTTATGCTAGATGTTTTTATTTTATAAGTTAAATAAAATTATTCACAGTTACCTAAATGATGAGCAGCGTGCGCTAGTAGCAGATGCTTTTTTATTTGGTGCTGATGCGCATGAGCTGCAGGTTAGAAGCTCTGGCGAGCCTTATTTTACCCATCCGGTAGCAGTTGCTTGCGTATTGGCAGGCATGCGCCTTGATTGTGAAACGGTGATTGCCGCCCTGTTGCATGACACGATTGAAGATACTGACGTTTCATCAGAGATTATTGCCAAACGCTATGGTGAGAAAACAGCACAATTGGTTGAAGGTGTTACCAAGTTAAGTAAGATAGAAACTCATTCAAAGGCAGAACTGCAAGCCGAGAATTTCCGTAAAATGGTTTTGGCAATGGTGCAGGATATTCGTGTTATTTTGATCAAACTTGCTGATCGGTTGCATAATATGACTACCCTTGCGCCACTTCGCCCGGATAAGCGTCGACGAATTGCATTAGAGACTTTGGAGATTTATGCCCCGATTGCGCATAGATTGGGAATGCATCACATTAAAAATTCATTTGAAGAGCTAGCCTTTGAGGCAATGTATCCTTATCGCTATAAGACGCTTAAAACAAAAGTATTACACGCGCAAAAGCATCGTGATCGCTTGTTTCGTAAGATTATGGAGAGATTACAGCATCATTTAGCTGAGCTGTTAGAAAGTGAGCAGCTTGTTTCTGGACGCAAGAAACGTTTGTATAGTATTTATCGCAAGATGCGTGATAAAGAGATGTCATTCTCTGAAATCATGGATATCTATGCTTACAAAGTGATTGCATCAACGCGACGTGAGTGTTATATGATCTTAGGTGCAATTCATGAGATCTTTCGCCCAATTCCTGGACGCTTTAAAGACTATATTGCCACCCCAAAGGCCAATGGCTATCAATCGCTACACACCACCGTTTTTGGTCCTTATGGTGTGCCAATTGAAGTGCAGATAAAAACCAAAATGATGGATGATACCGCAGAGAAAGGGGTTGCCGCACATTGGATTTATAAGGCGAAATCATTAAGCCATGATAATGCCCAAAAGTGGCTAGAGAAACTTTCTGATTTGCAACAACACGTCACCAAATCAACGGATTTTGTGGAAAGTGTTAAGCTTGATTTATTCCCTGATGAGGTTTATGTATTCACGCCAAATGGTGAGATTATTGAACTACCCAAAAGTGCGACCTGCGTTGACTTTGCTTATCACATTCATACCGATATCGGTAATCACTGCATTGCGGCTAAGGTCAATCGCAGAATCACGCCACTAAGTTATGTATTAACCCATGGTGACACCGTTGAGATCATTACCTCACCTAATGCCCATCCAAATCCTGCGTGGCTTGAGTTTATTAAAACCGCGCGAGCAAAACACGCGATAAAGCATGCTTTAAAACGGCATGAGCATGAAGAATTTGTGCATATTGGGCAGCAGATTTTGACACAAGCACTACTTAAAAACCATATGGATTTTTCGACTATTTCAGCGGAATTGTTACAAGAAGCGTTAGTTGAGTTTAATTTCCCAGGTATTGCCGAGTTACATGCAGCCATTGGGCAAGCACATTTCTCAGCAAATACGTTTGTGCGTTTTGTTGAGCAAAAACAGCAGCTTGAAAGTGATGGTTATGACTCACAACGCAAATTGCTGATTGATGATAGTTATCTGCGCCAATTAGCAGGCTGTTGTACGCCAATTCCTGATGATCCAATTATTGGTGTATTGATCTCTGATAAAGGATTAATGATTCATCGCCTTAAATGTAATGAGTTATTAAAACTTAAAAAAACACATGAAATTATTGAGACACAATGGGCAAAAGACTGCACAGGTTATTATCCGGTGAAGTTGCGTGTGAGTTTGCAAAATGTACAAGGTGCGATTGCCAAAGTTACTGCCAATATCTCGCGCCATGATGCACAAATTTTAAGTTTTAATATTCTGGAGTCTGATGCGCAATATGGTATTGTGCAGACGATGATTGAAGTCAAAGACCGTGTGCATTTGGCACGCGTTATCCGTGGGTTAAAGCACTTAAAAATATGTCTTAAAATAGAGCGTGTTTAATTAAGAATTCTCTTTGCCTCTTCAAAAGAGCGTTTAACGCAGTCCTCAACGGCTAAGCGCGTAAAGTAGTTACCCGTTAATGCTAAACTGATATCTTTGCTTAGCTCACTATTAATCCCGTTAATAAACTGTTGGTGCTGTGATTGATAACATGGCACGCTATTGTTTTTATGTTTTAGATCAATCAAGGCATCTTTAGCAATGTTAAGTTTCGATAAAAACCCATCAACTAATTGTTGGTAAGGGACGTTTGTGTTTTTAAAATGCACTGTCATGCCGCGATATTTCTCATGGACTATTGTGTCGCGTGTTACCATCGAAAAGAAATCTTGATTCACACCAATTAAGCCATTGATTGGCTTAATATGTTTGATCTTGTCTTTATCAAAGATTAATGCTGCTGTTATAAGTTTTGAAACAGTTGGTTGTTGCTTAATATGCACAAGTGGATGATTGATTTGTGCAAGCAATCGATAGCAAATATGCCACGGTGTTGCCAAAACCAACTTATCTGCCGTGAATGCACCATTATCTGTGGTGATATGCCACTGTTTGCTTTGCTGCTCAACGCTCATCACTTGAGTGTTGAGATTGATCTTTGTATTTGGGTTGTCTGTGTGTGTAAATAGGCTTGACATACCATCCTTAAAGGTAAAACTGCGTGGTAAGCTTTTATCTTTGGTACGCGTTTTAAAAAGGAAATCAGCTGGGAAGTTTTGACTATCCTGACAAAGTACGGCATCAAAGCAATAGCGCAGTGTTTTTTGGTAATTGTGTGATCCAAAGACAAAACTGAAATATTGCATAACGCTACGATTACCTGCATTAGTTAATTTAAATAATGGTAATCCGAGCCCTGCACGAATAGGATTAAGCTTGCTTATAACACTTGCAATTTGATTTTGTGGTGTCAGCAGTTTAAAGGGATATTTTTTACGCTTTTGCAATTGATCTAATAGTTCGTGATCATGGCAAAAGCCAATCAAGTGTTGATATGAGTTATAAATGGTGTGTGCACCTAGCTCAAGCCAGAAATCACGTGTTTTGGGGCTGTGATAGGTTTCAATGCAGCCACCAAGCTTGTCATTTTGCTCAAGGATGATACTTTTATAACCTTTAAGCGCTGCAAAGTGTGCAAAGCTTACCCCTGAGATACCGCCGCCAATGATGGCAATGGGATAGTGTTCTGCCATGGTTAATATTCCTTTTATGCGGATAATGCTTGAACTAATGAGGTTGCGTATGCGCCTGTACCTAGGCTAAAGCTCAGTGTTAAGGTGTTTTCTGATTCGTTATAATCATACTCAAGATCATCAGGATATGCATAGATGCTGCGAAATTGCATCTCACTATGCGCTGTTAAATACTCAATAAATTTGCCATGAGTTTGCGTAAACTGCTCATATTGGCGCAATGCCTCAGCATTAAAGAATAACTTTTGCTGTTTACCAATCAATGGTGCGGCAATGCTTAACTCTTTGGAGTCAATACGCTGTTGAATTTCGCCTTGATTCTCCGCAGTGACTTGAAAGACGCTATTGCCATCACTAAAGCCGACAATATCACCGATTAGCGCTATTTGATCTGTGTGGTTTTGTTGGCGAAATTGAACATAAGCATTAAATAAAAAGCTGCGCATAACCGATAATAAAAAGCCATGATCTTTTGGGTTAAGCTTAATTTTGCCGTCGATAACATCATGCGCTTGCTGTAGATTATCGTGACCAAAACGTTGCTCACCAAAAAAATTAATAAAGCCATTTTGCATAATATGTTTTATCTTGGGCTCTATTTCTGCAAAAGGTGATGTTAAATCACGCAACACAAGGGTAAAGCGATTGGCTTTGTGGCTGCCAATTTTAAGCTTTTTATTGTGGCGACTAATGCGTAGAATGTTGCAATTTTCCACATCAAACTCACTAAAATCGATATCAGCTTTACCTGGATAATATAGCGAGAACCACTGGCGAGTAATCGCGTGTTTATCTTTCAAACCACTGTAGCCAATATCGCGCTGCTTAAGGTCGGTATATTGAGATAGTGCACGAATAATGTCTTTGGTATTTAAACCATTTTTCTCGATAAAAAGCCAAATATGCTCACCTTCACCAGTTAAATCAAAATCAAAGATTTCTTCAACCAAAAAGTCTTCGTGATAGGTTTTGAGGGCGCCAATCAATTGACTCATTGTTTTTCTTCGCCCTCAGAAGCGTAGTCCTTAGGGTATTGTGGCTCATTGTTTAACTGATGGGTTTTTTCTTTATCGCGATAGGCTTTAGGCTGCAATAAAGACTGTCTTGATGGATCAAGATTAAGCTTAACACTGTATTCTTGCGAATGCTTTTGCAGCTCAGAAAATTGTTGGTAAATGTTTTCCATAATCTCATGTGTTTTGTGCACATGTTCATTGATGGTGTTCTGGTAATGGGTCAGTAGTTTTTTGGTTTCATCTAACTCAGTGCTTAGATTTTTGCTACTTTTACGCACACTTAAGCCAATCACGAGTCCGATGATAAAAGCGGCGATAACACCTAAAATTAACGAAATAAGCATATTTGCTCCTATTGTTGATAAATAAGGGTAACCGCATGGCAGGCGATACCTTCTTTTCTGCCGGTAAACCCAAGTTTTTCAGTCGTAGTTGCCTTGATGTTAACTTGATTTAATGTAAGCTGCAACAGCGTTGCAATACATTGACGCATTTCAAGAATATAAGGGGCAAGCTTTGGCACTTGAGCAACAACAGTGACATCAATATTGGCAATGTCATAACCCTGTGCTTTGATGCCGTGTTGCGCATGCACTAAAAAATCTTTACTTGCTTGATTTTTATGTTTGGGGTCAGTATCAGGGAAATGCTGACCAATATCACCTAAAGCACCAGCACCAAGGATTGCGTCGGTAATGGCATGTAAAATGACATCACCATCGGAGTGCGCTTGAAGCGAAAAAGGTGCATCAACCTTAATTCCTCCAAGCATTAATGGCTTATCTTCGCTACTAATGCGATGCACATCATAGCCGTGACCAATACGAAACATTATTAATCCTCAACACTTAATGGGAAGCTATTGCCAACCCATGCACGAAAACCACCATCCACTGATATGACATTGTCATAACCCATTTTTTGTAGGTTGTCAGCACTTAATGCTGAGCGAAAACCACCACCGCAATATAAGTACATCTTTTGGTTTTTGTTAGGAATGAGCTGTTCAATTTTAACTTCAATAATGCCGCGGCTTAAATGATTAGCGCCCGGTAAATGCGAATGCGCAAATTCAGACTCTTCACGGACATCGATAAGAAGACCATCTAATGTGTTATTGTCAAGCATATGTTTAATGTGAAAAACATCACACTCTTTGATGCGTGTTTTGGCATCGTTGACCAGTTTGAGAAATTCAGTATTGTGTTGCATCTTACGTCCTTTGCATGTTTCTAACAGTTGATGATTGTACACGTAGTCTTCATCTGTGAGTTAGTGTTTTTAGCCTTTGATTTTTTTGGAACTTGAACTTTGAATCTTCTCTGCTACAGTCGGAGTTAATGGTGTTACAGGATTGGCTTAAGGATAAGTGATGGCAGTTTTTCAACAAAATGATGTAACTATCTATTTTGAGCAGCATGGCAAAGGACCTGATTTGGTGTTGATCGCGGGGCTGTCGGCGGATGTAAGCTTTTGGCAGAAAATGGTGCCGAGATTATCGCAACACTACCGAGTAACAGTGTTTGATAATCGAGGGGTGGGACGATCCACGCAAACTATTAAGCACTTTAGTATTGAGAATATGGCAGCAGATACATTGTCGTTACTTAAGTATTTGGGTATTACGAAAGCGCATATCGTGGGGCACTCTATGGGTGGTGCTATTTTACAAATGATGTTAAAAATAGCGCCAGAGGCTATTAATATGGCAATGCTCATTTGTTCATTGGCGCGTTTGCCAATCATTGCGCGCATGCATGTTGAATCAGTTGAGGAAGTGATTGCATTGGGCGCACCTTTATCATTAATTGAAAAAATTGTCTTACCATGGATTTACTCTGAAAGTTTACTAAAAAACAAGGGGTATCTTGATGAAGAGATTCATTATCTTACACACCAAGCAGTGCCGCAGTCTAAGCTAGCATTACATGCACAGATTAGTGCGGTTGAAAGCTTTGATATGACAAAGGATCTTGCCCTTATTACACATCCTGTTGTAGTCGTTGTCAGTGATGAGGATATTCTGACACCAATGTCATTATCACGTGAAATTTGTGATCTATTACCTAATGCAAAACTTGAAATGATACATGGTGCAGGACATATGTTGCCAAGAGAGAAGGCAGATGAGCTGGCGGAATTGATTTTGAAATATTGTCATTAGCGTCGTGAAAGGCTTGAGTGATGCATAATCCAGTAAATAAATAAGCCCCAAACACCAGTAATAAGAACGGTAACAACCCAAGCAAAGTTAGGCATCATTTGTGGGGTGACATTATGCTTGGTGAAATTATTTAAATCACGAATGACTGCTAACGTGCAAACAAGATGCACGATCACAGTGAATGCACTGATAACGTAATAAATGTTTTGATACAGATTGATCACGGCTTGGTGGAAATAATCCATGGTGATTCCCTCATGCTATTTGAATTTTAAAAAATAAACTCAGGTTTTTTGTCAATATCTTTGCGTTGGTTATGCTGGTGATGTTCGCTGATAATCTCAACAACTTCGTCAATTGAGTCAGTCATGATCAAAAGCTCAGTGTCGCCCTCGCTAATAACACCCTCAGCAACAAGCTTTGTCTTAATCCACTCAACCAATCCACCCCAGAAACTGGTGTTAAATAGAATGATAGGCATATGACGCTTTTTCTTAGTTTGCACTAAAGTGGCAATATCAAAAAGCTCGTCCAATGTGCCAAAGCCGCCAGGCATGCCGATATATGCCATTGAGTGTTTAACAAACATCGCTTTACGTGTGAAAAAATAACGATAGTGTAAAGAGATATCTTGATGTTGGTTTGGCACTTGTTCAAAAGGTAAGTGAATATTTAAACCAATACTTAAGCCATCGCCTTTTGATGCGCCAATATTGCCTGCTGCCATAATGCCATGACCGCCACCAGTAATGATGCTAAAGCCTTCATTGGATAATCTGCGCGCAATTTCCTCGGCATCTTTAAAGTGTGGCGAGGTGCTTGGCAGGCGGGCTGAGCCAAAGATACTCACCGCGGGTTGAATATCATCCAGGCGTTCATAACCTTCGACAAGTTCTGACATGACTTTGAAAATATTCCAAGTAGCACGTGATTGGTCAAAGTGGACATTGCCATAAGTCGTTGCATCGGTATGCGAGCGTGGGTGAACGGTTTTTCTTGTTTTATTCATTTTTTATTATCGTATTCCATGATGATAGCGCAATATGGTAACACAAACGCATAAGTATGCTATGTTAGGTGCTGCGTAATTTAAGAAATTATTGCATAATAAGCCGCAATTGAGCATATCATTAAAACAAAAGGAAACATGATGGGTTTTTTAACAGGTAAAAAAGTTTTAATCGTCGGTCTTTTAAGTAATAAGTCGATTGCCTACGGTGTTGCTGAAGCAATGCATCGCGAAGGTGCTGAGCTTGCATTTACTTATCAAAATGAGCGTTTTAAAGAGCGTATTGAGAAGCTGACTGCACACTATAATCCTGCTGCACTTATAGAGTGTGATGTTACCAATGATGAGCAGATCGATAATGTGTTTGTTGAGCTTGGTAAAAAGTGGGATGGCTTAGATAGTATTATTCACTCAGTAGCTTATGCTCCGGCTGATCAGCTTGAGGGTGATTTTATTTCAGCGGTTAATCGTGAAGGCTTCAAAGTGGCGCATGATATTAGTGCTTACAGCTTTGCGGCATTAGCAAAGGCAGGACGTAGCATGATGCAAAATCGTAATGGCTCTTTAGTGACGCTAACTTATCTTGGTGCTGAGCGCGCGATGCCAAGTTATAACACAATGGGAATTGCTAAAGCATCGCTTGAGGCAACCGTGCGTTATACGGCATTGTCTTTGGGTGCTGAAGGCATTCGTGCTAATGCTGTGTCAGCGGGCCCAATTCGCACATTGGCGGCATCGGGCATTAAGAGCTTCAGAAAAATGCTTGATTACAATGCGCAAGTAGCGCCGCTTAAGCGTAATGTTGATATTATTGAAGTTGGTAATACCGTCGCATTCTTAGCATCTGATCTTGCTAGCGGCATTACGGGTGAAGTGGTCTACGTCGATGCGGGGTATCATTGTGTGAGCATGGGCGGAATGGAGTAATTACTCATCTAACGATTTTAGATATTTCAAAAACTTATGCGCCAGTAATTGGCGCTTACTTTGTTTGATGATCGGTTGATCATTGTTATCTGTAATATAAAAACTATCCTCGATTGAGAATCCAGAGGTGTGAATTCGCGCGCGCGTAATATTAAGGTTGTGCATTTCAAAAAAATAGCAAAGCGCAGCAAGAAGACCCGGTCGATCAGGGTATTTAACAATGACCTTGCTGTAGTTTTTATGTCGAGGACTCAAAATTTGCACATTCTTCTTTAGACGCTTTATGGTTGATTTATCCGTTACCAAGGCATTTAATTTAGTAGGGGCATAATCTATTCTATGAGGTGTCAATTGCGTTTTTAAATGCTGCTCTAGCCATAGCAGCTCATGCTCGTTTTGCAGTGGCTGATAACTTAAATTAGTAATGCTAAATTGATAAAGCATTTGATTATCTGGAAGTTTGAAAAAGCTTGCTTCGGTGATGTTGATGCTGGCTTTATATAGTAGATAACATAGCGATGATAATCTAATTTCCTTATCGGTCATTAAAAACAGTAATAGCGTTTGGTTCAAGCTGTGATCAAAATGCGTGTGGATTGAAAGACTGTGGTCGTTGTTGATCAGTTGTTGACAAAGTATATTATTTTGCCAGATCAAGGTAGCTAATGCCTGTTCTGTAAAGTAGCGGGCGGGTAGACTCTGCCATAGTGACATGATTATACTGTGATCAGTGCATTCTAGCTGTGCCAGAATTTTCTTTTGCGTTTCACCAACTTGTTCTTTAAGCGTGAGCTTTACGGATTTGCTCAATAACTCGCTAGTGCGTGTATACAGATGCTCGAACATCGTTTGTTGCCACTGTGTCCACAATGCGGGGTTGGTGCCTTTAATATCGGCAATGGTCAAAAGAAATAAGCTATCAAGATAATATTGACTTTGGCAAAATTCAGCAAATTGCGCGATAACCACACCGTCATAGATGTCTTCTTTCTTGATCATACGCGAAAATGCCAAGTGATGTTTAACCAACCATGACAAAAGATGGATTTCATCTTGTTTTAAGCGCCAAATTTCAGCATATTTTTGCACAAGGCGCGCGCCGAATTTACTATGATCTACACCGGAACCTTTGCCAATATCATGAAAAAATGCGGCAATATACAATAGTCGTTGCGCGGGATGTTTAAGCATCACCTGATAAGCTAATGGGAAGTCTTGTTCAAAATGAGCTGTCCGCATGCTGCGTAGGTTGCTGATAACCTCAATTGTATGGCGATCAACAGTGTATTGATGATATAGATCAAACTGCATCTGTCCTTTGCTAATGGCAAACTCAGGGATAATTTTTTCAACAATCCCTAAATCCATCATAATACTTAGCGCACCTTTGATATTGTATGGATAGGTGAAAATCGCTAAAAATTGTTGCTGTAATATTTGGTTAGAAAGTAAGTTTTTCTTAGCTAATGCTGCAAGTAGTTGCAGTGTATTGCGAACGATTTGAGCATCAAGCGCTTTAACTTCTTGGTGTTGGCAAAAGTATCTAAAAGGTATCAAAATATTGTTTATATGTGTAGGGTAATTATTCTGTGTATGCTTTAAAATGCCGCCATGGATACTAAAACCATCACCAAGTGCTATATCATTGCTGATTACTTGAGATGCCATTAATTCATGGAAGATGATGCGGTTAATAAGTTTAACGTGACGAATGCTGTTATAGTAATGCTGCATAAATAGCTCAATGCTTTTATGTGGCTTTTTATGCTTAAAACCAAAAAACTCAGCAATCATAAGTTGTTTGTCAATCAGTAGTGAATTTTGCTCGCGTTGATACAAGATATGCAAATAAAAGCGAATAGCAGAAAGCAAGCGATGCGCCTTACTTAAACTCGTTAGCTCGTCTGTAGTAATATAGTAATGCTCAACAAGATAATGTAAATTGACATTAGGGTGGAGATAAATCAATAGCCAGTGAACACTTTGCAAGTAGCGCAGATTGCCAACAGTATTTTTAAGATCGGGTTGTTGGTTGATTGGGAAGTTGCAATCACGGTCAATTTGCTCAGCATATTTGCTATAAATAAAATCACGATGGACAGGGAGATTTTGTTTGCTTTTAACCAATGATTTAAATTGATCAAAAAGGGTATTATTACCACAGATAAGACGCGCATCCAAAATGGCAGTGAGTAAATTTATATCATTATTAGCATGCTGCAGGGCACTTCTGATGGTATGAGTTGAATAGCCAACTTTAATTGGCAAGCTTTGTAATTCCTGAATAAATGTCACAAGTTCGGGACTTTCTAGAGCCTTATCATTTTCTGCCAAAAACAATAAATCAAGATCTGAATATAATGCGCGATCCTGACGACCATAGCCACCGATAGCAATCAAGGAAATATGCGCTATTTGTTGCGGGAAATATTTTATTAATAGCTTATCGATGCGCTTGCTGTAAATGAGCAATGTCTTATAGATAGAGTGTTTTTTCTTAAGAAAAACCTCAGTAACATCATGCATAATGCTTTGGCAGTATTCTTTCATCATGGCGTAGATAACGGCTAAGATAAGGATAATTCTTAGATTTTATACCCATTGCAAACTGCTAGGCAATGAAACACCGCAAATGATTCACGCTACTAGGTAGGACTATTTGCTTCTAAGGAACCTGCGAATGCGTAAAATAAGGTAAGCAACCACAATAAGTGCAATAATCAGTGCAATGATCGGATGTTCTTGCACAATTTGTGGGATAAAAGATAGCGTTGCTGGAATATTCATTTCAGTGATTATTCGTTCTGCTGCATAGCTGCTGTTATAGAGCATTGCCGCGAATGTTGCAAAACATAGTAAAAATCGCATCGTACACCATGGTAGCTATTAAAGTGCAGAGATTGTAGCATGAAAATGTGAGATATTAACCATCGACAAGTAGATTTTTTCTCAATCTTTGTAAAAAATACGCTATTTAAGTCAATTATAAAGTCATTAACTGGCTATAATAGATACTTTTCTTTGATGGTTTTGATTTGGTCACGCACGTGTCCAGCTTCTTCAAACTCGAGATTGCGCGCATGTTCTTTCATCGACTTTTCGAGTTTTTTAACCAATATTATGGCTTCTTTAACACCGAGAACCTCATCAACTGCAATATCTCTCACCTTTTTACGAGCATTATTCTTTGCCGCCTTTTTACTAAATTCAGGTGATAATTCTAATAAGTCACCAACCTTCTTTTTGATGGATGTCGGCGTAATACCGTAATCAGTATTAAACTGCTGTTGTTTGTTGCGCCGCCGCAACGTTTCATCCATCGCGCGCTGCATTGAGCCGGTAATTACCTCGGCGTATAAAATAGCTTTACCATTAATGTGCCTTGCTGCACGTCCAATAGTTTGGATCAATGATCTCTCGGATCTTAAGAAACCTTCTTTATCCGCATCAAAGATTAAAACCGTGCTGACTTCAGGCATATCCAAGCCTTCACGTAATAGATTGATACCGACCAATACATCAAAGACGCCCATGCGTAGATCGCGAATAATCTCAACACGTTCAACGGTGTCGACATCCGCATGAAGATAACGGACATTGACCCCGTGTTCAGATAAGTAATCTGTGAGATCCTCAGCCATACGCTTAGTAAGGGTTGTGATAAGAATGCGCTCATCTTTTTGTACTGCTTTGTTAATTTCAGATAATGCATCTTCGACTTGAATGCTGACTGATCTTACTTCAACTAAGGGATCAAGTAATCCTGTTGGGCGTACAACTTGTTCAGCTACATTTTGTTGATGCTCTTTCTCATAATCAGCGGGTGTGGCTGAGACATAAATCGCTTGGGTAACTAATGCCTCGAATTCATGGAATTTAAGCGGACGATTATCCAGTGCCGAAGGCAGACGAAAACCATAATTAACAAGGTTTTCTTTGCGTGAGCGATCTCCTTTATACATGCCGCCAAATTGCGGGATGGTAACGTGCGACTCATCAATCACAATAAATGCATTTTGCGGTAAATAATCCAGTAATGTCGGTGGTGGCTCGCCAGGTGCTCGAGCTGACAAAAGACGTGAATAATTCTCAATGCCTGTGCAATAACCTAATTCATTAATCATTTCAATATCGTATAGTGTGCGCTGCTCAATGCGTTGGGCTTCAATTAGGCGGTTTTCCTTTTGAAAATAGGCAACACGCTCACGTAATTCATCTTTGATTTCCTCAACCATGGTTTTTTGGCGTTCTTTTGAGCTGACATAATGCGTACTTGGGAATATTGTCGCGCGATAGGTATTTGCAGTGACTTTGCCAGTAAGGGGATCGATGAGTTTAATGCTTTCGATTTCATCATCAAATAACTCAACTCTCACGGCATCTTTATCTGAGTCTGCAGGGAATATATCGATAACCTCGCCACGCACACGATAGGTTCCGCGTGAGAAATCCATATCATTGCGGTGATACTGCATGTCACTTAAGCGTCTTAAAATACTGCGTTGATCGATTTGTTCACCGACTTTAAGGTGCAGTAGCATTTGCATATATTGTTCAGGATCACCCAAGCCGTAGATCGCTGATACGGTGGCAACAATGATTACATCTTGGCGTTCTAAAATCGCTTTGGTGGCTGATAAACGCATTTGCTCAACATGTTCATTAATCGATGAGTCTTTTTCGATATAAGTGTCTGATGCAGCAACATAAGCTTCTGGTTGGTAATAATCATAATATGATACAAAATACTCTACGGCATTTTTTGGAAAAAACTGTTTCATTTCGGCATATAATTGTGCGGCAAGTGTTTTGTTATGTGCAAGAATCAACGTAGGGCGTTGAACATTCTGAATAACATTAGCCACTGTATAGGTTTTCCCTGAGCCGGTGACGCCAAGTAATGTTTGGTGTTTTAAGCCTTCTTTTAAACCTTGCGTTAAGGATGCGATTGCCGTTGGTTGGTCTCCTGCGGGAGTGTAGTTTGTATGGAGTTCAAAGGCGTTTTGTTTTCTTTCTAAGTGCATTGTGAAGCCGCTAATTTTAATTCAAACACGAGCTATGATAGCAAAGCTGTGCGTTTATGCGACATTAAAACATGGCAATTTGATTACAGTGATTTCAGCGAAAACGTAAGCATTAAAGTGTAGATCTCTTTATGCAAGCTTTAAATTTACTTCTATCCTTAACAGTACAAGAAAATTAAAGAGTTAGATAAGGATATTCATCATGAGTAGCAATATAGAAAGATTTATTTATGCCATTGCTGAAATGCGCTATGAAGAAGCAAGACGTAACCCGCAAGATGAACCGCGCTTTATGTTAAGTTTAGTCACTGAGGAAATTGAGCGGGGCTTAATTGAGGCAACTTTGGCGTATACAGGATTTCATCTAAGTAATACCGCTGAAGTATTAGGCATAAGTCCTGCAACACTGAAAGCTAAAATCAAAAAGTATGATATTTTTGTATTGGATTTTTCAAGTTAGTCATAATGAAAAAAGTTTCAGCAACGATTACCTCGCCCCATGTGGGGGAGGTCGTGCAGCGCAGACTGTGCGGGTGAGGGGTAATTAAAGCTAGCTACTTAAGCGATACCCTCGCGTACTAAATCATGCATGTGGATAATGCCAGCAATTTCATTTTGATGATTTAAAACTGCCAATGTGGTAATTTTCAATTGATTCATAAGGCTTAATGCTTCAATTGCCATTGCATCTTCGATAATTGTCTTTGGTCTTTTGCCCATAACTTCTGCAATGTTAAGCCCTTTTTGATAAAGGGATTGTTGGAAGATTCTACGCAAATCACCATCGGTAAAAATGCCATTGAGTGTCTTGTTATCATCAGATATAAGTGTCATTCCTAGACCTTTAGAGCTGATCTCTAAAATCGCATCTTCTAATGTGCTTTGAGATGTAACAATGGGTAGAGATGCACCTGTTTTCATAAGATCAGATACTTTTAACAGTAAGCGTTTACCCAAAGCACCACTTGGGTGTGAGTTGGCGAAATCTTCCGCACTAAAGTTTTTAGCATTTAATAGTGCAATCGCTAAGGCATCACCCAATACCAATGTTGCTGTTGTGCTTGATGTTGGTGCTAAATTGTGCGGGCAAGCTTCTTTTTCAACCCCAAGATTCATTGAAATATCCGCAGCTTGCGCCAATGCTGACTGCGGTTTGCTAGATATGGCAATAAGTGGGATATCAAGGCGTTTGATCATTGGAATTAATGACGTTAACTCAGGCGTTGAGCCAGAATTTGAGATAGCAATGACTACATCTTGACGCGTAATCATGCCAAAATCGCCGTGTCCTGCTTCAGCTGGATGGACGAAGAATGCAGGTGTTCCCGTGCTGGCAAGGGTGGCTGCAATCTTTGAGGCGATATGTCCTGATTTGCCCATACCAATAATAATCACGCGCCCCTGACATTTGAGAATCAACTCGCAAGCGGCGATGAAATCGTCACTAATATGTTTTTTAAGCTGCTCAAGTGTTTCAATTTCGAGATCGATTGTTTTTAGTGCATCTTGAGCAAAAGGATGGTTGTTTGACATAGTAAAATCAGATGGTAATGCATTTTTAATGCATGTTATTGTAAGTGAGGATAGGGTAAAACATCAACCTAGTGACATGGACTTAATTTTGCTTTGCTTGTTTGCTTAGCACAGACCTTTTGCAAAACAGCGTCAATGGTATAAGGAATCTCAGATTTTTGTTGTGTTTTGCGACATTTGTATTCGATGACATCATTCTCCAGTCCACGTTCACCAATAATCAGTTGATGTGGTGCGCCAATTAAATCTGCGTCAGCAAACATAATACCAGGGCGCTCTTTGCGATCATCAAATAAAACATCAAAGCCGGCAGCTCTAAGGTCATTATAAAGTTTATTAGCAATCTCGAAGACTTTAGTTGATTTATGCATATTCATTGGAATGATCGAGATATCATACGGTGCGATCTCACTTGGCCAAATAATACCGTTATCATCATGCGATTGCTCGATTGCCGCCGCAATAATGCGTGTGACACCAAAACCGTAGCAGCCCATGATAAGGTCTTGTTTCTTACCATTTTCATCTAGAATATTAGCGTTCATCGCTTTGGAGTAGTTGTCACCTAGTTGGAAAATATGCCCAACTTCAATGCCGCTGGTAAGCTCAAGTGTGCCTTTGCCGTCAGGAGATATGTCGCCGACAACCACATTACGAAGGTCCGCAACATCATAGCTTTTAATGTCGCGATCCCAGTTTGCACCAAAGAAATGAAAAGCATCTTCATTAGCACCACATACAAAGTCGTGTAACATGACAGCGCTATAATCAGCAATCACTTTAATTAGTGAGTTAACAGGACCTAAAGAGCCGATATTGGCATTAAATGCTTGTTGTATTTCGGCTTCCGTGGCAAAAGTAAAAGGTGCGTTGATTTGAGGTAACTTTTCGATTTTAATCTCATTTAACTCATGATCCCCACGTAGCACTAAGGCAAAGAGTGTATTATCACTATCCTTGATAATAATGGTTTTGATCGTGTTTTCAGGTAACAAGTCAAACTTTTGACAAATATCACTAATAGTTTTCAAATCAGGTGTTGCGATCTTTTCAAGTGATTGAGAAGGAGACTTGCGTGTTATGAGATCTGGTTTTAAATACTCTGCCATTTCAATATTGGCAGCATAATCACTTTGGCTGCTATAGCAAATAATATCTTCGCCTGCTGCGGCAAGCACCTGAAACTCATGCGTTTTGCTGCCACCAATGGCGCCAGCATCAGCATTAACGACACGAAACTTAAGCCCCATACGCGTTAGGATATTACAATATGCTTGATGCATCTTCTGATAGGTGTTTTCTAAACAATCATAATTGCTGTGAAATGAATAAGCATCTTTCATAATAAATTCACGTGCGCGCATCACGCCAAAGCGTGGACGTATTTCATCACGGAATTTTGTTTGGATTTGATATAGGTTAAGTGGTAATTGTTTATAGCTTTTAATTTCTTTGCGTGCAATGTCAACAATCGGCTCTTCATGTGTTGGTCCATAGCAGAAATCACGTTCATGGCGATCCTGCATTTTTAGAAGCTCAGGACCAAATTTTTGCCAACGATGCGTTTCTTGTAATAGCTCAGCAGGCAATATGCTAGGCATTAAAATCTCACAGGCGCCTGCATTATCCATCTCCTCGCGGACGATTGTTTGGACTTTTTGCAGCACTTTCATCCCTGTAGGTAGCCATTGATAAATACCTGAGGCAAGCTTGCGAATTAAGCCGGCACGTAACATATACTGATGACTGATTAATTCAGCGTCTTTTGGTGTTTCTTTTTCAGTGGCAAGTAAAGTTTGCGATACTCTCATATTAGAATCTTGTGAAAAGCAATGTGTGGGGTTACGTTAGCTCGTTTTTTGAGTCGGTTCAAGCGGATTTTCGGAATTTGTTTTATTTGGTTTATCTGTTAAGAATTGATTGCGTAAAAAAGTGTATAAAACCATTGCTAAAGGCGCCGCATAAACCCAGTAAACAACGTGCCCTTTAACGATAATGCTAAAGTTATTGAAATAGAAAATAGAGGTAAGTGTGGCAATAAAGGTAATGCAAGCAAGAAAAAAGATAGCATCAGCAATATAACGGAGTTTTTGTTTCATGATCGGTCTCCAATTAAGTAAACTATGCCAATTATATAATGCAAGCATGCAGTTGGGTAGTCGCGTTTAATTAAATGCTAACATTCCCAAGGATTAATATAAGGTACCTCAAGTGCGTCAAATGGATTTGTGTCACGTGTTGCAATGGTCATTGAGTTTGCTTTGGCAATAGCTGCAATATAGGCGTCCGCTATGCCGACGGTGATACCGCTTTTTCGTGCTTTTGCCATTGATAGTGCATAGATTTTTGCAGCATTCTGATCAAAGCTTAAAACTCTATTGGTAAACAATGGCAGTATGGTTGATTCTAGGCTTTCTTCTAGTGTCGTCTTTTTCTTGCCTGAGGGTAATGCTGCAATACCAAATCGAATCTCTGCAATGCTGATGGTTGATAGATATAGTGCATCGATTAGTTGATCATCAAGCCATTTGATAACGCTTACATTCGGTCGAGGCTTTAATGGCTCTGAAATAACATTAGTATCGACAAGTATCATGTGAAATCCATTGGTGAAGGTGGCGTTTTGTCACGATGTGTATCAAGTTTGATAACCCCAACCTCTTTACGGATGCTCGATAATAGGCTGCCTAGCTTCACTTGACTTTGGTGCTCAACAGCATTTTTTAGTATTTCTCTAATTTCAGCTTCAGTGCTTCTGCCGTGCTTTAATGCTTTTGCTTTTAGTGCGCGATGCACATCATCTGGTACGTTGCGGATAGTTAGTACAGCCATATCAGTCTCCTAGCGCTTATATATACCCATCACAAACTACTTTACAGGCAAACACCGCAAAATAATTTGCGAGCGATATCATGGAATTGGTGCTGTCAGTATATGAAAATGCTTTCATTTCTGCAAGTTTACGTTTAAATTTCTAATTTAATGATCAAGCTAAAGTGTGTCTGATATATAAACTTATAATGATGATTGATATATGTGTTCTAAATCTAAACAAATTTGATGCGCTGAAAGCGCTTAATATATTGCCGCTTGAAATTAAAAACTATGCCAAAGACTTAAGGTTAGAGCGTAAGCGTGTTGAGTATATCGCATCGCAATGGCTGCGCTATAAGTTGTTGAGTGAGCGCTTGGGTGTTACTACCACTGAGCTGCAGTTTTCAAAGACCAACAATGGCCGACCATTTCTCGTTGATAGTATGCTTGATTTTAATATTAGTCATACGCGTGATTATGTTGTTATAGCAATTGCCAAGGGTCAGCGTGTTGGTGTCGATGTGCAGACTAAAAAAGAAAAAGTCGATGTGCTAGCGATAGCAAAACAATATTTTGCAAAGAGCGAGTATGACTTGATTGCTGCTAAGAAGGGTGAAAGTGCACAACGAAATGTGTTTTATTGGTTATGGGCATATAAAGAGGCAAGCCTTAAACTGACGGGTCAAGGGATTGCCAATGGGTTAAATCGTTATGTTTTTGAAGTAACTGAAAGTGGAGAATGCAAAAAGAAAAATGTCCAAGATATATATTATTTCCATCAACAATTAGATGAAAATACACCGCTGTGCTTAAGTTTTGAGAGAAGCAGTAGCAAGGTTAGACTGAATTTTTTGTAGGATTTAAGGCTATGACCGTATTCCTGCCCGCTTTAATTGTGTAAGCGTTGGCTGAACGCAAGTCGAAGCCTCTATGAAGTGTGATTTTCCCAAGCTACCCACTTCGACTGATGCTCAGGGTGCAGCGAATATTTAGTCTTAGCCGCATTTAAAGACTGTTAATGGATAGGAAAGTTATTGCTGAGGTGCTGCCGCGCTCTATTGAGAAACGTTAAGCTCAGCTTCACCAACAACTGCTTTGCTTGGTGTGTAAACTACTTCAGCTTTCCATACGCCTGGGCATGCGATTGCGCCATTAGCACTTTGATGCTCAAGTGTGCGGTAAGCCCAAGAGTAATCACTGGCTTCTTTATATTTCATGATTGGAAAAGTTGTGCTCATGCAGTGTGATTGGCTAGGTGCAACCCAGTGAAGTTTTAGATCTCCTTGTTTGGCGCCATTCCAGTCAGTATAAATTTTTGCAACTAAACGCCCATCTTTGGCGCTTAGTTTAACTGTTGAGCTTGGTAATGAGCTATTGCTTGTAGTTTGCGTTGAGCTGACTGACGCTGGTGTTGACATTGCTGTAACAGATGCATCTGTATTTTGTGGTGCTGGCGCTTTAGGTGATGTGGCACAAGCAGATAATAATGCAGCACTGGAAACAATGCCAAGTAGTGTGATTTTTCTCATCGTTGTCTTCCTTCTGTTGTATGAACCTATAAGAAACACTAATTACTATAGACCTAATCCTAGCGTATAGCAAAAAGATATCAAGGAGGTTAGAGAAAATTTAATAAAAAATGACAAAAAATTGATTTATGCCGAGTGTTACGGCTTTAAACGATGATGGCAGCGGCAACGCGACGTCCTTCATTTGCCAAGATATTAAAAGTGCGGCATGCGGCAGCTGAGTCCATAAAATCAATGGATTTTCCTAGGCGGGCAAAAGCAATGATGATTTCTTGCGGCGGAATCTGTGATGTTGCACCAGTGCCAAGAAGGTAAATATGAGCATCAAGTTCGATAAGGGCTTCAATAGTGTCAAGATTAAGCTCGTCAATGGATTTGATGCCCCAATTATTATTAATAATTTTCTCAGGTGTGATAATCACGCTGTGAGAAAATGTTTGTTGTGATAGTGTTAGCTCGCTAGATTTATAATGTTTAACAAAAATTGGTGTATCCTGTTTTTCATGTTCTAATTGCATTGTTTGTGCCTTAAAAACTTAAAAGATAAATTGAATGAGTAAGTAGAGTTTATTAATCAGTGGTAGCAAGATGCTTGCGAGTAGGTTGGATTGCCCAAAAGGAATAAATAGCAGCAAAAGCACGATCAAAAATCCCCAGCGTTCTAAACGGTTATATTGTAAGGCTGCTTTATAAGGCAATAATGCGCTAATAACACGACTGCCATCAAGTGGTGGAATGGGTAATAAGTTAAATACCATTAGCATCAAATTGAGTATGACACCAAATTGTGCCATCTGATGGAAACCAAAGTTTGGTACAAATTTCCACAGCAAAAACCAAATAATTGCCATAATGAAATTGGCTAAAGGTCCGGCAATTGCGACAAGAATAATATCTTGTCGCGGCTTTTTGAGGTTATTAAAATTAACAGGCACAGGCTTTGCCCAACCAAACAAGAAGCCGGTGCCCAATAGAAACATTGCAGTTGGTAGAATGATCGTGCCGAGGATGTCGATATGTTTAATCGGGTTTAAAGTAACTCTCCCGATAAGATAGGCGGTTTTGTCACCACGTAATTTGGCGATGTAGGCGTGTGCTGCTTCATGTAGTGTGATAGCAAAGAGCATTGGGATGATAAACATCACAAAAGCCATTAAATAAGTGTTTAGATCAGCAGACATTGTCTATTAGTGCTTTTTTCGTATTTTTTCGCAGTGAAATAAGTGTATTATAAAGCCTTAGCAGAATGAAGAATTTATGCCAAGGAACATACAGATGAGTGATGTAGTTACATTAGATTTACCCAAATTTTCACAAATAGACATTAATAATGCCAAGACTGAAGTGGAAGAGCGCATCAAGTATTGCCGTGATTTAAAAGAGCAATTACTTAAAGAGAGTAATTACACATGGGATAGATTTATCTACCCTTTGGAAGAAGCCGAAGATGCGCTTAGCAAAACTTTTGGTCCTTTGGGGCATTTAAATGCCGTTAAAAATACACCGCAGTTGCGCGAAGTCTATCAGTATTGTGTTGAAAAAATATCAGAATATTCAACGCAAACGGCACAGGATGAACGCATGCTAAAGGCGTATCAAATTATTTTGCAACATGATAAAACTTTGGATCAAGCACAGATTAAGGCGATTAATGATGCTATTCGCAGTTTTAAATTATCAGGCGTGGATCTGGAAGGTGATAAGCGCGAGAAGTTTGAGCAAGTCGTTACCAAGCTTGCCAAGTTGCAAAGTGATTTTGAGAATAATGTGCTTGATGCGACGATGGCGTGGCATTATCACACATTAAATGAAGATGAATTAAAAGGTTTATCAGACAGTGCTAAAGAGCAAGCACGCTTAAAGGCGAAAACAGAAGAAAAAGATGGGTTTGTTTTGGGGCTTGACGCACCAACCTATATTTCCGTGATGCAGCAAGCAGATAATCGCAAGTTGCGCGAGACTTTTTATAAAGCCTATGTCACGCGCGCCTCAAGCGAAGCGGACAATAAAAGCTTTGATAATACAAAAGTTATGCAAGAGATTATGCGCTTAAGGGCTGAAGAAGCACGACTTTTAGGATTTAAGAACTATGCTGAAGTTTCACTGGCAACGAAGATGGCAACTTCAGTTGATGAGGTGATGCACTTTATGCAAGATTTGCTACAAAAGGCAAAACCACATGCACAAAAAGAGCTTAAAGAGCTTCAAGAATTTGCTAAACAGTCTGGATTGGATGAAGAGCTTAAGCCTTGGGATAGCGTATATTATTCAGATAAAATGAAAAAAGCACGCTATGATTTCACTTCTGAAGAGCTGCGTCCTTATTTCCCTTTGAATCACGTGATAAAAGGCTTGTTTAGTGTATTGTCATCTCTTTATGGTATCACAGCGAAGAAGCGTGATGATTGGGATCGCTATCATCCACAAACAGAGTTGTATGAATTTTATGATGAAAACAAGCAACTTCGTGGGGCAATTTTAGTTGATTTCTTTGCAAGAGCACATAAGCGTGATGGTGCGTGGATGGATGAATGTCGCACGCGCTATAAGCGTCTTGATCATTCAGTGCAAACGCCTGTGGCGTATGTTACCTGTAACTTTATGCCTGCCAATGAAGGTGCTGATGCGTTATTGACGCATAATGATGTATTGACTTTATTTCATGAGTTTGGGCATGCCTTGCAGCACATTCTAACGCAAGTGGAGTATTTGCCTGTTTCAGGGATTAATGGTGTTGAGTGGGATGCTGTTGAGTTACCAAGTCAGTTTATGGAGAATTTCTGTTGGTGTGAAGAAGGATTACAATTGCTGTCACAGCATGTTGAGACCAAACAAAGCTTACCAAAAGAGCTATTTCAAAAGTTGGTTGCCTCACGTCAGTATCAATCGGGCTTAGCAATGTTGCGTCAGCTTGAGTTTGCACTGTTTGATATGCAACTACACCAAAGTAGTGTTGAGGATTTAGATATTCATCAAATAATAGAGGATGTGCGCCAATCAACGGCATTGTTAGAGGTGCCCAAGTTTAATCGCTTTGAAAATGGCTTTTCACATATTTTTGCAGGTGGTTATGCAGCGGGCTATTACAGTTACAAATGGGCGGAAGTGCTATCCAGTGATGCTTTTGCGGAATTTGAACAGGGTCAGACAGTATTAAACAAAGCCATTGGTCAGAAGTTTATGCACATTATCTTAGAAAAAGGCGGCTCAGCTCCAGCGGCAGAGCTATTTGAGAAATTTAAAGGACAAAAACCGTCAGTTGATGCGCTACTGCGTCATAATGGTATTGTTTAGATGAGTCGATCCATTGGTGGTGAGGCGGAAAATAAAGCCTTAGTGTTTCTAGAGACCCAAGGTTTTAGCTTAATTGCCAAGAATTTTTTGACACCACTAGGGGAAATTGACTTAATTGGTCAAATTGCTGATGTATTGATATTTGTTGAGGTCAAGGCGCGCAAGTCAGCGCAATTTGGCTCGGCACTAGAAATGGTGACAAAATCTAAACAGATTAAAGTGCGTAAAACAGCACAAGTCTTTTTGCAACAACACCCACACTATCAACATGCCGAATGCCGCTTTGATGTCATCGGCATGACAGGAGATGACATCCAGTGGGTGCAGGCGGCTTTTTAAACAGATACGTCGACAGAAAAGTGTAGAAAGTTTCATTTGAATAATGAAAAAATTGTCTATAGCGCGTACAATGTGCGCAAATTTTAAAGTAGACTCAATATAATAAATGACATCATTACATAATTCTCATTCAGAAAAACCTAAGCAATATAAGGCGGTTTCGCTTATTTCCGGTGGTTTAGATTCCATGTTGGCAACCAAGGTGATTGCAGATCAAGGCATTCATGTTGAAGGGATTAACTTCTTCACTGGGTTTTGTGTCGAAGGGCATACGCATGCCATTCGTAAGAAAGATCAAAGCAAAGAAAAACGTAACAATGCCCTATGGGTTGCTGAGCAACTTGGGATTAAACTGCATATTATCGATGTGATTGAAGAGTACAAAGATGTGCTATTAAATCCAAAATATGGCTATGGCGCCAATATGAATCCGTGTTTGGATTGTAAGATATTTATGGTTAAAAAAGCCAAAGAATGGGCGCTTGAAAATGGTTTTGATTTCATTATTACCGGTGAGGTCATTGGTCAGCGTCCGATGTCGCAACGTAAAGACACTATGCCAGTTATTCAAAAGCAATCAGGTATTGATGATTTATTATTGCGTCCATTATGCGCTAAAAATCTACCTGAAACCAAGCCTGAGCGCGAAGGTTGGGTTGATCGTGAAAAGCTATTTGGTTTTCACGGGCGCAATCGCACACCGCAATTTGAGCTAGCCAGTTCATATGGTTTTGTTGATTATGCGACTCCTGCAGGTGGGTGTTGCTTTTTAACCGATAAGCAATACTCGGATAAGTTGGTTGATTTGTGGAAAGGTCGTAATGACAAGCGTGATTATGATTTTGATGACATTATGTTGTTGAAAGTTGGTCGCCACTTGCGTCCAAAGCCTGAGTTTAAATTGATTATTGCACGCGAAGAAGGTGAAAATAATTTTCTAAATGGTTATAAGCGTCAATTTCCGCATATCACCGTTGAAAGTCATGGTGGACCACTGACCTTGATTGACGGCAGTTTTGATACTCAAGATGAGGCGTTTGTCGCCAGAATTATTGCGCGTTTTTCACAAGGCAGAGATGCTGATGAAGTGACTGTGCGTTTTGCTTATCCTGATGGTGTTGCACGCGAGCATACGGTGAAGCCTTTTACCGTTGATGAAGTACAACAAGCGTGGTATGTCTGATGGAAGTTAATGTTGAGCTAGACTTACGTCGCTTATTATGTCCGATGCCGGTGATTAAAACACAAAATGCATTAAAAAAGATGACCGCCGGTGAGCAGTTAAAAGTGACTTGTACCGATCCGGGTGTCAAGCATGATATTCCTGCTTGGTGTAAGATCAATGGCTATGCTATCTTAGAGCAATTGGAAATAGATAATGAATTTATTTTTGTGATTAAGGCGTAACAAATGGATCAAGGTTTATTAAGTATTTTGGTGTGTCCTGAGTGTCAATCATCATTGATATACGATAAGCAAAACAAGATGCTTGTGTGTAAAGCGGATAAATTGGCATACCCCATTATTGATGGCGTGCCGCGTATGCTATTAGAAGAAGCTAAGAAGCTAACGCTTGAAGAAGTCAAACACTATGAGTAAGCGCCATATTATTATTCCAGCGCGTTTGCAATCCAGTCGCCTTGCCAATAAGTTATTACTTGATTTGGCAGGCAAACCCATTATTGAGCATGTTTATGAGCGTGCATTACAATGTGGCTTTGAGCAAGTGGTGATTGCGACGGATAGTGAGGAAATTCAAACCATAGCACACAGTTTTGGTGCGACAGTTTGCATGACGGCAGTAGATCACCAATCAGGCACCGATCGCTTGGCTGAAGCTGTGCAGAAATTAGCAATTGCTGATGAGGATATTGTCGTTAATATCCAAGGGGATGAGCCATTAATTCCGATGGAAAATGTGATTCAAGCTGCTGATTTGTTGGTGGATAGATCGCAAGCGGTAATGGCAACCTTGTGTGAGCGAATAACTGATGAAAATGAAGTGCATGATCCAAATTGCGTAAAAGTCGTCTTTAATCGCGAGCAATATGCTTTGTATTTCTCAAGAGCGCCGATTCCATGGCAGCGTGGTGTGTTTGACCAAGGTGAGATTAAGATGGGAAATCATTATCGTCATATTGGTTTATATGCTTATCGCGCAGGTTTTCTAAAGGTGTATGCACAGATGGAAAAAAGCCCATTAGAGCAAATTGAGTCTTTAGAGCAATTGCGCGTGTTATGGCATAATCAAAAAATTGCGATTGCTGAAGCTAAGGCGTCAACACCTCCTGGGATTGACACACAAGCTGATTTAGACAAAGTAAGGAAGATATATGACAGCTTTTGTGCTCGATAAACGTTTAGCTGATTCTAGTAGCCTCATCAAAGATCTTGGTGATGTTCAGTTACGATTATCAAACAACGCACTGGTGACGTGGTTTCTCATCGTACCTAAAGTGTCCGTCATTGAATGGTTTGAGCTTGATCTGGAGATGCAGCTAAGACTCAATGCCTTGATAAATACATTATCCCGCTTTCTCAAAGAGGATTTACACGTTGATAAAGTCAATGTTGCGACAATTGGTAATGTCGTCTCACAAATGCATATTCATGTGATCGGACGCAAAAAAGATGATTTTTGCTGGCCGGATGTAGTATGGGGTAAAAGCGAAAGCCAAGCATATGAAGCACATCAAAAAGATGACCTTATTTCGAGCTTGCTAACGCTTATTTAAGTTGTTATCAACGGCAGCTAAACTTCTATATTTAACGGAGTTCACTCAAAGTAAATAGTCTTATCTTAAACAATCGGTTCAAATAAATTCAATAGATCATTTTCACTGAGTTTGAAATCAGCTTGTCCATCTTTGTTATACAACCCACTAGCAAGATCCGCTTTTTTCTGCTGAAGTTTTAAGATTTTTTCTTCAACACTGTCTTTGGCAATGAGTTTATACACCGTGACAGGTTTATCTTGACCAATACGATAGGCGCGATCCGTGGCTTGGGCTTCAACGGCTGGATTCCACCATGGATCAAAGTGAATAACCGTATCAGCGGCAACAAGATTTAAGCCCGTGCCGCCAGCTTTTAAGCTGATTAAGAAAACCGTGATATCAGCGTTGTCACTAAAGTCATCAATCAGTTTTTGGCGATTTTTAGTTTGTCCGGTTAACTGCACATATTGGATCTTATGTTTGCCAAGCTCAAGTGCAATTAAATCAAGCATCTCGACAAATTGTGAGAATACCAGTACTTTACGCTTTTCAGCAGCAAGTTCGGTTAGCATTTCTAGTAAATAATCAAGTTTAGCCGATTCATGCACTTTTTTGGCACTCTCTAGTTTAACTAATTGCGGATGGCAGCATGATTGGCGTAGCTTTAATAGTGCATCAAGAATATGAATATGACTCTTGGCAAGCCCTTGCTTTTTCAAGAGCTCACGTACTTTCTTCTCCATTGTCATGCGCACACTTTCATATAGTTGCTTTTGCGTATTGGGTAGCTCAATAATTTCAATCGACTCAGTCTTTTCAGGCAGATCCTTAGCAACTAATGCCTTAGTGCGTCGAAGCATAAAGGGTGCGATGCGACTTTTCAGTATTTTTAAACGATCGCTGTCTTGATGTTTTTCAATTGGATTTTTGAAGTGCTTACGAAACTGGCTATCATTGCCCAGGAAGCCAGGCATTAAGAAGTTAAATTGCGACCATAGCTCACCCAGATGATTCTCAAGTGGTGTGCCTGTTAAACAAAAACGATGTTTAGCTGAAAGGGTGAAAATGCTTTGCGCTTGCTTTGTCTTAGCATTTTTAATCGTTTGAGCCTCATCCAAAATCAGTGCGCTATAGGTATTTTGGCGATGAATTTCTTCGTCTTTTAAAATAAGTGGATAGCTTGTGACGACGATATCGTAGTTAAGCAAGTTATCATAATGCTCGGCACGTTCAGAGCCATGCAATAGCAAAATTGTGAGCTTAGGTGTGAATTTCTCAGCTTCTCTAATCCAATTGCCGACAACCGAGGTGGGCGCGATGATAAGGCTTGTACCAAAATCTTTATCAGTATCGTGTTGTAACTGAAGCCAAGTGAGCGTTTGCAGGGTTTTGCCAAGTCCCATATCATCGGCTAACAAACCACCCATTTCATGTTTGGATAAGAAATCCATCCAGCTTACGCCATAGCGCTGATAGTCGCGTAAAGTTGCTTGTACTTCTTTTGGTGTATCTAGTAGTGGTAATTTTGTTGTGTCTTTCAGTGAGTCAACAAAGCGCTTTAAAGCATTGGCTTTACTATAATCAATCGCGCCACTTTTGCCTAGTTGCTCCTCAAGGCTCATCAGCGCACCGATTTGGTATTTTGAGAGTTTTAGTGTGCCGCCACGCTCATCATTTAATTCAAACAATGAGTTAATGACTGGTTCAATAATGCTGTAATCAATTTTTAAACGGTGGTTCTTATCAACAATGGCAACAAGGTCGTGCTCTTCTTTGTTAAGCCCTTTTTGTAGATATTGCATAATCAGCGGCTGTAGATCGATGGTGTTGCCGTTGTGATTAACGCTCAGATGTACATTAAACCAATCATTTTGCGCACCTTCTTCGATGCCAATGTCGATATCATCAGCAACAATATAGTGATGTGCAAAGTCATCATCAAACTCAACCTGCCAGCCTAAAAGTTTGAAGTCCTCAAGATCTTCAACATAGAAGCCTTCCCATTGCTCTTCTGGTTCAAGATAAGGATTGCTGTTTAAAATATAACTTTCACCAAATGGCTTGTGTGCTTGATTGCCATAGCCAAAGTAAGCACGTCTTGATTTTACAAAGCCAAATCCTCCTAAGGTTTCAAGCTTAGCTTTTTCAAATTTTATGTCTTTTTCAATCAAGCGACCATTATGCTCAATAATGTGTGTCCCACTTTCATGTGGCTCAAAGCGTGTGCCGTCATATTCAAAGCTAACATCAGCAAAGAAGCCATAATGTGGCCAGTTTACTGATGATCCTTTGCTAAAATGGGCAATTGCTTTTGGCGTGATTTTTTCAGTTTTAAGCTTTTTGACTTTGCTTGGGAATTTTATTTGCTTGCCAAGTGTCGATTTCTCAATGGTGTGACGAACAAATGACATATCATCTTTTGAGATATCTTTAAGCGTATTAAGAAGTGCTAATTGATTGCCAGGAATGTCATTGACGATCTGCCCCATTTTGTTGCCATCAATGTAAAAAGCAGGTGTTGTTGGTATGATTTTTGTGTTTGTTTTGCCATTGATTTGCGCATTAAAGCGAAATGTGCCGTTGACTTCACTCCAATCAATATCAAGCTTGAGATCTGGTGCTAAGGTGCAATGTTTGCCCATGACGATGTCGCCAACAAAAAAACGTTCAGTTGCAATAAGCAGCTTTAAAAATTGCGCGCCGTACTCTCCTGTTAAGCTCGGTAAATGTATCGCATAACGATTGATTTGTGCTTGTAGGTATTTAAAGATCTCAAGGTCTTTAATATCAGCGCAGTCTGGATATTTAGCATAACCGGCAACGATATTGGTAAGGTTGGCACTTTGTGGTTTGCCATAGCCATCGCCACTTTTTAGAATGCGCACATAACTTGCCTCGATCCTATAAGAAAGCTGCTGCCCTTCTTTAAAAGCGACGAGTTGATAGGCAATCACCAAGTTAGAAGGTGCCTTGCCTTGGGACAATAGTGTGCTTTTCTCAAGGCGTATATTGTCATTAAATTGGCGCTCAAAGGCAGCTTTGTCGAAGTGAGATGCGGGGATTTTCGCTTTTTTTGTCGGTGGAGCACTAACAGATTTTGTCGCTGTAATTGGGGTGTATGCAGTGGATTCTGTTAAACGCTCAGCGAGTGATTTATTAAACATAAATAGCACAGCATAAATATGCTTGCAAAAGTAGCCTACAGGGCACGAACACTCAGCATCCAGTATGCTTAAGAGTGTTTTTGCTCTTGAGTTCACATCGACAAAAATGCTTTGGGAGTAGGCTTCTTTGCCAGAGCCAAAAACTTCACTCTTAATGACAAAATTAATGCCATCATCGGATGTTGCCTGTAATGATTTGATCGAGTATTGATTGCAATAGGCATGTGCACGCGAAATGGTTGCCTTAGTAAAGTCTTCGGTAATGCTTTTAGGTAAGATGCTTGAAGATAAGCTCATAAATTTTTGTCAAAAGAAAATAAATTGCATCAGTATACCTGAGGCAAAAGTACTAAGACAAACAAGTTTTTGGCAATAACTATACTTTGTTACAATAAACGAAGTACTTTATCCTTCGATTACGCGCAGGATGCGATGCATTTTGGGTTAAATGACTGTATCAAAGTGAATGGCAAGCCAAATAGTGGCAGGCGAGCTCGATGTATGGGTTACCCAATGTGGGGTGTTGCTGGGAATTAATAGACTATCGCCTGTAGCAAGTGAGTGACTCATATCATTCATCAAAAGGGTTGCTTGACCTTGTAAAACAAGCACCAGTTCATCTTGTGTTTGAATATAAGGCTCATTTTTAGGTGTTGTTTGTCCGTAGGAAACAATCCGTTCAATCTTTATGTTTTGCGCATTTTTGATCGCATGAATAATATCAAACAATTCATGTTCAGCGTGTTTGGGAATATCGTATAAATTCATTGTTTTATAAATCCACGTTTAGTCAATAGCTGATCCAAAGCATTGGCAAAGGCAGTGATATTGCTATTTGAGAACGCCTTGGTTTTTGTCTCAACTAATCCAGCATCTCGTAGCTCAGTGAAAAAATTACGCATGGCATAAGTTTGTGAAATATTTGCTTTGCTATATTGCTTGCCATGAGGTGTGATCACCAAGGCATTGCGATCAGTAACTTCTTTTGCCAGTGGAATATCTGCGGTAATCACTAAATCAGACATTTCAACTTTGTTGGCGATATAGTTATCAGCAACATCAAAGCCTTTATCGACACAGCGCATTTTGATAAAAGGCGATGGCGGGTGTGTAAGTGGCTGGTTGGCAACAAAAATACACATAACTTTGCGTTGGTGCGCTGCCTTATACAGTACTTCTTTGACCGCTTTAGGGCACGCATCGGCATCGATATAAATAATCATACTAGGCGTAATGGTTTTGAATGTATGAAGCCAGTTCAGCCTGCGGTATGGTCACTTGTTCTTTATCTTCACGTAAGAACTTGATCACACAGGTGTTGTTGTTAACTTCATCTTCAGCGATTACCAATGCCAATGCAGCCCCCGATTTATCCGCTTTTTTAAATTGCGATTTAAAGCTACCTAACGAGGTGTTTTGCTCAATAGTTAGGTGAGGCAAGGACTTACGTAGTGTTTCGATCATTGGCATGGACTTAAAGATCGATGATTCATCACTGATCACATAAATATCGGCATTTTGTGTCGATTCAGGGATAAGCTCAAGGGTTTCAAGAAGTAAAATAATTCGCTCAACACCCATAGCAAAGCCAACGGCAGGCGTTTCAGGACCTTGTAAGTCGCTTACCAAGGAGTCATAACGACCACCGGCGCAAATGGTGCCTTGAGCACCGAGTTTATCGGTGACCCATTCAAAAACGGTGTTGCAGTAATAGTCAATCCCACGAACCAATCGCGAGTTGATTTTGTAAGGGATGTTTAGTACACTTAGATACTCAGTAAGTGCTTCAAAGTCTTTTTGAATATCTTGATCAAGAAAATCATGCAGGTTAGGTGCATTATCCAACAGTCGTTGCGTGTTTTCATTTTTACTATCAAGAATGCGCAGTGGGTTTTTACCTAGTCTACGCTGTGAATCTTCATCCAATTGATCTTTAAGTGGTGTCAGATAATCAACCAATGCACTCACATAATCAGCACGATTTTGAGCGCTTCCTAGGTTGTTAAGCTCAAGGGTGACGTGCGTGTCAAGTCCCAAAGCTTGCCATAATTGCCATGATAAGCTTAACACTTCAGCATCTTGGGCGATGTGACTATTGCCATATACCTCAACACCCAGTTGATAAAATTGGCGATAACGTCCTTTTTGCGGACGCTCATAACGAAACATCGCACCTGTATACCACACCTTTTGGATTTGATTACGTAAAAGCCCATGCTCAATCATCGCACGCACGCAGCCTGCAGTGCCTTCAGGTCTTAAAGTCAAGGCTTCATCATTGCGATCGCTAAAATCATAGGTTTCTTTTTCAACGATATCCGTGCCTGCGCCAACGCCACGATGAAATAACTCACTTTTTTCAACGATAGGCAGGCGAATTTCCTGATAACCATAGTTGTGTAAGGTTTGTTTTACCGCGTTTTCAAAAAAGTGCCATTTGTAAATATCGCTCGGTAAAATATCATTCATGCCACGCACGGCTTGGATTTTAGACATTAAGATGATTCCATATTAAATTATTAACTTAGCAAAGTGCGCTTATTGTATGTAAATTATCTTTGGATGGAAAGAGCTTGCGTCCTAAATCACTAAACGCAAATTTTGGCAGCGGTGGGTTCTTTGAATTTCATCAGCAGCATAATAGCAATGACGTAAAACACAGCAATCATTGCACCTAGGAGAATTAAATTAGCGCGCATTAAATTAGCAAAGATAAGCGATAACGCGACAATAAGATCAATCGTGAGTCCGTAGATTGATGAAGCCACAGCGCTGTGGTTCTTGTCAATCAGCAAAAACGCCATCGTTGATGTGTTTACGCTTACAAGTGCTGAGGAAAAGCCAAATAAAATTGCACTTAGACCAATCAAGTAAATGGCGTAATGTGCCGGTAGAAAATAAGCACTGATAAACAATATTCCACTTAAAACTGCAACAAAAGAGAAGCTATAAGCACTTTGCTCGTAGCTTATTAAACCATTAAGCCAGCGAATGTTAATCCAACGTGCTAAGGCGCCAAAGAAGATCAATAAAAAGGATAACCAACCATAGACAATTGTATTAAAGCCAAGCGTTGTGATCACAATATAAGGTGTGCAGATGTAGAAAACGGACATGCCCGCCCATGCCACTGACGTGATATAGCAGTAGCTTAAGAATTGCGTGTTGCTGGCAATGCTAAAGAATTTTTTGCGACTTGAAGTTTTGACTCCAGTGGTTGCGGTTGGTATCTCTTTGAAGTAAATAGCAATCAAGATAAGAGCGAGCAGTGCCACCAAAACAACACCATTAAAAACCCATTCCCAACCTCCGTAATAGACGATATAGCCACCGATGAAGCCAGCAAGTGAGGGCGCTAAATAAAACAAAAGTGTTAAGCTCTGCCAGGTCTTAACATAGGTATTACCCGTTAGCATATCCTTGGGTAAAGCAACGGCAAGAATATACAAACCAGAAGCGCCAATGCCTTGCAGTATGCGCCCGATATAAAAGGCAAAGATGCTTTGCGATAACAGGCACACAATGCTGCCAATAATGACGATTAAACAATAAAGAATCAGTGTTTTCTTGCGTCCAAAACGATCACTGATAAGACCCGCTGGAATCGCGAAGATTGCACCTGCAATGACAAATAAGGTTAGTGTTAACTGGCTTTGCCCAACATTCACCGCAAAGTCATTTTGTAGCAATGGCAGCGCCGAGATATACATATCATAAGCACAGACATAAACGCCCACGAGGAAAATGGCAAAAAAGTAAACGTAGTTTTCGGGTTTCATGGCTGTGAGTTGATTTTCATTACACATTTTTCGTTAGTATATATCTCCTTTGAGCGATTTTATATGATTTACGATGGATATATGGATGGTTTTATCAATGTATCGAAATGTTGTTTATTACTAAATTATGTAAAAAAAATGAAAAAAATGTAGTAAAGCTTCTTGAATCTAGTTATCTTTTTAATTTCCATAAGTTCTGATTGTTGGGAGGCGTCATGTTGGGAATAGAGTCAGTATTATCATTTATTGTGGACACGTTAAATTATTATCTTTGGGGGTATGTGCTAATATATTTACTGATTGCCGTTGGTTTGTTTTTTACCGTCAGATTAAAATTGATACAAGTCAGGCAATTTGGGCATATATTGAAATTAATGTTTGGAAGTCGTAAAAGTCGTGATGGGCAAATCTCATCTTTTCAGGCTTTTTGTATGAGTTTGGGATCTCGTGTTGGTGCTGGGAATATTGCTGGTGTGGCGGTTGCTATTTATCTTGGTGGTCCTGGAGCTATCTTCTGGATGTGGCTGCTTGCTGTTATTGGTATGGCAACTGCTTTCAGTGAGGCGACACTGGCGCAACTATATAAGCAAAAGTCAGGTAGTACCTTTTTTGTTGGAGGTCCTGCGTATTACATTGAAAAAGGTCTGAAAAATCGATTTTTAGGCGTGTGCTTTGCAGTTAGCCTGATTATTGCTTTTGGATTTGTGTTTAATGCAGTTCAGGCAAATACGATGGTATTGGCAGTCAATGAGGCTTTTGGTGTTCAAAAAGAAATTCTTGCCATCGTCATTGCTGTTGCAACAGCGCTGATTATTGGCGGAGGGATCTGGCGAATATCTAAGTTTTGTGAAGTGGCAGTGCCTATCATGGCACTCTTGTACCTCGTTTTGGCGGTGGTCATTATCGGCATGAATCTCTCCAAGGTGCCAGAAGTGTTTGTTTTGATCTTTCATAGTGCCTTTGGGTTGGAAACAGCAGGTGCTGGGGTGCTTGGGTTTACTATAGGTGCTGCGATTGAAAATGGGATAAAAAGGGGCTTGTTTTCCAATGAAGCGGGCATGGGGAGCGCCGCTAATGCGGCAGCTACTGCAAGCCCATTGCCTAAGCATCCTGCGGCTCAAGGGTATATTCAAATGTTTAGCGTGTTTACGGATACGCTTGTTATTTGCACGATTACGGCGCTTATTGTTCTCTTGTCCGGTGTATTTGAGCCCAATAGTAATGTAACTGGGATTGCATTAGCACAATCTGCATTGGCAAGTCAAATCGGAGCGTCAGGGAGCTGGGTATTGGCAGTTATTTTGATTTTCTTTGCATTTACTTCAATTGTGGCGAATTATTCGTATGCAGAAAATAATATTCTTTATATTACTAAGAGCCGTCTGGTTCTAAACATAATGAGAGGTTGCGTGATATTATTTGTGCTGTTTGGTTCACTGACGCAGGTAGCATTGGTGTGGAATATGGCGGATGTAGCCATGGGGGTTATGGCAATAATTAATCTAATTGCTATTTTACTGCTGTCAAAAAAGGTTCTTGCGGTTGTTCAAGATTATCAGCGGCAATTAAAGTCAGGAAAGGAGATTGTTTTTCAATCGAATGACTATGATGCTTGGAAGTAAGTTGTCTTTGGAGTGTCATTGCTGGATATTTATATTTCTGTGCCGTGGTGAGTATGCTATAATTCGTGCCAGTTTTTAGAATATTTGAAGCGTTTATATCCTTATGACCACACAATTTGCCAATGAAGTTTTTCCGGTTAATATCGAGCAGGAATTAAAGCAATCATATCTTGATTATGCAATGAGCGTCATCGTTGGACGTGCGCTTCCTGATGTGCGTGATGGCTTAAAGCCTGTGCATCGACGCGTTCTTTTTGCGATGAAAGAGCTAGGTAATGACTTTAATAAGCCTTATAAAAAATCAGCGCGTGTTGTCGGGGATGTGATTGGTAAATATCACCCGCATGGTGACACGGCGGTTTATGACACGATTGTGCGTATGGCGCAGCCGTTTTCATTGCGTTATATGCTTGTCGATGGTCAGGGTAACTTTGGTTCGGTGGATGGTGACTCTCCGGCGGCAATGCGTTATACCGAAGTGCGTATGTCAAAGATGGCGCATTCACTATTAATCGATATCGATAAAGAAACGGTTAACTTCTCGCCAAACTATGATGAAACCGAGATGATTCCGGACGTGTTGCCAACGCGCATACCTAACCTGTTGGTCAACGGTTCATCGGGTATTGCCGTGGGGATGGCGACAAATATTCCGCCACACAATTTAAATGAAGTGATCGATGGTGTGATTGCACTCATTGAAAACCCTGAGTTAAGCATCGAAGAATTGATGGAGTATATTCCAGGACCTGATTTCCCAACGGGTGCCTATATCAATGGGCGCGCCGGCATTGTTGATGCGTATAAGACGGGCAGGGGGCGTGTTATTATGCGCGCTAAAGCATCGATCGAAACCGATAAAAAGACTGATCGCGAGCAGATTATTGTTACTGAAATCCCGTATCAGGTAAATAAAGCGCGGTTGATTGAGAAAATTGCCGAACTGGTTAAAGACAAAAAAATCGAAGGCATTTCTGAACTACGTGATGAATCCGATAAGGATGGTATGCGTATTGTTGTCGATGTTAAGCGTGGCGAAATGGCTGAAGTGCTATTAAATAACCTATATGCACAAACACAAATGCAATTAAGCTTTGGTGTCAATATGGTTGCCTTGGTCGATAGTCAGCCGAAGTTGTTGAACTTAAAAGAAGTGATTGAAGCCTTTATTCGTCATCGCAAAGAAGTGGTAACACGACGCACGATTTTTGAATTGCGTAAGGCGCGTGAGCGTGCACATCTTTTAGAAGGTTTAGCGATTGCTTTATCAAACATTGATGAAATGATTGCGTTGATTAAAGCCTCTAAAACACCAGCTGAAGCTAAAGAAGCACTGTTGGCTCGTTCATGGTCTGGCAAGCTTGTCGGACAAATGCTTGAAGGGGTTGATCAAGGGCTTTATCGCATTGATGGCTTGGCGTCGCATTATGGTTTACATAATGATGAATATTTCCTATCACAGGCGCAAGTTGATGCGATTTTAGAGCTTCGCTTGCATCGTTTGACAGGATTGGAACAGGATAAAATTCTTGATGAGTTTAAAGCATTACTTCTACGCATCGAAGAGTTAATTGCGATTTTAAAAGATATTAAACGTTTACTTGAAGTGATCTGTGAAGAGCTACAAGAGGTTAAAGCGCAGTTTGGTGACGCGCGTCGCTCAGAGATTATTGCCTCTCAGCTTGATTTAGGTTACGAAGATTTAATTACTGAAGAATCGATGGTGGTGACACTTTCATATGATGGTTATGTCAAAGCACAGCCATTGAAAGATTATAATGCGCAAAAACGTGGTGGGCGCGGTAAATCCTCGACGCAAATGAAGGAAGAAGATTTCGTTTATAAACTGCAAATTGCCTCGACGCATGCCATGATGCTGTGTTTCTCAAGCTTGGGTAAAATATACTGGAGCAAAGTCTATGAATTCCCACAAGCAGGGCGTGCTGCCAAAGGCAGACCAATTAATAATGTGTTTCCATTAGAGCAAGGTGAGCGCATTACGGCTATGTTGGCGGTATCCGAGTTTACCGAAGGTTGGAATGTCTTTATGGCAACCAAACAAGCAACAGTTAAAAAAGTTGATCTAACCGCCTTTTCACGTCCGCGCAAGGGCGGCATTTATGCCTTAACCCTTGATGAAGGTGATGAGCTACTGCATGTGCATTTAACCAATGGTCAGCAAGAGATTATGATGTTCTCAAATGCCGGTAAAGCCATTCGTTTTAACGAAGAAGACGTGCGTGCTGTGGGTAGAACCGCGCGCGGTGTCAGAGGTATGCGTATTCAAGAAGATCAAACTATTGTTGGCGTGATTGTCACTGAGCCTGATCACGGTGTGGTATTAACGGCAACTGAAAATGGTTATGGCAAGCGCACCCCAGTTGCCGAGTATCGTAAGACGGCGCGTGGCTCGCAGGGGGTTATTTCAATCTCGACATCTGATCGTAATGGCCTTGTGGTTGCAGCAGGACTTGTTGAAGAAACAGATGACATTATGCTAATGACCGATCAAGGTGTGCTTATTAGAACGCGAGTGCGTGAAGTACGTGAAACAGGTCGTTCAGCGCAAGGTGTTAAGTTGATTAACTTAAAATCTGATGAAAAATTGGTGTCAGTGCAAGTCGTTGGTGAGGATGAGTCTGAAGAAGATTTTGACGATGAAATGCTCAACAATGAAGTCAATGACACAACAGTAGCAGATGACGCGCCAGAACAGGATGAGCAGAGTAACGAAGATGACAGTGAGCTGGAGTAATTCGTGAAAGTCATCACGATTTTGGGGGCGACAGGATCAATTGGTGTTAATACGCTAGAGATTATTCGCGATAATCCTGCTGATTTTGAAGTTTATGCATTGACTGCACATCGTAATATCGAGCTGTTATATCAGCAATGCCTTAAATTTTCCCCACGCTATGCTGTAGTTGCAGATGAGAGCTTAGCAAATAAGCTTAGTAATGATCTTAAAGCTTTAGATTGTCAGACGATAGTGCTATATGGCAAAGAGGGGCTTATTTCTGTAGCAAGTGCTGATAAAGTGGATATGGTTATGGCTGCCATTGTTGGTATTGCAGGATTGGCACCAACGTTTGCAGCAGTGAATAAAGGCAAAACCATTTTACTAGCAAATAAAGAAGCGTTGGTCACTGCGGGTGAGATTTTCATGCGTGCAGCAAAACAATCTAATGCGATGATATTGCCTGTGGATAGTGAGCACAACGCGATTTTTCAATGTTTGCCCGATCAAGATAAACATTATGATCAACTGGCAATTTCCAGAATTATTTTAACGGCCTCGGGCGGTCCTTTTCGCGAAAAGTCTCTGGGTGAGCTTAAAGATATCACGCCAGATGAGGCATGCGCACATCCAAACTGGCAAATGGGGCGTAAAATATCCGTTGATTCGTCAACGATGATGAACAAAGCGCTAGAGGTTATCGAGGCTTATTGGTTATTTCAAGTGCCAGTCGAGAAAATTGAAGTATTGATTCATCCACAAAGTATTGTGCACTCGATGGTTGAATATCATGACGGTAGTTTTATAGCACAAATGGGATCCCCAGATATGAAAACCCCGATTGGTTACGCGATGTATTATCCACAAAGGCATAAAATCAATGTGCCAAAGCTTGATTTTACTGCTAAACCATTAAGCTTTAATGCACTGGATGGGCAGCGTTTTGCACTTATTCCATTGGTGTATGACATGCTAAAACGTCAAGATTATGCTGCAACAATTGTGTTAAATGCTGTCAATGAGGTGCTGGTTGAGGCTTTTTTGGCGGAAAAAATACAATATTTGGAAATAATCGAGTATATTGAACGAGTTTTGCAAGAATTAAAATTGAATAAACCTGAAACCATTGATGATGTCATTGCAATTGATTTAAAGGCGCGTAGGCATGTTTCAGTGCTTTTAAATACAGATAAAGATTGAATAAAATAATTTAAATGAAGGAAGATTAGCTTGAGCTTATCATTGAAAAAAACATTGTTACTTACGCTTTTAGGTGCCGCACCTTTTGCTGGTGCTTATGCACAAAATAGCTTTGTTGCCAAAAATATAAAAGTTGAAGGTTTGGAGCGCATCTCAAAAGAAACTGTGCTGAATGATTTAGGTATTCATGCAGGGGAAACGATAGATGCAGCCGAAACCAATGAGGCAATTAAATCGCTTTACAGCAGTGGGTTTTTCAAAAATGTACAGTTGTATCAAGATGGCAATAGCTTGATTGTGAAAGTAGCAGAGCGTCCAGCAATCAGCGCGGTTGATTTTGATGGTAATGATAAGATCAAAAATGATGACATGAAAAAAGTCTTGCGCGAAGCAGGACTTGATGTCGGTAATATCGCTAATCCTGAGATACTATTTCAGGTCAAGCAATCTTTGTTAATGCAATATGCATTGATGGGTTATTACTCAACGACGGTTGATATACAAGAGATTAAAGAAGTGCGTAACCGTGTGGCGATCAAGATCAATATCGCCGAGGGCAAAACCGCGACCGTACGTCGCATTAATGTGATTGGCAATAAAGCATTCTCACAAAGTGAGCTTATTGATAATATCACTTTTAAAACACCGTCAATTTGGAATTTATGGGGGCTGTTTACCTCAAAGGCGGATTACTCGCCAACTAATATGCAGTCTTCAACGGAAGATCTGAGTAATTACTATATGAATAATGGTTACTTGGACTTTAAAGTGACTTCACAGCAGGCATCATTATCACCGAATAAAGAAAATGCATTTATCGCTTTTGATGTCAGTGAAGGCGAGATTTACAAAGTCTCTAAAGTATCATTAGAAGGTAAGTTTGTTATTGCCAAAGCCGATCTTGAGAAGCTCATTAGTTTTAAAGCAGGAGATACCTTCTCACGCCAAAAAGTCCTAGATAGCGCCAAGGCAATTACACAAGCATTGGGCGATAAAGGTTATGCCTTTGCCAATGTTAATCCAGTGCCTAATGTTGATAAAGATAACAAAACGGTAGCGTTAACTTTTTATATTGACCCCGGTAAAAAAGTCTATATTAATCAGATTAATTTCCTAGGAAATAATGTTACCAATGATTATGTTTACCGCCGTCAGATGCAGTATTTTGAATCCGGTGTTTACAATCAGACAATGATTGATCAATCAAAAATTAAATTACAAAGAATGCCATTTGTCCAAGATGTAACGGTTAAAAAGATGCCAGTGCCTGGCTCTGATGACCTAGTCAATATGGATTATGATATTAAAGAAAGAAGTGCCAATACGGTCAGCGCCAGCATTGGTTACTCACAGCTTTATAACTTTATGATTGGCGGTAATTTAGCGTTGCCTAATATTCAAGGTACGGGTAATCAATTCTCGATTGGTGCGAATTTATCAAGTGTTTATCAAAGCTTGAATATGTCTTATACCGACCCGTACTTTACCCAATCTGGTATTAGCCAGACGATTAGTACGTATTTATCACGCACGGATTATGATGACACATCAATTGCAAGTTATCGCTTAAATCAATATGGTGCGAATTTAGGCTATAGTATTCCAACATCAGCATTTGACTCGATTAGTGTCGGTGGTGGTGTTGATCACACGCAAGTATTGCAGCCTAGTGGTGGGACATCGAGTATTTTAGATTGGTTTGTTAAGCAAAATGATGGTCAAACCTCCTTTAATACATTTACGGTGAATCTAGGTTGGAATCATAATTCAACAAACCGTGCTTATTTCCCAACAGAAGGAACGACCTTAGGGCTAAATGGTACTGTGTCAGTACCCGGAATTAGTGATCTACAGTGGTATAAAGTCACGGGATCTGCTGGTTTCTTCCATCCAATTGTTGGCGATGTCACACTTTCAGTCAAAGGTGGCGTCGGTTATGGTAATGGCTATGGTGATACTGAGTATTTACCATTTTTCCAGAACTTCTATGGTGGTGGCTGGGGCTCAGTGCGTGGCTTCTCTCAAGGGGGTATGGGGCCTTCTGATACCTATACACCAAACGGTAGCGCAGCAGAGCAAGGTAACTCGATAGGCGGTAACTTAAATGTGTACACGAATGTGGATATTTTGTTTCCAATTCCAGGCTTAAAAGACAGTCGTAATATGCGTTTAGGGATGTTCTTTGATGCAGGTAATGTCTATAACACTTACAATATCCCAACATATAATTCAGGTACAAATAGCGGTGTGATTTGGCCTGGAACTGCCGGTGATAGCTCGCCAACGTTCTCTAATTTACGTTACTCAGTGGGTGTTGAATTCCAATGGTTATCCCCATTAGGTGCCATGGCGTTTAGTTTGGCAAAACCATTAAATGCCAAGCCTGGCGATTCAACGCAAATTTTCCAGTTCACACTGGGGCAAACGTTCTAATCTTTTGGGTTGAAAAGTATTATAAGATTCTAAATTTAGTTAAATCTAAGGAGTAAATATGAAAAAATTAGCAATGATTGGTTTGGCATCAATGGCGGTGACCAGTGCTGCCTTTGCCGCAGATGCAAGTAGCTTAAAAATAGGCTTGGTTAATCCAGTTGAGATTTATCAATCCGTGCCGCAAGGTGAACAGAGCATTCAGGCATTACAAACAAAATTACAGCCAAAGGCAGATGAGCTACAAAAGCAGCAACAAGGCTTGCTAGAAAAAATGCAAACCTTACAAACCAATGCGCCAACGCTGACAAAATCTGATCTGGATAAGCAGCAAAAAGCATTAACTGATGAACAGAATAGCTTTAAGCAACAAGCGACGGCATTTAAGCAAAGCGAGATGCAGCAAGAGCAAAAAATTGCTCAGGATTTCCAAGCAAGCTTTAATACCGCTGTCGAATCTGTTGCCAAAGAAGGTAAATACAGCTTAATTCTAAGCTCGCAAGCAGTAGCATATGCGGCACCTGATTTGAAAGTCGATGTGACTGATCAAGTGGTTGCGCAGATGAAAAAACAAGGCGCATCTGCCGAGAAAAAATAATAGAAATAATAAGCAGCGTTAGCGTAGCTTAAAAATATAGCATTTTAAATAATCGTGATAATCGACATGGATGGACTGTGTGTGGCAGGGTGATGAGTATCCTTTATGTAACAAAACCAAGTCATAAGAAAGCGATTGAAGTATCTCAAAGAAAGTGGTCTCATCGATGTGGCGACTACAACTACAAGCGATGAATAATCCGCCTTTATTCAGGCACGAAAGTGCTAGTTTAAACAAGCGTTGATAGGCGCGTTTTGCTTCTGGAATGTGTTTTTTTGATTTAGCAAAAGCAGGCGGGTCTGCTACAACAACATCAAAGTATTGTTGCTCGGCTTTTAATTTTTTGAGTGTTTCAAATATGTCACCATGCTCAAGCTCAATGTCTATGCTACTTGTGTTTTGATGATTTTCTTCAATATTGGTTTTTGCCATAGCTAGGGCGGCTTTACTTTGGTCGATAAGTGTAAAATGGTCAATGAAATCTGCAGCGGCAACACTCCACGCACCCATGTAACTGCAAATATCTAGCATGCTAGTCATCTCTTTGTGAAGATAGTTGCGTAGTGCGATAAGGTTTAGGCGCTGGTCGAGAAAAAGGCCGGTTTTTTGACCGTTGATCAGATCAAACATAATGCGCTTGCCAGCAAACAAAGTGGTTTGAGTTAATTCACCAGATAAATATTGCCATTGAGTAATACTGCCTAGTTTTTCGATCTCACGTATTTGCCCTGTGCTTCGTTCAAAAATAGCGGTGTCAGGCATAAGGGCTACCAATGCTTGAATAACGTAGGGCATGAGTAAATCAGATGCAGCTGAGCTTGACTGCACAACGGTGGTCGAGTTATAGCAGTCAATGGTAATCCCAGGGAGCCCATCATGATCGCCATGGCATAAGCGAAAGGCCTCTTCTTGTTGAACAAAATAAAATTGCTGTTTATCATATTGCAGTTGTGCTAGGAATTGTCGTAGCGCATATTCAATATCGTGGTTATTAATCGATTCCATGCTAATGCGTGTCATTCTGATTGCTGCAAGTTGATGTTTGCTATATAGAGCTAGTCTGCCTTGCTGTTCAACCAAAGCTGAACCATGCGGGTTAAGCAACTCAGGAGCTAGATGATTGACCTCATTACTATAGAAAATTTGTCGGGTATGGAAGTTTTTGATTTTGCTATTAAGGCTGATTGTTGGAATATTCATGCTAGGAGCATTTTGGATAAATGTGCCGGAATTATACTTTAGCCGATGTGTTGTGTATATACCGCAAAATGATTTACGAGCGGTATAGGCGCTTATGATTTAATAACAGTTAAAAAGGTGCTAATGATCAATTATATAGAACAACTGATCAATTTACCCTTGATTTAATGACTTTTTATATGCACAATGGCGCCTGTTTTTCAAATTAATATACAAGGATGGATTGTTATGAACACAAAGAGTTTTGCCTATATTTTCGCTGGTGTGCTAGCGGTTGCAAGTTGTGGTTATGCAAATAGTTACTCAGCACAAGATGAACAGGCAACGCGTACCGGCTTCTTTTTAGCTCCCGCCGTTGGTGTGCTAACAAATAGTGGCACGGGGTATAAAACATCACCTGAATTAACACTAAGTTTTGGATATAGCTTTAGTCCTTATTTTTCGATTAAGGCGGGTAGTATTCTATTTACAGCGCGGAGTGAGGACAGTGCGCAAAGTACAAAATTCAGTACCTATACACGGGCTGACGTAGTGTTTTCACTACCAACACAAACGCTTTTTACCCCTTATGTACTTTTAGGCGTAGGTAAGCTTAGTATGGCACATACTGAATTTGCATCAAATATTGGTGTTGGTGTAGCTTATACATTAAGTCAAAATTTTGCCTTAACTGCAAACTATCGCAATATTATCCCAGCAAAAACCAGTGGAACAATGAATTTATTTGATATTGGATTTGTGCATTATTTCTAAGGGTGTTAATTAATCCCAGCGCGAATCAAACCACCTAAATCATTTTCAACAAGGAAGTTTTCCAAATAAGTGTGCACCTCGTCAGTGGTGGCGAGTTTTAACACTTGCTTTAACACATTGCGGCATTGTTTCTTAGTAACAGATCGTAATACCTGTTTAACCTTAAGAAGCGCTGAGGCGTTCATGCTTAAACTATCAAACCCCATGCCGACAAGAAGTGCGGTGGCAATTGGGTTGCCGCCAAGCTCACCACATAATGAGATTTCTTTATTGTGCTTTTTGGCTACTTTGACTAAGTGGTAGAGTGTACGAATCATCGCCGGATGCAATTGATTGTATAGATTGGCAACTTTTTCATTGGTGCGATCAACAGCTAAAATGTATTGTGCTAAGTCATTTGAGCCAATGGATACGAAGTCAATAAGATCGATTAAACGCTCTGCAAGTACAACGGCAGCTGGAACCTCAATCATGATGCCGATGCGTGGCTTGTCGATATCAAACCCTTCTTCAATGACTTCCTTATAGGCTTGACGAATAAGCTGTTTTGCTTCTTTGACTTCCTCAATGGTTGTAATCATTGGTAGCAAAATATGCAAGTTATCATGATGTAAACTTGCTTTAAGCATCGCTCTTATTTGCATTAAAAAAAGGTTGGACTGATCCAGTAGCATGCGAATACCGCGCCAACCAAGTGCCGGATTCTGCTCTTCTTCGTAGAAGTAAGGTAGTGTTTTATCAGCCCCCACATCTAAAGTGCGTAAGACAGCAGGTTTATTAGGGAAAGTTGATAAAATTTGTTGATAAATAATGCGCTGCTCATCCTCACTGGGGAAGCGCTCGCGAATCATAAAAGGAATCTCAGAGCGATACAAGCCAACGCCTGCTGCTCCTTGACTTAAAGCGCGATCCAAATCAGCGATTAAACCGACATTTGCTTTAAGCGTTATTTCATGCCCATCAATTGTCGTACTTGATAAGTCTTTAAGCGCTTGCAATTCAACGGCTTTTTGGCTTTCATGCTTGATTAAACGCTCATATGCTGATTTAAGTCCCTTAGCAGGTTGGATGTAGATGCGTCCCACATAGGCATCAACAATAACCTCTTTGCCATCAATGAAGCTAATTGGTAATGCTTTGATGCTTGTAACAAAAGGCACAGATAAGGCTTTAGCTAAAATAGCTGCATGAGAGTATGAGGAGCCGTGTTCTGAGATAATTGCTTTTAAGCGCCCTTTAGGCACTTCGGCAATCATCGATGCGGTGACTTCGCTCGCAACAAGAACAGTATCAACAGCGTAGTGACTTTTCTTCAATATTTTATTCTCAAGTGCCAATAAGATGCGTTTGCCTAAATCACGAATATCACTGGCACGTTCGACAAAGTAAGGCTCATCCATTTGCTCAAAAAGTGTGGCTTGCTCGATGACAACACGTTTGATCGCGCTTTGTAGCCAAATGCCCTGACGGATATAGCCAATAATTGCGTCATAAAAACGACTGCTATCGATCATCTGCAAATAGGCTTCAAATAATTGTGCTTCTTCACTGCCCGCAAGGAGGGTAACACGCTCTAGCATCTCCTCCAAAGATTCTTTGACATCCTTTACCGCACTGATAAATAAACGTTCTTCATCGTCTGATTGCGTAGGTTTATCAGGAATCTCTTCAATATCAGTAATATTATAACGCGCAACCGCAATGCCTTTTTGTACCCCATCATTGGCGCTAACGCCATCAAAGTACATCGGACTTTGTGGTTTATCTTCAATTTGCTCGGAAACATCTTCAATATGGATGGCGCGATTCAATGGCAGTGACAAGTTAGCGCATAGCGTCGCAACATCAGTTTGCAGGCTTTCAGTAATTTTGTCTTTGTCATTAAGTTGTAGCGCAATAATAGCGATCACTTCACCTTTGTGCACAACGGGCGCTGCTAATAAAGATTGTAGGCGATTGCGTGAAAGCGTTTGTAGCACACTATAGCTTGAAGCTTTAGACATATCGGTAATAATAAGTGCTTCTTCACGCAAAGCAACTTTACCCAAAAGATCATCTTTGGCGCTGATGTAGATCATCCCAGATCGCAGTGTTGGCACTAGCGTTGACGCGCTTAGTGTGTAGGTGTGCTCTGTTTCATCCAAAATAAAAACACTGCACGCATCGACACTAAGCACTTTGCATGCTTCTTTAGCAAACATTGATAAGACGACATCAAGCTCATGCTTAAGCTCAATGATTTTGACTAAAGGCTGCCATAACATGATATTTACTCGCGTGACCAGTCTTTAAGCACAGGGAAAAAATGCTCAAGTGCTTTTTGATAAACATGGCGCTTAAAGGCAACGACTTTTCCTGCGGGGTACCAGTAATTTACCCAACGCCATTCATCAAACTCGGGCTTTTTATTAGCGTTGAGATTAATCGCGCTATCGGCAGATTTTAAACGCAACAAAAACCACTTTTGTTTTTGACCAATGCACAATGGGCAATTTCTTCTAATCAGGGATCTGGGAAGCCGATACCTTAACCATGTTCTCGTTGCAGCAATCACCTCAACATCATAAGGCATAAGCCCTACTTCTTCTTTGAGCTCTCGATACATTGCTTCAATCGGCGTTTCTCCAGAATTTAAACCACCTTGTGGAAACTGCCATGAACTTTGGTTGACGCGACGACCCCAGAACACTTTGTTTTGATCATTCATAATAATGATCGCCACATTTGCTCTGAAACCTTCTTGATCTATCACGATCATTTCCAAACCTAGTACTATCCTGCTGTTTAGCATACCGTAAAGCAGGTAACTTTTCCTTGAAAATCTTGCTAAATTTTGCAAAAAAACTCTGATAGAATAGATCGCGGTAAAACTATCAACCAAATCTCAAGGAGCGTTATTAGTATGTCTGACTTTACACATTATCAAGCCATGGTTAGTGAATATGGAATCGAATTTGTCGATCTTCGATTTACCGATACAAAAGGCAAAGAACAACATGTAACCATTCCTGTGCGCGCTGTCGATGAGGATTTTTTCACTGATGGCAAAATGTTTGATGGTTCTTCTATTGAGGGTTGGAAGGGAATTAATGAATCAGATATGATTTTGATGCCAGATGCATCAAGCATGTTGATCGATCCGTTTTTTGAAGCGCCGACATTGATTATCCGTTGTGACATTTTAGAGCCGGCAACAATGCAGGCATATGATCGTGATCCGCGTTCAATCGCAAAGCGTTGTGAAACTTATATCAAATCAACGGGTATTGCTGATACGGCATTCTTTGGTCCGGAGCCTGAGTTTTTTATCTTTGACGATGTGACGTATAAGTCAGATATGGAAGGTTCTGAGTATAAAATCAGAAGTAATGAATCAGCGTGGAGCACTAATGATCTGCATGGTGGTCGCAATAATGGGCATAAGCCTGGCGTTAAGGGTGGTTATTTCCCTGTGCCACCGGTTGATTCATTGCAAGATATTCGCTCAGAGATGTGCTCTATTTTGGAAGAGTTAGGGCAAGAAGTAGAAGTGCATCATCATGAAGTAGCAACGGCAGGTCAATGTGAGATTGGTACTAAGTTTTCAACTTTAGTCGACAAAGCCGATCAAACACAAGTCTTTAAATACGTTGTACACAATGTGGCTAACGGCTTTGGTAAAAGTGCGACTTTTATGCCAAAACCGATTCCGGGGGATAATGGCTCAGGTATGCATGTCCATCAATCGCTTTCAAAGGGTGGTAAAAACCTATTTGCGGGTAATGGTTATGCCGGACTTTCAGAAGAAGCGCTTTACTATATTGGCGGCATTATCAAACATGCTAAGGCATTAAATGCATTTGCTAACCCATCAACCAATAGCTATAAGCGCTTAGTGCCAGGCTTTGAAGCGCCAGTATTGTTGGCATATTCAGCACGCAACCGATCAGCATCTATTCGTATTCCTTTTGTTAATAGTGAAAAAGCACGTCGCATCGAGGTGCGCTTTGGTGATCCAACAGCTAACCCTTATTTAATGTTCTCAGCCATGGTCATGGCAGGGATCGATGGCATTAAAAATAAAATCCATCCGGGTGAAGCAATGGATAAAAACCTATATGACTTACCACCTGAAGAACTTGTTGATATCCCAACAGTGGCAGGCTCGCTAGAAGAGGCACTTGCTGCTTTGGATGAGGATCGTGAGTTCTTAACCGCAGGTGGCGTGTTCTCAGATGATATGATTAATGCCTATATCGATTTGAAAATGGAAGAAGTGCAGAAGCTTAATATGACGCCGCATCCAGTTGAGTTTCAGATGTACTACAGCTTGTAATCTGAAAATTTCACTAGAATTAATAGGATATAAACTTAGCTTGTTATGGATGGCAATAAATTCACTTTATTTAATGCATAAGAAATTAAACTGCTGTTAAACTTGCAATAGGTGGGTAAATCTCTACAATCGAGCAATAAAATTTTATTAACACATTGGGAGTGTGCACGCATGGATATGACACAATTATTTGTCGATTTATCGCGCGGCCAGTTTGCATTTACAGCTCTATTCCATTTTGTCTTTGTACCATTAACACTTGGTTTGTCGTGGATACTATTTATTATGGAGGCTGCCTATGTCAAAACAGGTAAACAAGTATACAAAGATATGACCAAATTTTGGGGCAAGCTTTTTGCAATTAACTTTGCGATGGGCGTTGTCACAGGGATTACCATGGAGTTTGAGTTTGGCTTAAACTGGGCGTATTTCTCTCGCTTTGTTGGTGAAAGCTTTGGCACAATATTAGCCATTGAAGGACTGACAGCATTTATGACGGAAGCCACACTTTTTGGTTTGTTTTTCTTTACATGGAATAAAGTGGGTAAAAAAACGCATTTATTGATTACTTTTTTCCTAGCGTTGGGTACAAATTTATCAATTGTTAATATCCTCGTAGCTAATAGCTGGATGCAGCATCCGGTAGCGACGTTTTTAAATCCTGAGACAATGCAGATGCAGTTAACGAGCTTTGTGCAAATCTATGTGCAGGAGTTGGCACAAATTCGCATTGGCCATGTTGCTTTCGCTGGATATTTGATATCGGCTGCATTTGTTGTTGGTATTAGCGCATGGTATTTATTGCGCAAGAGAAATACTGGATTTGCAATGCGTTCGCTTGCGGTAGGTCTTGGCTTTGGTTTATGTTCCTCAATTTTTATTTTCTTTTTGGGGGATGCTAATGGTCTTGCCGTTGATAAATATGAACCCGCTAAAATGGCTGCGATTGAAGGGCAGTGGGAGACACAAAAGGCACCTGCTGCCTGGTCTGCTGTGTCTTTTCCATCACAGGAGCATGAGAAAAATTATTTTGAGATTCAAATTCCATGGATGTTGAGCTTAATTGCAGGTCATAGCTTATCTGCAACAGTTGAAGGGCTTAAGCCTATTATGCGTGAAAATAAAGAGCGTATTTACGATGGATTGGTAGCGTTAAAAGCTCTGGAGAAAATTAGAGCAGGTCAAGGAACTGCGCATGATTTTGATATCTTTGATCCGAAAAATCCAGAGACTAAAAAGTATCGTGACAATATTGGCTATGCCTTTATATTACAGGCGCATGCCAAAGACCCACATAATGCAAGTGCGGCAGAAGTTGCTAAGGCTGTTAAGGATACTATTCCAGAGGTTTGGCCAGTATATTGGAGCTTCAGAGTGATGCTAGCTTGTTGGGCAATGGTGTTTTTTGTTATGGTTTTTGGCGCAGTGCATGTATTACGCCGCACGCTCCTAAAGTATCGCTGGTTTTTGTGGCTAGCAGTTTTTGCCATTCCATTACCGTATATTGCCGCTGAAGCAGGTTGGATTATTGCTGAAATGGGACGCCAACCATGGGTGGTGCACGGAATATTGCCAACAAGTATGGGCGCGTCGACCTTGGCGTCGTGGAATATTGTGGTGAGCCTTGCTTTTTTTGCATTGCTATATGTTGGACTATTTGTTGTGGAATTAATTGTCATGTTCAAGGTTGCTCGCAAGGGACCACGGTCTTTAGGTAATGGTAATTATGATTATAAGGAGCATCAATAATGTTATTTGATTATATGACCTTACAAATTATCTGGTGGGCAATTATTCTTCTGGTTCTTATCCTTTATGCGACAACCGCAGGTTGCGACTTTGGAGTGACGATTATGATGCCCTTTATGTCTAAGCATAAAGGCTTTAAAGAAAATGATGTTGAGAGACGTTTGGCGTTAAATACTATCGCCCCTACGTGGGATGGCAATCAAACGTGGATTGTTATTGGTGGTGGTGCTTTATTTGGTATCTGGCCAGCCGTCTATGGCACGATTTTCTCAGGATTATATCCGGCATTATTGTTAGTGCTATTTACCTTTTTTCTGCGCCCACCTGGGTTTGATTATCGCAGTAAACTCGATGGCGATGGTTGGCGTAAATTCTGGGATTGGAGTCTTTTTATCAGTAGCTTTATTCCAGTGCTTATCTTTGGTCTAGTGCTTGGTGCGCTATTTCATGGTTTACCGTTTTATCATAATGACTTTTTATTAAGATCGGTATATGCCGGTAATGCCTTTGCCAGTGTGTTATCACCTTTTGCCATTTTGTGTGCGTTATTAGCATTAAGCATGGTGTTGATGCATGCTTGTTTGCATTTAAATCGCCGCTTAGCTGGTGAATTGGGTTTGCGCTTTCGTCGTTTATCTAATTTATTTATTATTATCAACTTACTACTTGTCACTATTGGCTTTATTATGTTGGCATATGTTGTTCCTGGGATGATTATTACCAGCACGCCAGCAAGTCTTGCGTTTAATACACAAGTTGATGTGGTTACAGGTGGATGGCTACATAACTACGCTCTTCATCCGTGGATGTGGTTAGCCCCTGTTTTATGTTATGTGATGTTGTTACTCGCTGCCATTACCAAAGAGAAAAATGAAACTATCGCTTATTGGTGCTCGGCTTTGGCTATTACTGCAATTCTATGCTCTGCAGCATTTGCTTTGTTTCCATTTGTTGTCCCTTCTAACTGGGTAGGCGCAGGCGGTTTTGGTAGCCAAAGTTTAACGATTTGGAATGTATCAGCATCTGAATATAGTTTAATGGGCATGCTGTATATTACGTTTGCCTTTATGGTATTGATTGTTGTTTATAAGTTTTGGGGGTTTAGTGCTGCATGGCGCGGTAAGTCTAAGCTTGATAAAAGCGACCTAGAGCAAAACAATCATACATTCTACTAAGTTAATAGAGGAACCATTATGTGGTATATCACAATTATAATTATGCTGGCGATTTCAATGTATGTTGGTTACCGCTTTACATTGTATGTCGATGATAAAATTGAAAAAGGAAAATACAAAGAGATCAGTGATGATCCAAATCATATGGCTAATAAAGGGGATCATCCTGATAAAAAATAACCGTAATTAGGCTTTGATAATGCCTTGCGTCCTTTCTTGATGTTCTTGAATTTCTTTTGCTTGTACCGATAAAGTCGCGGTTGGACGTGCCAGTAAACGCTGCACACCAATGGGTTCACCAGTTAGCTCACAATAACCGTATTCACCATTTTCAATATGCTTTAGTGACTCATTAACTTTGCGCAGTAATTTACTTTGACGATCAACCGTGCGTAAGTATAGCTGTTGCATTTCCTGAGAAGTAGCAACATCATTTAAATCGGTGTTGCGTTCAGACTCTGCCAAGCTTTTCTTTGCATCATCAATTGCTTCACTTAACTCTTGTTTTTGCTGAAGTAATAGTTCCTTGAAAAAAGCCAACTGCTCTTCATTCATATATGCATCTTCAGGCATATTCAGTAGTTCTTTCTCTGTCAGCATAGTGTGCCTCCATTAACGAGTTAGTTTTTTATTAGGGCGTTTTTATATCATAAAAAATAATCTATCACTAATAAATTTACTGCATATAAGTAAAAAAAGTAAAACTTTGGGATTTAGTCAAGAAAATGAGATTAAAAAGTTGATTGGGCTAGGATATTTTGATTAATGTAATTAATATTTGTATGACCACAAAATGCCATGGTTTTGTCTAGCTCATCATAAAGAATTTCTAAAACACGTCGAACGCCATCTTCGCCATATGCGCCAAGCCCATAGATAAAAGCGCGTCCAATCATTCCAGCGCGAGCGCCCAGTGCTTTTGCTGTTAATAAATCCTGTCCACAGCGAATGCCCCCATCAAGCAAAATTTCAAGCTTATTGCCAACTGCTTGATTAATCGTGTTGAGTATAGATATAGATGATAGAGCGCCATCAAGTTGGCGACCACCATGATTAGATACAACAATCGCATCAGCGCCAAAGGTAACTGCTTTGTGCGCATCATCAACATCCAGAATGCCTTTAATAATAAGTGGACCCTGCCATTGATCTTTGATCCATGCTATATCGTTCCAATTGAGAGAAAGATCAAATTGGTCTGATACCCAGCTGCTTAAAGAGGATAGATTATCAAGATTATTAACATGCCCTACTATATTGCCAAAATTTCTGCGAGACGTTGTAAGCATCTTAGACCACCATCTAAATTTTGTAGCCATATTGAGAAAGTTTTTACAAGTAAGTTTTGGGGGGATAGATAAACCATTTTTAAAGTCAGCATGTCTCTCACCAATCATTTGCAAATCAACAGTCAAAACAAGTGCCGAGCACCCGACTGCCTTGGCTCTATTGATGAGCTCACGGGTGAAGTTTCTGTCTTTCATGACATATAATTGAAACCAAAATGGTGCGCTGACTTTTTCGGCAACATCCTCTAAAGAACAAATGGAGAGCGTGGAGAGCGTATAAGGGATGCCAAAGCGCTCGGCTGCTTTTGCAGCTAGAATTTCGCCATCGGCATGTTGCATACCTAAAAGCCCCGTCGGGGCTAAAATAATAGGCATTGTATAGTTTGTTCCAAGGATATTTGTTGCAAGTGTACGCTCTTTTATGTCGACAAGAACGCGTTGTCTAAAGCAATATCTCTGAAAATCTCTTTCATTGGCATCATAAGTAGTTTGGCTCCAAGAACCTGAATCGCAATACTGCGCAAACATCTTGGGTACTTTTTTATGGTAACGGGCTCTCATTTGCTCAATACTACGAATATGTTCAAGCTTTCTTTGCATTAGAATATCCTCTATTGGTAATAGATATCACGATCAATCTGCTTTTCACTATTGGCAACAACGGCAGTCACAGAAACATCACCTGTGACATTAACAGCCGTTCTGACCATATCAAGAATACGATCAATGCCGATTAAGATGTTGCGAGTAAGTTTCTTGTTTGTCATGAGATTTCCTTGCTATCTTTATACCTTCCCTATAGCACTATATACCACCCATAAACCATTTTACAGCCTTTCTGTCATTGAATTTCTTGTTCTTTTGAGTCATTTGATATTGCTAATAGTCCTTGCTATTACCTGCAATCCAATGACTCAAAATTATCAAAAACTTCTTTGACATTAAACACGGCAAAGTGATTCATGAGTGGTATGGTGTAAACCTGCTCTAATGCAAGGAAGTGCTATGGTTGATGCTTATGCCACCAGATCCATAAAAAGGGAATAAGAATAATGATAATATCAGCAATAACGATGGTCGTAACATAAGCATAAATGTTTTGGATGTGTGAAAAAGCGGGCGGAAAAATCCCTAAGAAAATACCACTCAAGCAAGCAAGGATACCAAAAATACAAATGGTGTTTAAAAGCCAGTTATTTTTAGCACCAACATGAAAAATTCGTTCAATATGCGGTTCTTTATAACGCACACGCATGGCAGCAGCAAAGATCAGGATCCACATGAAAACCGTAAACTGTGATGTTAATGCGATCAATAATGCAAAGGCAGATTGAATTGTTGGCATAAACAAAAATACAAAGGATAGCAGACTGCCAATAACACCTTGAATCAAAAGCACATTGGTTGGCATGTGATTATTGTTAAGCTTAGCAAAAGCTTGAGGTAAAAGTTTCTGTTGAGCGACCTCTTGCATGGCGCGAGCGGGTCCTAACATCCAAGTGCTAAGGGCTGCGATCATACCAATGACGATAAGTAAAGCAATAAGCCCTTGAAACTCACCAAGACCGGCAAGATTAAGTACGGCACTAATCCCTTGAATGAGACCACTCATCGGATTAATTGAGTTTTGAGGTGTAATAATCACTAAGGCAAGTGTTGAGATGATCGACAGTAGCACAATAATCACAATTGATAAGATCATTGCTTTAGGGATGCTACGCTTGGGGTTTTGCACATTTTTAACATGAAAGCTTGTTGCTTGAATGCCTGAGTAGCTTGCCAAGGTTTTGACAAATAGCGCAAAAGTCACAAATGATAACTCAGGTAACCAATTATGTAAGTGATTAAAGTGAGCATGGTTTTGCCCCATGATGAGAAAATAAATCGCGCCAGCAAGTAATAAAACACCGGGTAAAATCATGCCTAAGAGTGCGCCGATGATATTAAGAATAACCACACGGCGCATGGGCAAATAGTTAAACAGTGTTAATAACCAGAAAATTGCGAGCATAGTAAGGCAAAGGGTGAGCTTACTATGTTCGATCTGATCAAAGCCGATATAAACAATCGTTGCTGCAATTGCTGAGAGGCTTGCTGGAAAGCTTATAACGTTATTAAACCATTCCATCCAGATTGCGATTAAGCCGGTTTTTTCACCAAATGCGCGCTTAACCCAAGTGTATACGCCACCATTATCTTTCACTAACATGCCGCCTAATTCAGCACAGACTAGAGCGCTCGGAATCAGAAAAAAGATCGCAGCTAAAAGATAAAAGAAAATAGAGGCCAGTCCAATGGTTGCCATAAAGGCGATGGAGCTTAGGCTAATGATTGCGGTGATGTTCATGAGTGTCAATTTCGACACCGTCAGTGTTTTATCGTAAGACATAAATTTAAATGCGCTATAAATGTTAGGCGCTATCTTGCCGTATAAAAAATAAATAGCAAGTTGGGATATGCGTTAGATTTTTTTGCTATAATGGCTTTTTAAATTTTTGGTATGGATTAGTTTAATGGCAAATAATGCACTTGATATGGTGGCTGAGAGTAAAGATGCGAAGGAGTTAAATGGTTTTCAAGCGTTATGGCGTAAGATTGAATCATGTGAGCAGAGGAATGCAAAAGCGGTTATAAAGGTTGATAAACTGTATAGTGATTATCAGTCTATTTTGTTACCACATGAAAAACTTTATGGTGCATCGCACTGTAAGCTCGTGGGGCATTTATTATCATTTGTTCCTTCAAAAGACTTAAAGAAGAATGATAAGTTGTCGTTATTAGAGTATTTGTCAGATCATTTTGACAAGATGGAGTCAGCTCCACATTTATATGATTCATCAGAGTTATCAAAGCTTCAGGAAGAGAATGATAAGTACTACCAGAAATATTTTGCCAAAGAGCTTAAAGAAGATATCGAGGCAGACTATGATGAGCTTAAAAGTATGTTAAGTATGGCTTTGGGTGAAGATATTGACTTGCCAGATGAAGCGTTAAAAGAAGCCATTATGGCTGGGGATTTTAGCAAAGTTGAGTCCTTATTAGCAGAGGTTAAACAAGCTTATATTGATAAGCGCTCAGATGAAAAAGATGACGCTTGGGATGACTATGAATTTAATTACTATCGCGATGAGGATGATGAGACATCAAAAGTTACTGAAATTTTTAAGGCGAGCCAGCTGACTAAGATGTACAAAAAAATTGCGAATGTCATTCACCCAGATAAGGAGCAAGATCCTTTAAAGAAAGAGCAGCGGCATAAACAGATGCAGGCACTTTTATTGGCGAAAAAAGAAGCGGATGTATTTACGTTGATCAAGATGTATCAGGAGTTTGTGCCAGAGGGTGAATATTTTTTAGATGACAGTGCGATGGAGCATATTGAACACCTTTTGCAGATGCGAATACAGAAATTGAATCGTGAACATAGAGAGATTTTTAATTCGCAGGGACATAAGTCTTATATATGGAAAGCGTATTCGCTAACGAGTAAAAAGAAGACTTTGGAAAAAATGAATCAGCATATAGCTGAAATTAAGCAGCATATAGCGATAATGGACGATAAAGTAAAAATGCTAGACTCAGTTAAAAAAGTAAAGAAGATGTTGCAGAGATCTTATTTTTAGTGATGACTTACTTCTGCGAATGTGTTCGTTTGAAATAAATCCAGCAATAAAAAGTGGCTAAAGTAGACGAAATTCGCTAGGCTTGAGCTTACTTTTGATTGGATGAAATGGACTGAGTTTATGGCAAGACGTATATTACTGCTATTGGTTACATTGATTATTGTTTTAGGTGGTGCGTATTACTTTTTTGGCGCTCATGACAAAGGAAGTAACAAAACACAAAATATCGATTTAAATTCAACTGACCCAGCAGCTCAAAAATTATACCAAGCACTGCAAACGGCAAATTTCATTGAGCAGGGCGCAAAAACGGCAGCGCGCAATATGTATGTGATCTTTGATCCTAACTGTATTTTCTGCCATGCGTTATTTGAGGCAACTCAAAAGCAAGTAGATGCTGGTAATTTAGCAATTCGCTGGGTGCCTATTGGCATTATCAAACGTTCAAGCCCATTAAAAACAATGGCTCTTTTAAGTGCCAAATCACCGCTTGAGGCATTAAAGCAAAATGAAAATGGTTTTAATTATGCTAAGGAAGAGGGTGGTATCACACCAGTGAGCAATCCGACAAGCAAAGAAATTGAGCAATTTAATCACAATATGACGATTCTAAAAGGGTTAATCAACTCAGTGCCTGTCGTGGTATATAAAAACACAGCAGGTCAAGCAAGAGTTAGCGGTGGTGCATTGCTCCCTTTAAAAGCCGATAGTGCGGCATTGACAGAGAATGAGCGGAAAGTAGATGTATTTATAAAAAGCGTTGCTAAAAGTTGGTAAGTCGATGATTGTATTTGTTATTTATGCCGTTGTGTTGGCATTTTTCTGGATTAAAACCTTAACCTCAAGTTGCGCCAGTGATGATGATCATGAGATCAGTTACTTTCTTGAGAAAAAATATCTTAAGATCAAACGCTATAAGCAATATGGGTTGTTGTATATCGTGACGCTATTTTATCTGGTGTCTGTGTCAATGGTGTCAGCGCGTTATATGCCGGCAGAAAAACAAGTATTTGCAAGTGCTACCTCACAGCTTAATCATGCGTGGCAGGTAATGCTCTCTTTTCCTTGGTGGTTGCAGCTATTATTTTTTATCGCATTGGTATTGTTTGTTGGTATGTTTGCACTACCTTTGGCGAATTACCTAAAAGATAAGAAGCGGAATAAATCATGAGTGGCAAGTATTATATTGGCATTATGTCGGGCACCAGTATGGATGCGATTGATTGTGTTGTTGTTGATTTTAAAGATGATTCATTTAGTCTTAAAGCACAGCAAAGCTTCGCCTATCCCGCGGAGATTAAGGCGAGAATTAAAAATATCTTCGCGCAAGATTATCAATTATCGTTATTTGATTTCGGAGATTTGGATTATCAGCTAGCCGAAAGTTATGCGCAGTGCGTTACAAAAATATTGACAGAAAATAACCTTAATGCAGAAGATATTATTGCCATTGGCTGCCATGGACAGACGGTTTATCACCAGCCGCAGGGCGTGCGTAAATTCAGCATTCAGTTAGGTAGTGGTAATGTGCTCACGGCACTCACAGGTATTCCAGTTATCAATGATTTTCGCAATAAAGATATGATTTTTGGTGGACAAGGCGCACCTCTCGTGCCGGTCTTTCATCAAGCATTCTTTGCTGATAAAGGTACGCCGCGAGTCATTCTAAATTTAGGTGGTATTGCTAATATTACTTGTCTACACCCTAAGAAGCCGCTTATTGGTTTTGATACGGGGCCCGCCAATACCTTGATCGATCAATGGATCAATAAGCATCGTGGACAAGCTTATGATCAAGCAGGTCATTGGGGGCGCGGTGGCATATTATTGCCCAAGTTGCTAGATCGATTAATGCAAGATCCTTATTTTGCGCAGAGCGCCCCTAAAAGTACGGGGCTTGAGTATTTTAATCTGCAATGGTTAGAGAATCAGTTGTCTACCGATGAGCATATACAAGATGTGCAAGCAACCTTACATCATTTAACAGCACGCTCGATTGCGGAGGCTATCTTAAGATATCAAGCTGATACTAAAGCACTGTATGTCGCAGGTGGTGGCGCACGTAATGAGTTCTTATTGGACTTGCTTCAAGAATATTTACCAGCTATCAATGTGCAGGCAATTAATGCTTTGGGCGTTGATGAAGCGTGGATTGAAGCCATTGCCTTTGCGTGGTTTGCTTATTGTCATATCAATAAGATAAAAATAGCATTCTCAGCAACAACAGGAAGTAAAAAAGATGTTATTGCAGGAAGTTATCACGCTTGCTAGTGTAGCGTGAAATTAGATTTTGGAGGGATAACAATGAGTGGTTTTTCACAACAGTTAAAAGCGGCAACCATAGACAGTATTGCAGGCTTATTTAAAAGTCGCAAAATGCTGGTGATGTTTATTTTAGGCTACTCGTCAGGCTTGCCGTTGATGCTTACGGCATCATCATTAACCTATTGGTATCACGAAGCAGGAGTTAGCATTCAAGATATTGGTTTATTATCGCTTGTCGCGTTGCCGTATACAGTAAAATATCTATGGTCACCGGTGATTGATCGCATAAGCTTTAAATATTTCGGCAGACGCAAGGGCTGGATTTTATTAATGCAGCTATTATTAATTGTCTGTGTGTTTTTATTGAGTCAATTCTCACCTGCGCAATCATCGTTAATTATCGCCGGTATTGCCTTGGCAATTTGCTTTTTCTCAGCGACGCAAGATATTGCGATTAATGCCTATCAAACAGAAGTGCTAGATGAAGATGAGCGCGCATTAGGTAGCTCTATCTCGGTATTAGGCTATCGTGTGGCAATGATGGTCACGGGTGCATTTTTGTTAATCATGGTTAAATACTTTGATAATAACTGGCAAACTGGTATTTTTGCGCTTACCCCATTTTTTGCAGTGGCAATGATCGGCACCTTTCTAGCGCGGGAAACCACAGTGGATAATCGCCCAAAAACTTTTGCCGATGCGGTTGTTTTACCATTTTATGATTTCTTTACGCGTCGCGGCTTTGCTGTGGCGATTGTTGTGCTGTTGATTATTATCTTTTATAAGTTTAGTGATGCGTTGGCATTTTCACTTAATACCGTTTTCTTTGCCGAGCTTGGCTTTGATAAAGTCACGATTGCCGTATCGTATAAAACCAATGCCTTAATTTTTACCTTTATTGGTCTAGTATTAGGTGGCATGTTAGCTAAAGGGTTTGGCTTGTTTCGGACATTTTTAATCTTTAGCTTTATGATGGCAGCGGCAAACTTAATGTATATGTGGTTAGCATTTGAAGGGAAGAATTATTATTTAATGGTAATCTCCGTTGCGGTTGAATATATGGTTGGTGCAATGGGTACTGCCGTATTAGTGGCAATGATTATGAGCCTTGTCAATAAAAGCTTCTCAGCGACACAGTTTGCAGTATTAAGCTCGATCGACTCATTAGGACGTGTATTAGTAGGGCCATTAGCGGGCAATGTTCAAGCAGGCTACGGTTGGGAGATGTTGTTTTTATTAAGTTTTATTCTTGGCTGCATTGTCACCTTTGGCATATGGCTGGCACGCAAGCAGATTATTTCCATGGCAAATCTGCATGGGTAGTCATGAATCAAGAGTAAGTCGTGCTTTAATTCCCTCTCGCCCGTTCAGCTTAAGCTTAAGCTTAAGCTTAAGCTGAACGAGCAATCCCACAAGGGGAGAGGTATTGGCTGCTGCAACTTGGTTATAGATCACTATATAGCGGGCGGATTATGACACTTGGTTAAAGTTTTCTTCTGTTGTGGCGTTAAACTTAAATCCTAGCGTTTGCTCTAATGAGGCAAAAGCATCATTCAGCAGCTGATACATTTCTTTGCGATCATTACTGTTGTTTAAGTTCAGAATTATGCCACTTGATAGCCCATTTTGCTCCATGCTTTTTGCAAATGCTGCATTGGCGCTGTCAATGCTGATAAATTGATAATCACTCGCCGTTTTACCATAAGCTAATGTGTGCATACTTTCCGCAAAGACTTTTTGTAATTGTGCAATGCTAAAAGCAAAAGAGTTATTCACCTGTAAGCCATATTGTGCCAGTGTTTTATTGTTGTTAGTTAGTTGATCAATATAGTATTGCACTTGTCGTGGGTAAAGAATGAATGTCGTGCCTTTATACCACTGTGGTAGGCTCTTTGGTTTGTAGCCATCTGCTAGCGTAGGTAGTTGAAAGGCATTGATATATGCGCTGTCATTTAAGCTAAAGTTTGCTAGATTTGGCAAATATTGACTTAATTCTTGTGGATACGCACAAAGATCAATGAGTGTGCCTAGAATATCGGAGTAAGTCCCCGCATTATATGCGGCATTAAGAATCATATCAAAATAGGCAAATTGATTGGCATTTAATGCTTGTACACATTTGCTCCAGCTATGCGCCTGTGGCCCCCATGTTGTGCTGTTATTGACCTCAATGCGATTTATATCATTTAAATGAAAATAAGCCGCCGCAAGTGGACCAAAATAGATATTATCGAGTGTTTCAGGTCCTGTTGAGCCAGTTTGCGTACCATTGTCTTGTGATGCAATACTATAGCCTAAAGATTTCTGTAGAACTGTATAGTTAATGAGCCCAAGGGATCCGGGGACATCAACGCTTGGTAGGCGCTTAGAGTAGTCATTGAGTTGATATGGGCCACCTTGACCTGCATTAAGTAATTGTTTTCTCGCTGTTTCATTATTGATAAACAATCCACCGGGATAGTTACTAGTACTGATATTCTCCTGTAGAAGCTGTGCAAATAAAGATCCTGCAATATAATCCTTATCGACAGACCACTGTGGGTAATGTGTTTTTATCATATAATTTAGCAACTCTCCGGCAACGTAATTAGATAATATCAGTGGTGCAAATTTAGGATCACTAAGCTCAATTGATTCTGCACTATGCGCATAATCACTCACTGGGAAACCAACGTGATAGGTGAGTTTCCCGTAGTTTGACTGTTGATTGACAATATTGACATTAAAGGCATTTTGTTGGGTGCCTGAAGAGGTATTGAACTGGGTTTTATCGGTGCTAGCAGTACCACTTGCAGCATTAACTGACAAAGTAAAACTGTCATTGGCAGGAAGCTCAAGGGTTTGTGTGGAGTTGCCTGATGGGATTTGACGCGTGAAATTGAACGTCGTTTTGTAGTTATTATCTTTGAGCGTGAGTTCTAAGGTGGTTTCATGATCGCTAGTAACCGTAAAAGGTGTAATGACTGTAACAAGTGGTGAAACTTGGTAATGAGGTGTCACGCTAACCTGCTTTTGATCTTGGCTGATATTGATGTTTTGATCAGCGGCATTGGCAACATTTTTACCATCGCTAACGGACTGAAATTGTAAGGTATAATCACCATAACTTAGCGATTGAAAAGTATAATTGCTATTCCAGTTAAGTGCTTTAGTTTGTGCTTGTCCATCGTGTGTAAGCGTTACTGTTGTATCACTACCTATGCCACTTAAAGGAGCTGGCGGTAGAGAAACTTTGATGCTTCCTTGTTCGCTAGGCGTTGTACATTGATAACTTAAACTTAGCGAGTTGATATTGTCACTATTAATGTTTAACGCATTGCTTGGTGAAAATACTGCAGTGCAATTGCCAATTTTGTTGGCATTCAAAGTGTAGTCACCATAATCTAGATGATCAATTAAGCTGGTTTGATCGGCTGTCCAATTGCTATTGTTCAGCGTTCTGATCGGCTCTCCAGCACGGCTAAGCGTCACTTTGGATGTCCCTTGAAGTTGGGCGTTGGATTTAAAGGTAAACTGTATTTTCCCATTTTCGCTCACCGGGGTGTCATTGCCATAAATCTGCGCATTAGAAACTTTAGCTAATTCAGCCAAAGGGAAGTTCAATCCAAATTGAACAGAGAATGATTGATTAACATTTAAGGTTTCATCTTTGTTTTTAGCAATGGTAAAACTTACTAAACCGTTGTGATTACTTGGTGGGTTTAAATAAGAGTTAACGAAATTCGAAGTGCTCCAAACATTTTTTACTGTGCTATTGGCTTTGAACTGTACCAACGCATTTTTGAGATTAACTGGCTTACCACAGTGATTGGTAAATTGAATCTTAACTGCTTTGTAATATGCAGTTACATCGGGTTGATCGATGTTGATGTTGGCGCTAATGCAGTCAATTGGCTGCGGGGTACTCATTGCATAACTAAAAGCACCTAAGCTTAAGAGAATGCCTAGGGCAAGTGATTTTGGTTGTAGCGTCGTATTTAGCATATTTAGATCCTATCTTGATTTTTCCATGGGCAGTATAGAGTATAACAAATAGCAAGTGACGCGTAATAAATACGTGGTATTGATTGTAATGCATGCTAGATGTGGGTGATTTTAATTGAATATTAGGTGGCTTGAGTGAAGCAAAAACAAAGTCGAATGATTAAATCTCAGCAATTGCCTCAACTTCAATTAACACATCTTTGGGTAAGCGTGCGACTTCAACACATGAGCGTGCCGGTGGTGTTATTCCTTGAAAAAATGATGCATAAACTTCATTAAACGCGACAAAGTCATCCATGTTTTTAATAAAACAAGTGGTCTTGATCAGTGTATCCATGCTACTTCCGGCAGCTTCAACAACGGCTTTTAAATTTTGCATCACTTGTTTTGCTTGTACTTTAATATCGCCTTGAACTAATTCACCATTAGAATTTAAGGCAATTTGTCCTGAGGTATAGAGCATGCCATTGATCTTAACTGCTTGCACATAGGGACCTATTGCCTGTGGTGCGTTATTGGTTTGTACGACTTCTTTCATAAATATTCCTTAGATTTTTAAGAGCAATTTCATTCTGGCTAAATCAAGCGTTTTGTCAACGTATGCATTAGCATTTTCGTAACGTGAGCTGTGTGATGAAATTAAAGATGATCACCAATAGCACCAAAATAAGCAGGCTAGATAACAATACCTCTTTAAAAGCCATCATTGAGTAGCGGTGTAGTAATGAGGCAATGCTTAAGTAAATCACTGGAATAAACCCTTGATACAAGATATTAAGATATGTGCTTAATAGGGTATTTGTTTGGTTTGAATATTGATTGGTAAAGATGATTTGTCTTAGGTTAAACATGACGACATATTCGACAATTGCGTAAATAATAAAAAATATGATAACGGCAAGCAACACCCAAGCTATATTGGCTGAGCCAATGGTGTAAAAGCACCACAATAGCGGCAACATCAACATACCAAATAAAAAGATATTCTGGCGTATGGTTGCATCAGTTGTTTGGCTTTTCTTGCGCAAAATAAGACGCAAACCAATAATTACGACAATTAATGAAAACACAGGCTCTAATGGATAAACCGCTTGATAGATTTGTGACAATTGATCATCGAATAAAAACAACAGTACCGATGACATCAATACATAAACAACAATACTATATTGACTTGCGCCATTGATACAGAGCATGACATAGCGTGGTTTGGTTTTGATCGCAATGGCAATGCTCAGAAAAGCAATAATGACAATGACAAGTGCGTCAGCGATATTATGCCAACGATACATTAATGCACCACACAACAGTGCTAATAATGCGCCTATGGCAAAGGATAGTAGGCATTTTAAAAACACCTGTATATTGAAGGACCCAATGCTACGCACAAAACGGAAGTAATAAAAAACAGCACCACAAATTGAAGTTGCCAAGGTGAAAGGTAGCAGCAGATTTAAAAAAGAGAAGCCAACAAATAAAATGGTGACAATAATCCCAAGAGTGTTGACGATAAATGACATCAGGTTGTTTTTGATCTCATTGGAAAGTGAGTTTTCTGCGATAAGTTGATAACGTTTAGTATGTAATACGACTTGATTGCCGAGATAAGATAGTAAAAAGAAGTGCACCCCCATCGTCATGTATAGCGCACCACCGCCAAAGCGTCCGGAGAGTAAAATATAGGTGGTTAACATCAATAAAAATGGGCAGAAGAAACCAACCATTGTCAGCGCGTCTGATTTTTGTTTGACATCTTTGACAAGTTTTTCAGTCAGCATAACCGTAAGCCAAGTAATGAGTCCTAAAATCGCACCAATAATCAGCATATCCGAGAAGAAATATAGCCGTTCAAAGTCATCTTTAAAAACTTGGTTAAAGCTGGAGATGCTTTCTGCTAATGCGCGAATAGGGACATATACCGGCAAAATACAGAAATATAAAATACTCGGGTGGCGTATACAGTTAAGTAAAAAAGCGCGTTGTGGTGACATCGATGGTATTCCTTTATTAATATCTACTTAACACACGTTCAAGTGCGCGACTGGGTAGCATCCATTTCAAGAACTTAGCGATACGGGTGAATTTTGTGATGCTGTAGCGCGGTGCGGGATTTTTTGCTTTAAGAATTTTCTCAACAACCTTGGCTACAGCGATTGCTTCCTCGTTAAATGGTACGGGTTTATGGTTACCTGACATCAGTTTTTTATAGTCACTTAAATGCACCGAATTTTTAAACTCAATATTTTTAACGGTTTTCATCGAATTTTCTCGGATTTTACTAGTTACCGGTCCGGTGTTAAGTATCGTCATATGGATGTTAGAACCTCTTAATTCTTGACGCATTGTATCGACCAAGCCTTCAATGGCATATTTGCTAGCATTATAAGCACCTCGATATTTAAGTGATACGAGCCCTAAGACAGAGCCATGCTGAATAATCTTACCATGACCTTGCTTACGCATAATTTTGAGCGCTTTGCATGTGAGATTATGAAGTGCGAAAAAATTCGTATCAAACTGCTCTTTGATGTGTTTTGTCGGAATATCCTCTAGAGCACCAGCTTGTGAGAAACCTGCATTATTAAATAACACATCTAATGTGCCTCCTGTTTTGTGCAGAATGTCAGCCAATGCTGCATCTATTTGCGCATCATCTAACACATCAATCAAGTAAGTTTCAAAGCCTTCAGCCGTGAGTTTTTCAACGTCCTCTGGCTTTCTGGCGGAGGCAAAAACACGATGACCTTGTGTTTTTAAGTATTTCGCCGTGGCATAACCGATACCGCCATGTGAGCAGCCGGTAATTAATATCGTTTGTTTGTCCATAATAAATTAACTCCAATTTATGGTAACAATCAGGGTGTATATAACATCAATTAGCACCAAGATCACAATGGCAATAGCAAATTTCCTGATTCCAATCCTATAGTCTTTAGCATGATAGTGATCAACAACGCGCAATGTGGCTACAACAATTGCTGCGATTGCAATTGAGATACCACCAAGCAACACGCCAAAGCCCATAAAAGGGATCCAGGCGCTTAATGCGGCAATCAAGCCATATAAAATGACATAAATAATAAATGTTTTGATAATTTGATGTTTGACGAGCCTTTGTTTTATTAGCATATATTACCTCGACACCAAGTGATATCGACCCGCCAATTAAATGGCTGATACATATCCTTCAATATTTGTGCGATTTGCGCCTGCGCTTGTGTGATATATTGTGTACTACTTGCCAATTGACGCATTGATTGCTGCGCAAGTAAATAGGCTTTATCCGGTACTTGGTCTTTAGGATCGGTGTTGATCACCCCTAAACGCGGAATGACACCAAAGGTGTAGTCTTGTTTGGTGATCAAGTGCGAGTGTTGATGGTTAATCTCAATACTCAACACAGTTGGTAAAGGTAGTTTGATTGTTAGTATTTTGCGGGTTTTATCGATATTTATTTGTAGCTGATCAAGATCAGCACCCAATAAAACCGAAGCATAAATATAATAAGATGCTTTGGTATCAACAAACCAACCCTTATCTTCAAACTGTTCAATTTGACTAAGTTCTAAGCGCAGACTTGCCAGTTGGCTAATCGTTTTGACTTGGGCGACACTTGGGTAGAATTTTGCATTATCATTAGCAGTGTAATGCTGATAAAACCAAGCGCCACTAGCGCCTAATACAACACAGATCACAAGTAGGGTGAGGTTAGAAAAAATACGCATCACAACACCAATACCACAAATAAAACGATGATTAATATTAATAGTATCCAGTGTTTTATACGCACATTTATATCCTTAAATACTGAAGGTATACATTTTCTTTATTTCAACACCCCGCCTCACAGGCTCGGCACCCCTCTTGCAAAGAGGGGAATGTAAAACCAACCTTTGCCTAATTCCCCTCTTTGCAAGAGGGGTGGCAGCTGCAAGCTGACGGGGTGTTTTTAAAATCATAGCTTTTTCTAAAATGCGTAACCTCAGTTACATATGTTTAACTACAGTTATTCATTCAACTTCTTATTCAATATTTCGTTCACTTGCTTAGGATTTGCTTTGCCTTTGCTGTTTTTCATAATTTGACCGACAAAGAAGCTCAAAAGTTTCTTGTTTCCGGCGCGATAATCTTGCACTTGCTGTGGGTTTTGCGCAAGTATCTCGTCAACCAAGCTTTCAACAAATCCCAGATCATTGCTTTGACGCACACCGAGCTGATCAATAATACTTTGTATCGCTTGCGGTTGATCATAATAGTTTTGTAGTACGGTCTTGGCGGATTTTAAAGACACCTCATCCTTGTCAACGCATGCAATTAGCTCAAGTAATACATGAACAGGCACACGTCTGGCATCAAATGTACTTTGTACGCGATTAAACACGGCTTGCAACTCAACGGCAACCCAGTTATATGCGGTTTTTGCTGAAATGTTTTTTGCTAATGCATCATAGTAATCCGCGACTGTCGGGTTATCCATCAAGAAGTTGACCTCATCAACATTAAGCGCCTTGGCATAAGTTTCACGGCGCACTTTTGGCAATAGTGGCATCTGTGAATGTATGCTTTCAATTTCTTCGTTAGATAAGATAATAGGCAATAAATCAGGATCGGGGAAATAGCGATAATCAAAGGCATTTTCCTTGCTGCGCATACTGCGCGTTTCATTATTATCTGGATCATAAAGCCTTGTTTCTTGAGTAATTATACCGCCTTTGTCAAGGACATTGACTTGACGCTGATACTCATAATGAATGGCGCTTTCAATAAAGCGAAATGAGTTAATATTTTTAAGCTCAGCTCTTGTGCCAAGATCCTCACCAGTTTTACGAATCGATAAATTAACATCACAGCGAAATGATCCTTCTTGCATATTGCCATCACAAATCCCGAGATGCTGCACCAGTTGGTGCAGATCTTTAAGATAGCAGATCACCTCCTCTGCACTACGAAAATCCGGATGAGTCACAATCTCCAATAATGGTGTACCCGCACGGTTATAATCTAAACCGGTTTGATCGCCAATAAAATCATGCACTGATTTACCCGCATCCTCCTCAAGATGGGCGCGTTCAATACGGATAGTTTTAATGCCCTTATTTGTTGTAATCTCCAGCTGACCATTTTGCACGATTGGATTATTGGATTGACTGATTTGATAGCCCTTGGGCAAGTCAGGATAGAAATAATTTTTGCGTGAGAAAAAACTGTTTTTTGAAATTGTTGCATCAACCGCTAAGCCAAACATCACTGCCATATCGATAGCTTGTTTATTAACAACGGGTAGCGTTCCTGGCAAGGCGACGTCAAGAAAGCTCACCTGTGTATTTGGTTCTTGACCATAAAGGGTCGCAGCAGGTGAAAAGATTTTGGCTTGCGTTTTAAGCTGGACATGCACCTCAAGTCCAATGACCATTTCATAACTCATGCATTGACTCCTTGTAACAGTTGCTGTGGCAGGTGAAAGGCAGTTTGACGTTGAAATGCACAGACTGCTTGCAATAATAAATGATCTTGGAAATTATTTGCCATCAATTGCGCACCAAACGGCATATGTTCAATCTGTCCAATAGGAAATGAAATCGCTGGAGCCCCAGTTAAATTAGCAATCAATGTGTACATATCCGATAAATAAGTCGTTACAGGATCTTTTTGTGCACCAAGTTTGGGTGCAGTCGTTGCGGCTGTTGGCAGTAAAATCATATCGACATTTTGATAGATCATATCAAGATCTTGCTTTAATTTGGCACGCACCTGTTGGGCTTTGTGGTAGTAAGCATCGTATTGGCTGGCTGCTAACACGTAGTTACCAATAACAATGCGACGTTTGACTTCAGCACCAAACCCTTCTGTGCGACTCTTAATGTACAATTCATCTAACGTATTTGCATGCTGACTGCGATAGCCATAACGCACTCCGTCAAAGCGTGCTAAGTTCGTGGCTGCTTCAGCCGGTGCCAACACATAATAGCTTGACACTGCAGCTTGTAAATCAGGCAGTTGAATATCTTTAATCTTCGCACCTTGCTTTTGATAAACGGCAATACACGCCTGAAATAGTGTTTGTGCTTCAGCCGAGAGCTTTGATAATAATTGCCCATCAATGCCAATGGTCAAGTTTGTCAAATCTTGCTGTAGTGATTTAGTGAAAAAATCCGGATCGGTTGGAATGCTCGTACCATCTTTCTTATCTTTACCTGCCATCGCTTGCAATAAATAAGCACAATCCTCAGCGTAATGCGCCAATATGCCAACCTGATCAAAGGATGAGCCATACGCCACCAAGCCATAGCGTGACAAGGTGCCATAGCTTGGCTTTATTCCGGTAATGCCACAGAAGCTAGCAGGTTGCCTTACCGAACCACCAGTGTCACTGCCTGTAGCAAAGGGGGTGAGTCCTGCGGCAACTACAGCGGCTGAGCCACCAGATGAACCACCTGGGACATGATGCAAATCATAAGGGTTTTTAACGACACCAAAGAAGCTATGTTCATTGGTTGAGCCCATACCAAACTCATCCATATTGGTTTTACCAAGCAATGTCATGCCTTGATTTTTAAGCTTATCGACTACCGTGGCATTAAAAGGGGATTGATAATTGCTTAATATTTTTGACCCACAAGTTGTGGTTAATATATCAGTACACAGATTATCTTTGTGTGCGATAGGGATTCCAGTTAATAGTGTTGCCTTGCCTTTGGTAATTAAATCATCCATTTCTTTGGCATGTGCTAAAGCCTTGGTTTCATTGACTGATATAAATGCGTTTAATAAATTATTTTTATGTTTTATTTCTTTTAAATACGTTGTTGTTAATTCAACAGCACTCATGGTTTTATCATCAAGCTTTTGACGCAATGTTTTTAAAATACTCACGAAACTTCCTCTTATTCAATGACTTTTGGTACGATGAAATGCTGATTAGTAAATTCAGGTGCTATACGCTCAAAGTCGGCTGTATGATTTTGCATTTGAGGCGCATCTTCACGCGCTGGATAATGACTGAGTAATGGTGAGATCATGGGGTTAATATCATGCGTATCCACCAACTTAAGATTATCAAATAGATTAAAAATATTATTTAGATCGTATTCAAACTGTGCCAACTCTTCCGGCTTGGCGCTAAGTTTTGAAAGCATCAGAATATGCTTTAATTCCTGCTGCGAGATTGCCATTTACTGGTTTCCAAAGCTGCTTTTATATAGGCAATTATCGTAGCATTGTTAAGTGAGAATTAAAACAATTGATGATGCGGTTTATGCTCGATAAAGCAGGTTGCATCATAGGCTGATAATGGCACACTGAAATAGTAGCCTTGAATGTAGTCGCAGTGCACTTTCTTTAATAATTGATATTGCTCAATGGTTTCAACCCCTTCAGCAACCACAGTACTCCCTAAGCGATGACTCAAGTCGATAATGCTTTCAACAATAAGCTTACTATTGATATTGGTTAGTATGTCATCAATGAAAATTTTATCAATTTTAATGTTATCAATTTGCGCATGAATCAAATAACTTAGTGAACAAAAGCCTGTACCAAAATCATCAATGGATATTTTAAACCCCATATTTTTAAGGGTATTTAGCACTTGCGATGTATTGTCTAAATTTTCCATAATCACCGTTTCGGTGACCTCAAAGGTAATATATTCACTGGGGATCGTCATTTGCGCCATTAAGTGCTCTAAGAATGCCAATAAAACCGAAGGATTATTGATTTGTACGGCGGAGAGATTGATTGAAATACATGGCTTATGGATGATTGCTTCATCCTCATGCCATTGATACAGTTGGTAAAATGCTTGGCGAATTACCCAAGCGCCTAGTTCAACAATTAGCTTGAGCTCTTCAGCAACTGGGATGAATTCACCAGGTGACACCTCACCCAAATAACGATTATGCCAGCGAAGCAACACTTCAAAATGCATTTGTTGTTTGTCATTTAAATGAATGATGGGTTGAAACATAAGGTAAAATTCATTGTTTTTTATCGCATTAGCTAAGTGCTTACCTAATTCAAGTTGACGGAAATAACGTGCGCCGATATTTTCATTAAAGATACAATAACTATTGCCGCCGGCTTTTTTACAATCTCTGATTGCCATATCGGTATATTGCATTAATGTCTCACGATCACTCGCGTGCTCTGGTGATAGTGCTGCACCTATGCTTGCTTTAAGGTTGATGGGATAATCGTTGACTAAGATTGACTGGTGAACAGCTGCAAACAAGTGATTGATCACAAGCTTAACATCATCGAGTGTGCGAATATCTTTAAGGACAACGACAAATTCGTCACCGCCAATACGTGCAACAAAGTCACTTTTGCGCGTACTTGATTTTAGACGTGTGGCAATCTCACGCAATACAATATTACCGAAATAGTAGCCAAAGCTGTCATTGATATTTTTAAAATGATCGATATCAATATGCAATAAGGCAACTTTTTTATTGTTGGCTGTCTCGTCTATAAGGATTTTTTCAAACACGGTCTCAAAGTATCTGCGGCTTGGCAATGCGGTATGCTCATCCTCGTTCAATAACTGATAAAATCGACTGTTCTCAACCATGACTTTATTGAGCATAGGATGCAATAAAAGGTATAGCAATAAGATAAAAATAATAACAAATCCAAGAATTGTTAGTGGGATATGTGATAAATTTCGCCAAACGCTTGAAGCAACTGTTTTTTTGTTGACACCTAAAGCTAAGACTTGTTGTCCATTAATGCGTTCAAAATAGTATTTTTTATCTTGGATCAAAAGATTAGAATGCTCTTGTGTTTTTAATTGCGTTAACACTTCGCTTGGCAACGTCGTGAGATTGTTGGCAAAACCTGAGCTTACTGCCTGCCAGGAGCTACCACTCTTGATAAACCAATAAAAGTCACGCTTTTGTGTCAGGCTTTCAGATTCAAACTTATTCAGTAGCTTACTTAAGTCAAAATAGAGCCGATCATAACCAATAATCTTTCTATCTTGTCCCATTTGTGTATAAATTGGACTGGTTAGCACTGCAGTGAGTCCATCATTGCCAATGGCAAATGTAAGCGCTTTTTTATCAAATCGTTGATGTTGCTTGGTGCCCACTTCAACCAATAAATGTCCATTACTTTCAAAACGCTGTATAGATTGTAAAGCAGCACTTGAGACAAGGGCGGATGCCAAAATTTGCCTTAAGGCATTCACCTCATCGATAATGGCATCACCATATTGGTACTTGCGCTCGATTTCCTCCGTCAACCATGCAGCTTGTGTGCGGCTACTTATCTGTAATGCAACGCTTCGCGCTTCTGATAAAGACAGTTGAATCTCTGTTTTATAGCCATCTAATACTTCTTCATAATAATGGTTAATTGTGCGCTGTGTTTGTTGATAAAAAGGATAAAATGACAAAACAAAAACGGTTAGGGAGGCAAGGGTAAGCAAAATAATAGCACTGATCAACACACGCCAAAATATTTTTTTACCGATGAGTTTATTAACCTTGCGGGCTTCACTCATTCTATTGGATTTTTTAGCTTTTTTGGCTTTTTTGAGTTTCTCAAATATCTTCAAAATCCGTCATCCTTGTCGCTATCAACTACCATTACTTGTGTCGTTTTCCCAGTATAGCGCTAATAATTTATTTTTCGAGCGATCAGCTGAACATTTCCATCACTGGCTATTTGTTAATTTTTTATATCGCAACAATAGTGCGGTTTGTTATGATGGCATAAGTTTTAAAACAGCGACATAGAAGCAATAAATTATCATGAATGTTGATCAAACTGAAATTAATAAATTTAGTGCATTGGCGCACCAATGGTGGTGTGAAGATGGCGAATTTCGCACATTGCATCAAGTCAACCCCTTGCGTGTGCAGTTTATTGAGGAATGTGCAGGCGATTTGGCACAATTAAATATTGCTGATATTGGTTGTGGTGGTGGTATTTTGGCAGAAGCCATGGCTCAGAAAAAGGCTAGTGTTACGGGCTTAGATCTTGCTGAAGCCTCCTTGAGCGTTGCCAAGCTTCATCTGTTAGAATCAAAACTTTCCATTCGTTACTTAAAAGACTCCGTTGAAAACCTAGCGCAAAATGAGCCACAAAGCTTTGATATCGTCACCTGTATGGAAATGCTTGAACATGTGCCAGATCCTGAGAGTGTGATTCGTTCATGTGCAGAGCTTTGTAAAGCAGGTGGCTGGGTATTTTTCTCAACATTAAATCGCAATTTCAAGTCTTTTGCATTATCCATTGTCATGGCGGAATATGTCATGGGGCTTATCCCTAAAGGCACGCATGAATACAGTAAGTATATTAAGCCACTGGAGCTGATTAATGCTGCAAAAAAATATGGTCTTCGAGTCACTAAAATCAAAGGTTTGCATTATAACCCACTGACTAAAAACCTATCTCTAGGAGGTAATGCTGATGTTAACTACATCGCCGCATTTACCAAGGAGTCCTAAATACCCACTTGATTTGTTGTTATTTGATCTTGACGGCACCTTACTTGACTCATCAGATGGCATCTTTGATGCAATTAAGCATGCTTTAATCCGCCATAATCTAGAGATTGACTTTAACGCAGATACACTAAGGCAACATGCCGGTCGCGGTGTTGAATTTCTATTAACAAAAATTAATGAACAACTTACTCGTGAGCAACTTAATGTTTTAAAGTATGATGCGTTTATGCATTATCAACAGCATGCCGCTGATATGACACACCCCTTTATTGGTGCGCATGAATTAATGAGTACTTTACATCAGCAACGGATCAGCTGGGGAATTGTTACCAGTAAGACGCGCAAACTAACTGAAGCCGTGATTGCGAAGGTCCCACAATATCAGGAGGCTAAAATCGTGATTTGCGCGGATGATTTATCTTATAAAAAGCCGCATCCTATGCCAATCATCCATGCGCTTAAAACGCTTGATAAAATACCGCAACATGCAGGTTATATCGGCGATACTAAGCCAGACATGTTGGCTGCCAAACACGCGCATTGCTATCGCATTTTTGCTGATTATGGTTATGAGGCAAATACGATGAATGATGATGACTATGATTTAAAAATTTCAAACTTGGAGCAATTACGCCAGTGGATTATCTATACGCTTGTCTAAGCGAAAACACCCCGCAACCTGGATCTATTTATTATTATGCTTATCGCCATTGCTCGGAGGATATGACAAAAGCTCTTTATGCCTTGGATCAGTTAAAATATCAATGGCTTAAAGCATCAGAGCTATACTCAGAACCTTACCCTAGTCTGCAAAAACTGCAATGGTGGCAACAGGCTTTAACCGATTTAAAGGAGCGTCGTGACCATCCATTGCTAACTGTTTTGTATCAGAGTTTTGAGCTTGATTCATTGCAAGAATGTTTATCGAGTGACTTGGATTATGCCTTACAAACGATTGCTGAAGGACGTAATTATCAAGGCTCCCTTGATCTAAGTGAGAGCTTCCTTGGCATTGCTAAACTTAAAGCGCATGCACTTCAGTTTAATGAACTAGAGCAAATCAAAACTTTAAATCACATCGATGAGTTGTTGCGCCACATATTGATGATCGGCAAACATTTTTCACGTAATATTATTTTGAATAGCACGCTCACACCACAAGTCACGAAAGAAAGCTTTCACCAAATAATAAATGAATTAATGCAGTATATTCATACTTTAAAACAAAATTTACATCTCACAGCGGCGCAAATGAAGCAAATTAAGCCTTTGATTGCATTGCATAAACAGCAGATGCTATGCGTGAAAAAATTTACCAAAAAAGTGGATAACCCTTTTACCGAGAGTATTTATGTTTCATCGTTTGCATTATTATTTACAAGTGTATCGGCATCAAAACTTTAACCTGTCGGGTTTTTCTTATACAATCACTTTTAATTTAAATCTGCCGCATTGCTGCTATGAATAGAAAATATTTAATCTTGTTGCTGAGTCTAGCGATTACCCACGGCGTATTTGCTAATGGTGATTCATCCAAGTCATTAGATAAAAATGATCCATTGTCGATCAAGCCGTTGCTTAAAGATCTTCTTATGCAAAATCAGCAAACGCTTAATCGTTTGACAGGAGAGGTGCAAGCGCTTAAAAAATCAAGGCAACAAGATACTCCTGTAGCCCCTAAAAAAGCGGAGCAGACAGCTTCACCAATGGATCGTGAAGCGATGAATAGTCCAATTTTCTTACCCGGTGGCGCGCCAATGCCAGAAGGGTATAATGATCGCTATAGCAATCAGCAACAGCCAGCTCAAGCAACAACTGATAATAACAAAGACAAATCCGCAGATGATGACGCGCAAACAAAAAGTCAAAATAATGACAGCACGAGTAGTAGCTCATCCAATTATAACAACCCTTATAGCAATAATTACAACAACTATTCTGGTGGATCATACTTTCCTAGCACATCCACTAAATTCCAAGCGACTTTTAGCTCAGTCAATAGCAGTTACAGCTATGGTATTGCTAAAGAGGGTAATGCGTTTATCAATCCTTTTGCTAACATCTCAGGCAGTAATGCGGTTAGTCTTAAAATCACCGGTAACTCAAGCGGCTCTAGTTCGACGTACACTTCAATTAAATTTTGTAATTCCAATTTTACGACATGCAATTCGGCATTAAGCATGTCAAGCAATACGACAAATATCACCAGTGATCAACTGGTGGGTGGCAGCTCTAGTTATTCATTAACAAGCCTTACTTTTAATGGGACAGCTGCGAATTATCAAGTGGCGCGTCTTTATGCGCAAATCACCAATAGCTCAAGCACAACAACAAATATCAGCTTTTCGTTTCCAGTCTCTAACTGTACGGTTGCCGACAGCGGTGATTTAAGTTGTAGTTTAAGCACCAGTGGCGTTGCAGTTTCTGTCGCGAGTAATTAATCACTGACTAACAGCATTGCTGAAGTTTTCATTCATCGTTACAATGCCTGAACCTTAGATTATCCATTAGAAATAATTATGTCGTTATCTTCGCGCGGATTTGGCTCTGCTATGATCATCACTGGTACAAGTGTCGGTGCTGGGATGCTTGCTATTCCTGCTACGGTTGCTGCTTGCGGCTTTTGGTTGGCAAGTTTGCTATTGATTGTTGTTTGGTTTGTTATGATGCTCACAGCCTTGCTGTTAGCTGAAGTCAATCTTGCCATGCCTAATGGGACGAACTTTAGCCGTATGGCACATGCGACTTTAGGTAAAGCGGGACAGCTTATTACATGGGTTTCATACCTATTGTTACTTTATTCATTAACAGCTGCTTATAGTGCAGGTGGTGGCAATCTTGTTGCCAGTGGTTTAAATAGAGTGGGGATATATTTACCTAATGCAGTAAATAGCGCGCTTTTTATTTTGATTCTTGGTTTTTTTGTCTATATTGGCACGCGCGCCGTTGATCATGCCAATAAGGCGCTAATGCTTATTAAGTTTCTGGCATTTTTTGCCTTTGTTGTTGCAATCGTGCCAAGCATTCAACAGACTTTGCTTGATGTTGAAACACGTTCATTTAATTTTATCTGGATTACATTCCCGATTTTAATCACCTCCTTTGGTTTTCATCATATTATTCCAACATTGCGCAGTTATGTTAATTCTGATCGCGCAACTTTACGTAAAGCCATTATTTTTGGCAGTTTTATTCCCTTAGTCATTTATCTTATATGGGTATTATGCACACTTGGATCGATTCCTATCTATGGTGCTGAAAGCTTCCAAAGCATCATTCAAAGTGGTAATGCCTCGGCAGGGATTGTTGGCAGCTACCACAGTACACATATTGGTAGCTTTGCCTATCTATTTGAATCAGTTGCAATAACCACCTCCTTTTTGGGTGTCACTTTGGGACTGTTTGATTTCAACCGTGATACATATCGGCTGCAAAGACCAACACATATCAATAAAATAGCTGTTTTCGTGATTACGTTCTTGCCTCCATTTTTATTTGCTGTTTTTTATCCTCAGGGTTTTATTATTGCATTAGGCTACGCCAGCATTTTTGTTGCAATTTTATTAATTGGATTGCCTGCCGCAATGACCTGGGTTATTCGTGCGCGTCAAAATAAAAACCACCTCCTAAGTAAAACTTATCTTGGTATTATTTTACTAATCGCTGGCGCGATGATCCTGCTTGAAATATTAACGTTATTTAATGTATTACCCACACTCTAATGTAGCGTTCTGTTCTCACTACTTAATACCATATCGTAACTATAGCTATTGGTTTTTCCGAGCTCTTCATCAATGAAATCTTGCCAGTTAAGTAAATCATCGATTTCACCTTGAACGGCAATAAACTGTTGATATTCGTCAAGGTAATAATCTAGGGCTTCATCAAGATCGGTTTGATGGTCTTTAGCATACATATATAACTGGTAGACTAACTCCATTTTTTTGTAGAATTCATCGAGTGTCAATGCGGTAAATACCTGACGTTGTTGCCCTTGATAAAAGATATTCACCGCATAAAGGACAACTTTTTTCTTGTCATCAATACAGCATTGCGCCTGTACGTTATAGCCGAAATAAGATAAAGCTAATTCAAAATACTGACAGCAACTATCGAAATGAATGCGTTGTTGCTTGGTAAACAATTGATCGATTGACGTAGTCATAGCGCATCCTCCTATTGTTGGTTAGCCGCATGGCCCTGCGCCGCCGTTAGCCCTATGCTTCCAGCGCAGCTAACACCTTACCTATCCCTAGTATAGCAGCATATTAAAATACGCAACCCCATTTTTTATCTTTTTTACTTTTTTGCTTTTTTGCAAAAAAATATCTTAATGCGCGCTTAACTACTGCTTTATTGTTGCTTGATGGAGTTATATACTAACCCCATAGCTTTAAGGACAGCAGGGATATGATGACAAAGATTGCAATCGCTCAAATCAATGCATGCATGGCAGTTGGCGTTAACTTGCTTTGCTTGAAACGGATGATTGAGCGCGCAGCTGATAGTGGTGCTAAACTGATTATCTTTCCTGATCGCTGTGCACTGTTTTCGATGAAGTCATCAGACTATGAAATCAATAAAGAGATTTTAGGCGAAGGACGTATTCAAGATTATTTACAGAAATTAAGTCGTGATAATAATATCTGGATTATCGCCAGCGGCATTCCCATAGTGTCGGAGTACAGCAAAGAAAAATACTATTTAGCAAGCGTTGTTTATAATAGTGCGGGTGATTTATATGAAGTCTATTATCATTTGGCGCCCACCCTGCCTTGTGCCTTTCAATGGACGCACAGCTTACTTCAAGATCAAGAGTATGGTGAAATGGTTAAGGTGATTAAAACGCCATTTGCCAATATTGGTCTAATCTCCACTTATGATTTATTTTTACCTGAAGTTTTTCGCTATTTGAAGAAACAAGGTGCCGATATCTTCGCAGTGAGCGCGGCGTTTACTCAAGATATGGGGGCGCATGCTTGGATGACACTTCTTAAAGCACGTGCGCTTGAAAACAGTAGCATGATTCTTGCTGCCAATCAAAGTGGCATTCATGAGGATGCGGATTTGCTTTTCCATGGCAATAGTATGGTTGTCGATCACAATGGACAACTTGCACAGCGCATCGAAATGGGAGAGCAATTACTCTATGCTGAGATTGATACAAAATATTTTAAAAATATTTGTTTTGATCAAAATCCATTCCAGTTACAATACCGCAGATAAAATTAACCTAAAGGTATTTATATGCAGGTAACCATGCCAAAAATTGGCTTTGTCAGCTTAGGCTGCCCTAAAAATTTAGTTGATTCTGAACGTATTATTACAAAATTAAAAACCGACGGTTATGAGATTGCTGCCGATTATAGCAATGCTGACTTGGTCGTTGTAAACACCTGCGGTTTTCTAAACTCGGCAATTGAAGAGTCGCTTGAGGCGATAGGTGAGGCTCTTGATGAAAATGGCAAAGTCTTAGTGACTGGCTGTTTGGGCAAAAAATCAGATATGATTCGTGAGAAGTATCCCAATGTTTTGGGTATTTCAGGCCCTCAAGATTATGAGAGTCTTGTCAAAGCCGTGCATGATAATTTGCCGATTGAACATCATGCTTTTACTTCACTGGTTCCTGCTCAGGGGATTAAGTTAACACCAAGACACTATGCTTATCTTAAAATTTCTGAAGGCTGTAATAACAGCTGCACTTTCTGCATTATTCCCGATATTCGCGGCAAGCTAAGCTCACGAAAGCTTGATGATGTTATGCTTGAAGCAAAACGCCTTGTTAATGCAGGCGTTAAAGAGCTTTTGGTCATCTCGCAAGATACCAGTGCTTATGGCGTGGATATCAAATATGCTGAGGCTAAATGGAATGATGAAACTTACCAAAGTCGTTTTATCGATTTAGCGCGTGCCTTATCAACCTTAGGTGTTTGGATTCGCATGCATTATGTCTATCCTTACCCGCATGTTGATAAAGTGATTTCACTGATGGCAGAAGGGAAAATTGCACCGTATTTGGATATTCCTTTTCAACATGCCTCACCACGCATTTTAAAGCTGATGAAGCGTCCTGCAAATGCGACAAACACGCTTGAGGCCATCAAACGTTGGCGTGCGATTTGTCCGGAGCTTACCATTCGTAGTACATTTATCGTCGGCTTTCCAGGGGAAACCGAAGAAGACTTTATGACGCTATTAAACTTCCTAGAAGAAGCTGAGCTTGATCGAGTTGGTTGCTTTACTTATTCTGAAGTTGAAGGCGCTAAAGCCAATGATTTGCCAAATCTTGTGTCAGAAGAGGTTAAACAACAACGCCTTGAACGCTTTATGGCAGTGCAATCAAAAATCAGCGCCAAACGGTTACAGCGCCATGTTGGAAGTATTCAGAAAGTCATTATCGATGAGATTCGTCATAATGAGAATATCGCATTGGCACGCACACAATACGACGCGCCAGAAGTTGACGGTGTTGTCATTATTGAAGATGTTAATGATCACAAAGGTATTGCCAAAGGTGTGTTTGTAAACGTTGAGATTTTTGCTGCTAATGAGCATGATCTATTTGCAAGATTGAAGATGAATCCGCAATAAACTTCTACAGCTAAAGCAATGAAGCACTGTTTTTTATATATCAATTGAACTAAAATCGCAAACAGGTTAGGTTGTTTTCAAAACAAAAACCTGTTTGTTTTTTATTAATAAACGCCATAAGGAGATATTATGCGCTTTTTAAACACATTACTGATGTTGCTGACGATTATCGGCGGCTTTAACTGGTTTACTTCATCGGTTTTTAACTTCAATATTATTACCAGCGTTTTCCATAGTTCACCAACGTGGCAAAAAATCGCTTATGTGATTATCGGCCTTGCGTCGTTGTACTGCTTAAGTCTATTAAAACAAATTTATAAAACTAAATAATCTAGAAATTCTGCATAATCCGTTTGAGCTCATTATCTATTGTGTCTATACTCTAGAAAATTATGCGATATGGAAGCTATCTTAATTATGTGGAAAAAAAGCATTGTTACTTCATTATTAATGACTTCGTGCTTGGGTGCGGCGTTGGCTGATGATGTCTCTCTGCCTTCGACAAATTTTAATTTTGATGTCAAAACGGTCTCTTCAGATTCGACCTATAAACCGATGTTGGGCTTTGTTGATCAAGGTAAAACCTATATTAAATTCCCACCAACGGTGACGCGCAATAATATTCCGTTGATTCTGGTGGATCAGTTAGGCGATGGCGATGCACCGATTATTTCATGGGATCAAGGCTATGTTGTTATTAATCAGCCATCAACGCATGTTAAGATCTATAACCCGCGCACGAAGAAGCTTATTTATGATCTGACTTTCCCTGATCAGTTTAACTATAGTAAAGTAGCGCCTTCACCAAGAATTTTGCCTTATGAGTTTGCCGGATTCTTTATGGGTGCCACGGTTGGTATGTCCAATATTGGTGGCAAAGGTAACTCGGCTTCAGGTGGCTTAAAGCTCGGTTATGACTGGCATTTCACCAAAGGTTTCTTAGCTGGTTTTGAGCTCGGGCTTAACTATGATGGTAAAGTCTCAAAAGACTCAGTGGATTATAAAAGCTGGGACATAAATGCGATGCTTAGAGCTAAATATCTATTGCAATCTGGCTTCAATGTCACCGGCAAGGCAGGGGTCGCTTATGTTAAAAACAGTCAATCAACACCAGTTGGGCAACCGACAAACAGTATCGGTAACAGTATTGCCCCGCGCATTGGTGCCGAGGTCGGCTATTTATTTACCAATGGTATCGGTTTAAATCTGGAATATGATCACCTTTTCTCAAACTCAAAAGTACTATCTGTCAACACTTTCCAAGTGGGTATTTCTTATATCTTCTAATTTTTTAGCTCATGCAAACTGGATTTGTAAAATGCGAGAATAAATATCTCTTATAGTACTATTAACTCTTTCAATTTCACACGTTGGCGCGAATTTCATATACTGCCGCAAAATTATTTTGTAGGAGTTGTAGATGAAATTGCGTTCTATTTTTTTAGTATCAAGTTTGCTGTTAAGTTCAGGTGCTGTTTTTGGTCATGGGGCATTATCTTTCCCAGACAGCAGGCAATGGCTTTGCTCAGGTGGCGCAACACCCAACAATGGGGTGTGGTGGAATGGTCACAATGGCGCGGATGTATGTAGCGTTGATTTACATGGTGAAGGTATCAATCAGGTCATTACTGATTGGAGTGGGGTTGCTCAAGGTGCGGCAGCAGGCTGGTCAAATGATTCTGCGTATTTCAATGATCCACGTAGCGCGCATATTGCTATTATGGGTGGTAGAGATGCGCCTATTTGTTCTGCAAATTTAGACAAATATCGTAGTCTAGAGGATGATCAGTGGACGATTGACCAAGGTGATAATCGCTATCCTGTTAAGCTTGAAGCGGGTGAGAATCAATTTACTTATGCAGTAACCGCGCCACATAAGACTTATGGTAAGGGCTATATAGACATTTATATTACGCGTGATGATTGGCAAATGAATAAAGCATTGACTTGGAATGATCTGGAAGAAAAGCCTATTTGTCATCATGTTCCAGTGACAAGCGAATCACCGTTGCAATCACCAGGGTTGGGTGGTTTTGAGAGTTTTTCATGTACGGTTCCAGAATCCAAAGCGGGTCAACATATTATTTATGCAGTATGGCAACGAGATGATAGTGCGGAAGCCTTTTATTCTTGTTCCGATGTTGTTGTTGGAAGTGATATCCCTACACCACCTGAAGATATTGTATGGCAAAAAGTAAAGAATGTTTCTGGGGAAAGTATTCTGCCTAGTCTAGATGTTAAACCAGAAGATACGGTGACTGTTGACGTCTGTACAGTGAATGCGCATAGTCAGTGCTACACAGCTTCTTATCAACCTAAATCAGGCAATGACGCAAAATTATGGCAACAAAAGCTAGCACAGCAATTTAATCAAAATCATGATCACAAAGATGTTCGAATTGGGGTGCTTAGTCGTGATGGTAAAGATATCGAAACCAATTTACCTTCAGGTTACAGTGTTTATCAGACAAAAATATCGCCAGTAAACTATCATTGGCGTATCGAACATCATGCGGTAATGCCAGAACCAATTGAAAGTGTGTGGACACCACTTGCAGGTAAAGAGGGAAGTACCGTCTTTGGTGCTCAGTCAGAGAGTCATTATAAACAAAATGATCAGCTTAACTTCAGATTATGGCGTAGCGATGTCTTTGATTCTGGGCGTTTAGGTGGTTATGAAGAAGTAATCGAAGTGCCAATGGTGATTGATCATTTAGCGACATGGAAGTCACAGTATATTGCTAAATTAAATAATGAATTACAGCCATTTGGCGTTGTGATTGGTGTCTTACAAGATGATGATACGGTTAAACCGGTTGAAGGTGGCGTTAATATGGTTTATATCAACACGGAGATCGAGCAGAGTAATCATATTGAATACACTTGGCTTTTGGAGAATAAAGGACAGGTTTCACCTGAGCCAACACCGGATTTGCCAGAATGGTCAAGTGCTATAGGCAGCTACCACATAGGCAGTAAAGTCATCAGAAATGGTGTAACTTACACCTGTACGGGGCATGAAGGATGGTGTAATCAAAATGCCTATGATCCAGCAGGGATATTTGGGCATGGCACGTGGACTAAAGACTAAGGAGGATTTTAAACTGCCTCATTATCAGTTTCACCCGTACGGATGCGAATGACTTCTTCAAGGTGGGTGATGGTGATCTTGCCGGCACCAATCTTATCGGCTTTATTGGTGTCAATAATCGCCTTGATAAAATCTTGTTGCTGCTCATCTTTGCAGATAACTTCCATTTTAATCTTAGGCAAAAAATCAACAGCATACTCAGCACCGCGATAAAGCTCAGTATGACCAAGTTGACGCCCAAAGCCTTTGATTTCAGTGATAGTAATGCCAGTTGCACCAGTGCTGAGTAAAGCCTCACGTGTGCGGTCAAGTAAATGCGGTTTGATATAGGCGGTAATTAGCTTCATGCGCGAATTGATTTGTCAATTTGGCTGTCTATGCTACATTATGCACTATCTATTAGTAAAGCATTTAAGTGATTGAGCATGAAACTAAACAATAAAATAATCGATGATGTTGCCAGTAAGATTTCCAATGGTATTCCAAGTGGCTTCAAAACAATGGCGAGTGAGTTTGAAAATAACTGTAAAAGTGTGTTAAAAGCAAGCTTTGAGAAGCTGGATCTCGTCACGCGTGAGGAGTTTGATATCCAAAAAGAAGTGTTAGCAAAAACACGTTTAAAGCTCGAGGTACTTGAAAAAAAAGTTGATGAGCTTATTGCCAAGCAAGGAAATAAGTAAGTAGCTGTTATGTCGCTAGCTACGGTCTTTAGTCGCGCGCAATTGGGGGTGAATGCACCACAAGTAACAGTAGAAGTGCATTTATCGCATGGATTGCCAAGCTTATCGATCGTAGGATTACCTGAAGCAGCTGTTAAAGAAAGTAAAGATCGCGTTAGAAGTGCGATTATTAATTCAGGGTTTCAATTTCCCAGTAAACGTATCACTATTAATCTTGCTCCTGCTGATTTGCCTAAGGAAGGTGGGCGCTATGATTTACCGATTGCTATTGGTATTTTAATTGCATCTCAACAAGTTATCGCACCCGATATTGAGGATTACGAATTTGCTGCTGAGCTATCCTTAAGTGGCAAATTAAGACCGATAAAGGGTATTTTGCCGTTTGCCATTCAAAGCCTAAAGCATCAACGTAACCTCATCATTGCGCTAAAAAATGAAAGTGAAGTTGCCTTATTGCCAGATCTTCATGCGTATGCGGCTAAGAGTTTGATGGATGTTGTTTTGCACTTATCGAAAACACAATTTATCAAAGAGGCACAACAAGCTGAAGGTGTGCTGCCAAATAATGGATTTGAATTAGATTTAAGCGATGTCAAAGGACAGTTTCAAGCTAAACGTGCATTAGAGATTGCCGCAGCTGGTGGGCATAATCTTTTATTTGTCGGACCACCTGGTACAGGTAAAACAATGCTCGCATCGCGCTTTAATACAATCTTACCCAAGCTTTCGATGGATGAGGCTTTAGCAACGGCAATGGTTGCATCTATCAAAGGTGCGCGGGATGTTGCGGAGCATTTCTATCAGCGCCCATTTCGTGCCCCTCATCATACATCATCGGCAGTCTCTCTTGTTGGCGGTGGATCAAATCCAAAACCAGGAGAGATTTCTTTAGCACATAATGGCGTGTTATTTTTAGATGAGTTGCCAGAGTTTGATCGCAAAGTATTAGAGGTTTTACGTGAGCCACTTGAGTCTGGCAAGATTGTGATCTCAAGGGCGAGTGCACAAGTTGAATATCCAGCTAAGTTTCAATTAATTGCGGCAATGAACCCTTGCCCTTGTGGATTTTTAGGCTCACAGCGTAAAGCGTGTAAAGATACGGATATACAAATAAAACGTTATCAACAAAAGCTCTCAGGACCTCTTTTAGATCGCATTGATCTGCAAGTCGAGGTGCTTGAGGTTGAGCATGATGACTTGATTGCGGGCGCGCAAGGCGAGTCAAGTCACGATGTCAAAGCGCGTGTGATCAATGCACGTGATCTACAAATCAAGCGCCAAGGGAAAATTAATGCCGAACTTCAGGGCAAGGAAATTGATCAATTTTGCATTTTAGGGGATAATGAGCGGCTGTTGTTGGCGGATGCTATTGAAAAGCTCGGTTTATCGGCAAGAGCGTATCACCGAGTGGTTAAAATTGCGCGGACGATTGCTGATTTGGCAGCACAAGAGATGATTGCAAAGCATCATATTCAAGAGGCATTAAGCTATCGTAAATTTGAACGCTTTCAGCAATAAAATAAAAAAACGGTAAAATGCGATGAAGAAAATAGGTGCTCAAGCCCTGATATTAATATTGTTTCTGTGGGGAAAGTTAAGTTTTAAAACAGCGCAGCGTATTGGTGCGATGATTGGGGTGTTACTTTATTATTGTAAAAGCGATATGCGTCGCATAGCACGTATCAATATTGATAAATGTTTTCCTGAGTTAAGTGACTATCATAAACGTAAACTGGTTAAGAAAACTTTGCAACAAACCTGTATGACAGGGGCTGAAATGCCGGGAATCTTATTCAAAAATCCGCAAAAACTATTGAAACAAATTCAAGTGGTGCATGGCGGCGATGTTTCACAGCGTTTGTATGAAGAAGGTCGTGGTGTCATGGTTGTCGCACCTCATTTGGGAAGTTATGAAATTGCTTCAATGTATTATTCAAGTAAATATCCTTCGGCGATGTTATACACACCACCTAAGATAAAAACACTGGATAAGCTTATTCTGCGTGCGCGTTCGCGCTTATGTGAAAACATGTCACCTGCTAATCAGAAAGGTGTGAAAATGCTATTTAAAGCCATAGCAAAAAAGGAAGTGATTGCGATGCTAACCGATCAAGTGCCGGTTGATGCGGGTGGTACCTATATTGATTTCTTTGGTAACCCTGCCAAGACGATGAATTTTGCTGGAAAATTATATGAGCGCTACAAGCCTGCGGTTGTGTTAAGCTATGCCGTTAGAAATGCTGATGGCAAAGGCTTGACACTGTTTAATGAGGACTTGGAGCCTTTGATTAAGCAATATCAAGCAATTGATGGTGTTGAAGATCCAGTAGCTTATGCCTTTACCAAGCGGTTTGAAGAAATTATTCGCCAATATCCAGAGCAATATCAGTGGACATACAAACGATTTAAATATCACCCTGATAGGGTTGATTATTATAAAAAGGATAAAAAATGAGAACATTGTTTTTAGATGCCTTGCAAGGCAAACCGGTAACACAAACGCCACTATGGATCATGCGCCAAGCTGGGCGCTATTTGCCTGAGTATCGTGAGACGCGTGCGAAATTTAGCGACTTTATGCAGATGTGCCGTCACGCTCAAGCCTGCTGTGAGGTTGCCCTGCAGCCCTTGGATCGTTATGACTTAGATGCATCTATTGTATTTTCAGATATATTAACCATTCCAGAAGCTATGGGGATGGATCTTAAATTTGTCAGTGGTAAGGGTCCAATTTTTTCCGCGCCATTGACAACTTTAGCAGACGTTGAGCGCTTAGATACTCAAGGTGCTATTGATAAATTGCATTATGTGTTTAATGCAGTTTCAACCACTAAAAAGGCGATTAAAGATCGAGTGCCTTTGATTGGGTTTACTGGTAGTCCTTGGACATTAGCGGCTTACATGGTTGAAGGACAGGGCTCAAAACAGTTTACGCAATTGCGTAAGATGCTTTATAGCGCGCCAGAGCTTTTGCATAAATTATTGTCTGATCTAAGTATTGTGATTATTGATTATCTGGATGAGCAGATCAAAGCAGGTGCTGATGCAGTGATGATCTTTGATACGTGGGGTGGTATGTTGGCAGAAAGCAATTATGCAGCCTTTTCACTAAACTATATGCAAACGATCACAACTGAGCTTAAAAAACGTCATCCGCATGTGCCGGTGACACTTTTCACCAAGGGCGGTGGATTGTGGTTAGATCAGCTGATTAAAACCGACTGTGATGGTATTGGCATTGACTGGAGTATTGATATAGCGCGTGCAAGACAAGCCGTTGGCAATAAATTTGCGTTGCAAGGCAACTTAGATCCTGCAGCACTTTATGGTAGTGATCAAAGTATTATCGACTCGGTAAAAAGCATTGTTACAAGTCAAGCGCCATATAGTCGCTTTGTATTTAATTTAGGACATGGCGTATATCCGGATATTTCACCGGATAAAGTTAAGGTGATGGTTGATGCCGTGCGTGAGTTCGGTGCTAAAGACTAAATGAATTAGAGATTAGAAATTTAAGTTAGTAAAGATAGGCTATGACCATATTCCTGCTCCCTTTGATTGTGTAAGCGTTGGCTGAGCGTAAGTCGAAGCCTTCATGAAGTGTGATTTGCCCAGGCTTACCCACTTCGACTGATGCTCAGTGCATCGCTTCGACTGATACTCAGAGTACGGTCAGTACTTGTGGATGAATATTTAGTTTTAGCCGAAAGGTATAAATATAAAAAATAACGATAGAAGCATAATGATGAAGAAAACAAAAAGATTTGAATTTAAACGCAACCCTGAAAGCAATGAAATGTGGGTTGAAACTGGTTTGCATGGTAAGAGTTTATTAACACTTGCATCTCTTAATAAAGGTACGGCCTTTAGCGAGCGTGAGCGTGAAGAATTTGGCTTGCTGGGTAAATTGCCTTTCCAGATCGAATCTTTAGAAGAGCAAAAAACGCGTGCCTATCAGCAGTATAAATCTTTTAGAAGCAACATTGGGCGCTATAGTTTTTTAAAGAACTTGCACAATATCAATGAGACATTGTTTTATCGTTTAGTGCGCGATAATCTCAATGAAATGCTGCCAATTATCTATACACCAACGGTTGGCGAGGCAGTGATGCGCTATAGCGAGCAATTTCTATCACCTCGAGGGCTTTATATTGCTTATCCAGATCGCTATAAAATGCGTGAGATATTACGTAATCGCACTAACTCAGATGTTGATATTCTTGTGGTTAGTGATGCGGAAGGGGTGTTAGGAATTGGCGACCAAGGTGTTGGTGGTATTGAAATACCGGTTGCTAAGCTTATGGTGTATACGCTATGTGCGGGAATTAATCCTGGACGTTATTTGCCAGTATTTTTAGATGCAGGTACCAATAATAAAAAGCTATTAGAAGATCCGTTGTATCTTGGTTGGCGTCATGAGCGTGTGCGCGGTGAGCAATATGATGAAATGGTGCAGCTATTTATTGAAGCGGTTAAAGAAGAAATGCCTGAGACATTCCTGCATTGGGAAGACTTTGGACGTGATAATGCGCGTAAAAATTTATTAAAGTATCAAAATGAAATCTGCAGTTTTAACGATGATATGCAGGGAACTGCTGCCGTTGCTTTAGCGGGCTTGATCTCAGCATCAAAACGCTCAGGCTTGAAGTTTAATCGCCAGAAATTTGTGATCTTTGGTGCGGGAACGGCAGGACTGGGTATTGCTGATGAGATTGTTGCAGCCCTTGTGCATTCGGGTTTGACAAAAGAGGAAGCTTATCAGCACTTCTGGTGTATTGATAAAGATGGTCTATTGATTGATGATCAGGACATGATGGACTTTCAACGCCCCTATGCTTGTACACGTGAATCGGTTAAAGGGTGGAGTGCAGATGAAAAAGGACGCATTGCACTTGCTGAAGTGGTCAAGCAAGCAAAACCAACAACTTTGATTGGCTGCTCAGGTGTTGCTAATGCTTTCACGGATGATGTTATTTTATCTATGGCTGAGAATAATGATCGACCGATTATCTTTACCCTATCCAATCCAACGAGTCGTTGTGAGCGTGTGCCGCAGGATATTATTCGCTTGACGGAAGGGCGCGCTCTTATTGCTACAGGTAGCCCATTTGATGATGTTGGTTATAAAGGTAAGGTTTATCGTATTGCGCAATCAAATAATGCCTTGGTTTTTCCAGGCATTGGTTTAGGTATCGTTGCGATTGCTGCGAAGCGCTTTACTGACAATATGTTATGGGCAGCATGCAAGGCGCTAGCAAACTATTCAACCCAAGATGATGCGTTATTACCAAAACTAAGTGAAGCATACAGCGTCAGTCGTCAGGTGGCATTTGCTGTCGCACGTCAGGCGATTGAGGATGGTGTTGCTGAAGATGTTGATGATATCTGGCGTAAGATAGATCAAGTGATTTGGGAGCCAAAGTATTATCCGTATTACTTTAAATCGTAGTTTCTTAAAGATTTCTTGCTTTGTATTTTGCGTGCTTTTGGCAAGTTGAATTTTGATAATAGCGAATGCGTTAAGAAACAATGAATAGTTTCATTGTTTTAGCAAATGAGCGCCCAAAGACTCTGTTAAGGGCAGATATTACCTGCAATTCAACTTGCCAAAATCTTCACAAACTACTTTGCAAGCAAACACCGCAAAACAACAACTTACGATGGGTATAGAGTTAACAGTGATTGTTACAATTTCAATATCTCTCGATGAGATCATGCTCTAAATGTATATAAAAAGATGTTGATTTTTAATATTTTGCATTGGGAAAATTTGATGGTGCCCGGGGCCGGAGTCGAACCGGCACGAGAGTTAAGTCTCGAGGGATTTTAAGTCCCTTGTGTCTACCAATTTCACCACCCGGGCAAAGACTTGTTCTGGAGGCTGAGACCGGAATCGAACCGGTGTCCAAGGCTTTGCAGGCCTCTGCATAACCACTTTGCTACCCAGCCAACTGGAGCGGGAAACGAGGTTCGAACTCGCGACCCCAACCTTGGCAAGGTTGTGCTCTACCACTGAGCTATTCCCGCAGAACAGGATCAGATTATAAGGGCTAAACCCCTAATGTCAATTGTATTTTTTGAGTTTTCATACGTTTATTGACGAATTTTTCTGAAGTGTACAAATGCGCTACAGAATGTACTGACTTAAGTCACGATCTTTGACCAAATTACCCAGTTTTTCATTGACATAATCGCTTGTGACACTAAAGGTTTTTTCAGTGCGATCAGAAGCATCAAAAGAAACTTCTTCCAATAAGCGCTCAAGTACCGTGTGCAGGCGTCGTGCGCCGATATTTTCAACTTCCTCATTAACGCGGAATGAAATCTCAGCAATGCGTCTAATAGCCTCTTCTTCAAAGACGACCTCGACACCTTCGGTGCCTAATAGAGCAACATACTGTTTAATCAATGAATAATCAGGCTCTGTGAGAATGCGTACAAAGTCTTCAACTTCCAGTGATCTTAGCTCAACACGGATCGGCAAGCGTCCTTGCAGCTCAGGAATTAAATCTGATGGCTTGGCAACATGGAAAGCGCCTGAGGCGATAAATAGCACGTGATCTGTTTTAATCATGCCATATTTGGTGCTGACGGTTGAACCTTCGACTAATGGTAATAAATCACGCTGAACACCTTCACGTGACACATCGCCACCACGTTGATCTGACTTTTTACAAACCTTGTCAATTTCATCAATAAATACAATACCATTTTGCTCAACAGCTTCGATGGCTTTAAGCTTAATATCATCTTCATTAACTAGCTTGCCTGCTTCTTCATCTTGTAGTAATTTTAAGGCGTCTTTAACCTTGATTTTACGACGCTTCTTACGTTCATCACCCATCGATGAGAATAAACTTTGCAATTGATTGGTCATGTCTTCCATGCCTGGAGGTCCCATGATATTCATCTGCGGTGCTGCCATGGCGATATCAATCTCAATTTCTTTATCGTTAAGCTCACCAGAGGCAAGTTTTTTTCTGAAAAGTTGGCGGGTTGTATTTTCAGTTTTTTGCTCAACTTCAACGGGTTCATTGGCAAAGCCCACTTTGCTCTCACGTGCTGCAGGCAGTAAGGCATCTAATATACGCTCTTTTGCGAGCTCTTCAGCACGAACGGCAACTTTGGTTTTCTCTTGCTCACGATACATCTTGATTGAGATGTCTGCTAAATCGCGAATGATAGAGTCGACATCTTTACCAACATAACCCACTTCTGTAAACTTTGTCGCTTCGATTTTGATAAATGGTGCATTGGCAAGCTTTGCTAAGCGTCGTGCAATCTCTGTTTTACCAACGCCAGTTGGTCCAATCATTAAAATATTTTTAGGTGTTACTTCTTGTCGCATGCCATCTTCTAGCTGCATTCTGCGCCAGCGGTTTCTAAGCGCTATGGCAACTGCTTTTTTTGCATCTTTTTGACCGATGATAAAACGGTCTAATTCACTGACAATTTCTTTAGGTGTCATTTGTGACATAATTTCTATCCCCTTAGTCAATTATATGGCTGCTTTGTTAGCAAGCTTTTCAATGGTTAAGTTATGATTGGTGTAAATGCAGATATCTGCGGCAATATTGAGACTTTTCTTAACGATATCATAGGCTGAAAGCTCTGTATTATCGACCAATGCATGTGCCGCGGCTTTTGCAAAAGCAGAACCTGAACCAATTGATAAAATGCCTTTTTCATCCGCTGCCATGACATCACCAACACCTGAGATAAGAAGGGATTTGTTTTCATCAGCAACAATAATCATCGCTTCAAGCTTGCTCATCATGCGATCTAGACGCCATTCACGCACCATCTCAACGGATGCGCGCTCAAGGTTGCCTTGGTAAAAATCAAGCTTTTGCTCAAACTTTTCAAACAAGGTAAAAGCATCGGCTGTTGATCCAGCAAATCCTGTTAATACTTTACCGTTACTTAATTTGCGTACTTTGATGATATTATCTTTTGCAACCGTATTGCCTAGGGTTGCTTGACCGTCGCCACCAATGACAACTTCATCGCCACGACGTACACATAAAATCGTAGTACCTTTCATTTCTAACATAGTTTCCCCGCTTAAATGATTGGGTTTATAAAATCATGATCGCTATAGATTGCGCTTAAGAAAAAAATTACAAGTTTTTATTTAAAAAGATTTAACTGTATTTGAGAGGTTGGGCATTTGTATTTGGTTTTACTGTAGGGGTGTATGGTATATACCTTGGAAAATATACTTTCATCCTAGCTGGTCAAAAGCTTTGACTTGGTATCATTTGGCCCTAATTAACGATTATAAATATCTTCCAATCGAACAATATCATCTTCGCCAAGGTAATTACCAATCTGTACTTCGACGATTTCACATGGCGAATCCGTTGTATTCTCCATGCGGTGGATTTCCTCTTTCTCAATATACACATGATCATTGGCGTGGTACATTTTTTTATTCTCACCAATCGTAAAAGTTGGTGAACCCTTAACAACAACCCAATGCTCAGCGCGTTTGAAATGTTTTTGCAAAGATAATTGCCCGCCAGGATTAACAGTAATTACTTTTACCTGATAACCGGTTGCTAATTCAATCGTGCGATATGTTCCCCAAGGGCGTTCATATATTTTACCTACTTCATTTATATTCATTTTAAAACCTTAAACAATTAATTTATTCTGTATGTGCGTGGTTGATTATTCGGCTTCAAGTGGGCTTTTTGTTAGCGTGGCGCCTATGGCGGTACTAGCTAAAGCCAAAGCGCCCATAATGCCAGCATTATCTGCTAAAGTCGGCGGCACAATAATCGATGGGATAGTATCACAATAGTCTTGATTCAGATAGCCATTAATTTTTGCTTTCACTTTAGTATGAATCTTCTCAAATAAGTGCGTCTGTTTCATAACCCCACCTCCTAAGATAATGCGCTTAGGGACAAAACACATCATATAGTTTACAAGTGCATATGATAGATATTCAGCTTCTAGCTCCCAAGCAATGTGATCATCAGCAAGATCTAGCACTGAATCAACGTGCCAACGCGCTTTCAAAGCAGGGCCTGAGGCTAAACCCTCTAAACAACGCTCGTGATATGGGCAAATGCCTTTGAAATCATCCTGTGTTAAATCAACAGGGATATAAATGTGTCCCATCTCAGGATGAGCACTGCCGTGCACTAATTGATTGTTGACGATCGCACCTCCGCCAATGCCTGTGCCTACGGTCAGATAAATCAAATCACTGATCCCTTTGCCTGCTCCCCAGCGATGCTCACCTAATGCTGCTGCATTGACATCCGTATCAAATGCAACAGGTATTTGTAATCCATCTTCTAGTGTTTTAACGATATTATAATCGCGCCATGGTAGTTTGGGCGTGTGGGTGATATGACCATATGTTTTGGAATTGATATCAGGGTCAATAGGACCAAAAGAACCGCAACCAATCGCTTTAAGTGGGTATTTTTTCATATGCTCACGAAAAAAACCAATGACTTCGGGCATGGTCTCTTCAGGTGTACTCGTTTTAATGCGGATGCGTTGTAGAATTTTTCCGTCATCAGTACCGATTGCACAGACAAACTTAGTGCCTCCAGCTTCAATAGCGCCTAGAAAATGATGCATAATTTGGTTACCTTATTCTTTTTTGTTTTGTATTTGCAGAAATTTATTCATGGCAAATATATCGCATTTTAAGTGCAGTTAACAAGCAAAGAACAGCCAAATGGCAGGATAAATAACTTGGGGATGAAAAGCGTAAAGTGATTATTGTGGTTATTGGCTTAAGCAATATGACTGAGTTCTTTTTGATAAAAAAGCATGTGATTTTTATGTGGTAGCCTTTGTATGGATACGATAATTTGAAACTTGGTACAAATGGCGCCCAATTATTTTTAGCAATAAATAAGTAATTTATTGACAAGATATGCAATTATTGCTGCAATACTGCGTTAACATATTTTTACCATTTATTATTTATCTCAACAAATGTTAAAAAAACGGGGAGAATCCAATGACAGCTAATGTCAATGCAAAAAAAGAGTATCAAAAACTGGTCTATATGATCTGCTTAATCGGTGCATTAGGCGGTTTACTATTTGGTTTGGACCAAGGGTTTATTGCCAACTCATTATCAACGATTGACCATGTCTATGGTTTGACCACACAGCAAGGCGAGCATTATTCGGCTGTTTTGGCGTGGGGTGGTATTCTGGGTGCTTTGCTTAGTGGGTTATTTGCGCGCTCTCTAGGGCGCAAGAAAGTACTTGTGCTAGCAGGGTTTCTATTCACTGCTTTTTCATTAATCTCAGCTTTTTTGCCGCCATTGTTCGTGCTTACAGCGTGCCGCTTTGGTTTAGGGTTCGCGGTCGGTATCGCTTCATTTACCGTGCCACTATATTTATCTGAAACTGCGCCAAAAGCTATTCGCGGTGGTATGGCGACATTGTTTCAGCTAATGATTACCATCGGTATATTCTTGATTGCGGTAACAAACGTTTTTATTGCCAAGGCGTTAGGACATGTTGAAATTTCACTGTCTTTGATGTTTGGCGTGATTGTCGTCTTTGCGCTTGTCATGTTTTTAGGGAGTGTATTCCTGCCAGAAAGTCCGCGTTGGTTGCTGTTAAAAGGCAAAGAAGCGCAAGCTATTTCGGTGCTAAAGCGTGTGCGTGCATCACAGCAGGAAATTGATGACGAGGTTAATGAAATCAAAGAAAGCATTTCAGTCAACAAAGGTGTTGGCTTTAATATGCTTTCTAAAGGTTTCTTCTGGAAAGTCCTTATTGTTGGTGTGGTATTGCAGATGTTCCAACAGCTAGTTGGTATTAACATGATGATTTACTACGCGCCAACGATTTTTGGCTATGCAGGGATGACGGGAATCATAGCACTTTTAGCTATTCCAACGGTTAATATGCTTTTTACTTTTCCAGCAATTAAATGGATTGAAAAGTGGGGTCGCAAGAAACTGCTATATGTTGGTGCTGTTGTGATGATGGTGTCAATGTTTGCAGCAGGCTTCGCTTTCCTATCAATGGCAGGCAATGCATCACCTAGTGGGTTATCAAAAACTGTCTTATTACTGTCAGCCGTTGTTTATATTTTTGGTTTTGCCTGCTCTTGGGGACCTGTTGCTTGGGTGATTTGTGCCGAAATTTTCCCATTAAAGGGACGTGAAATTGGCATGACAGTAACGACAATGGTTAACTGGACATTTGCAGGCGTTGTGATGGCAAACGCATTAAGCTTTATGAAGCTTTATGGTAATGCCTCGATATTCTTTGTATTTGGTGGCTTTTGTATCTTGGCAATGATTTTCTTGAAGTTCTTCGTGCCTGAGACAAAAGGTGTCAGTCTTGAACATATTGAAAAGAATTTAGAAAACGGTGTTCCGCTTAAAAATCTTGGTGAATAAATAGATCCTAATATTTCTCAACTAAATAAAAGCCGACAAAAACGGCAATCATCGAAATAAGAACACTAAGCATAATGTAAATAATTGCCTTTGACCATTCACCTTTTTGTAGAAGCGTTAAGGCATCTAGACTAAAACTTGAGAAGGTTGTAAATCCACCTAAAAAGCCGGTGATTAATAAGGCTCTAAAGTGTGGTGTGAGAAAATGCTCAAGCAAACGTTCTTTCTGAAAAAATGCTGCCAATGCACCAATCAATAGACATCCTAAAATGTTGACAATCAAAATGCCATGTGGGAAGGATTTGCCAAACACTTTGTAAATAAATTCAGATAAGCCAAAGCGGCTGATAGAACCTAAGCCACCACCTAAACCAACTAATAATAACGTTAACATCGTTGTAATTCTCCTTTAAGTTTGTATTACATAGACGTCATCAATCTTAAAGGATGGTTTAAGCATACTGTTGATGGAATTAACAATATGCTTGGGAAGAACGTCATTTCCTTGGCTGCAAACTATAACACAATAAATAGCGAAATCAATATGCGTCAAAATGTGTACTGTATAATTTGCAATAGCGATATCACTAGAATCTTTAGCGTGGATAAGTTAGCATTTTATGGTGAATCTAAGGTAAGGTTTGATGATTATATGGCAAAAATACTAATTGTGGATGATGAACCACCCATACGGCAGTTATTGCAGCTGACATTAACTCGCCAACAATATGAGGTGGTAATGGCTGAAAATGGCATGCAAGCATTGAAATTACTAATGAGTGATTCAAGTATTGATTTGGTTTTATTGGATTGGATGTTGCCAGATACCAGTGGCATCAAATTATTAGCGCAGATCAGGCAAACGAAACCACTTGAGAGCTTGCCAGTAATTATGCTGACAGCAAAGGCTGAAGAAGGCGACGTGTTAAGAGGGTTTGGCATGGGGGTTGATGATTATGTCACTAAGCCATTCTCGCCTAAAGAGCTTGTGATGCGTATTCAGGCTTTGTTAAAGCGGACAAAAGGAGGGAATGATGATAAATCAAAACTTACTTTTCGAGAGCTTAACGCTGATTTAGAAAGCCACTTACTAGTATTTAAGGGTAAAGTCATCAAATGTGGGCGACTTGAGTTTAAGTTAATCACCTATTTAATGAAACATGCTGGTAAAACATTGTCGCGTGAGCGCATTCTAGATCATGTTTGGAATGCCGACAAAGAGATTACTGAGCGCACGGTTGATGTGCATATTGCTCGGGTTAGGAAACTCTTAGCGCCTTTTCATTATGATATTTATTTGCGCGCAATTCGTGGCGAAGGTTATCAACTAATTAATCAAGAGTTGGTGTGAAAATGATAGATGAGCATAATAAAATTGGCTTGCTGTGGGCAAAGACCTTCGCGCAAGGTATTACTGATGCCGTTGTCATCATTGATCAAGAAGGAATAATGCAATGGTTTAATCAACCGGCTAAAAACTTTTTTCAACTATCAAGCGCGCAATTGACGCAAAATATCGCTGAAGTTTTTGAGTTTCCTGCTTTATTGACTTACTTGCGACAAAAAAACATGAGCACTTTTGAGTTGCCGTTACCTAAAACACCGGATCAGATATTATCTGTGGTACTTATTCCATACGATCAGCATTTCTTGCTTATTACTCAAGATGCTGGTTTTCGTCATCATATTGAGCGCATGCGTCAAGACTTTGTCGCCAATGTATCACATGAAATGCGCACACCGTTGACGGTTATTCGTGGTTATTTAGAGTTGATGCAACCCGATGTCGCTGAGCATTTAAGTGAATGGCTACCTTATTTCGAGCAAATGCAGCAACAAATGATGAGAATTGAGTGGCTTATTGAGGATTTATTGTTATTGTCGAAAGTTCAAAGTCATCAGGTGCAAAAAGGTGAGCTAGAAACTCTTAATGTGGCACCCATGCTCATTGAAATTATCGAGTCAGCAAAAACATTAGGTACGGATAAGCATGAGTTTGTTATAGATATTGATGAAGGATTGGCGCTTCAAGGCAATGAAAAAGAGATTAATAGCTGCTTTAGTAATTTGATTATTAACGCAGTGCGCTACTCGCCAAATGGCGGAAGAATTACGATTGCTTGGTATCAGGATAAACATGGCAAGCACTTTTATGTCAAAGATGAAGGCTTAGGTATTGAGCAAAAGCATATCCCGCGTTTAACTGAGCGTTTTTACCGTGTTGATAAAGGGCGCTCCCCGGAAACAGGAGGAGCTGGCCTTGGCTTAGCAATTGTCAAACACGTGCTTATTCGTCATAAAGCATCATTAAGCATTCAAAGTGACCTTGGTAAGGGTAGTATGTTTCGTTGTGATTTTCCCAACTAATGATTAATGGAGGAATCCAAATAGCGCTTAATTTCAATCACGTCATTTTGCTTATCAACAAAGACAAGATGAGGATTATGATCTGTTAATTCATGCGCCTCATATTCAGCGTAAGATGCAATAATCACGGTGTCCCCTGTCGCGACATGACGTGCTGCGGCACCATTTAAGCAAATTTCACCTTGATCACCCAAGATGACATAGGTGGCAAAGCGCGCACCATTGTTACAGTTATAGATTTCAACACGCTCAAAAGGAATGAGATTTGCTTCTTTGCAAAGCGCGCGATCAATGCTGATTGAACCGTAATAATTTAAGTTTGCTTCTGTGACGGTTGCCATGTGGATTTTAGATTTTAATAGCGTGCGTTTCATGCATTTTCCTTAGTAAGTTTGGTGATTTCAGCAAGTGGAAAATTGTCAATGAGACGAACGTCGTCAATGATCACTGCTGCAAAGCGGCGATTATCAATATCCTCTAGATAATCAATTGTGATGTGATTGGCAATAAGTGTATTTCTCACTTGCTCAATATCGTGGCTTTGGCGAATCGTTTGGGCAAAATAGCCTGCCTTGTTGCGAGCGCTCTCATCTAAACGTAAATTTCTTGAGCTAAAAGCTAGTCCATCTTCTTCACGAATAATTGGGCAGCTAACGATGTTGGTTGGGATAAAAAATGCTTGCGCCATACCTTTGATCAGTTGAAATTGTTGGTAATCTTTTTCGCCAAAGTAAGCATTATTTGCTTGGGCAATATTTAATAGCTTCATGACAATGGTAAGCATCCCCCCAAAATGTCCAGGACGTGAAGCACCACAGAGTATTTGGCTTAAACTTTTCTCATTGATCTGATAGTTATAATTATCAGGGTAAATCATCTCTTTGTGTGGCGATAGTAGAAAATCAACGCCTTCCATCGTCAGTAAATCAACGTCTTGTTGCCATGTGTTTGGATAATTGTCAAAGTCGCCTTGATTGTTGAATTGTGTCGGATTGACAAAAATTGTCACTAATGTGTACTCATTGTCTTGTTGGCTTTGCTTGATTAAGCTCAAATGGCCTTTATGCAGTGCGCCCATGGTCATTACAACACCTAGGGTTTTATCCGTTGCGATTTGTTGGCGTGTTGTTTGCCAAGAGGCGATATCATTAAAAATCTTCATTGAGTTTCCTTAAGTTACTGGCGTTACGGTCTTTTTCTATTTCAACACCCCGCCTCGTAAACTCGCCACCCCTCTTTTCAAGAGGGGTGGCAGCCGTAGGCTGACGGGGTGTTTATAAAGTCATAGTTTTTCTAAAGTTCGGAACTTCAGTAAGTTATGCAATTTTAATATCGTAACTTTCTTGCTTATTAGGATAGTCACCGCTTTGTACCGCATGATGATAAGCGTCAAATGCTGCTTTGATATCGTTAAAGCCGTTGAGGAAGTGACGCACAAATTTTGGTTGGAGATGACTGTTTAAACCAAGCATATCCTGAAGAACAAGCACCTGCCCATCGGCATCGTTACCTGCTCCAATACCGATCACTGGAATGCTAAGCATTTGGCTGATTTCCTTGGCAAGCTCACTAGGTACACATTCCATGACTAGACTAAAGCAGCCGATTTCTTGAAGTTGCAGCGCTTGTTCTTTTAAATTCTTAGCAGCTTCTTGATCTTTGCCTTGCACTTTATAACCTAAGCTATGTACTGATTGCGGTGTTAATCCAATATGTCCCATCACGGGGATGCCGGATTCAATAATATGCGCAATAACTTCTTGATGACCATTAACACCTTCAATCTTAATGGCATTAGCGCCACATTTAATGAGTCTATCGGCACAGTAGATGGCATGCGCTATGCCTTGGCGTTGTGCAAGAAAAGGCATATCAGCAACGATAAATTTATCAGGCGCACCTTTAACAACGGCTTGTGTCATAAAACACATCATATCAATTGTCGCATGGGTTGTGTCGGGGTAGCCTAATTGCGTCATGACACCACTATCACCCACAAGTAACATGTCAATGGCAGTTTCATTCATGATTTGCGCGAAAGTGAAATCATAACAAGTCAGCATTGATAGCTTTTGTTGTTTGAGTTTTTTGCCTTGCAGGTTATGAATGCTCGGCTTTTTAATTAGATTATGCGTGCTCATTTTTTTCTCCCGTCTTATTGTCCAAATTTGTTTGATAAACCTCGACAAATGCTTGATAAATTTTGATAAAACTATCATCTTCAAGTGCATCTAAGTTGCGCTTAATTGTCTGTAAATCTTGGCGCTTTAAGGGACCTGTTAAGGCATTGTTATAATCGTTATCGATATTAAGCAGTGTTTGTTTAAGATAGGGTTTAAGGTCATTTAGTGATGCATCAAATGTTGTTGTCATTTCATTAAAAAATTTTTGCCACAAGAGCGTGGTGAAGTTATTCGCCATCACACAAAGTGCGTGATAATAGGCTTTTTTTGCTTGGGGGATTTGAATAAATGGATTGGTTAATTGTGGGAAAATAGTGCTAAATGTTGGTTCATTATCCTCGCCAACAAAGAACAGGTTTTGGTAAAAATCAAGGTCTTGTAACTCTGGTGAGAATGTCATCAAAGGGTGGTATGACAGGGCATGTTGGCTAACTAAAGCACCTGAAAAGTGCACGCATAACTTATTATTTAATCGTGGATGAGCATTCAAAAATGCGTCTATTGCATCGTCACTAATTGCCAGAAGAATAATATCACTTTGGCCCAATATATCTTCAGGAGACTCCGGTTGCTGGCGATGCCATAGCGTGTGCGGGATGTTTATGAGCTTAAAATAAAATTGTATATGTCGCGCAAGTCGACCATTGCCAATAATGCCATAGCTAGGATTGGCGCCTAATGAATGAGATACCTGTCGCATTGGATCAAGTTCCTTGTTGTGTATGTTTACTAGGTTGTATCAGTTTAAGTTGCTGTTGTGTTGTTGTATTTTCTCAATAAAGAGTAAAATCGCACGGTTACAACTTGCTTGCTATCGTAGGATAAAATGGCGCGTGAAGCAATGGAGGTAGTAAGTTAACTAGGTTTTTTCCAGCGAAATGGGTCGTTATAATCTTTTTCCAGTTGATCGATGTTTTTTTGCAAACGATCAAGACAAAATTGCATGCTTTCTGGGCGTGATAAGTTACGATTTGCAAGGCCACGGATCGTAATGCCCGCTTTTTCGATTGCCGACATATTAAGCCCTTCAAGTAGAGAATCTTCGATTTCTTTATTTAATAAACCACTGCGTTGTAGGTTGGCGCTGGCAACGAGCTTTTCAGTGACTGAGGTTAGAGCAAATAAACGTTGTTCACGTTGCATTAGGATGATTTTAAACTGTTTGCGTAAGCGGAATATGGTATAAAAGCAGATAATACTGCCAATGCCAAGCCCGATAAGAAAGCTATAATCTAACATGGCTAAACCAGATGCAGTCCGCCACTGCCTTTTTGTGCGCTATTTTTTGAAGGGTTAACGTCATTATCATCACCCTCATTAACATCAATGCCATAACCAAACTCACGAGCATAAAGACCTTGCGCGGTTTCACCGGCGTAAAGCTCAAGCACTGCTTCAACAGGGATTTGCAATGACATTACTTCGCCATCAAATGTTGCGTCAAAGCGAATAAACTGATCATCACAGTCAAAGCGTTCAATTGCTTCAGGCGCGATATTAAGTAGCATCTTACCGTCTTCATCGATATGGCTTTCGGGTAAGATCACACCTTCATATTCGGTATCAACAAGTAAATAGGGTGTTAAATCATGATCGATCATCCAGTCATAGGTTGCTTCAACTAAGTAAGCGCGTAACATTGCCATGGTGGTATTCCTTATTGAGTTCTAATGCTTTTTCTAAATGAATTACGTGCAAATAAACGTTTTGCGTATTTGATGAGCGGCATTGCTTTTTCAGGCAAGCGGATATCTAACTTAGGTAAGTTATATAGGATCACGGCAAGTGAGCAATCCGCAATGGTGAAGTCATCACCAAGTAAGTACGATTGTCTGCTAAGTGTCGGAATCAATGAAAAAAGTGCCTTAAGTAGCGCAATCTTGTTCGCTTGTCTAATGTCTTCATTATCAGCGTTTAATGCATTGACAAGATAAGGCATCCATTCACTGTCAATTTTCTTGCATAACATACGCGCTTGAGCACGCTCAAGTGGGAAAACAGACAATAAAGGAGGATAGGGAAAACGCTCTTCAAGATACTCAAATATGATATTCGGCTCATATACAATTAGATCTTTTGTCATTAATGTTGGCACGCCGCCATAAGGGTTAAGCTCATAAAGCTCTTCTAATTTATCTTCAGCAACAACATCAATAATATCTGCACTAATGTCTTTTTCCGCAAGAATCATTTTAATGCGATGACAAAAAGGGTCATTACCGTTGGTGTATAAAGTCATTGATGATCGTTTGTTTTGAGCAGACATTTATCCCAATTTTCCTTATTCAATATTAGCTTCAACATTATATACTACTGATCAGCCATTTTGCATCATAGAAGTCGTAGTAATAACAAAAAAGCCCCGCTGAAACTTCAGTTGGGCTTTTAATAAAATAAAATGTATAAAAAGTAGAAAGTAAACGTGTTGATTAACGCTTAGAGAATTGACGTTTTCTACGTGCTTTTCTAAAGCCAACTTTCTTACGCTCAACTTTACGTGGGTCACGTGTGATAAATCCAGCATGACGTAGTTCAGGTTTTAAGCTCTCATCAAAGTCAACTAAAGCGCGAGCAATACCTAAACGGATTGCGCCAGATTGACCTGTTTCACCACCGCCATGAACGTTGATTTTGAAGTCAAAGCTTTCTAGGTTGTTCGTTAAATCAAGTGGCTGACGTACAACCATGCTTGCAGTCTTGCGACCGAAGTAATCATCTAGTGGCAAACCGTTAACAATAATGCTGCCAGTGCCTTTTTTCATAAATACACGAGCAACTGAGCTCTTGCGACGACCAGTACCGTAATTGTATGCTTGAGTCATTTTCCTATCCTATTCTTATATTTCTAAAACAAGTGGTTGTTGCGCTGTATGCGGATGAGATTCACCTGCATAAACTTTTAACTTTTTGTACATCGCACGACCTAAAGGATTTTTAGGAAGCATGCCTTTAACAGCAGATTCGATCGCACGCTCTGGGTGTTGCGCGATTAGTTTCTCGAAAGAAACAGATTTAAGACCACCGATATAACCCGTGTGGTGGTAGTAAATTTTATCTTTTTGCTTGTTACCAGTTACGGCAACTTTTTCAGCATTGATTACAACAATATAGTCACCTGTGTCTACGTGAGGTGTGTATTCAGCTTTATGCTTACCACGAAGACGTCTTGCAATTTCAGTTGCAAGGCGACCTAAAGTTTTACCATTTGCATCGATCAAAAGCCATTCTCTTTTGACTTCATCACTCTTAGCGCTAAACGTTTTCATCTTTGTTACCTTAATATTTATTATTAACTACTCAGTTTTGCTAATTTCTGTGTGGGTTGTTACCAATCCCTAAAAATTTAAGCGTGGCGATTCTATCATAGTGATGGATTAAAAAGAAGTGCTAAGTTTGTGTTTTAGCTGTTTTTGGTGTCTTGGTGATTGAGAAATAGGCGTTTAAATGTTTTAAGTTAAATTTTTCCTAAAAAAACAAAAACACCTCTTTCTATTTGCAAAAATGCCGTTATAATTAGCCCTCGTTCGGAGAGATGGCTGAGCGGTCGAAAGCGGCGGTCTTGAAAACCGTTGACTGTAACAGGTCCGGGGGTTCGAATCCCTCTCTCTCCGCCACAAATTTCTTTTATTTTTCCAAGTTTTAAATATCCCTTGTTAGAGAAACGTAATTTTGATTTGATTAACTGAAAATATTTTCGCGCTGGATAATTGCTTAAACAATCATAGATATTCAAGTTAAGCCTAAATACGATGTCTTGCTGCCATTATCGAACCTGACAAGAATTAAAAATCACCTGTTAGATTCTGATAAAAGGCACTTTATTGGTGGCTTTGTTCTAGAAGCAGGGATGTTTGTTATCGTGTATAGAATTAATATGAAAGCGCAGGCTATCTGAGCCGCATCTGAAAATATACACTGCAAAACTGGAAGTTTTTGACGTTATCGAATTTTAGAATATTGGATATGCCCGAGCTGGGCAAAGAGAAATTATTTGATTTTAGCTTCTTTATAAAGAACGTGTTGACGAACAACTGGATCAAACTTTTTGATTTCCATTTTGTTTGGCATGGTGCGCTTGTTTTTAGTCGTTGTATAAAAATGACCAGTGCCAGCGCTTGAAACTAATTTGATTTTATCACGCATATTAAATTACTCCTGAAGTATCTGGTGAATTAGAATTTTACGTTACGTGCACGTAAATCAGCTAACACAGAATCGATACCTTTTTTATCGATAATGCGCATACCTTTTGAGCTCACGCGTAAGCGAACATAGCGGTTCTCGCTCTCAACCCAAAAACGGTGTGAGTGCAAGTTAGGTAAAAAACGACGCTTAGTTTTGTTCTGCGCGTGCGATACGTTGTTGCCAGTCATTGGGCGCTTGCCTGTAACCATACAAACTCTAGACATGTTATCCTCCAGTCAATTGCTGTAAATTAAATAGTTATAATTATTAAATTCTCAAGGGGCAACTTTATAGCAAAAAAATGACGCAAAGGCAATCAGAATTTATAACATACTTTCAATAAGCTGCCAGATCATGACAATTCGACGCGCATTCTATCATTGTCATTAGCGCCTTACAATTGCCAAGTGCAGGATATTTTAATTTGTGGTCAAATTTAAGCTAAATTTATCTTGCGATGCGAGGACTTTGAAATTATTTCGATAGTCATCCAAACTGCTTTTATCAAATGTATGATATAAAACGCCGGATATATATGCAGCAATATCTTGTTTAATCTCACCATCAAAGTGGATGCATAGACTATCGCCACTGTAATCAAAACCTAAACCGTCACGACCAATGCGATTGCAGCCGATAACATAAGCTTGGTTTTCAATCGCTCGAGCTTGTAATAACGTGCGCCAATGTTCTCGACGCTTAGCAGGCCAGCTGGCGATATTGATTAACAGATCATAATCATTGTTATTGCAGTTGAAAACAGGGAATCTTAAGTCAAAACAAATGCTTAAGAGAATATCAAAGCCTTTGTAGTGAACGATTTCACGTGATTGACCGGCAGATAATAGCTTGTATTCATCAGATAGCACGAATAAGTGGCATTTATCATAGTGAGAAACTAAACCCACGGGTGTGACAAAAAACAAACGATTAACTGCTTTTTGCATATCATTTAACACCACAACGCTGCCGATGATCGCGGCATTCTTGTATTGTGCTTGGTGCTTTAGCCAACTGATGATCTCATCCTCTGGAGTGATGGCTTTATCCATATTTGGGGTGAAGCCGACATTAAACATCTCTGGCAGCACAATCAGATCACAAGGCTCAAGCCCAGCAATGGTCTTTTCAAAGTGAGTATAGTTTTGATGTTTGTCTTCCCAAGCGATATCAGATTGAATGACGGCGACTTTTAGACTTGACATAGGCGTTTGACTCCTTCTAATAAGACATCGTCATATTTGGCAAAGCATAAGCGTACTAGTCCCTGCTTTGGCATTTCATATAATGATGAAATTGGTACCAGTCCAACACCATGTTCATGAATCAAACGTTGACAGAAACTAAAGTCATCCTCATCAGAAATCGCTGTGTAATCAAGTATTTGAAAAGGTGATCCTGCCCATGGCAGTACTTTAAAGCGGCTGTGGGTTAAGCCATCAATTAACTTTTGATGCTGGGTTTGATAAAGTTTAGGTAAGTCTTGCCAATATTCAGGATGTGCATTAATGCCATCGGCTAGTGCTAATTGCATTGGATGTGGCGCGCTGAAGCTTGTGAATTGTTTCATCGCATTTATCATTTGAATAATTGCAAGTGGCGCAATACAAACACCTAGACGCCAACCAGTGAGGTTATAGGTCTTACCAAGGGATTGGACAACGATAAGTTGATCTTTAAGCTCTGGGATTTGCAAAGCGCTGGTATAAGAATCTCCTGCGTAAATATGCTCATATACCTCGTCACTAAGTAACAAAATATCCCGACCTTTGATCAATTTTGCGATTTCTGCATATTGCGCTTTGGTAATCACACTGCCCATAGGATTGTGGGGCGAGTTAAGAATGATCAGCTTTGTCTTAGTATTAATCGTTTGTGCTAACGTCTCCAGATCAATATTGCCATCGGCTAATAAGGGAATGCGTCGACTAACGCCTTGATTGAAGTTAATAATCGAAGGGTAAGCATCAAAAGCAGGGTCAAAGTAGATTGCCTCATCACCCTTACTAATACATGCGCTAATTAGTGCAAAAATTGCTTCAACGGCACCAGAGCTAATAGATACATTGTCCTCGGGGTTAATATCTACGCCGTAACACATCTTTACTTTATGTGCGATCGCTTTTTTTAAACTGGGTGCGCCAGGAATCGGTGCATATTGATTAAAGCCATTTTGCACATAATAATTTAAATGCTCAATCAACCAATCAGGTGTTTTGAAATCAGGCGCGCCTTGTGTGAAGTTGATGGCATTATGATTTTTTGCCATTACGGACATTTTGCCAAAAATAGATGGCTCGGTGCTTATGTAGGGTTTAAATGACATAACTTAGATGTTCTCTTAGGTGTGGTTAGCTGTGTGAATGCGCTTTTGTTTCATGAATACAAATGGATAATGAAACATCATGATGTTCAACGTTCACAATAGGTTGTAAAGTTATGGTAAAACAGTATATACGCTTACGGCAAAGCATTTTGCAGAATTTCTTCTTTACTGAAAGCTCCCTATTTTTTTATTAAGCCCTTATATAATCAAGTTTTAAAGGTCGCCATCCTGGCAAACTGGATTGCCGACTTCCCTGTCGACAATGACGTCATTGCTGCAGGATGCAGGCAATCCATAACCATGGATGGTAATCTTAGCAAATTCATACTGTTTTAATTTTTTGGGGAGTTTTCAGTTCTTTAGCAATTAAGTGTTTTGAATGTTTTTTGGTACGGAAAAAGTTGAGTTGTTTGAGTATGGCGGAGAGAGGGGGATTCGAACCCCCGATGGAGTTTTTGTCCCCATACTCCCTTAGCAGGGGAGCGCCTTCAGCCTCTCGGCCATCTCTCCGCGGTACTGCGACAATTTATCGACTTGACCTTGCTATGTCAAGTGGTTAATGCCGATATTTTGAAATCGAATTGAATCAGATTAAAAAACAGCAAAATAAACCGGAATTATACCCATCGTAAATCATTTTGCGGTGGGTATGAAATCAAGAAGAATAAAAATGGTGATTTAAGTATGTATGCAAATATTATTAGGTATTTTTTGGATTCTCGGATCAAGTCCGAGAATGACCGCAAATCGTCATATTCGGGCTTAACCCGAATATCCATTATTACCAAAAAACTATTGTTTAGGTACTTATTTAATGATCATCCTAGGAGATTTCATCAACACTTCATCGTTTAACTCAATCCCAAGCCCTGGTGTTTCTGATACTTCAAAGAAACCATTAGCAGGTTGTGGATCTTGTAGGCAAAGCTCACGATTAAAGTCTTTTAAGGCATAGGTGTGATGTTCATGGATAATGAAATTGGGGATTGCAGTTTCCAAGTGTAAACTAGCAGCGGTTGCTACAGGACCACCACACACATGCGCTTGGATTTTGACATCATACATATCAGCATAATCGCAGATTTTTTTTGCTTCAGTTAGGCCGCCACATAAACCGATATCAGGTTGCAACACGTCAACAGTTTGCTTCTCAAGATATTCACGTACGCCATGGCGTAGATACAAACGCTCACCTGCAGCAATAGGGACATTGAGTTTTTGTTTAAGTGGCTCATGCAGTTTGCTATTTAAATAATTAACAGGCTCTTCAAAGTATAAGCAGTTGAACTCCTCTGCAATTTCGCCAAGCTGCAAGGCAGAGGCAAGACCAGGCAAGCTATGGCATTCAAAAATAATATCGCCATTTTCACCCAATACATCACGAATGGCCTGCATGCGTGCACGAATGAGATTTAAGTGATCACGGCGAAATGGCAAGGTGCAGTCATAGATCGTGTCCCCCTTGTGATCAAACATCATCGGATCCACTTTAACTGCATCATAACCTTCAGCCACCGCTTTTTCAGTTGCTTTGGCATAGTCTTCGGGTTTGAATAAAGTCTTGCGTTCATAACAATCCCAATCAAACTGTAATTGACTGGCATAAGTGCGCAGTTTTTTATTGGTTTTACCACCCAGAAGTTGATAAACCGGTAAACCAAGGGCTTTACCTTTGATATCCCAAAGTGCAGTATCAATGGCACTCATTGCCGAATAGACTACAGGTCCGCCACCTAAACCCCAGAAGCTCTCGCGTAGCATACGATTCCAAAGATGTTCAGTAGCAAATGGATCAATGCCTAATAGCATCTCCTCTGAAAATTCTTTAATCATATGTGCCGCAGCGGAATGTCCAAGATCATAAGCAAGACCTGCTTCACCGACTCCCGTTAACCCCTCGTCGGTATGAATGCGTACAAACACGGGTGACCATGCTGGACGCTTGGGGCAGTGAATATCAAAAACTTCAATTTGAGTGATTTTCATAAGTTACTATCCTTGTTTAAAGTTGGTATAAAGTTCAATATCCGCTTCATGCGCTAAGTGTTTAACATAGCGCTTAATATTTTCAGGGATATTGATAAGATGACTGATAATGCCTAGGTTACGCAATATCGGGAAAATCATAATATCATCCCAAGATAATTGGTTGCTGCTAGCATAGGTGTGTGTCATAAGCTGATCAAGTTCATTCAAAATTGCTTGTGTGCTTTCAATGGCAGCATCGGGGAAGCGTAAATTTGCCTTAAAGCAACCAATGTACTTTTCTTTCTTACGCTCAAAATAGTCTTTGGCACTCTGCGTTGGAAAATCTTGTTGATTAAGTGGATGGTTCAGAAAACTTGGATAGACGAGTGATTTACTGGCATTACTTAGCATCGTTGTTAGTTCAATGAGTTTGGTGCTTGTCGTGATTTCGTCACTTAATATTGGCTTGTTGTCAAAATTATTGAGATATTGACAGATATCCAAGCTTTCAACCAAAAAGCTATCATCATCTTTTTGTAAAAAAGGCACTTGTTTTTTGCCAATAAGATCAATGTGCGATTTTTCATCATCATTGGCAAGATAAATAAGTTCAAGTGGGATTTGTTTTAGTCCAGAAATAATGCGTGGACGGATACAAAAAGGGCAGTGTTCATAAATATAAAGTTTCATATCAATAGTATATTTAAGTCATGGGGTAAGCTATTGTCCACAAAAGCACTGTAAATCACAATTATGATCAGCAGGTAAGTTTACTTTTTGTATGTTTTTGTATCTGGATCTGATTGATTATTTGCGGTGAAATGTCTGCCGTGTGCGGTAAACTCAGATAAGGAAAACAATGACAGGTCTGACCAAAGAGATATGCTCCAAATTTTTAATCATGGGCAGCTTTGCTTTAAGTGGTTGTGGCGGCGGTGGTGGATCTGAGGCGGGTGATAGTGGCTTTAATGATTATCAGATTCAAGCATCACATTTGAGTTTATATTCAACCTCCCAAGGGAATGCTGTTGATGTGTCATTGGCAGGGGTAAAAGCCTTAGCGATAGGAGGGGAGCCTGTGAGAGTAAAAGCAATTATGGGGGGTGGAAATTGTCAAGATATTAAACTAAAAACAGATGAAGCTGATCTTATCGTTGGTGGTGGTAAAAATACTTTTACTGTCAATCTTGGCAGCTTGCAGTATTGCACACAAGAGCTAGTGATAAAAACAGCAGATGGTGAACACCAGATAACTGAAAAACTGAATTTCATGAATGGAATGATATTTGCTAAAAATCAGGTGTTTATCAAGACTGATGATGATCAGAGCATTAGTCCAGGCACTGCAAAGCTGACAAAAGGTAATCGTTATAAAATCGTCTACGCTTTGCCTGCGGAATATGAGGAAAAGAACTTAAGCTATCCTATTTTACTAGATGCGGAGTTTAGCAATGAAAAAGCGGTTGATGTCGGAAATAGACGTTGTCGCTTAGCAATGGGCTCTCGTTATTGTGAAACCTATTTCACAATAAAACAAGATGCTCAAATAACAGAGCTTGGTGTTACCTATTGGGTTTCAGCATCAGAAAATGCAGATAGTCGAGTATCACTTGTAGATTATATTTTTGGTGTCATCTAACTTTCAAAATACTGCTGAGCTTGCTCTATTAACCAATCATGCACAATTTTTTTATTGGCAGTATGCCTGTGTGGTTGGCTATCAACTAAGTAATAACATTGTGATAATGGTAAAGGATCTTGCCAAATGCTAAGACGTTTGTTTTGGATTAATGCATAAACAAGCGGCAAGTGGGTAACACAGCTGCCCAGTCCATTTTCAACGGCTTGAAGCGCATGAATCGTTGTAGCAACAGATATTTTTTTGCTAGGGATTGTTAAATGCGCTGACTCACAAAAGCTCTGCCAATCTTTTTCACGCAAGGGGTGATTCACGACAATCGCAGGGCTGTTTTTTATCTCATTGGCTTTAATGATTTGCGGATTGTAGACAAGCACCAGTTGATTCTGCCATAACTTAACTGCTTTACTGGTTGGATCCGCTAATCCCAATTGAATGCTTAGATCAGCACTATCGACATCATGTGTTTTTAATTCAGTTGATGTCATCATATTGAGATTGATATCTGGATGTTTTAGATAAAGATCACTTAATCGCGGGATAAGCCACTGTACCGCAAGTGTTGAAAATATACGTAATTGTACCGTATCTTGATTAAGTGGTTTAATCTGACTGGTTGCTTGTTCAATGTGAATTAATGCAGCTTCAATTTCTTTGTAATAACGCATGCCATCGTGTGTTAACTCAACGTGTTTAGTATCACGGTTAAAAAGCGTTGTTCCAAGATACTGTTCCAATTGTTTAATCTGTTGGCTAATTGCGCCGGCAGTAAGATTAAGCTCGGCAGCAGCCTGAGCAAAGTGCTTGTGCTTGGCAACAGCAATAAAATAAGGCAAGGACTTTAATGGTGGCAATTGCATAAGAAATCATAACTTCATTGAGGTGTGATTATGGTACGTCGAAAGCCTATAGCTGTAAAGCTAAGTGATTAAAGTGATTAACGAGATGCTAATTGGGTAATGCTGGCTAGTTCAGGGGCTTGTTGATTCCTCTGATTTTTTTGCTGCGTTAAAATGCTTTGCAGTTTCGAGCTTTTGGCAATCACGGCATTGGTTGCAGACATTTGATTCAAAGTATAGAAATGTAGTCCATGCACGCCAAGGTCAATTAAGTCATCACACAATTTAGCAACAACATCACTGGCAAAGTCTTGTAGTGCCACAGGATCATGTTGATAGGCAGCAAGACGTTTATCAAGCCACTGTGGGATATCAGCATGACAAATTTGTGAAAAACGCTTTAATCCTTGGTAATTGGCAATGGGCATCACTCCTGCTGTAATCGGAATAGTGATTTGATGATCATGACACATTTGTAAGAAATGATAGAAGGCATCAATACTATAGAAATATTGCGTAATGGCGTGATTAGCCCCTGCGTTAATCTTTTGTTTTAGATTATCGATATCCTCTTGTAAAGTCTTAGAACCAGGATAAAACTCAGGATAGGCTGCAATCGTAATATCAAATTGCTCACCACTGATTTGGCGAATGTAATCAATTAATTGATAAGCATAATTAAAGCTTACTTTGGTTTGCTTTTGAATATCTTGTGGCAAATCGCCGCGAACAACAACAAGGCGATCAATGCCAAGCTTAATATACTCTTGCAAAAGACTAAAAATCGCCTGCTTATCAAGGTGAAAGCAGGTGATGTGTGGCACAACATCAATATGTTGTTGACGTAAATAGCGAATAAGCGTTAACGAATTAGCGTAAGACTCGGAGCCACCAGCGCCAAAAGTGACGGATACGTATTTAGGTGCATGAGGCTTTATCTCATCAATCGCTTGGTAAAGCTTACCATTGTCAAGATGAGCTTTAGATGGGAATAGTTCAAAACTGATATGACTGTTATTTGGCATGGTGTTCACTCGTCAAAGATGTTGTTATTTCATGGTTTAAGACTTTCTCAAGATCGGCAATTAAATCATCAGGATCTTCGATGCCAATCGATAGGCGGATAAGACTCTCTGGGATATTGCGTTTATTACTATCAATTGCGGCATGTGACATCTGGCAAGGCAGACTAATGAGACTCATTAAACTGCCAAAGCTTACTGAAATAGTAAAAAGCTGTGTCTGATTAACAATGTGTTTGGATAGTGCAAATGATTCAGTGGTAAAGCTTAATACTGAGCCAGCACCTGAGGTTTGAGCCTGCATAATATTATAGTTTGGATGTGTTGGCAGTCCTGCATAGTAAACTTTAGTTACTTTGGGATGACTCTCTAGAAATTGTGCAATTTTAAGTGCGCTTTGCTGTTGACGCTCAATGCGTAAACCTAATGTTTTAACACCTCTTAATAAAAGCCATGCTTGCATGGGGTCAAGTGCATTACCATTAGCGTTTTGTAAGAATTTAAGCTCTTGAGCTAAATGTTCATGATTAGTGACAACAACACCTGCAGAAACATCACCGTGCCCCGCTAGATGCTTAGTCGCTGAGTGAATCACAATATCAGCACCAAGCTCCAGCGGCTTCTGTAACCAAGGTGATAGCAGAGTATTGTCTACGACAAGGATAATATCCTGCGCTAGCTTTGATCTTAAGGCGTTGATATCGGTTATTTGCTGTAGTGGGTTGGTCGGTGTTTCTAGCAATACCAACTTAGCGTTCGCCGTTAACGCTTGTTTTAGTGCTTGGGCATCATTGAAGTCAACTTGCGAGCATTGAATATTAAAACGCGTTAACACCTTGTGAATAATTCGGTGTGTGCCACCATAAATATCCGTGCCAATAATGATATGATCGCCTGCGTTTAATAGTTGCAGCACACAACTAATGGCTGCCATGCCACTACTAAATGCTAAACCATATTGTGCATTTTCAAGCTTAGCAATATAAGCTTCAACGTACGCGCGTGTCGGATTGCCGCTTCTTGAGTAATCATAGTTGTTACGAGGATGCTCAGCATCATCTTGGGCGAACGTAGCTGTTTGATAGATCGGTAAACTATTGGCGTGATGCGGGTCGTTATTGTCAATTTCTGGATGAATAAGGCGCGTCCACTGATCCATATTATGCAACCTCGTAAATATTAACTTGACGTGACAATTGAGTGGCTTGTCTTGTTTCTAATGTGCCAACGGTTGTGTAATTATTGCCATTGAGTTTACCAATTTGAAATGTCAGACAATGTGCTTTGGCCCAAGTGATCGCTTGCGGTTGAATAACTTGCGTTGCTTTTTCTTTTGCGCAGTCATAGGTGAGTGTCTCGTAGCGAATAGCATCTTTAAATTTATTGGGGTCTAAGTGATAAACGCCATCAACATCTTTGAGTAAAATACAACGCTTGGCTTGCAATTGATGCGCAATAAAAAGGGCTGTTAAATCCGAACCACCTCGCCCTAAAAGGCAAGGTTCATTGTCTTTATTCTCGGCAATGAAACCTGGTACGACGATGGCTTGCTGTGTGCTCAATAGCCCATGAAATAATGATTGATTGATATGAAGTGGTGTGGCGTTAGCATAGTCGCCTTCAGCAACGATTGGGTTGGTGATGAAATCGCTTTGTACATTTTGCTGTAGTAGTGTTTGTGTCAGATATGCCACGGATTGTAGCTCACCCGTGGCTAGCAATAAAGCGCGAGCCTTGGCACTTGTCTGATTGTTGCTTAGATTAAATGCATTTTGATTACCTTCTAAAGCATCGGTAGTGTTACCAATAGCCGAGACAACCGCAATGACTTTGTAACCTTTATCCACAAAGCGCTTTACTTCAAAAGCGGCGTCTTGAAAGTGATCAAGAGATTCCAAAATGGAGCTGCCAAACTTAAGCACAACGACTTCGGCTTGAAAACTACTACAGCGATATTGTGTCATGATTAAGATACCTTTTGTTTGTTTTGCTTATTTTGCTTACTTTGTTGTTCAGTGGCAGCAGCTAATGCTTGATCTAGGTCCTGAATGATATCAAATGGATCTTCTAAGCCAACAGATAATCGAATTAAACCATCATGAATGCCAAGGCGTTTACGCTCGTCTGTGGCAATTGGACCATGCGTCATCGTCGCTGGATGAGTGATTAAGGTTTCAATCGCACCGAGATTCTCAGCTAATGCGCAGAGCTTAACTGAATTAATAAAGTTTATCCCATTTTGAATATCGCCTTTAAGCTCAAAGGCGAGCATTCCACCGTGTGCACCTAGGTGTTGCTTCTCAGCTAGAGCATGCTGTGGAAAGCTATTTAAGCCAGGATAGTAAACGCTTTTAACTGCCTCGTGTGTTGCTAAAAAACGCGCGACTGCTAAGGCATTGTCAGAGTGTTGCTTCAAACGAAGTGGCAATGTCTTAATGCCTTGTAAAATAAGCCATGCTTCAAAGGGCTTTTGAATTGATCCTAAGCAGTTGCGGGTATAGCGAAAGCGCTCATTAATCGCTTCATCTTTCGCAATTAACGCACCACCAACGGTAGCGTTGTGCCCGTCAATGTATTTGGTGGTCGAGTAGATACTAATATCCGCCCCTAGATCAAGCGGCTTTTGCAGTGCCGCCGTTAAGAAGGTATTATCTACCGCCAATAGAATATTATGCGCCTTAGCAATTTCAGCGATCGCCTTGATGTCAGTTAATTTAAGCGTTGGATTAGCTGGTGTTTCAATTAAGATTAATTGTGTGTTGTTAGTAATCGCATGTTTGACATTTTGTGGGTTGCTGCTATCAACATAGCTTACCTCAACACCAAACTTTTGAAGCACTTCATTAAATAAGCGCACGGTGCCACCATAGACAACATCAGAACAGACGACATGATCACCCGCTTTGAGTAAAGTGCAAGCAAGTGCGCTAATGGCAGCCATACCTGTGGCGAAACATGCGCTACTTGGTGCTTTTTCAAGCTTGGCAAGTTTCTCTTCTAATACGCTCACCGTAGGATTGGATGAACGGCTATAAGTGTGCCCTTTGTGATTGCCAACACTTTGTTGTTGGTATGTAGTTGTTTGGAAGATAGGTGTTAATAATGCGCCATTATTTGGATCTGCTTGGATGCCTGAATGGATACATTGCGTGGTGAAGTGTTGCTCATTTGTAAATTGATTTGCCATTTTGAACCTCTTTAAGCTATTTTTCGCGCTTGGGGTCGCTGGCAAGGAGCCAGTGCCTTTGGAATCCTAGGCACTGGAATTGGCATTTAAATCGCTTGTTCGCGCTTAAGCAAACGACTTAAACCCAACCTCGACAACAGCGCCTAGGTTGGGCATCATCATTCGTTTGTAACAAGCGTATTCAAGCATAATGTCTTCACGAAAAAATTAGTAACTTGAACTTAAGCTACCAGAATTTTTTAAAGGCTGTCAATTATGATTTGCATTTTTTTTGTGATTTTTTATTCATGCCTCTAAAAAATATATAAAAGATGACATAGATCATTGTTTTCGGATCTATTGATGTTTTTTGCTATAAGCGTGCATGACGCCTAGTTTTATGATTGTTAGACTCAAGCTGGAATTTATAATATTAATCATAAATGTAGGAGTTAATAATGTTAGAACATCACCCGCTAGTTAAAGAGTTTCCAGAGCATGCTGAAACAATCCATAATTTAAAAGAAACGGATAATCACTTTCACAAACTATTTAATGAATATGAAACGCTTGATAAGGAAATATTTAGGATTGAAGCCAATCAAGAAGCAGTAACAGATCACGATTTGACAAACCTTAAAAAACAGCGTCGCCGTGTCAAAGATATGCTTTATAACCAAGTGCTACAAACAAAAGAAGTGGTTTAGTCTCTTATTGTTGCATCTCATGTAATCTGCTTTTAGTGCGTTCAAACTCAAATTTCAGTTTTTCACCTTGATAAATATCATTAAAGTCAGTCTCCGCTGCAATAATAACGTGTTTATCTTCATCATAAAACTCATCGATCATGGCGATAAGCCGTCTGCTTTCGCTTTCATATTTTATCGTTAATATGGGCATATCACTGATATAGATGGTATCAAAGCGCTTAGCAAGAGCGATATAGTCACTGACACCGCGACCATCACCGCAAATACTAAAGAAATCAAACCAAATAGCATTTTCATCAACGGCTTTGACTTTAACAAGACGATCTTCAAGGATGATTTCAGTGTCATACATCACATGAGTTGATGCGTTTTGTTTAAAACGCTTGGCAAGATCAAGTGTGGCTTCTGGTAAGGGGTAGAAGTAGTTTTGATTATGCGCTTGTGTTAGTTGTCTGTAATCAGTACCAGAATCAAGATTAAGAACGGTGACATGTTTGATAAGGCAGTCGATTGCTGGCAAGAAAAGCTCACGTTGTAAGCCACCTTGGTAAAGGCGCTCAGGTGGAATGTTTGAAGTGGCAATAAGGGTAATGCCAAGTTCAAATAATTGTGTGAAAAGACCGCCTAAAATCATCGCATCTGCAATGTCTTCGACAAAAAACTCATCAAAACAAATTACGCTATATTGATCAGCAATACTTTGAGCGACTTTTTGTAAAGGGCTTTTTTGACCTTGAAAATTGCGCAATGATTGGTGTACCTGCTGCATGAAGTGATTAAAGTGCAGGCGCGTTTTACTCTCAATAGTTAGCGCATCATAGAATAAATCCATGATAAAGGTTTTACCGCGACCAACGCCACCCCACATGTATAAGCCTTTGATTGGGGTAGGCTTCTTTTTAAACAAGCTCCATGGCTTAGATTTAATTGAGTTTCGCTTCTGAACTTGAATAATGATTTGCTGTAAATAGTCAATCGCTTGTAATTGCAATGAGTCTTCATTGTAGTGATATGCATTGAGATAATTTAGATAACTGTCGCGCAAAGTCATATGGTCACACTATGGCCTTGGTGGTAAAAAAGCGATTTGAAAGCGCATCGGTTGTTGATTGGGCTTGGCACGTTTCCAAGGGATTTCTTGATAAGGTACAATCACTAAATCAGGGTATTGTGCTAATACTTCTTTTGGAAATGTAGTAGTGCCTTCCATTTGCGGCACTAAAATAAACACCGCGCCTTTTTGGCGTAAGTCATGCATATCAAGTGCAGGGTTAAGCTTAGGGTCAAAAGCGATAAGCGCCATTGGGTGATCTTTTGAGTAGCGGGTGATATAGCTAATTGGTTTGTTAAAGCCTGCGATATATTCAAGCTTAGTATTATAACGTTGATGCCACTCATTGGTAACGATTTGCGCGATTTCGCGTGCGGGATAGTTGGCGCTGCTGGTTTTACTGCGTGATAATGAAACGCTATAACCCACTAAGAGTAAAACAGTAATAAAGCTAGCCATAGCGATAAGGCGTTTCAATTTGCTCGTGGTTAAAATAGGTTTTGCTAGCGCAATGAGGATAAGACCCCATAAGCTTAATAATGGAATTCCCCACATCGTATGGATATTCCAGCCACCAATGATTGAAATAAGCACGGTAATAAGTGTCGGACCAAAACCAACTAAAAACAAGAATTTGGCATTAAAGGCGCCAATATTTGTCTTGTTGTTAAGTGTTGGTTTATTTTTAGTTTTGCCGATGTATCCAAATAAAAATAAGGCGACAGCACCCATGAACGTTCCAATTTGCGCGAAAAAGAAATGCAGGGCATAGCCAAAATGCTTTTGCAATATACTTTCATGAATATGGCTATCGACTTTATCCATTGAGTAATGGATGGTGATAAACCCATAATTAACAAGCCAGACGATGTGAGGGATGCAAATAATCACTAAGATGATCAGGCTTAGATAAAGTTTCCAGTTGATTAAGTGGCGATGGAGTGATTTTTCAAAAACGATAAAAAGCAGCATAGCAACTAAGGGCACAGCAGTATAGTACTTCGCCATCATTGCAAGACCGGCGATGATGCCAAGTAGCAGCCAATGCTTTAAGCGATTTGTGGTGATACTGCGATAAAAATACAAAGCCATTAACGGCCAAAGCCCAAGCTCACAGGCATTGTCGTTAAAGTCAATAATCGCTAAGTTATAGTATTGAATCGCAATAAGAATAACGGCAGCAAAGAGTGCTAAATAATCATTTTTAAAGATCAATCTCCCTAGGCGCCACACTGACCAAAATGCAATAAGTGCCATCAGTTGCGAGAATAAATAAATACTCCAATCATGGTTGCCGCTAATAAAGAGTGCAACCTTAGTTAATAGCGCATTTAGCCAAGGGTCGCGTGGATAGCCCCATTGCAGCGTATGCGCCCACATAGCCCCTTCGGTGGCATCCATTGGTGTGACAAAGCGCATAATTGACGGTGCGAGCGTCCATAAAAATGCGTAAGTGAGGAAAAAGATCCAAAATAAATGGCTTGCTTTGATTGTTTGTTTCATTGCGTCTTGCATTTAGTGTCTATCATGGCAATGCGCATCATCATAGCAGAAATAACGTATCAGAAAATATTTTTATTCAATGTTAGACATCATCACTTTGTTCTTCGTTGTTATCTTTGACAAAGCATAATAAGACAAAAGACAGAATCATACTGAGTGTCAAAATGGAGAATGCCATATGGTAAGAAGAAACATCGAAATGTTTGACAGCATTGGCGGGTGCTAAGCCTTGTGCATAATGAACAATTTGCCCAGCACTGTTGATGTAATTACCTTGCCATGTAAGCTCAAGAAAATAACCAATAAGAGGATCAAAGATTGCACCAAAGATCGGTTCGCCCGTGTTGATTAAAGCAGCAACAGTAGCGGTTACAACGATAGGGTTAATGCGTCGACCAATGGCAAAGCTCAGCATATAAATGCCGAGTGAGAAACCAAAGATAAATAAGCAGATAGAGGCGGTTAGTGGTGTGGTTTTCATGGTCAGCACAATGGCAAGGCTAATGGTGGCAACAACATGAAAGCCTAGCATTAAACGCTTAGTGTTATAGTATTCTGATAGTTTGCCAATAATCGGTGAGCCAATCGCCATGCCAAGGAAAATCATCGAGATCATGCCGGCAGCATGCTCAGTTGACACGCCATACTGCTCACGAAAATAGTTGTTACCCCACAGACCGGCAAAGGCGTCAATTGCTGTGAAGCTTAAGCCTGAATAAAAGGTTAATAGCCAGTTATTGCGATTGAACAGTACTGTTTTGATCGATGCCCATTCAAGACTACTGTCCTTTGTGGAAATTTCTTTTTGCTTGGGGTTATGATCGCGGACGATGAGAAAATACAAAAGTGCGCCAATAAGCCCTACAAAAGCACAGATTGCCAATGCCTTTTGCCAAGAGCCCGTATGCGAGATTAAGTAGGACAAAGGTGCTTGTCCAATAATCGCACCAAGCATTGCCGCAGTTGCCAAGAAGCTTGAAACAAAGGCAAAGCGGCGCGGGGAGAACCACACTGAAACCGCTTTGATATAGCTAACAGTAGCAAAGGAAATACCAATACCAATCATAATGCGCCCAAGATAGCCAAGCCATAAATCACCGTGATTAGCGCCATAAATAAATACCAGAAGCCCTAATGCTGAGCTTACCAATGATAGCGAGCTAATAATGCGAAAACCAAATTTATCCAAAATCAACCCTGAGAATAATTGGGTGATAACAATGGTCCAAAAGGTAATAGCGACTAATGATCCTGCTTGGGCAGGAGAGATGCTAAAAGACGACATAATGTCATTGGCAATAAGACCAGGAAAGACCTGCATAATATATTTATAAAATAGTAAAAAGGCGCTTAGCACCACAACGAAAATAACATAACCTTTGATTTTATGAATTGTCATATATGTGAGGGGAGTTGACTAGGGGTGAAAACATATTAACGATTTGACTGAAAATTAAAAGTAAAGTGTTTGGATTTGTCAGGTTTTTCATATGCATTGCTTAAAGTGAGAGGTATAGTATGTAACTAACTGATGAATATACCGCTCGTAAAATGGTTTGTGGGCGATATGAGTTGAACTGTTTTTCACCTCGCCCCTTGAGGGAGAGGTCGCGTAGCGTAAGCTGCGCGGGTGAGGGGAAATTTAAATTGAGCAAATACAATAAAGGCAAAAAATAAGGACAACGGCAATGAGTCAACTTTTACCACATGAAGCAGAATATTTTTTTAAACTTCACCGATCTTTAATGGATTTCACCAACAAGAAATATGCGATTAATTCTAGATTAAAATCCGTGGAAGATTTTCAGGACTTAAGTCATGATGAATTACAGGGCGCTATTCCTGCTATAAGAGATAAGATGTACGTGGCAGCCAATATAAAAGACTTCTGTGATAAAAACCCATATAACTTTAATGCGGAAGACCTGGATGTTATTCGTCAGTGGCAAGGTAAGTTAGCGATTGATGGCTTTCTAATGAAGCACTTACGTGAGCACTCGGTTGTTATGGCAACACCAGCTGCAAATAAAGGTATCGGTAGGGGTACTAGACTTTATGGCATTAAAGGAATTAGTCATAGCTTGGAAGATTTTTTCCCCAAGAACGGCTTGCCGTATCAGGTAAACTTTATACTTTTGCCTTTTTTAGAGCATGTTATTTATGATGGATTTCTCAGTACTTATAGTATACATTTTGGCTCCAATATGCGCCGTAGCTTTACCAATGAATATAATCAGATCAAAGCCATAGATGGTATTTACTCTAAATACTCAATAGGTGATGATTTGGCTAATCCACCAAAAACGGCAGCGATTAAAGATGTTATTGCACATTATATCAAGGAAGCATTGGATCAGGGCGAGTTTCCGCATAAGGCGTTAGTTTATGCTGAAAAGCATAATGAAAGGGCAGTGTTTGAAAAAGAATACACGGCTAAACATATAAAGAATGATAAGAAGAATCTTAAAGCCAATCAGGCTTTGCCTAAAATGCACTATGCTGCATATCGTGAAACAATTATTGCAGTACAACCAACAAAGAAAGATTTATTAGCGTTCTGCCAACAACATTATCCAAAGATTGTTGATTACATTACTGTTTTTTCAGTATGAAGATATTCTCAAAGAAATTACAGGATACGAGTCCGGCTTTAATAGATATTTAGCGATTTATAGTAAAGCTTAAGGTGATAAATTTAACTAAGAGATTTTATAATCCAAGTTGAGATGCCAAATTGAGCAAAGGAACTGTATAGTCCAAGTTGGCGCCCTAAATTGGACTAAGGGTTTTTATAGTCAGAGTTAACGCTTCAAACTTGACTAAGGAGTTTTATAATTCGAGTTAATGCGCTAAACCGAACTAAGAAATTTTATAGTTCGAGTTAATGCACTAAACCGAACTAAGGATTATGTTGAAGCAGTCATATAGTCTAATTTCAATAACTTTTAATTTGATTCAATTCGCCAGCAAACTAATTGCAATCACGCTGTTGAAGTTTAAACCAGTATGCGTTAGAATGCGCTACCATTTTCCTGTGCTCAGGCGGCTTTGTTGTGCGCTCGTGTGTTGGTGAATGCTTGTTTTAGGCGGATTTTAGCGTCTTTTTTGCGAGTTGTTTTAAGTTTTCTTTAAAGTGCTTTTGGAGAAAAATTAAAGTAATTTGCCCTTGGGTGGATGAAAATTTTGCGACTTAGGTCGTGAAAAATTGCCAAAGCAGTATCGCCTTAATAGATAAAGGTGGCGTTTTGGTTAAAGCTGCAATAGCAGTGACATTAAGTGTTTCGTGGTCAATTGTAATCGCGGAAGTAAATAATAATAAAATGAGGATAAAAGATGTCTTTAGGTATCGTAGGTCGCAAATGCGGCATGACTCGTGTCTTTACTGAAGATGGAACATCTATCCCTGTAACGGTTATTCACGTGGAGCCAAACACGGTAACACAAGTGAAAACAGCTGAAACAGATGGATATAGCTCTATTCAAGTAACAACAGGTCTCAAAAAGCGCTCTCGTATGAACAAAGCGGAAGCTGGTCATTTTGCTAAGGCAAATGTTGAGCCAGGTCGTGGTTTATGGGAGTTTCGTCTAAGTGCAGAACAAGTTGCGGAATATGAAGCTGGTAAAACAGTTGATATTTCTATGTTCGAAGCTGGTCAAAAAGTGGATGTAACAGGTACCTCTAAAGGTAAAGGTTTCCAAGGTGGTGTTAAGCGTCATAATTTCAGAACGCAAGACATGTCTCATGGTAACTCTGTTTCACATCGTGTGCATGGTTCAACTGGTCAAAACCAAACCCCAGGTCGTGTTTTCAAGAATAAGAAAATGGCAGGTCATATGGGTAATGTTCAAACCACTATGCAAACTCTTGAAGTTGTTAAAGTAGATGTTGAAAACGGTCTGTTGTTATTAAAAGGCGGCATTCCTGGCGCAACAGGCGGTGATGTTATCGTAACACCTGCTATCAAAGTTAAAGCTTAAGAGGGAGAGTGCACGTGGATTTAAATATTAAAACATTGGCTGGTGAAAACACTGGCGTACTGAATGTGGCAGATAGCGTATTCTCTAAAGACTATAACGAAGCATTAGTTCATCAAGTCGTTGTGGCTTACATGGCTGGTGCGCGTCAAGGTACAAAAGCACAAAAAACACGTTCTGAAGTATCAGGCGGTGGTGCTAAGCCTTGGAGACAAAAAGGAACAGGGCGTGCGCGTGCTGGTACTATTCGTTCTCCAATCTGGCGCAAAGGTGGTGTGACATTTGCTGCTAAGCCTAGAAGCTATGAGCAAAAAGTTAACCGCAAAATGTACCGTGCGGCAATTCAGTCTATTTTATCTGAGTTGTTAAGAAGTGATCGTCTGTTAGCGGTTGAAGGCTTTAAGCTTGAAACACCAAAAACAAAAGAATTCGTCCAGTTATTAAAGCAGTTAGATGTCAAAGAAGCTTTGATTGTTGTAAGCCCTGAAGAGTTTACTGAAGAGCTATACCTTGCTTCAAGAAACATTAAGAATGTAGCTGTTGTTGATTCACATGAAATCAATCCTGTTGCGTTAATGTGCTTTGACAAAGTAATTATGACTCAAGAAGCAGTTAAGCAAGTTGAGGAGCGTTTAGTATGAATCAAGAAAGATTGCTTAAAGTGTTGCTAAGCCCGCATGTGACAAACAAAGCATATGAAGCTGCTGAACGTGCTTCTTATGTTGTTTTCAAAGTCGCGACGGATGCAACCAAAAAAGAAATTAAAAAAGCAGTTGAAATGCTTTTTGAAGTACAAGTTGAAGATGTGAAAACTGTCAACGTTAAAGGTAAAGCGCGCCGTTTTGGTCGTATTGAAGGTAGAACTAAAGACTGGAAGAAAGCTTATATTAGACTTGCTGAAGGTCATGACATCAATTTTATTGGTGCTGAATAAGTTAGCGGTGAGGATAGATAATGAAAATAGTTAAAGCAAAACCAACCTCTCCTGGTCGTCGCTTTGTTGTTCAGATCCAAAACCCTGAGCTTCACAAAGGTAGACCTTTTGCTGGATTAGTTGAGAGTAAATCTAAAAACGCAGGTCGTAACAACCAAGGTCGTATTACTGTTCGTCATCAAGGTGGCGGTCATAAGCAAAACTACCGTGTTATTGACTTTAAGCGTGTTAAAGATGGTATTCCAGCTAAAGTTGAACGTATCGAGTATGATCCAAATCGTACAGCAAATATCGCATTATTGTTGTACAAAGATGGTGAAAGAAGATACATGATTGCACCAAAAGGCTTAACGGCTGGTATGGAAGTTGTTTCTGGTGAGCACGTCTCAATCAAGCCAGGTAACTGTATGCCAATCCGTAACATTCCGCTTGGTACGGTTGTTCATAACGTTGAATTAAAGCCTGGCAAGGGTGCGCAAATGGCGCGTTCTGCTGGAACTTCAGTTCAAATCGTTGGTAAAGATAATGCTTATGCGATCGTGCGCTTGCGTTCAGGTGAAATGCGCAAAGTATTATTAGGTTGTCGCGCAGTAATTGGAACTGTTTCTAATTCTGAGCACAACTTAAGATCAATCGGTAAAGCAGGTGCTAATCGTTGGCGTGGTATTCGTCCTACTGTACGTGGTGTTGCGATGAACCCGGTTGATCACCCACATGGTGGTGGTGAAGGTCGTACTTCTGGTGGCCGTCATCCTGTAACGCCTTGGGGTGTGAAGACTAAAGGTAAGAAGACACGTACAAATAAGCGTTCTAACAAGCTAATTGTACAAAGACGTAAATAATTAAAGGGAGAATACTGTGGCTCGTTCATTAAAGAAAGGACCTTTTGTAGATCATCACCTATTAAAGAAAGTGTTTGATGCGCAAGAGTCTAATTCAAAAAAGCCAATCAAAACTTGGTCTAGAAGATCAATGATTGTGCCAGATATGATTGGTTTAACAATCGCTGTGCATAATGGTCATCAACATGTTCCAGTTCTTGTAACTGAAAACATGATTGGGCACAAGTTAGGCGAGTTTGCTGTGACACGTAATTACCGTGGTCATGCAGCAGATAAAAAAGCTAAGAAAAAATAATTGAGGTTTTCAATGGAAGTTCAAGCTAAATTAAAACATGCGCGAATTTCAGCTCAAAAAGCACGTTTGGTCGCTGACCAAATCCGTGGTTTGCCAGTTGAAAGAGCGCTAAACCTTCTTTCTTTTAGCAATAAAAAAGCTGCTGAATTGATCAAAGGTGTCTTAACGTCGGCTATCGCTAACGCTGAGCATAACGATGGTATGGATATTGACGAACTGTATGTTTCTACAGTGCACGTTGATGAAGGTTCAACCATGAAACGTTTTGAAGCTCGCGCTAAAGGTCGTGGTAATCGTATTTTAAAACGCACTTCTCACGTTACTGTGAAAGTGGCAGAAAAAAATTAAGGGGCACTAAATGGGTCAGAAGGTTCATCCTACCGGTATACGCCTAGGTTTTATTAAAGACTGGCGTTCAGTATGGTATGCAGATGCAAAAGATTATGCAGATAAGTTAAACTCCGATATCGAAGTACGTAACTATCTTCATAAAAAACTAGCCAATGCTTCAGTCAGTAAGATCAAGATCGAGCGTCCAGCGCAAAATGCTAAAGTGACTATTTTCACTGCGCGTCCTGGTATCGTGATTGGTAAGAAAGGTGAAGACGTTGAAGTGTTACGCAATGAATTAACCAAAAAAATGGGCGTGCCTGTTCAGGTTAATATCGAAGAAATCCGTAAGCCTGAGTTAGATGCTCAATTGGTTGCTGATGGGATTGCGCAACAATTAGAAAAGCGTGTTATGTTCCGCCGTGCGATGAAGCGTGCGATTCAAACTGCTATGAAAATGGGCGCTGAAGGTATTAAGGTATCGATCGCTGGTCGTTTAGGTGGTGCCGAGATCGCACGTACTGAATGGGCAAAAGAAGGTCGTATTCCACTTCATACATTCCGTGCTGATATTGATTATGCAACATCTGAAGCTTTAACAACTTACGGTATCCTAGGTGTTAAAGTATGGATATTCAAAGGTGAAGTTCTTCCAGGTCAAGAGCGTAAAGTTGACGCAGCGACTGAAGATAAAGCGCCAAAGAAAGCAAAAAGAAGAGGGGCTAAATAATGTTACAGCCTAAGCGTACTAAATTCCGTAAACAGCAAAAATTACGTAACCGTGGTCTTGCTTTGCGTGGTAATAAAGTGAGTTTTGGTGAGTTTGGTTTGCAAGCGACTGCTCGTGGTCGTTTGACAGCGCGCCAAATCGAAGCAGGCCGTCGTGCGATTAACCGTCATATTCGTCGTGGTGGTAAAGTATGGATTCGCGTATTCCCAGACAAGCCAATTACTGAGAAGCCATTAGAAGTTCGTATGGGTAAAGGTAAAGGTAACGTTGAGTACTGGGTAGCGCAAATCAAGCCAGGCAAGATGCTTTATGAAATCCAAGGTGTGACGGAAGAAATGGCTAGAGCCGCTTTTGCGCGTGCCGCAGCTAAGCTTCCTTTTGCAACTACATTCGCAGAAAAAACGGTGATGTAATGAAAGCTATTGAAAAAATAAAAGAACTAAAAGCAAAATCAGCTGAAGAGTTGAAGGCGCATAAGATTGATTTGTTGAAAGAGCAGTTTAACTTGCGTATGCAAAAAGGAACTGGGCAATTAACAAAGAATCATATGTTTAAAAACATTCGTCGTGATATTGCTCGCATTAATACGATTTTGTCTGAAAAACAAAAAGTGGGTAACTAGAGATGAGTGATAAAATAAGAACGTTACTTGGTAAAGTAACCAGCGATAAGATGGATAAAACGATCACGGTCGTTGTAGATCGTAAGGTTAAGCATCCGTTATATGGTAAGTTTGTAACTAAATCGACTAAGTACCATGCGCATGATGAAGCAAACGAGTGCAACGAAGGTGATACGGTTGAGATCACTGAAACAAGACCTTACTCAAAAACTAAAAAGTGGCGTTTGGTTTCAATCGTAGAGCGTGCAAAATAATAAAAATGTAATCATAAAACAGCTTGCGTGGAGGAGGTTATTCTCTATGCAAATTGTCAAATTGCAATTTTAATTTTTGTTGTTATAATAGTGCGTCTTTTGACGCCACTATTTAGAAATTGACGTAAGTGAGGTATATAAAATGATTCAGATGCAAACTGAACTTCAAGTTGCTGATAATAGTGGCGCTCGTAGGGTAGAATGTATCAAAGTGTTGGGTGGTTCTCATCGCAGATACGCAAGTGTTGGTGATGTGATCAAAGTTTCTGTTAAAGAAGCGAACCCACGCGGTAAGGTAAAAAAAGGAAGCGTATATAGTGCGGTTGTGGTTAGAACAGCAAAAGGTGTTCGTCGTCGCGATGGTTCTGTTTTACGCTTTGATGGTAATGCTGTTGTTCTTTTGAATAACAACAACCAACCTATTGGTACGCGTATATTCGGTCCTGTGACACGTGAGCTACGTAGTGAACAATTTATGAAGATTGTTTCACTTGCCCCTGAAGTGTTATAAGTTGGAGTATAACAGAGAATGAATAGACTGAAGAAAGGCGATGACGTTGTAATTATCGCTGGTAAAGACAAAGGTCGTAGAGGAACAATAGTCACTGTGCTTTCTGAAGAGAATCGCGTAGTGGTGGAAGGTGTTAATCTTGTCAAGAAACATGTAAAGCCTAACCCAAATAAAGGGGTTGAGGGCGGCATTATCGAGAAAGAAGCATCTATTCACGCATCTAATGTTGCTTTATATAACCCTGCTACAAAGAAAGCTGACCGTGTTGGCGTTAAATTTGTAGAAGATGGTAATAAAAAAGTTCGCTATTTCAAGTCAAATGGCGAATTAGTAGATCTATAGGTAGTAAAATATGGCAAGGCTAAAAGCTTTCTATCAAGAAAAAGTAGTTCCACAGCTTAAAGATGAGCTAGGTGTAGCTAATGTGATGGAAATTCCACGCATTACTAAAATCACGCTTAATATGGGTGTTGGTGAAGCTGCAAAAGATAAAAAAGCGTTAGAGCACGCGGTAAGAGACTTAGAAGCAATTGCAGGTCAAAAGGCTGTGATTACTAAAACTAAAAAATCTATCGCTGGCTTTAAGATTCGTGATGGTTGGCCAATTGGCGCGAAGGTAACTTTGCGTGGCGAGCGTATGTATGAATTCTTAGATCGTTTAGTATCGATTGCAATCCCACGTGTCCGCGATTTCCGTGGTTTAAACCCTAAATCATTTGATGGGCGTGGTAATTACAGTATGGGTATGCGCGAGCAAATCGCTTTTCCAGAAATTGATTACGATAAAGTTGATAGTATTCGTGGTTTAGATATCACAATTACAACAACTGCTAAGAGTAATGAACACGGTAAAGCGCTATTGACAGCGTTTAACTTCCCGCTGAAATCTTAAGGAGTAACCTTACAATGGCAAAACTTGGAATGATCCAAAGAGAATTAAAAAGACAAAGATTAGTTGCTAAATATGCTCAAAAAAGAGCTGAGCTTAAAGCAATTATTCTAAGTCCAGATGCCACTGATGATCAAAAGTGGGATGCGCAAATTAAATTGCAAAAGCTTCCAGTGAATTCATCACCTTCACGTTTACAAACGCGCTGCCGTATTACCGGTAGACCGCATGCTGTTTACAAGAAGTTTGGTTTATGCCGTAACAAGTTGCGTGAGCACGCAATGGTTGGTGATGTTCCTGGCTTGAAAAAAGCTAGCTGGTAATAGAAGGATTAAATTTTATGAGTATGCAAGATCCTATTGCAGATATGCTAACAAGAATTAGAAATGGTTTGTCTGCACATAAGACAACTGTTTCTATGCCTTTATCTAAGAAGAAAAAAGCAATTGCTGATCTTCTTGTTGCAGAAGGTTTTATCAAGAGTGTTAATGTTTCTGAAGAAAATAACGGTACGCTTAGTGTTGAGCTTAAATATCACCAAGGGCAACCTGTGATTGAAATGCTTAAGCGTGTAAGTCGCCCTGGTCTTCGTATTTACAAGACGGCAAGTGAACTTCCTAAAGTTCATGGTGGCTTTGGTGTGGCTGTGATTTCAACTTCTAAAGGTCTTATGAGCGACAGAAAAGCGCGTTCAGAAGGCGTTGGTGGTGAAATAATTTGCTACGTAGCATAAAACAGGAGATTTTTAATGTCTAGAGTTGGTAAAAAGCCTGTTGCTATTCCTAGCGGTGTCACAGTTGCAGTAGCAAATGATAACCTTGTTACCGTTAAGGGTGCCAAAGGCGAACTAGTTAAAAAAATTAATAATGCAGTGACAATTGAAGTTGCAGATAAAATCATCAATGTGAAGCCAAACGATGAATCTAAAACTGCTAACATGCAATCAGGTACTGCGCGTGCTGTGATTAACAACATGGTTATTGGTGTTAGTCAAGGCTTTGAGAAGAAGTTACAGTTGGTTGGTGTTGGTTACCGTGCTAAGGCTCAAGGTAACAGCGTTAACTTAACGCTTGGTTTCTCTCATCCAGTTGATCATGCGTTACCACAAGGCGTGACAGCTGAGACACCTTCACAAACTGAAATCGTTTTGAAGAGTGCCAATAAAGAGCTACTTGGTAAAGTTGCAGCAGATATCCGTGCTTATCGTCAACCTGAAGTCTACAAAGGCAAGGGTGTTCGTTATGCGGATGAAAGAGTAATCACCAAAGAAGCTAAGAAAAAATAAGTGAGTTAGAACTATGGATAAGAAAATTGCTCGTTTACGTCGTGCAAAACGTACACGCATTAAACTTAAAGAGCTAAATCAAGTTCGTTTATGCATACATAGAACACCTAAGCATATGTATGCTCAAATTATTTCTGGCAATGGTGCTCAGGTTTTAGTGCAAGCTTCAACACTTGAGCAAGCTGTGAAAGGCGATTGCGCTTATACTGGCAACGTTGCTGCGGCAGTTGTTGTTGGTAAAATAATTGCGCAGCGTGCTGTTGAGAAAGGTATTGAACAGGTTGCTTTTGATCGTTCAGGCTTTAAATATCACGGCCGCGTAAAAGCACTAGCTGATTCAGCTAGAGAAAATGGTTTGAAATTTTAATTAAAGGCGACTGATAATGGCAGATAATATGCAAAAAACTGACGGCTTGATCGAAAAGTTAGTCAGCGTTAAAAGACATGCCAAAACAGTTAAAGGCGGCAGAATCATGAGCTTTGCTGCTTTAGTTGTTGTTGGTGATGGAAATGGCCGAGTCGGTATTGGTAGAGGTAAATCTCGTGAAGTACCTGTGGCAATCCAAAAAGCAATGGAAAACGCACGTCGCAATATGGAAACAGTTAACCTAAATGGTGATACTTTATGGTATCCAACAACTGCTAACCATGGCGCGTCTAAAGTATTCATGCAGCCAGCATCTCAGGGTACAGGTATTATTGCCGGTGGTGCGATGCGTGCAGTATTTGAAGTGGTGGGTGTTCATAACGTTTTAGCTAAGACTTATGGTTCAACTAACCCAATCAACGTTGTTCGTGCAACTATCAATGGTTTAAGCAACCTTAAATCTCCTGAGGAGATTGCAGAGAAGCGTGGCTTAAGCGTTGAAGCAATTCAAGGGTAAGTACGATGACTGATAATAAGACTTTTAAAGTAACGTTGACGAAAAGCCTAATTGGTCGCCAAGCGTCACACAAAGCGTGTGCAAGCGGCTTAGGTTTACGTAAAATTCGCCAAAGTGTAGAAGTGATTGATACGCCTGCTAATCGCGGTATGGCTAACAAGATCAACTACATGGTGAAGATAGAGGGGTAATTTCAATGAGATTAAATACAATTTCTCCAGCGCCGGGTTCAAAGCCTGCTGCGAAGCGCCTTGGTCGTGGTATCGGTAGTGGTCTTGGTAAGACTTCTGGTCGTGGTCACAAAGGGCAAAAAGCACGCTCTGGCGGTTACCATAAAGTTGGTTTTGAAGGCGGTCAGATGCCTTTACAAAGAAGACTACCTAAATTTGGTTTTACTTCACAAAAAGCAAAATATGTTGCTGAAATCAGATTGCATGAATTAAATGTAATCGAAGCTGACGTAGTGACTCTGGATGCATTAAAGCAAGCAGGTATTATACGTAAAGATATGCTTGAAGCGCGTATTATTGCAAGTGGTGAAATCAATAAACCAGTTACTATTAATGGCTTGCATTGCACAAAAGGTGCAAAAGCAGCTATTGAATCTGCTGGTGGCAAGGTAGAGTAATATTGCTATGGCAACACAAAATCTTAAAAAAGGTGGCGGACTTAAGGAATTAAGACAACGCCTTCTTTTTGTCTTATTAGGCATTATTGTCTTTAGACTAGGTGTCTATATCCCGATCCCATATATTGATGCCGATCAGTTAAGCAAGTTAATGTCAGCGCAATACGCTGGTGGCAACGGGCTTTTGAGCATGTTTAACATGTTCTCAGGTGGCGCACTTGAGAAGCTAAGTATCTTCGCATTAGGTGTTATGCCTTATATTTCAGCGTCGATTATCTTCCAAATGATGAGTGCGGTTTCACCGAAGCTGATGGAGCTCAAAAAAGAAGGGGAATCAGGGCAGAAGAAAATAACGCAATACACAAGATATGCGACTTTGGCGCTAGCGTTAGTGCAATCGTTTGGTATCGCAGTTTATACGTTTAATCAGCCTGGACTCGTGGATATTGACTCAAGATTTTTGTTTTATTTTGCCGCAATTATCTCAATGACAACAGGCAGTATGTTTTTGATGTGGTTGGGTGAGCAGATGACTGAGCGTGGTATTGGTAATGGTATCTCATTACTAATCTTCTCAGGTATTGTTGCTAACCTGCCATTTGAAATTAGCACAACGATTTCACAAGCTAACCAAGGCGCAATTTCATATCTAACTGTTTGGGTGTTGCTAGTTATTCTACTAGCGGTTGTTGCTTTTGTTGTTTTTGTCGAACGTGCTCAACGTCGTATTACGGTTAACTATGCTAAACGTCAGCAAGGTCGTAAGATGATGGCGCCACAAACAAGTCATTTACCATTAAAACTAAATATGGCGGGTGTGATTCCGCCTATTTTCGCATCATCTATTTTGATGGTTCCGGGGATGCTTTCTAATTGGTTTGCATCTTCACCGTCACTAGGGTGGTTAGCTGAAATTGGTGAAGCGCTTCAACCAGGTAGCTTGCTGTATACTTTAATTTTTGCAGCAGCGATTATTTTCTTTTGTTTCTTCTATACGGCGCTTGTTTTCAATCCGAAAGAAACGGCAGATAATCTTAAGCGTTCTGGGGCGTTTATTACTGGGGTTAGACCTGGTGAACAAACAGCAAAATATATCGACTCGGTCATGAGTAAGCTAACACTTATTGGTTCGATCTATATTACCGCAATTTGTTTATTACCAATTTTTGTTATGAACTTTTTTGGTCATGGGTTGTCGTTTACATTTGGCGGAACATCGCTATTGATCGTCGTGGTTGTGATCATGGATTTCATGGCGCAAGTGCAATCACATATGATGTCAACTCAGTATGACTCACTGTTAAAGAAAGCAAATTTGAGTAATTACGGTAAATTATAATTTTAACAAGAATGAGGTAATCAGATGAAAGTCAGAGCTTCTGTGAAGAAGATGTGTAGAAACTGTAAAGTGATCAAGCGTAATCGTGTGGTGCGTGTGATCTGTACTGATCCAAGACACAAACAGCGTCAAGGTTAATAATTAGACATGGCGGCTTGCTTTTTCATAAAAAAAGCGTTATATTCGACCGCCGTGCCAAATTAACTAATAATTTTAAGATATTAATAAAGTAAATGGAGTATTGTAAATGGCTCGTATAGCTGGGATTAACGTTCCTGATCATAAGCATGCTGATGTTGCCTTAACAGCGATTTATGGTATTGGGCGTCCACGCGCAATTAAAATATGTGCTGCGTGTAACATTGAACCAAGCAACAAAATCAAAGACTTGACAGAAGAGCAGATCGAGTTATTGAGAAGTGAAGTTGCCAAGTTTACAGTGGAAGGTGATCTTCGTCGTGAAGTATCAATGAACATTAAGCGTTTAATGGATCTAGGTACATATCGTGGTCGTAGACATCGCCGTAATCTGCCTGTAAGAGGTCAGCGTACTAAGACGAATGCTCGTACGCGTAAAGGACCAAGAAAGCCAATTAGGGCATAAGTACAATTATAACAAATAGGAATCAAACTTATGGCAAAAGCTGTAAAGCCTAAGAAGAAAATCAAGAAGAGCGTACCGGATGCGATTGCGCATATCCACGCTTCTTTCAACAACACGATTATCACTATTACGGATCGTCAAGGTAATGCGTTGTCTTGGGCGACTTCTGGTGGTAGTGGTTTTAGAGGTTCTCGTAAGAGTACACCTTTTGCAGCACAGGTTGCCGCTGAAAGAGCAGGTGATGTTGCGCTTGAGTATGGTGTGAAAAACGTAGATGTTCTTGTGAAAGGTCCTGGACCTGGACGCGAATCTGCGGTACGCGCTTTAAATGCAAAAGGCTTCAAAGTGACGAGCATTACGGATGTAACACCGTTACCGCATAACGGTTGCCGTCCTCCGAAAAAACGTCGTGTATAAGATTTTAAGGTAAGTGAAATGGCTAGATACTTAGGACCTAAGTGTAAGCTTTCTCGTAGAGAAGGTACTGATCTTCAGCTAAAAAGCGGTGTAAGATCGATCGAAGAAAAATGTAAAATCAACACGCAGCCTGGTCAACACGGTGCAAAAAGAGCGCGCCTATCTGACTACGGTTTGCAATTGCGTGAGAAACAAAAAGTACGTCGTATTTATGGCATACTTGAGAACCAATTTAAGCGTTATTATGTTGAAGCGGCAAGACGCAAAGGTAATACAGGTGCAAACCTGCTTGAGCTTTTAGAAGGTCGTTTGGACAATGTTGTTTTCCGTATGGGCTTTGGTGCAACACGTGCAGAAGCGCGTCAGTTGGTAACACACAAAGGCATTTTGGTAAATGGCAAAGCATGTAATATCCCTTCATATGCTTTACAAGCGGGTGACATTGTTGCAGTTCGTGAAAAATCGAAGAAGCAATTGCGTATTCAAAGCGCATTAGAACTTGCTAAACAACGTGGCACTTTATCTTGGATTGAAGTAGATGAAGCAAAAGTTGAAGGTGCTTTCAAGTCTAAGCCAGAGCGTGCTGAATTATCTGCTGATATCAATGAGCAGCTAATTGTTGAATTGTACTCTAAATAATAGATAAACGGAGAGCAGTTAATGCATACTTGTCCAACTGAAGCTTACAAACCACAAATTGGCAGTGTTACTGAGGTTAAAAATAACCACTTTAAAGTGGTGCTTGAGCCGTTAGCTGTTGGTTTTGGTCATGTAATGGGAAATGCTCTCAGAAGAATTTTATTATCTTCTATACCAGGTTCTGCAGTAACAGAAGCGCAGCTTGAAGGCGCTTTACATGAATACTGCACCATCGAAGGTGTACAAGAAGATGTTGTAGAAATTCTGCTTAATCTAAAAAAACTGGCTATTAGTTTACAAGATGAAACAGAAGAAGCGTATTTGACAATCACTAAAGCAGGTCCTTCAAAATTATTGGCGAAAGATCTTGAAGTTAGTGGTAATGTCAAAGTATCAGATCCTAATTATGTCATTGCTAATCTTAACGAAGGTGGCAAGCTTAATATGTCGCTTAAAGTGACCAAGGGTCGTGGATTTGTGCCATCTACCGTTTATACACAAGCAGCAGTTGAAGAATTGTTGGTTGGCTATATTCCATTAGATGCCGCTTATAATCCGATTCTAGATGTTTCCTTTACCGTTTCAGCTTTAGATGATAATAGCGAGAAATTAGAAATTTATATGCGTACTAAAGGTACGATTAAGCCTGAGGTGGCAATCGAGTTAGCGATGACTTATTTCTATGAGCAGATCGCTGTATTTGTAGATTTGAAAGCACCACTAGGTCGCAAATCTGCACAAGATGCCCCTGAAATCGATCCTTTATTACTTAGACCTGTTGAAGACTTAGAATTAACGGTCAGATCAGCGAACTGTCTAAAAGCTCAGAATATTCGTTATTTGGGCGATTTGGTGCAATTCCCTGAGTCAGACTTAATGCGCATTCCAAATTTGGGGCGTAAGTCTTTGAATGAAATAAAAGCTGTGTTAGCTGAAAGAGGCCTCTCTTTAGGTGTCAGAATTGACAACTGGCCGCCAGAACAGCTTAGTAAGTAATATATAATTTTAACTAGAAGGAAATTACTATGCGTCATCGTAAGAGTGGTCGTAAGTTTAATAGAACAAGCAGCCATCGCAAAGCGATGTTTAGAAACATGTCAGCTTCATTGTTAAAGCATGAGCTGATCAAAACAACTTTGCCTAAAGCAAAAGAGTTAAGAGGCTTTATCGAGCCTTTAATTACGCTTGCAAAGCGTGAAGTTGAGCTGCGCAAATCAACAACTGATCATGATAATAATGAGTTCAAAGGTCAAGTAGTTGCTTTAAGACGTCAAGCTTTTAATTACCTACGTAATAAAGAAGCGGTTAAGAAGCTATTTGAAGAAATCGGACCACGTTATGAAGCTCGTCCAGGTGGTTATACACGCGTACTTAAGTGTGGTTTCCGCTTTGGTGATAAAGCACCTATGGCGTTTATCGAGCTAGTTGATCGTCCACAAGTAGAAGTTGAAGAAGCAGTAGAAGCTTAATCTACAACTTTTATTGCTAACTATAAAACCTGCGATTGCAGGTTTTTTTTTGCCAAAAATAAGGAAGTTAAGATGTTGATGAGGTATTGCCAGATTTAGTGGAGGATTTTAAGTATAGCCTGCACCATGAGGTTGCATTAGTTGCTGAGTTAATCTATAAGCTATCGCTTGTGTTTGACTGTAAAAAGTACAGATTTAAAATTCACTGGAATTAATTGAAAAAAGCCCTTGCAATAAGGGGTTGAGCCGTTATAATAGCTCCTCGTCGGGTCGTTAGCTCAGTCGGTAGAGCAGTTGGCTTTTAACCAATTGGTCGCAGGTTCGAATCCTGCACGACCCACCATCAAGATTGATTATCTCTTTTTAGAAAAATTCCCGAAATTATATTAATGGCGATAAATGCAATGAGTATCAGACTAAATTGTAATGCGCTATTTCCAGGTAAATAACCCATAATAATGACCGCAAGCATTGCTGAGCGGGCGCATTCGCAATTTGTGGGTATTGTAGCGTCCCCGACTATTTGGCGTTGATAGTCCCACGATGAATGCGGAGATGATTCTGGCTATTTTTAGGTCTCTTATCCGGTTAAGAAGGCAGGAATGATTCGTATGTTAAATTGAAGTGCTTGCCTGCTTCTACTATTTGCTCTTCAAATAACAGCCATCTGGGCTTCGCTCGCACGCTCGCTTACAAAGCCGGTGCTTTGCTACTTCCTTGCGGTTGATAACAGATATTACACACGAGATTATATGATATAGGTCAAAAGGGTTTGCGCAATGTGATGTTACATGCAGGCATTAACGCATGCTTTCGAGGACTTCTTCGAGAATATCGCTTGAGATATGATTTAAGTTGCGTGCACAAGCAATTTCTAGACAATTGGTCACGACATTATAAATGTGTCTTGGCAAACATTGCGTTGCTTCCATTAATAAACGTAGATCACTATCTGCCAATAAGCGTGTCGTACACCCTGCCGCCTTAAACCCATGATCAATAAATGCGGTAAAGTCCTCAAACTTGCTAATGCGTTGCAGCTCATGCCAAATACGTACTCTCGAGTGCAATGCCTCAAAGCGTGATTGCTTGAGCTTGCTTGCAAGCGCTTTATTGCCAACAAGCCAAAGTGTTAGCATATCTTCTGCATCGTATTGAAAGTTAAGAAATGAGGCTAAGTCATCTAAAAACTCA
>NZ_QLIQ01000001.1 GCF_003428165.1 Cysteiniphilum litorale | reverse complement strand
GTAGACAAGCATGTCACGCTTTTTACCATAAACAAAGCTTGTGACTTTTTGGGCTTTAGCTTTATATTCATTTGCCAAATCCCTAACAGAACCTGCTTTGGCACCATATTTTGCAGGACGCCCACATGTTTTACCTTCGATAACCTCAGGAAAACCGTATAAAACACTGTTTTTGCGTAACATGGTGAGGATATGGACTCGATTACCTAGTTGATCTTTTAACGGGTTGTACAATTTACCATTACCAAACCATGAATCAGTCACAATAAGAATGGGGGATTTTGTCCAGGTGCTAAGCTTAAGAATCATTTGGCAGGCCAGTGTAATTTTACTGTTAAAACACTCAGCCGCTGCTTTGTTGCTAGAGTGATAAAATCGCGTCAACAATGGCAAAAATGCCCAACGGGTATGAATGAACTTTAAGAGCCCTAGTTGAACAAAGCACTGTGACCAAGGGTATTTACTTTGATTGTGCTTGGCTGCATGATCAAAGAAATGCTCACAACCAAATATTTCCTTACCGCTTTTAGGCGTGGTGGAGTCATCTAAGGCTATGATAAGGCGTCCATCAGTCAATGGTAATGGAATCAGTTTGAATATAGCTTTCCAAATCACATCCCAGTTAAAGCATTTACCTGCCATAAAGCGATAAAAGCGTGTTCTGCTAAGTGAGTAACCGATTATCTGAACGAGTTTACGATAAATTTGACTGCTGATACCAGAACCAATAGGTATAATCATTGCTAAAATCACTGCACTAAAAAGCCGTCCTTTTTGAGTGCTTCTTTTAAAAAGTGCTTGCAAGTGATTAAGCAAAGGTTGTAAGGTATCCATCGATGAGTTGCTCCTGTTTTTTAGCCACCCTAAGATATAGGGATAAACTTTGGTTTGCAGCTCATCCATAGCAAATTCTTACAAAATTCGGGAAAGTTCAGATATAAAGTGTCAGTCCGAAAATAAGCACTTTAGAAGTTTTGATATGATCGGCGATCGCTCCATATAAAGGAATACCTATCGCTAAGCCAAGCATATAAAAGCTAACGGTAAGACTAATATGTGCCTTGGTAGTAGCGAAAGTGTGTTGTAATGTCGGAATCGCTGGAATGTAGATGTTTACAGTTAAGATAGACAATAAAGCAAGTAGATAAATCAGTAGTTTTATACGTGTATTCATAAGGTTTCCTTAGTATCAGATGTCTTGTGATAAGTGTGATATAGCGTATTAGAGTCTTCTAAAACGCGATAAGAGATGATCTGATTATCTTTAATCTCATAAATCGAGATGATGTAAGTGGCAAAAAACTCATTATTATGTTTAAAGATACATTCAAGATAGCCATACTCATAAACAAAATTGGTGTTGTCACTGGCAACGATATCCATTGGCGTTTTGCTGAAGCTGGTCACTGACTGGTGAATATTGGCAAAGTGACGAATGATTTCGGCTTTACCGTGAAAGTCGCCACTCCATGGTGCGCCAATGCTGTCACTATGCCATACAGCATCTTCAGCAATAAGAGCCAATGCTTGATCTGCTTGCGCATTTTTTTGATGAGCTAAAAAGTTACGGACGATTGTTAAATTATGTTGATTCATGATAACTACCTTTAGTTCTTGAACTTGTTAGCAGTATACAAAATTTAATGTTAATTAAAATTGAATAATATTTAATATGGTGTTAACTTATTTTAAACGATTTCTAGTGAGAAGCTAAATGAACTATACCTTGCAACAGTTGCGTGTTTTTATATCCGTCTATGAGTTAAAAAGCTTGCGCCAAAGTGCAGAAGCAATGTTTTTAACGCCTCCAGCCTTGACTAAACAGCTACAAAACTTGGAGGATATTATTGGTTTTCAATTGTTTGAACGAACCAATAATAAATTAATTGCTAATAACAAAGGCCATGCTTTTTACACGCTGATTAAACCAATGCTACTTGAGTTTGATCGTATTAATCAGTTGGAGCTGCCTTTTTTAAAGCATAAAAAGCCAACGCTTAAAATTGCCTTATCACAAATATTTGAGCAGAGTCTATTTTGTAAAATCAGCCAGATTATGCAGCTTGATCAATCATTTGATTATGACCTTGTTGTTGAAAATAAAACAAAGCACATTGAGTTGTTGCTTAAACATGAGGTAGATGTTGCCTTAGTTGTGCTTAATGAAGGTGAAAAAAACATGCTTAAAGATCATGGCTTTGATGTTAGACTCTATACGGATATTATTTTTGATGCTTATATTTCACGTGATTTAGCAAAAGGCTTCAACGGTATTGAACAGGAGTTAAAAACATTAAAATGTATTATGCAAACTCAATTAAAAGATATGTTACAGATTAAAAATGCACTTTATTTTTCTTCATATACGACAATACTGCATGCAATTAGCCAAGGCATTGGTTATGGCTTTTTACCAACAGCCCTGTTAGCCGTTCAGGAAAAAGAGATGCTTTTGAATATCAATAAGCAGATTCCTGAGAATATAGCTAATATGCAAAGCTATTATGTTTATGCGCAAAATTCACCATTATTAAGTCTTATTGAAATGGTTTTTAATGCCAGATAAAAGCTATCATTTGGTGTTTAGATGAAATGGTGTATAATGCGCTCACTCGACACCCATCACTAATCATATTGTGATTGTGGTTGTGTGTTTAAAATCAATAATACAAATGATAGATAGTAGAAATAAATAAGGTATAAAGGGTATAGCATGTCAAAGTACGTGGTTTCAGCACTGTATAAGTTTGTCACACTGGAAGATTATGAAGCATTAAGAGCACCATTATTAAAAACAATGGAAGATAATATGGTGCGTGGTACGCTATTGTTAGCCAAAGAGGGAATCAATGGCACGATTGCAGGAACCGCAGCAGGTATTGAAGCGGTACTTAAATTCTTAAAATCTGATGCACGTTTGGCTAATTTGGTACATAAAGAATCATTTGATGAGCATATTCCTTTTAATCGCACTAAAGTGAAGCTAAAAAAAGAAATTGTGACCTTAGGTGTCGAAGGATTAGATCCTCTTAAAGTATGTGGCACTTACGTTAAACCACAAGATTGGAATGCCTTAATCTCTGATCCTGAGGTTTTATTAATCGATACACGTAATGATTATGAGATCGAAATAGGTACGTTTAAAAATGCAGTTAACCCACATACTGAGACGTTTCGTGAGTTTCCTGAATATGTTGAAAAACATTTAGATAAGACAAAACACAAAAAAGTAGCAATGTTTTGCACCGGTGGCATTCGTTGTGAAAAATCAACTGCCTTTTTGAAAGAACAAGGCTTTGATGAAGTCTATCATTTAGAAGGTGGTATTTTAAAATATCTTGAAGAAGTACCTGAAGAAAAAAGTCTATGGCAAGGCGAGTGCTTTGTCTTTGATTCACGTGTTGCTGTGACGCATGATTTAGCCAAAGGTCAATATGATCAATGTTATGCTTGCCGTCGTCCAATTACTGAAGAAGATAAGCTGAAACCTGAATATGAGCAAGGTGTGTCTTGTCATCATTGTAAGGGCAATCATACCTCTGAGCAAAGAAAGCGTTTCTTAGAGCGTGAAAAACAAAGCCAATTAGCACGTGAGCGAGGTGAGTTGCATATTGGTGAAGAGGCAAAACAAGTAGGATTAATCCGTAAAGCGCAGAAACAGCAAAAGCGCGAAAGAGATCGTTTGGCGAATAAGAGTCGTTAACAATAAATAGGTTGGAGTTGTGCACCCTAAAAAACTATGGTTTTTACAACACCCCGTCAGTCTACGACTGCCACCCCTCTTGCAAAGAGGGGAATTAGGCAACTGTTGATTTTATATTCCCCTCTTTGCAAGAGGGGTGCCGAACTTGTGAGGCGGGGTGTTGAAATGGGAAGCTTGAGTCAATAAACTATAAATTAATTAGCTCAGTTACTTAAAGCAAAGGGATAGCTAGATCAATGGATAATATCGATAAAACGTATTTATTAAAGCTGGTTTCACTACAGAAAAAAGCCTTTTCACTTGATCAATATCCTGATTATGCATTACGTAAAGACAAGCTTAAGCGCTTATATTCAGTATTATTAAAGCATGAACAAGCATTGATTGATGCAGTAAGCGATGATTTTGGTCATCGCAGTGCCAATGAGACTTGGTTGAGTGAGATTTTTCAAGTTACTAGTACCATTAAGTATGCCCTTAAATCTTTGCGCAGTTGGATGGCTAAAGAGAAGCGTCATACCAGTATTATTTTTAAGCCCGCTAAAAATTATGTTTATTATCAGCCAGTAGGTGTTGTTGGCATTATGGTGCCATGGAATTATCCCATTTTGCTGAGTTTGTCGCCGCTTATCTATGCCTTGGCTGCGGGAAATCGAGTGTGCATTAAACTCTCAGAGCATACACCTAAGACCAATCGCGTGATGATGGAAATTTGCAAACGCGCTTTTAATATTGATGAAGTGGCGGTTGTCACAGGCGATGCTACAGTGGCGCAAAGTTTTAGCGAATTACCTTTTGATCATTTGTTTTTTACTGGATCAACGGCTATTGGCAGAAAGGTAATGCAGGCTGCCACTAAAAATTTAACACCTGTGACGCTTGAATTAGGCGGCAAATCGCCGTTGATCATCAGTCAAAATTTTCCTTTAAAAAAAGCGGCTAAAATGATTACTTTTGCCAAAGGATTAAACGCCGGACAAACCTGTATTGCGCCGGATTATATATTTGTTCATGCGCAAAAACTTGAGGCATTTGTTACTGAAATGGAAGTGGCGTTTAAAGAAATGTATCCGCAATATATGACTAATGATGATTATAGTAGCGTGATGAATGAGGCACAGTTTAATCGTTTGCAAGGATATATTGACGAGGCAAAAGACCAAGGTGTTAAAGTTGTTGTGCTAGATGAGCTTAAAGCGACTAATGACCACAGTCGAAAGATGCCTATTTCATTGCTATTAAATCCAAAGAGTGATTTGCAGGTGATGCAAGATGAGGTCTTTGGTCCATTATTACCGGTGTTAAGCTATCAATCGATTGAAGAGGTGATAAGTTATATTAATCAAAAACCTCGTCCATTGGCTGCTTACCTTTTGAGTTATGATCGCACTGAACAAGAGTATATTAATAGGAATATTATTAGTGGCGGGATGTGTATCAATGATGTGTTAAACCATATCGCGCAGCATGATCTACCTTTTGGCGGCGTTGGTAATTCAGGTATGGGGCGCTATCACGGGTTTGAAGGGTTTAAAACATTCTCCAATGCCAAAGCGATTTGTCAACGCGGTAGATTCAATAGTGCCCTTTGGCTTTATCCGCCTTATGGGCAACGATTTTCTTGGTTTCGTAAATTTTTAAAAGGGTAAAATAGATATATTTTTTACAGTCGGTGTTGTTGCAATGATTGATGAACGATTTCAGGATTACAAGATATAACGGTTAGGTAAGCTCTTGTTGCAGAGTCAGGTCTAGTGACTTTTTGTTCCCATTTTTCAAGTGTGCGTAATTTAAAACCATATTTTTCACAAAACTCACCACGAGTAATATTTAACTTTAATCGGATTTCCTTGACATCAATATCTTCAGGAATGAAAATTTGATGTGACTTGGCTGCTGATAACTCGCCTTTGCTAATTTGAAGTGCCTCTTTAGCGCTTTGCAGTAAACTTGTTTTGAAATCAAAGCTCATATTTTACCTCGTAACTGATCTGATTTATGGTTTTTAACCATTTGTTTAACAATTCTTTTTAGTGCATTCTCTGTTTCGTTATCAATGTTATCAGCAACTGACTTTGGATAAGTTAGTAGCAGATAAATCGGCATGCTAGAATCATAAAAATAGTAAATAGTTCGCATACCACCACTTTTGCCTGAATTCTTTGTTCGTTGCCATCTTAGTTTTCTGCAACCGCCAGTGTTAGGTACAATATCACCGATTTCTGGATTTTGTGATATTGCTTCTATCATTTCATCAATAACATCACGCTCACAAAATTTTTCAGAAACTCTTAAAAACTCCGGTGTTTCAACAATTGTTAACCAGCTCATAGAAAGAGGCTTAAGGTGTTGTTCATGTTGAGAATTATAGATGTCAACGATAAATGATTCAACCCAATATGGGTTTTTATTTAAAAATGTTCGCAACTTCAATTTTTAAGATGGCAGTTTCCCACTGCAAAATGATTTATGGGTGATATAATTCATCATTAAACGCGCTAAATCAAAAGCACATTTTATGCTTAAAAATGTTGGCATCCGCGGGCGGATGATTTTATTAACCTTATTACCAACACTGACAGTGTCAGCATTGCTTGGGTTTTATTTTATCAGCATGCGCTTCTCTGATTTGGATCGTAATCTATATATTCGTGGTGAGGCAGTTACTACTGAGCTTGTTGCCGCCTCTGAGTATGGCTTGTACTTTGACAGCAAGATTATCTTACAAAATGTCACGGATAATATTTTAAGCTATCCGGATGTGCGCATGGCTGCGATTTATGATCGTGATGGTAATTTATTAACATTCACGGGTAGAATACCGCAAGTAAATCCTCGTTTTTTTAAAGAAAATTCAGACTTGATTAGTAAAAAAATCTTTATGCAAGAAGGGCATAAAAATATCCAGTTTTTAGCGCCTGTTATTTCACGCACCATTAACCCAAAAGAAACAAGTGTTGATAAGCTTTATACGGAAAAAGATCAACGTATTGGCTGGGTTGTTATTACCTTAAGTCGCGAAAACACCATTATGAATCAGTATCAGGCAATTATTGCGACATTACTGATTGTATTGATTGGGTTAACGGTGAGTATCTTATTTGGACTACGTTTAAGTGGGGATTTGATCAATCCACTTTTTGATATTATTAATGCAGTGAAACGTATTAAAGAAGGTGCGTTAGATACCAAGCTTGATGGCAATCCACCAGGCGAACTTAAGAATCTTGAAGAAGGTGTCAATAGCATGGCGCTATCGCTTAATAATGCGCATCAGGAAATGCAGAGTAATATTAAACAAGCGACAAGGGAGCTAAGACATACGCTTAAAACAATTGAACGCCAGAACATCCAATTAGATCAAGCGCGTAAAGAAGCGATTGAGGCTAGCGAGATAAAAAGTAAATTCTTAGCCAATATGAGTCATGAGATTCGCACACCCATGAATGGAGTATTAGGCTTTTTGGACTTATTGGCAAAAAGTAAGCTGAGCTCCTTACAACGTGAGTATCTAGAAACAATTATCTTATCTTCCAATAATCTATTGAGCATTATCAATGATATTTTGGATTTCTCAAAAATCGAATCGGGCAACTTAATTCTTGAACATCAGCCGTTTAATTTGCGTGAAGAAATTACCAATTGCATGATGTTATTCAAGCCCAAGGTCATTGAGCAGCAGGTTGACTTTGGTGTTTTATTAGATCCACATTTACCTCAAATGGTCATAGGTGATGCATTAAGGTTTTGCCAAATTTTAACCAATCTTGTAGGCAATGCATTGAAATTTACTGAGCAAGGGAGCGTACGCGTTGGTATTGAGTTAAAAGCAATTCATAATGAGAAAAGCGATCAAAATGAGAAAAATGCGCAAAGTGAGCAAGTAGAGCTATATGTTACGATTAAGGACACGGGCATTGGCTTATCATCTGAGCAAATAGCTAAGCTGTTTCATGCCTTCACGCAAGCTGACTTATCAACTAGTCGCAAATATGGAGGCACGGGACTGGGGCTGACTATTAGTAAAACGCTGATTGAAAAAATGCATGGGGAAATTAAAGTTGAAAGTGAGTTGGGTCATGGCGCATGCTTTAGCTTTAATGTGTTTTTTGAGCAAGGACCAAGTGTAACGATTGAAAGAAAGAAACCAAAAAGCATTAAAAAGCTCATCGTTTATAATCAAAGTCGCTATGCCTGTGAGATGTTTCTTGCACATATTGCACTTCTTGATATTGAGTTTATTTGCTGTGAGAGTGAGACTGCATTGATTGATAGTGTGGTTGAACAAGATACGGTTGATATTGTATTGATTTATAACACACTGCCTGAAATGCAGAAATTAAAACAGTCATTAATTATGGATTTGCAGTCATTTACGCAAGCGAATATTTTTCTTATTGCTAATATGCCGCTAAATGAACTCTTTGATTACACGCATAAGCTAGATCTTAAGAATTGTTTGAATTACCCATATAAGCCTAATAAACTGGTTTCTTTTTTAGAGAGTTCTCTTGAATTGAGTGAAACAGAAGAGGCTGACACTGTAGGTGACATACCTAATATACAAGTAGAAAAATCGATACTTATTGTTGATGACAATCCCATTAATTTAAAGCTATTGCATATTTTATTGAAAACAAAAGGCTACTCTCCAGTTGATGCCTTTAGTGCAAAAGAGGCGTTATCATTAGCTCAAAAGCAAAAATTTATGATGGTCTTAACCGATGTGCATATGCCTGAGATGGATGGGGTTGAGTTATGTCATGCCTTGCGCCAAGATCAGCGTTATCAGAATACCCCTATCATTGCTGTCACGGCAGATGTTGTTGAAGGGCAGGGCGAGAGCCTTTTACAAGAGGGTTTTGATGCCATACAAATCAAGCCGATTGATGACAATGCGTTATCCGAATTATTGATGCATTATTTAGGTAGTAATGAGCTGTCATTACCAACTAAAAATGACGAGAAAAATGAAAATTTCGAGCATATAAGCGAGCTTAGCAATAAGAATGCAGCGGTTGATGATGAAATCTATATCGATATTGAGCTTGCGTCAGGCCTAGCAGGTGGCAATGTCGTTTTTGCCAAGGAAATGCTGGCAGCATTTATGGGCTCTTTAAATAGTGCTGTTGAAGAGATCGTGAGCGCTTATGAAAATAACGAGGGTAAACACTTAAGAGATTTAGTACATAAGCTTCACGGCGGTGCTAGTTACTGTGGCGTGCCTGCGTTGAAAAATAAATTAGCACAGCTTGAAAAAGCGCTGCAACATAATAATTATACGATTGATGCCATTGTGCTAGAGAAGTATGAGCAATTTGTGATGGTTTGTGATAAAACAATACAAGCTTATCATCAATATAATCAATAAATTGAGTCAATAAATTGAGTCAATAAATTTAAGGAGCGAAAGCGAAATGTTAGATCAAGCAAAACGCTTTAGTCAGCGCGTGCTAAATGTTGAAGGTTCAAAAGCCGCTGAAATGGCAGCCCGTGCTGCAAGTCTTATTAAGGCAGGGCATCAAGATGTGATTTCTTTAGCCGTTGGTGAGCCAGGATTTGATTCACCTAGCGTGGTTAAAGAAGCTGCTAAAAAAGCGATTGATGAAAATCGCACGCAATATACACCAGTAGATGGAATTGTTGAGTTAAAAGAGGCGATTATGAAACGCTACAGCCGCGATTATCAGCTTAATTTTCAACATAATGAAGTGTGTGTGACAACAGGTGCTAAGCACAGTCTATACAATATTTTTAATTGTATTTTAAATGCAGGTGATGAAGTGCTGTTCTTCTCGCCTTTTTGGACATCTTATCCTGATATGATTAAGCTTGCGCATGGTAAACCGATAGTCGTGGAGACAACGCATCACAATGATTTTCAGCCAACGGAGCATGACTTAAGAGCAAAACTTAATACCAAAACAAAGGCGTTAGTGCTTAATATTCCACATAACCCAACTGGTGCGATATATCACAAAGAAACATTGAATATGATTGCTCGTGTATTAAAAGATTACCCTGATGTTTGGGTCATTAGTGATGATATTTACGATATGCTTTATTGGGGAGATCGTCCACTGACATTGATTGAAGTGTCGCCTGAGTTAAAATCGCGTTATGCCATTGTTAATGGCGTATCTAAAAGTTATGCGATGGCAGGATGGCGCATTGGCTATATCATTGCACCCGAGGATATGATCAATATGCTTAAGCGTTATCAGTCACAATCGATGTCATGCGCGTGCTCTATCTCACAGTATGCTGCAATAGAAGCTCTCAATTTACCAAGATCAGCACTATTTGAACAACTAGCAATATATCAAGAACGTGTCAATTTTTGTTATGAGGCATTACAAAACGTGCCAGAGATAGATTGTCTATTACCAGAGACAACCTTTTATTTATTCCCTTATGTGCAGCCAATTATTGAAGCATTAGGCTTTAAAGATGATGTGAGTTTTTGTTTGCATTTATTAGAAACCAAGCATTTAGCTGTTATGCCAGGTTCCGCGTTTGGTGCACCAGGTTACCTACGCCTTAGCTGTGCCGATGAGGTCAGTGTTTTAACAGATGCCATGGAACGCTTAGTTGATTATGTTAAACAAGAAAGAGTACATGCCAAAGCATTATAAAGAGGATCATGATGAATTATATTGAACTATTAGAGCAACGCTTTGCTTGCAAGAAATTTGACCCAACACGCAAAATTTCTGCCAAAGATAAAGCATTTATTTTAGAAGCAGGGCGGCTGTCACCATCATCGTTTGGTTTGGAGCCATGGCAGTTTATTGTGATCCAAGATGATAAATTGCGTGAGAAATTAAAACCTGCATGCTGGAATCAAAGCCAAATTACAGATTCAAGCTTTATTGTTATTATCTTAAGTCGCAAAGCGCATAACTTCCGTGGTAAGAGTGATTATGTTCGTCAAAAGGTTTCGCGCCGAAATTTACCACAAGAAATGCAGGATACTTACCTAGGTTTAGTGCAAAACTATCTCAGTGTTGAAGATACGGATGCTTGGGCAAAAAGACAGTGTTATATTGCACTAACGAATCTACTCAATGCCGCACAATCTTTAGGTATTAGCAGCTGCCCGATTGAGGGTTTTGAAGCTGAAAATGTCAAGAAAGTCCTTGATGAATATAAACAAATCAATTTTGATGATTTTGATTTTTCAGGTGTGATGTGTGCATTTGGTTATAGTGCCATGGATTTACCAAAAAAGTTTCGTGCTGCTTCAACCGAAGTTATTATTGAAATTTAGCGATCGAATGTGATTTTTCTAAAACCATTTTTATTTGCTGTGACATCTTAAGCTTTTATTAATTTTGATTATTGATGATGGACAGGTGTTATAACACTCACCCCAGAAAATGAACAATAATTAAAGGAGCACTTAAGATGAAAAAGAACAAATTTTTTAAAGCGATTGCACTGATATTTATCGGTATTTTCTTAGCAGGTAACTTAGCTGCTGCTTATGCCGGTACCGATTATGTATCAAACTCAAATAAAGCATACAAGCACAGTCTTGTTCAACCAGCTCAAAATACCCCGAACATACCAATGACAGGCTCGGATGGTATGTAACAGTAACACTGCATCGTATTAGTTAAATGTATTAGCTAGCGCATCAATGAGTGATGGATCAGGATTGGTTTCAGGGTTGGGTGCATCACCTGAAGTATCCCAAAACATTGCCCCTTTTAACCCTTGCTGTTTTAGCCAATGCGCTTTGATTTTAACCATCGTTGCCGAATCATACGTAATAAACATCCGTGATAACGGGTTGTAATAATAGCTTTCAACAATTCGATCAAATGGGTAGGTAACACCTGAGACTGTATAACCATTGATGCCCACCTCACCAAAGTTGCCAACACTTCTTAACACATTGTTGTTATCACGCACAAGAATATAGGTGTAATCAGATGCTGTGTTAGCAAAGCTTGTGCACACTTCATTATCCTTAACATTTGAGAAGCTATCCCCCATGAGGCAGTTATACCCTAGACTGCCATTCTCCCACTCACCAGGTCCTGTGATACCTGATTGATAAACTCCTGGAATATGTGCTAATCCAACATCTACTTCTACCCATTGGCGACCATAGAGCGGAATCCCAGCGATGATTTTTTGATTGCTGACACCTTCGGCATTAAGTGCGGCAACACTGCTGATGAGATTCCATTGCCCTTTGGTCGTCGTATAGTTTGGTGCATCAGCACCTTCTGTGGCAGATAAGGGGGATTGATGTCCTGTGGTACTATCCCAAGTTCCTGCCGCATCATAGGACATGATGTTGACCGAATCAAGATACGGTAGCATCTGACTATAGTGATTAAGGGCAATATTTTCAGGTGCTTGATTGATGGCAATACTTAAATGATAGGTTTTGCCAGTGGTGTTACTTAAGTTATCCAACTTTTGACGAACGACTTTAATAAGCTCAACATAGTTGGCAGCATCGTTATATTGTAAGTATTGATCAAGAATCGCTTGCTTTTGCTCATTGGTAATACCAGCACCTTGGGCAGCAATAGCCGTATTAGCGGCATTGATATGCTCATTTTGCACACCCCATACAGGAAACTCCCAATCAAGATCAAGCCCATCCATATTGTATTGCTCAACCAATGCCGTGGCACTATTAGCAAAGGCTAGACGTTTTTGTGGATCAGCAGCAACACTTGGGAAATTGCCAGACCATGTCCAACCTCCAATAGAAAAAACAGCAATCAAGTCGTTATTATACTGGTTCTTTGCCAATGTCTTTAACTGTTGAATACGCTCTAGATTACCATAGAAAGGTTTGTTAGAACCTTCGCCATACCATGTGCCTGCTTTATAGGTGCCATGCGTAGTGGTAACGTCTGTTGTAAAGCGTTTCTCCGTATCGGCATAACCATCACCAAGTGTGACAATACCATTAGCGTTAAAGTTCAAAAAAGCATAATAAAGCACATCAAGATCTTTTGCATCTAAGTGGTGTATTTGGTGATCGCGACCATAGGTGCCCCACGCAGGATAATAGGCGCCAACCTCGTAAAAAACATTATCCACTGCATAGCTAATCGCAAGATCTTGTGTGCTTGCAGCAGTAACGGTTATATTGTTGGTGTTATTTGCGCTATAGTAGCGATTATTGGCATTATCAAGATAGCCCTGATAGCTAATCGTATAAGTGCCGGGATTAAGACTCAAGGTGACATTGAAGTTATTGGTCATTTGTGAGCTAACAAGATTTGATTCATTATCATAAATACTTACCAAACGTTCAGTGCTGCCACTAGGAAGGTTGTTTAATGTGATATGAATAACACCAGCTTCTGCGGCAAGCGCATTGTAATTAAGTGAAACGGGGCTGGTCATGCCACTGTGTATTGAAATGCTTGCCGTTGTTAGTACATAATTGATCCCTTCATATAAAATAGTGGACTCAACAGAATAGTCATTGCTTGCTAACGTAACACCCGATTGGCTACGCATTTCCGATAAATTATAGCTGACAACTTCTTGATTTGGTTTAATAAAGTTAACCGTGCCATCGGCTGTTTCAGGAATACCATTTGCTATAAATTGCACGATATTAATTGATGGTATTGGTGTTGGTTCAACCTCGGTTTCAGGTACTTCAGACTCGGTGTTTTCCGTGTTTTCTGTGTTTCCTATTGTTGTATTCTCGGATGATGGTAAGGTTTGGTGGTCTGACTCAGACGTTGGTGTCGATGTTGGTGATGTTTCATTGCTTGCGCCATCAGAGCCGCCACCGCAAGCACTTATGATCAAAGCTGTCAATGTGAGAAAATAAAGTTTAGATAATTTCATGCTGTTCTCCTTAATAATTGCACAGGCAGGGAAAATGATCGCAAAACAATCAAATAACTGTAACTACAGATTAATAACAGCGGTGTGCGTAATTTATGCATTTTGGATAAAAAAGATGAAAATATAGGATAAGACTAAATATTCACCCACAAGTGCTCACCGTACCCTGAGCGTAAGTCGAAGCGATGCACTGAGCATCAGTCGAAGTGGGTTATCACACTTCATAGAGGCTTCGACTTACGCTCAGCCAACGCTTACACAATCAAAGTGGTCAGGAATATGGTTATAGCCAAAATATAGAAGAGGTAAAAAGGGTAAAAAGGGTAAAGTTTGAAAAACCGACTGAACGAATGCCTATTTTAAAAATCTCACGCTATACTTAGGGGCACTGGCGCGATGCTTTGGACTGTAAAACCGAAAAGGAGATATTTCAATGGATAAGATACTCTGTCAACACGATGACAAAATCACAACAATTACGATCAATAATGGTGATAAACGCAATGCTTTTGATAGTGAGATGTCAAAAGCCGTCACGCAATTTATTCATGAGGCAAAACGCAAGAAACAGCGTGTGATTGTGCTTAAAGCCAATATTTCGCATGGCATATTTTCAGCAGGGCATGATTTAAATGAACTGACATCAGTCGATGAGATTACCAATGATCCGATGTTTGAAATGTTTGATGCGATGACGGCATCACCGTTACCTATTATTGCCCAAGTCGAAGGTGCTGTTTATGCCGGTGCTTTACATATGCTGATGGTTTGTGACATGGTTTATGCCACCAATGACAGCAAGGTGATTATTACCGCCAATAAAATGGGTGTGCCTTTCTCATTGCGCAATTACCAAAATTGGTTGTCAGTCATGAGTATCCATAAAGCTAAAGAGCTATTTTTTACCGCTGGTAGCATCGATGCAATGGATGCCTATCATGCAGGAATTTTTAATGCCATTTTTAGTGATGGTACATCACTTTCAGCGCGTGTTGATGAGGTCTGTCAGGCAATTATTAGTTGCTGTGCTGAAGGAGTTGCTAACAGCAAATTGCAGCTTAATGTTTTGGCTAATGATGTTACGATTAATTATGATGAAGCCGTGGCTATTGAGGAATCGAGACATAAGATTTTGAATAGTCCACAGTTTACAAAGCGTGTTGAAGCGCTTATCGCCAAGATTCATCATAAGAAATAAAAATGAAAAAATGAAAAAACGAAAGATTCAAGGAGAGAGAAATGTCACGCGTTTTAGATGATGTATTGGTATTGGATTTTACTCAAGCGTTAGCTGGACCTTATTGCACAATGCTCTTGGCTTACAATGGCGCACGAGTTATTAAAATTGAGCGTCCAGAAGATGGTGATATGTTGCGTTCAGCGGCTCCCTTCACCAAAGAAGGAACTTCAGTATTTTGGGCATCAGCCAATGCCAATAAAGAAAGTTGTGCGCTGGATTTGAAAAATTCAGAAGATATCGCATTGATTAAAAAGATCATTCAAAAGGCAGATATTCTTGTGGAGAATTTTAGACCTGGTGTGATGGAGAAATTAGGCTTAGGTTATGAAGAGGTTAAAAAAATAAATCCCGCAATTGTATACACCTCGATTTCAGGTTTTGGTACGACAGGACCAATGGCGCATGCACCAGGTTTTGATTTGGTGGGTCAAGGCTATTCAGGCATGATGTCAATCAATGGTGATTTAGATAAAGATAGCGGACGCATTGGCTTTCCTGTCGGTGATGTCAGTGCTGGGATGTGGGGCTATATGGCAACGATGACTGCCTATTGTGGGCGATTGCGAAATGGCAAAGGCGCTTATGTGGATGTCTCCATGCTAGATGGCTTATTTGCAATGATGCCAGCTGAAGTGGTGGCTTATACTAAACTCAATGAAATTGAACATTGCAGTGGTAATATTGATCCAGCTGCTGCACCTTTTGGTGCGTTACGTACAAAAGATGGCGCCGTTATTGTGGCTGTTTTGGGCGAAAAGCTATGGCTAAGTTTCTGTCAAGCGCTAGATAAAATGAATTGGCACGATGATCCTAAGTTTAAAACGGGACCTGATCGCATTAAAAATCGCACTGATTTACAAGCTGTTGTACAACCACTTTTTAGGCAAAAGACAACAGCAGAATGGCAGAGGATCTTAACTGATGCTGGTATTCCAAATGGTATCGTTAATAACATCAAACAAGCCTGTGAGCTGCCGCAGATTAAAGCACGTAATATGCTCATTGATGCTGGCGATTATACTGTGCCGGGTAATCCAATGAAGATTAATGGAAGTCATGATCTAGATACGCTTAATACGCCAGAGGCATTGGGTGCGTCAACGGCGAAGATAAGAAAAGAATTTAAGTGATCCTTACTTGACACTGATCACTTTAAATAGGCTGTTACCTCCTGTGAGTGTAATGCGTTTAACCTCTTGTTGAGCACTTTCACAATTTAAGGTGAGTTCCCAGTCTTTAGTTGTTTCATTATATTTTCTTGGTAGGCTTGACTTGGCACCAAGCGACCAAGTCGCTGTAAAATAGCTAAGTTTAACAGCACCTAATACGACGTTTTTGCAAATATAGTGATGTTGGTGATCTTTGGAGGTGAAAATAAGATCACCGTATAAACCAAGACCTGCTGTAGGATTACTCATTTTGCTGCCAATTGCTTTGCAGTTAGTATCATCAGTATCGCATGTGCTGCGGATGTTTTTAAGCCAATTAGCAACGTCACTGTTTTCTGACATAATATTATAACCAATATCAATCGTAACCCTATCAGTATCAACAATTAGTGTTGGTGGTGTTACTTCAGGGTATGCGCTAGCAACGATAAACTGTGTTTGCGTTGCATCAAGATCTGCTACTGCGGGGTCAACATAGATAGACACGCTAGAGTTGGCAAAGCTGCTGCCAATCAAACTTAGGTTAAGTAAACCAAAATAGCCAATCTTTTTAGTTAAATTTTTAATATTCATAATGAATGTTCCTTGTGATTTAGTTGATTATTGATCATTAAGATTTTTGTGCGCAATAGAGTTTGTTTGGCGTGTTACAGCTAGCTAGTTGCAGGCTGTGTTTCTCGCTCTCAAACTTAGCAGCCCATGAGTTGTCTGTGGCTAAAGGATTGGCAACATTGGCAAAATATTGAGGGCTATTTGAAGTGCCATTATTTGTCCAGTTATTACAATTGCCACTTAAGCCATAAACATCGTCATATACCGCAAATCCACTCCAAACATAGCTTTCAGTATCTTTTGCAATAGAATTTTTTAAATTGCCTAAAAAGAGTGTGTTAGGAGCAGCCACGACTTCACCATTTAAATTTAGATAGTATGCTGTTTGATCAAAACCAATATTATCTTTAACACTGCGCGAAGTATCTGCAATCACTGCTTTGTATTGACCATACATTCCACGAGAGCTTGCTTCAATCTGGCATTTGTCATTTGCACCTTCAACGCCACCTAAATTACCATTAAAGCTCTGCATAGTTATGAATATCAGGCGTGTTTTTGCCTTGGTAATAGTAGTAGGAAGCTCAGCGCTGTCTTCACTCATATTATGAGCAGATACTTTAATCTTGGCATAAAGCGGATCATTAGCATCATAATCAGTACTAACAATGATTTGACATGATTGATCTGCTGTTAAGGTTTCTTGGCAAGCTTGACTATCAATATGCAGTACATCAGCTTGATCACTGTTAAAGGATAAGTTATTAAGATCACCTTTGCCGATGTTTTTAATCACAATTGTTGCTTTATTGTCGATGTTATTTAACTGAAGCTTGGTTAATGCTGTGCCATCGATTGTTTGAAACTGTGCTTGTCCTTTCTCTCTTTCAATGACTGAAAATACGGCACTATGATTGTTATCAAGATTGGTGTAAATAGTTCCATCTTGAGCCTTAGCATATAGAGTAAATTCATAGGTGCCTGCCTGTGTATCTGGGTTAATGGTCATTATTGGCATCTCACAGCTTTGCTGAGGTGCTAATCCCGTTTCGTTTAAGCTAAGACAATTGATTGAATTAGATAAAGAGTGATCTATTTTCTTGTCACCAACTCGCTGCACTTGATAGGCTCCTTGTGTTGATGCTGTTGCTGGATACCAGTTAAAATTACCATTGTTGGTGATCTGTGTTGATACTTCACTGCTTTGATCTGTTATCTCAAAGGGATTGTTATTATTGATTGCAGATAATGTAATGCTGGAATTGGCAACGCTTATTGGAATATTCATTGTCTCAGTTATGCCATGATCATGTTCATATTCAATGACTAATTCACCTTGACCTTTTGCCGATGCTTGTGCATTAAGCACAATCATGGCATTAGATAGTGGGGCAATATCTGTGATGTTTGCTGTAAGGTTAACGTCTGAAATATCGCCTGTGATGTCTATGTGATTGATTTTAATTGGGTTATTAGAGGTATTCTTTAGCGTGACTGTATTACTATTTGCTTGTGTGAAATGGATATTAGAGCGATCACTAACAAGTACACGTTTATCATAGGCTAATGCAATATTCGTTTTAGCAATATTGCTGGCATCAATGTTAAGAAGATGACCCTTGTTAATATTATCTACAAGTTGTGCTTGATGAGTTTCATCTTCAAGGGCAGTTTTTAATTTTATCGGGTCAAGTTGCAAAGTGATAATGCCAGTTTCATCAGGCAAAATATTTTTCTCATCATCAACGATTTGATAATGTGCATTTAGTTGCTTTTTTGTCGCCTCATCTAACAGATCGATAAACCATTTGCTATCATCACCTTCAGCGATATTTAATACTACGCGATTTATCGCTTTATCTGAAATATTTTTAAAGATAACATCAATCTGACCATCACTATGAATGGTAATCGGTGTAACACTTGCTTTAGCTAATGATTGTGCTGTTGCGATATCTTCTTGTTTAATAAAATTGCCTTGGTAATGCAGCACTTTGTTTTCAATATTTTCAACTTCGATAATTAAGTTAAGCTCTTGATCAAGAAGTGTTTGTGAGCCGGTGTAGATGGTTTCAATATTAAGCACACAACTGTCATTAGCAGTTAATGTCGTTTGTGTGAGCGAACCATCATCATTGGTGATAAGACAGCTTTTTTCTGATTTATCAGCCACATATTTCAATGTAAGCCCATCAATTTGTGGGTCAATATGTGCGCCTATTACTTTAACATTGTCCTGTTTCGAGTCATTTAAACCTGTCATCAGGTTATAAGTGGTTTCAGTGCTTAGACGTTGCTTATTGATGCCAATACCTTCGGCTTTAATGCTAGAGGCTGGTGCTAATAAAGTTTCATTGTTAAGTTTAGTGCTGCCAATGATTGGTTCTGGAGAGGGTGCACCCGCTCCACCGCCACAGGCGCTGATTAAAGAGGTGCTAATGAGTGAGGGTAGAAGTCTGATTAATGTTTTATATTGCATCGTAAGTTTCCTTAAAGTTAATCACGCTGAGAGATGTTGCTTATGATAAAAAGGTTGATTGATTAAAAAAACGACAAATTGTGCGCTAAGTTGTGCGTAATGTGTGCATGATGGTTTGCGATAACAATAAAAAAGCCTGCTGTCGCAGGCTTAAATGAGTATTAGATTAGAGCTTAACCATTATAAGGGTAAACCACTTTAGGTGTTGGAACAAAACCGCTAATTGTGTTGGTACCTGTCTTATAGTACTCGTTATTACCCCAGCAATAAGCCTTATCTTGGCTGCTGATAAAGCAGTTGTTACCAGCCAGTGATTTCACCGTTTCACCTTGAGCTAGCTGACCTTGAGCAACAACAAAGGGTATTTCCCTTTGAACTGTATTTCCAGTACCTAGATCATAGGAAGCGTTGTCACCAAAGCAGTAGGCTTTATTATCAGCAAGTAAACAAGTGCTTCTAAAGTTAGCAGAGATATCTTGCAAGGTTGCATTAGCTGGAATGGCTCCGGCTTTGACCTGCACTGGTGTCGTGCGATTAGTTGTCGTATTATCTCCTAATTGACCACGTCTGTTATCTCCCCAGCAGTAAGCATGGTTGTCACTGGCAAGCCCACAGAAGTAATCATATCCTGATTGGATCTTGGTGTAGTAAGCACCTTGTGGTAAAGCACCTTGAGCAATTGCTGTTAATTGAGATGCTTTTGTATTATCTCTGGTCGGAGCACTACAGTATATCCAGTTGTTACTTGCAAGCGCACAGGTTTGGTTTACGCTCACAGCAACTTGCTTAACTGTTTCTGATGCGGGGATACCTCCTTTAGGAATGGCAACTGGGCGATCGATATCGTTACCTATCGGAATAGCAGTAGCAAATTGATTCTCTAAATTCAATCCCCAGCAATACAATTTCTCATCATTTGAGATTGCGCAAATATGGAATTGCCCACCAACAATACTTTTGAAAGTTACGCCATTTTGGGCAACTTTGGTTGGTTGTTGAATGCTACCATTATCGCCATTAGCAGTACCTGTCTTACCATTATTATTATCCCCCCAGCAGTAGGCTTGCCCCGTATTATCCAGCGCACAGCTTGTAGTTTCAGCGGCGATAATTGTCTCAAGCACAACATCTTGTGGCATTTGCCCTTGAGATACGGCAACAGGTTTACGTTGAGCGCTAGAAACATCAACCCCTAACCTGTAGGCACTCTTAGATCCCCAGCAATAGGCTTTATTATCATGTCCGATACCACATGAACCAATATCGTTACGTGTTGAGACTTGTGATAAGGCTTTCCATGCATAACTTTGGATATTAAAGCTCATGATGGAATTATTAATTGGCATATCGTTATTTGCGGTGATAGCTAACTCATAGCTACCAACAGCAAGTGCTTCAGTGGTCGTAACATGTACTTGGCAAGTTAGACTTTGCAGAGTTTGTGACAAGCTACAAGTACTACTTTCTGCACCATCGATTAGGATATCTGGCGAGCTTGAACTAATCGTGAAGCTTTGATCAGTAGAAGCTTCATTAAACCAATTTTCAGGTGCATGAATGACAACGTCAAAACCTAAGCCTGAAACAACGCCTGTGATATTTTGACCATTAGCAACAAGCTCAACAGATGCAACGCCATGATCAATAATATTTACGGTACCGATATTAAGATTATCTTGTGCTAAATTGCTGTTACTACCCATATCTAAGACTAATCCATACTCTGCTGCTGTACTGTTATCAGATACGTTTAAACCAACATAACAATAGCTGCCACTGGCAACAGCAGATCCTGTGAAGCAGCTTGGGCTCATGCTTGGATCAGTTAATTGTAAACCTGTTAGATCATCTCCTGTTAGGTGATAATTCGCAATATCCGTTGATGGCAACCAAGCAACAAAGAGCTCATTGTTGACAATTTTTAAGTCATAGTGTTTGACACTAGTTAATGGGATATTGATCGCTGATTCAGGTGCACTAAAGCTTAACTCGTTAACAAAATTAGTTTTAAAACTCATCTGTAATGTGGTTGCCGATAATCCAGATTGAGCATCCGGTGTTAATGTTAAGTTAAAGTGGTTACCTGCTTGTTCATTGGCATCAGCTGCTGCATTAAAGGCGACAAAACAAGTCATACCACTGGCTAATGTCATCGATTCTTGACATAAGGTCATCTCTGGAGATGAGGTTTGCTGTGATAGTGTGACACCTGTTGGTAAATTCTGCTCAAAGCTTATTATCTGTGCTTCAGTCGTGTTATTGGTGATCGGGATATAACGTACGCTAGGTGCTGTAAAGATAACTTCTTGTGTGAGCATACCATCCTCAAACGTCGGATAAAGCGAGTTAGCTATGCTAGGATAAAATAAGGTTGCGGCATTATTCGCAGCAAAGCCAAAGACTTTATCCAGTGTTGCATTAACATCATTATTAGCAAGAACCTCACTTTGATGTGCCATCATTGCTTGTTGCAAATCAGCAACCGTTTTACCCGCAAGTAAAGGAAGACTAAGTGTTTTAGATTCATTAACCGCAAGCATACTTAAGGTGTTAAGTGCTTGAAAGTCAATGATATTGTTTAACCATTGTGGAGCGCTAACGCTTAAGTGTTGTAGTGCTTGGCTGGCGTTGTTGGTTAAGTTGATATGTAAACCTTCTTTATCAACAGTAATCGCATTACTGCTTAATTGCGATAGCACATTAAGATCCACAAGCTCACTCGTATCTGCTTCAGGATCATTAATATCGACAACCTTGATATTGAGTGTTTCTGTGTCTGTGCTTGAGTCACCCCATTGAATGATCAAGTTACTCAACAGGCTTTTATTGGCTAAATCAACCCCTGAAATATCAAGCTTGGCAACACAAGGTGTGCTAATCATACTACCAATTTGGCAACTGTTTTCAACACTGGTATCTAATGTGTATGGCATGTCAAAGGGTAGTTTAAAGCCGTAGAGCACTTTGGCTTCAACAGGTGCAAGTACTACATAAATTGAGGCATCTTTACCTGAAACAAAAGCATTTGGTGTGTGTGTTGCATCAACAAAAATCCCGTTATCGCTATAGTTTGGTAAGGTCACTTCAGTATTTGTGTTGCTATTATTAATAACTAATTTAAACGGTTGGACAACTTGGGAGATGGCAATTTCTGGATTAACCACTAGCGAGCAGCTTGCTTTAGGTGCGACAACATTGCCACTTAAGCATGATGAAGTTTCTAAAATGCTGATCTGGTTAGTGATGTCTTTGCCTGTTGCATCGTAAACTTTATAATCACTAGCAAGCATTGAGGGCTTAAAATTAACATCACCAGTATTGATAAATTTAATCACACTATCGTGATGATCAATAAAAACACTCAATGGATCAAGGCTTAGCGAAACATCTGTATTCATTGCTACTGTCGTCTTCAAATCATCAAGATGATAGACTGAATCAGTGACAAAGGTAACATTTGTCTCAAAGCTTGAAATACCTGTGTTACTGACTTCAGGACTGACAATGACTTTGATTTGACAGCTTGCACCAGCGGCTAGTGGCAATGTGCATAGTGAAAAGTCAGCATTTACGCCCTCTACAACGGGTGAGAATTGTGCATCAATGCTATTGATGGCGTCACTGGTTATATTTTTTAAAGTAATAACTTTTTCTAAGTTGCCATTAGCATTGCGTAAAAAATCATTTGAATTATTTACAGTTACTAGTGTTGCCAAACTAAAAGACGGTGTTAATTCTACTTTTTGCGCTTTTTGCGCATTGGTTTTAACGTATAAAGCGCTTGTTGCTAACGCTTGTTTAAGTTCATTTTCCCATGCTTTTAATGCGGCAAGTGCTTCAGCGGAATTATCTACCTCAAATTTTAAGGTTGTTGCTTGCCCACTTGCTAATGTTGATACACTATTTAATGGATGGATATATGCACGTACAGATTCTGGAAATACCATTTGTGGGTTTTGCAGTACTTTTTGTGAGGTGTTAATAATATCGATTGCTGTCTGCAATCCTGGTGAGAATGAACCAACACTTGTCACTTGAATGTCTGAGCGATTAAATACTGCATCATTATCAGCCTTAAAATCGATATTGATTGGCGTTGTTACCGTGCCAGTTGTTGTTTCATAAACAAGGCTACCATGGTAGCTTGCATTTTCTATGGTTGATGTAACTTCATAATGATCTTCACAATGTTCACCAGCACTTAATGCTAAACCTTCATAACAGCCAAGATTATGCGTTAATGCATTCGCTTGTACTGTAGTTAGCTGTGGTGAGAAGTATTTAGCAATAATCTGAGCTGGCTCAGCACTGACAGAAAGGCTTGCAACTTCTGCAGTTAATTGCGTGCTATAAAGTGCTTTGTCACCATTGATTACATTATTTGGTGTATCCAATGTAACTGCAGCGTTGATCTTTGTTTGTGCAACAGGTGTGTTCTCTTCAGAGCTACCACCGCCGCCACCGCCACAGGCAACCAATGAGATGCTACCAAGAGATAATGCACAAAGAGTATATAGTTTGTTAAGTTGAGTGATCTTTTTCATAATGTTTTCCTCGAAGGTTGTTGAACATCGCAAGATGACAGTTAGTGATCACCTTGTGTGGTCGCATTATGAACAGATTGGTGCATGGTAAACAGATCACATGTTGCACCAGTTGTTGCGTTTTGTGTACACTTCTTCAGAAGACAGAAGACAGAAGACAGAAGACAGAAGACAGAAGACAGAAGACAGAAGACAGAAGACAGAAGACAGAAGACAGAAGACAGAAGACAGAAGACAGAAGACAGAAGACAGAAGACAAAAGTATTAGAATCCATACTTTACTTATAGAGGGATTGAACTATGCTTGATAGCAGGTTAAAAGACTGATTAATAGCGAAGGAATGTTATGTATACTGAATTTTTTACGGATGCGCTTACCTTGTTAGATATCATTAAAATAGGTTCAATTGCGGGACTATCAGATGCTAAGGGTGAGCATCGCACAACCATTTCACGACGCATTCAGCGCTTGGAGTTTCATCTTAAAAATACGGTGATTACGACAAAAAGTGGGCGAGTTGAATTAACGCCTTATGGATCTGAACTAATCCCAAGATTGCAAGCAATGGTGCAGCATATGGATCGAAGTTTCTCTCAACTGGTTCAAAAGCAGGAAACGCAAAAAATGCAGGTACGCTTTTTTAATAATATAGGGGTGTATTACTTTTTTATTGATGAGTGTTTGCAGTCATTATTGGCAATAAATCCTGATATTTCAATTGAGATGACCAGTTATACTTATTACCAAATGCTTAATTTCGGCTCAGTCTCGAAGTCTCTTTTTGATCAATTTGATGTGATCTTTATCCATGATGCACTTATTCATTTAATTAATGATGAAGAATGGCTCGTTAAAATGCGCTTACAAACGACACATAAGCTATATGCTAGTGAATATTATCTTAAAACACATCCAGCAATTAATGACCCACAAGACTTAAGAAAACATATTTGTATTTATAATAACTTATTGCCGACGAAATCATGGCTGCTACAAGATGAGCAAAATAAGCCAAATGAACACGCCGTCACATTTGAGCAAAGCATAGGTTGTGATGCGGTTATTATGCAGTATAAGTTAACAAAAATAGGCTATGGAGTGAGCTTGATTCCAGAGTCGGTTGTAAAATCAGATCATCAAACACTGGTGAATATATTACCTAACTTATCGAGTAAACCATTTACAACATATCTGCTTGTGAATAGTGAATCCTATAAAAATCCGATCATTAAAAAAGTTATTACGGCAATGATTGATACTTTAAATAATCTAGAATATTGGGGGTGATTAGGGTGCTAAATGACAGAAGTCAGTAACCCACCATATCTATTGTGATGAGACCTTAAGAAGGTCGTCGCATATTTTTAAATTGAATGTCCAATTGTGGAAAAGGAATATCGATATTATGGACTTTAAAGGCTGCAAAGATCTCGTGTCGGAGACTATCTTCTGCTTTGCTTTGCTCAAGCTTATTAACAAACGCCTTAAGGACAAAAATAAGTGCTGAGTCGCCAAAGTCATTAAATTTCACCGATGGCTTAGGATCATCAAAGACATACTGATTATTCTCAGCGACTTGTAATAGGATATTTCTCACCTCTTCAGGATTACTGTTATAGCCAACGCCAATACTAATGCTAGCGCGGCTTAAAGGATTAATGGTTTCATTGCTTAATTTATCATTGATCAAAAGGCTATTCGGGATGACTAAGGTGTTTTTATCAAAGGTTTCAATAATGGTCGTGCGAATATTGATGTGTTTAACAAATCCTAGATCATTACCGCAATGCACCATATCGCCAACTTTAATAGGGCGCTCAATCAGTAGAATAAACCCTGAGAAAAAATTTTTGATGACATCTTGTAGTGCAAAACCAATACCAATCGATAAGCCACTGATGATAAAAGTTAATGCATGTGTGCTAACTCCCATTGCGTAAATAAGAATAACAATTGCAAAAATAAAGACCAGATAGTTAAGACACTTATCAAGCGCATATTTTGTACCAGTTTCTATGGTTAAATAATGAATAATCAGGCGTTGAATCATCCATTTGATAATCAATAAAGCCACGTAGCAAATCAGAAAAATAGCCAATGCGTTGATGATATGTATAACAGAAAAAATCTGATTGTCACTGATAGGAAAAGGTGTTGTAAAAAGATAAATTATCATCGCATTTAACTCATTGGCTTCAACACCCCATAGTAGGGTAATAAGAAGTAGCGCAGACATATAGCTAATAATAATACCAATGAGCTTTAGCCAGTGATAAACAACAATCGCGCGGGCTTTGGTATGTTTTTTGCGCGGAGCAATGCGTTGGAGCTTAAGCGCACTTAATGGTGTTAATAAAAAAGCAATCAAACGTGCTATTTGACTGGCAATATAAATTACCCATAAGCTTTGCAATAACTTATAAAAACCAATCGATGCCAGATTGCCAAAACCGATGAGTACCATCACAACATATAAGCTATAGAGTATGAGCAGAAAATGTAAGACAAGTAAGCCATAGCGACTTGAATGAAAGTGGTGCGTTTTGGTGTAACTCAAATATAGCTTTATGAGTAATATGAGTTGAACAATACCTAAGATAAGCATGCAAAAAACGCGAGCGTAAGCATAGTCAATGAGAAAGGGCTCAATATTAAAGCCAAAAGCAATCGGATTTATGTGCTCTATAAAAATAATCATTGAGCTCACTAAGGCTAAGGGGCGAACATATCGATGGCTAGATTTATTTTCAGATGAATTAAGATGTAGTAAGTTTCTGATGGTGGTGCTAAATAATACATAAAAGATCAAGCTCAGTACCAAGGCGTTAACCATGGTATTAATAATATTGAGCGGGTCTTGATCAATGAAAACAATGCAGTAGATGAGATACAGCAAACATGCTGGAAAAATACTACGCGTAAACAAGTAGCTTATTTCATTGAAATAGGTAGAAAACACGCGTAAATAAATATAATGGTAAACATAATGGCGCAGATAAAAGTAAAGCTTAGCTTGCAGTCGCTTACGATAAGTCATATTCGCCAGTAGTAATAGCAGCAATAACGCACCTAAGATCAGCTGTTCATTGGTGGGGAACACCAGCTGATGTTTGTTAAAATGAGTGTCATTAAAATAAGCGTTAAACTCTTTAAATGACGTTATAAATGAATGGGGTGAGATCATAAATGGTGTTGATTTCAGCTCTTTAATTTCATTGATTAAACGCTCATGATCGGAGAGTTTCAGCAGTAGATGGTTTGTTGCTTTAATGATTTCTTGTGCTTGTTGTTGTGCCTCTTTAAGCTTATTAATATCGGCATGCACGCGTTTAAATAGCGCGATACCATTACTCAAATCACGAATAGATCCCGGTTGACTGGTTTCTTCAAAATGAGTCAGTTCATGACTTAATTTATGTCTTTCATTAATCAGTTCAGTTTGATATTGATAGAATTTCTGGCGCACGAAATCTAATTGTTTGGCAAAAAAGGCATATTGTTTTTGGCTAATATCAGGCTCATATATCCTAAGCTTAATATCGTGTAACAGTGTTTGTGTCATGTGTAAATCAGTATTAAAAGCAGTTAATAAGGCATCATAATGCGCTGCCATCATCGTTGGTTGATTGTTATCTTCAAGTTGTTGCGCAAATGCTACATGTGAGAAAAAAATAAGTAGAAATGCAGCAGTAAGTCCACGACAAAACATACGCCAGAGGCGAAAGCATAGAACGTGAGCTAATTGCATGATCAAAGAGCGATTATTTAAATTCTTTCTTAATTTTGGCGCCATCAGCATTTACCTTAGGTGCTTCTTTTCTTGTGCCGGTTTCCTTATTGGTTGAGAATTTCAATGGACATCCAGGAAGCTGATATTTCCCCGCTTTGACAATCATATCACGTTCTTTAACAACCTTAAGACTAAGGGCTTGATTGACATTATTAATGGGGCCCGCGGGAACGCCGGCTTTCACAAATTTATCATACCAGTTAGCAACAGTATCGTTACCAAGCGATTTTTCAAAGGCAGCTTTAATAAGATCGTTATGTGCTAAGCGATCTTTATTGCTCTGGCATTTGGGATCATTTTTAAGTTGATCAAGTCCCATAACGTCACAAGCAGAAGCAAAAAGCTTATCGGTTGCCGCACAAATAACAATATCATCATCCTTACATTTAAAGGTGCTAAAGGGTGAGATATTGGGGTGTTTGTTACCAATCCGACTGGGGATTTTATGCAACATTTTATCAGAGACGACGTCACTTTCTAAAAATGACAGCATCGCATCAAACATGGCAATATCAATTTGACACCCTTTGCCTGTTTTCTCACGCTGATAAAGCGCTGTGGCAATTGCCGAGAAGCAATACACACCAGCAAGCATATCAGAAACTGAAGGACCTGCTTTAATTGGTGGACCATCGGGCTCACCGGTGACACTCATAAAGCCACTCATCGCTTGAATCAGCTCATCATAGGCAGGCAGCTGCGACATCGAACCAGATTGTCCAAAGCCTGAGATAGAGGCGAAAATTATCCGAGGATTAAGTTTACAAAGAGAGTCATAATCAAGACCAAGCTTAGCCATGGTGCCTGGGCGAAAGTTCTCAACCACAACATCAGCCTGTTTGATAATGTTTTTAACAAGTGCTAGATCATTAGGATCTTTAAGATTAACACCAATACTTTCTTTGCCTCGATTGACTGTTTCAAAATACATTGAAATGCCATCGATAAAGGGACCAAACTGGCGTGAATCTTCACCGATTTCTGGGCGTTCAAGCTTGATTACTCTGGCACCTAGATCACACAGTAGCATAGTGCAAAACGGCCCTGATAACACATGGGTAAAATCAGCAATTAATAATCCGTCAAATGGTTTCATCACAAACTCCTTGTTGTTTTATTAGCTTTTGACAAGTTTGAGTATAGATAAAAAAAAATGCTTTGCTGATATTTTATATTTTAAATCAGGCTAAATGCTTTTAGATAGCGCTAGCGATCGTCTGCCCCATATTAATTTTGCCCGTGATGCTCGCCTGCCATGCGATTTTATTGGCAGGGAAAAGCGTGATAATCGTTGAGCCAAAATTAAATAAACCAATCTCATCACCTTTTTTAAAGTGTAAGTTTTGCTCAGAGTAATCAAAGTGTATCACTTTGCTGTAGTAATTAGGAGCAACTAACTTATGCCAAACGGTTTCAATCCCTGCAACAAGCATTGCACCCACAAAAATAACGGCAATTTCCCCAATCGCAGTATCAAAGTAACAAATCAGGCGCTCATTCTTGGCGAAGAGTCCATCGATATTTTCCGCGGTTAATTCATTGACTGAGAACAATTTGCCTGGAACATAGGTCATGCGTGTGAGCTTCCCATCGATTGGCATATGCACACGGTGATAATCCGAAGGGGATAAATAAATCACTGAGAAATCAGAATAGTTCTCTTTTGCCGTATCCGCTGTAAGTGCTTTTAAGGAAAAATATTTGCCTTTGGCTTGGATTAGTTTGCCTTCGGTGATTAAACCTGCTTGCGTGATTTTGCCATCTGCTGGCGAGATAATGCTGTTATCGTTTGGATCAATCGGGCGCGCTTCAGGTTTTAATTTGCGGGTGAAAAAATCATTAAAGCTAGTATATTCTGTCGGATCGTTGATTAACGCGTCAGTTAATTTGATATTAAAACGTTTCATCGCAAGGTGGATTAATCTATTTTTAACGGTTGGGTTTTCACAGTTAGCAAGCTTCCCAGCAAGGCGTGATAAACAGGCTTGTGGTAATATTTTTTGAAGCGTTAGAAATAAGGTATCTTTAAACATGCAGTATTAAGCGATATATTTTTGGCTGGCATTGTAAATTATTTTACATCTGCCAGCCACTGATTTATTGTAAGCAGGTTTTTTAGAGGTAAATGGGCTTTTTTTAAGGGTGAGTTTATGAATATTAGTATTTTTGATTTGTTCTCTATTGGTGTTGGACCATCATCGTCACACACAGTAGGTCCAATGCGCGCAGCCTTTCGGTTTTTACAAAAACATCAAGCTGCATTGCAAGAGACTAGGCGTTTTACGATTGAACTTTTTGGTTCATTAGCACTTACTGGAAAAGGGCATAAAACAGATTATGCCTGTATTTTAGGATCGGCAGGCTTTGAGCCACATAGTATTGATATTAATGCGGCTGCACTTTGTTATGATCAGATGCTTAAAAGCAAAAAGATGAAATTATTGGGATCTTATGAGATTGATTTTGATTATACGACTGATCTGATATTTCATTATAATGAGGCGCTGCCAGAGCATGCTAATGGTATGTTGTTTACACTATGGAATGCGCAAGGTGAAAAGCTTGGCACATTGAAGTATTTCTCAGTTGGTGGCGGCTTTATCTTAGATGAGCATGAAATGCATCGGCATAATGATCCAGCTCCTGTTGATGCGCATGCTGTACCTTATCCATTTGCAACGGCTAAAGAGTTATTAGATTTATGTGAAAAACATCAAATGAATATTGCCGATTTAATGATGGCGAATGAATGTGCGCTACGTGATAAACATGAAGTCGAAGAAGGGGTGTTAGCAATCTGGCAGGTGATGGATCAGTCCATTGAAAAAGGTTTGCAAACAGATGGTGAGCTACCCGGTGGGCTTAAGGTTAAACGTCGCGCGTATAAACTTAAAAAACGTTTAGAAGAATCGCGTTTAGATATTAAAGACCTTAATTGGCTTAATGTTTTTGCCATTGCGGTTAATGAAGAAAATGCTGCCGGTGGCAAGGTGGTTACAGCACCTACTAATGGTGCGGCAGGCGTGATTCCTGCGGTATTAAAACACCATGTATTAAGCCATCCCTTTACCAGTAAAAAAGAGATTATCGATTATTTGTTAACAACGGCAGCGATTGGTATTTTATTTAAAAAAGGAGCATCTATTTCCGCGGCTGAAGTAGGTTGCCAAGGTGAGGTTGGTGTCGCCTGTTCAATGGCAGCAGCGGGGCTTTGCGCAATTCTAGGTGGCAGTGTTGAACAAGTTGAAAATGCTGCTGAGATGGGCATGGAGCATAATTTAGGTTTAACCTGTGATCCGATTGGTGGCTTGGTGCAAATCCCATGTATTGAGAGAAATGCCATGGGTGCGGTGCAAGCGGTCAATGGTGCTAAGTTGTCACTACTAGGTGATGGTGAGCATCATGTGAGCTTAGATCAGGTGATTCAGACAATGAAAGAAACAGGTAAAGACATGTCCACCAAATATAAAGAAACATCTCTTGGTGGCTTAGCAGTCAATTTACCCGCATGCTAGGAAAATGATACACTTTTGTGTGTTTTTAAATGAAATAAACATGTTTTATGAAATTAAAGGAATAGATGTGAAATGTACGGCAAAAAAACATCTCCGCAAACGATACAGATTTTTTTACCCACAGGTGACCCAACAGGTATTAAACTAGCCAAAATAACGACATCTATTATTGAAGCAATAGAGGTGCCTAGAGCATTATTAAGCGAGTTTCTCAAATTAGAAAATATTCAACAGGTTGCGCTATATTGCTTAGTCGGTATTGATGATAAAACTGGCTTACCGGTTGCTTATATTGGGCAAACAAGTTCTCTGTTTATGCGTTTAAAGCAGCACCATAAAGATAAAACTTTTTGGAATAAAGCATTTATTTTTGTATCTATTACTAATAGTTTTACTGCAAGTCATGTCCTTTACTTGGAATCACTGGCAATATCGATTGCTACTATGGTGAATCGCTATCAACTTATTAATGGTAATGCTGGGTTACAGCCGCACACACCGGTACATTTAAAGGCTGAGTGTGATGTTCTTTTTGAGGTGATTGAGGTTTTAGCATCAACGCTTGGACTGCCTGTATTTAAGGCGTTGACAGCACATAACATTGATTGCAAAGAAGTTGAAAAAATTTATTATTGCATTAGGCGTTCTTCAGATGCAAAAGGACACTATAACTCAGAGGGGTTTGTTGTGTTAAAAGGATCTTTAATATCTCCTGATATCACTCGAAACTTTGAGCAAAATAACTATTTGAAGCTTAGGGAGCAACTTATTAGAGATGGAGTTATAAAAGCGAGGATATTTGATAAGGATTATTTATTTAATTCACCATCAGCTGCCTCTGCAGTATGTTTAGGTTCATCGTCAAATGGTTGGAATGATTGGAAGGATAGCAGTGGCAAAACACTCAATGAAAACGAGAGAAATGGTGAATGATTAAGTATTGCAAAAAAAGATTTGAATAATTGACTGGAGTTACGGACTTTTTATATTTTAACACCCCGCCTCGCACGCTCGGCACCCCTCTTGAAAAGAGGGGAATATAAAATCATCGTTGCCTAATTCCCCTCTTTTCAAGAGGGGTGGCAGCCATAGGCTGACGGGGTGTTTATAGAATGATAGTTTTTTCTAAAGTACGTAACTCCAGTAATTGAACGTCTTTGAAAGGAGAATTTTGCATTAAATTAAGTTGGCAAAAACAATTGAATAGGGGTTATTAATGTCATTAAGTTATCAACATATATATCATGCGGGCAATTTTGCAGATATTCATAAGCATTTATGGCTTATCGCGGTTATTGAGCATTTAGGTAATAAAGAGAAGCCATTTTTTTGGTTGGATACGCATGCCGGACGTGGGATCTATGATCTGTATAGTCCTGAGGCGCAAAAGACCAAAGAAGGGCTAAATGGCATTGGCAAGGTGCTCAAGCTTTTTGAGAAAAGTGACAACCCTTTGTTGGCAAAATACAAAACACTCATTGACGAATTGAACTCTGATAAAACAACATTGCAGTTTTACCCAGGATCAGCTTATTTAGCGGCAAGCTTACTGCGTGAGCAAGATAGAATGACGGCACTTGAGCTGCACCCGCAAGAGATTGAGCATCTTAAGCTAGCAATGCATGACTTTGAGAAAGTCACCGTAAAATATGGTGATATGTCAAAGCTGATATCAGGCTTTTTGCCACCCAAAGAGCGTCGAGGTGGTGTGCTGATTGATCCAAGCTTTGAGATTAAAAGTGAGTATGAAAGTCAAGCAAGACTACTCATGCAATCCGTCAAAAAATGGTCAACAGGTACTTTTATGCTATGGTATCCTTTGTTGCCACAAAGACGCCATGAACGTCTAAAAGAGATTTTGCGTGACGCACAACTTATGATGACGATTGATGAGTGGGTTTTTGAAAACCCAAGCAAAGCCATTGGCATGTATGGCTCAGGTATGATTATCGTTAATTCACCTTATACTGCAGCTGAAAAGGTAAAACGAGCACTATCCATTCTCGAGAAAGGTATCAATAAAGGGTGAAATGGTGAAAACACCATAAAAAATGAATTAACGCCTTAAAATCACTGGTGCCCACGTCAAAAGTACGTTAAAATGCGCCCGTTTTTGTGTTTAGCACAAATTCTAGAGCAACAATAACTAAAATAGAAAATTTGGAGAAGACTAATGGTCGTAATTCGTATGGCTAGAGGCGGCGCTAAGAAGCGTCCTTTTTATAGAATCGTGGTAACAGACAGCCGTAAAGCGCGTGATGGTCGTCCTATCGAACGTGTTGGTTTCTTTAATCCATTGGCAAAAGAACATGAAGAAAAAGTACGTGTTGATCTTGAGCGTGTAGACTACTGGTTAGGTACAGGTGCTAAGATGTCTGATCGTGTAACTTCTATCGTTAAAGAAGCGCGTAAAGCAACAGTACAAGCTTAAGTAAAAAGCACAAAGCACGCTTAAGTGCTTATGTTAAGTTTTAAGAAACGCCAATCACGCTCGTATCGTTGATTGGCGTTTTTGTTTTATGTATTTTATTTGTTTTAAAACTGATTGCGTAATAAGGTTGTTAATATGTCACAACAAGATAATGTACAAAATGATGAGATGATCGTCATTGCCAAGGTGGGTGCAACATATCGCTTAAAAGGCGAATTAAAACTTTATGTCTTAAGTGATTCGATTGAAACGGCATTGTCTTATGGTCAGTGGTATATCAAAAAAGCAAGTGATCGCACGTGGTCCGTGTTAACCGGTGAGTCGGTCAGTCGCGTCGGTGATAAGCTTGTGATTCAATTTGCTGATGCCGATGTCAAAGAGATTGCTGCTAAATATACCAATGCCTTACTCGCTGTGCCAAGATCAGTGCTAAAAGAGACAGCAGAAGATGAATACTACTGGGTGGACTTAATCGGCATGCAGGTTGTCAACAAAGAAGGGCAATCATTTGGCAAGGTTGATGATATCTTAGATACAGGTGCCAATGAGGTGCTTTGTTGCAAATATAAAGATCAATCGTATTTAATCCCTTTTGTGAATGACTATGTGATTGAGGTCAATAAAGATCAGAAGCTAATAACTGTTGATTGGCAGTACGACTATTAAGAGTAAGCATAATGATTAACTTTGCAGCGATTACGATATTTCCTGAAATGTTTGATGCGATTACCCAATATGGCGTTTCAGCACGTGCATTTCAGCTTGAAAAAGCGGGGCTTATGACCATTAATCCACGTCAGTTTGCAACCAATCGCTATCAGACAATTGATGATCGCCCCTTTGGTGGTGGACCTGGCATGGTGATGATGTATGACCCACTGCAAAAAGCCATTACTGAAGCCAAAAAAAGATTGAACAAACCCGCTAAAGTTGTATACTTGTCGCCGCAAGGAAAACCGTTAACTCAAAATTTGGTTAAAGAGTTTGCTTGTGAAGATGCTTTAATCTTGCTTTGTGGTCGTTATGAAGGTATCGACGAGCGTTTGATTGAGCGTCATGTTGATGAAGAAGTTTCAATAGGTGATTATGTCTTAAGCGGTGGCGAGCTACCTGCGATGACATTGATTGATAGCATCGTGCGCTTACTGCCTGGGGTGTTAAATGATCAAGCATCAGCTGTTGAGGATTCATTTTACGATGGTTTATTAGATTGTCCGCATTACACACGTCCTGCGACACATGTGGATGCAGGTGATGTACCTGCGGTGCTGTTATCTGGAGATCATCAAAAAATTCAACAATGGCGACATCAACAAAAGTTAAAACGTACTTTTTTGCGACGTAAAGAATTGATTGAGTGCCTATGTCTATCGAATGAAGATAAGCAATATCTTGAGCAATTAGCGCAAGATGAAAAACAATAAATGTGATAGAGAATGCACAATTAGGAGAACAAAATGAAGAATAAATACTTAGAAATGGTTGAAAATTCACAACTACGTACTGACTTACCAACATTTCACCCTGGTGATTCAGTAACAGTTAACGTATGGGTAAAAGAAGGTGATAAAGCGCGTATTCAGGCGTTTAAAGGCTTCGTACTTGCGATCAAGAATCGTGGTATCAACTCAGCGTTTACTGTGCGTAAAATGTCATCTGGTGAAGGTGTTGAGCGTACGTTTCAAACACACAGCCCAATCATTGACAGCGTTGTTGTCGAAAGACGTGCTAAAGTTCGTCGCGCTAAGCTTTACTACATGCGTGGCTTGACGGGTAAAGCAGCAAGAATCAAAGAAAAAGTATAATTTTAAGGTTGGCATCGCCAACCTTTTTTGTTTTTATGACTTGCTTTAAATGAACCGTTCGATTTTTTGTTAAAGTAAGTTTTCCTCATGTCATTAAAGTTTTTCGTTATCATGTTTTTTTGATCCAAAATATTGGTTAACGTTATCTGAAATATTGATTAAAATAGTTTTAATGTACTTAGATAATTTCAGAGTTTTGAGTGATCTCAAAGGATAATATGAAAAGTGGTTATTTAACGCGAATGAAAGTTAGTGGGTTTAAATCTATTGCTGATTTAGACAGTTTAGAGCTTGGAAGTTTAAATATTTTAATTGGCGCTAATGGTGCAGGAAAAAGTAACTTTATTCAAATTTTTCGTATGCTGATGTCAATGAGTGAGGGCAGCTTTACGTCATTTATTAGTAGTCGTGGCAGAGCTGATAACTTTCTTTATAATGGTCCCAAAATTACGGAAAGAATAAAAATTTCCTTTGAGTTTCAGTCAACAAATAATATGGAAGCGAGAAATTACTATGCTCTTGAATTAGTGCCAACAGTAGAGGAGGATTTTCTAATTGAAGAGAGTAGAGCATTTCAAAAGAACCCTTTCATAGGTTTGGAATTTGAGATTGACGAAATGGATTCAAAGTTGCATTCAGAAAATAAAGGATGGTCATGGCCATCAAAAGATACATGGCGTAGCTATGGACTGCCCAGTAGAGAGAGTAGAATTTCGGAGTTAAAAAGTGAAAGGTCTGCAGATGGTAAATATAATGGCATTGGATATTTTGTGCATCGTTCGATATCTAACTGGGTTGTATATCACTTTCATGATACAAGTGCTAACTCACCGATGCGTCGATCAGATATTGTTGAGAATAATAAGAAACTTTATGGTAATGCAAAAAATATTGCGTCATTTTTATTAAATTTAAGAGATCATTTTCATGATTCTTATATGGAAATTCTTAATGCTATTAGATTGGTTATGCCATTTTTTGATGATTTCATATTGGATATTAAAGTGTCTGGACAAGAGCAAACAGTGAGGCTTGATTGGTTGCAAAAAGGCTCAGATTACCCGATGCAGCCATATCATTTATCCGATGGATCAATCCGTTTTATTTGTTTGGCAACTGCCTTATTACAACCTGAACCACCATCAACAATTATTATTGATGAACCAGAGTTAGGACTTCATCCAGCAGCTATCGTTATCCTAGCAGAGCTTATTCAGCAAGCAGCTCAAAGAACACAAGTGATTGTAGCGACGCAATCTCCTGCGTTAATCGATCAGTTTGCAGTTGAAGATATTATTGTTGTTAATCGCAAAGAAGGAGCGTCAACTTTTGAGCGATTAAATGAAAAAGATTTTTCACAATGGCTTGAGAGTTATTCCGTTGGAGAGTTATGGGCTAAAAATGTTATTGCAGGGGGACCTCAGTATGAGTAATTATATTGAAGTCATTGCCATAGTTGAGGGTAGAACGGAGCAGACATTTATTGAAAAAGTAGTACAACCGTATCTTGCGCCTAAAAATATATTTATACGTGCAACTCAAGTTTCAAAACCTGGACAAAAAGGTGGCGATGTTCGCTTTGAAAGGGTTAAGCAAGATATAGCCATACATTTAAAGCAGCGACCTGATATTTATGTAACAACGATGATTGATTATTACGGGATTAAAGAATGGCCTGGCATTGATGGGATACCACAAAATAGCTCGATAAAAGAAATTTCAAAATATCTCAATGATCAGACGCTTAGTGCTTTATACAAAGACTTATCACCACGATTACAAATTAAAAATCGATTTATCCCCTATATGATAATGCATGAGTTTGAGGCATTATTATTTAGTGACAGTAAGATTTTGGCGCAATCATTAAATATTGATGAACATAAGATAACTAAGACAGTTAAAACATTTGCTACACCAGAAGAAATTAACAACTCTAGAGAAACAGCACCTTCCAAAAGACTTGACGGATTTACTGCAACAGGCAAATTTGCCAAAACAACAACGGGGATAGCTATCGCAATAAAAACAGGCGTCCCTTGTATAAGAGAAAAATGTTTTCTCTTTAATGAATGGCTTGAAAGCATAGAAAATTTAATTGCTGTTAAAAATGCGTGATTACTCCGAAATTATTAATCAATTTATCGATGATATCTGGCTAAGCGAAGGCTTAAGTCAAAACACTTTATCTTCTTATAAAACGGATTTAAATCATCTGCTTAAGTTCTATCAAAAGCATGATGTGGTTAATCTAAAACTTTCAGAGCTACAAGTCTTTTTAGCTAAGCGTTTAAACGAGGGCTATAGTGCCCGATCTAATGCGCGGATGATTTCGACCTTACATAAATTTTACGGTTGGTGTTACGCACAGCAAAAGATTACAACAGATCCAACACAGAAGTTAATATTACCCAAATTACCGAAAAGTCTACCTAAAGATCTATCTGAAGAAGATGTTGAGAAACTGTTGGATGCACCTGATTTAACGACAGAGATTGGCATTCGTGATAAGGCATTATTAGAGCTTATTTATGCCACGGGTTTGCGCGTCAGTGAATTGGTTAATTTAACCTTAGATGATGTCAATTTACGCCAAGGTGTCGTGCGCGTGATGGGTAAAGGTTCAAAGGAACGTTTAGTACCAACCGGTGAATATGCTTTGGAGTGTTTACACAAGTATATTAATGAAGTGCGCGATGGTTGGCTGCAAGGCTTAAAGCTTGATAAATTATTTGTATCGCATCACCGAAAGGGTATTACGCGTCAGACTTTTTGGCACCGTATTAAGTTTTACGCTGATCTTGTCGGCATCAAAAAAGAAATTTCACCGCATACCTTGCGTCATGCGTTTGCAACACATCTATTAACCCATGGGGCGGATTTGCGCTCAGTGCAAATGCTTTTAGGGCATAGCAGTGTGTCGACGACAACGATTTATACGCATATCTCACAAGTGCGATTAATGAATTTATATAAGGAACATCATCCACGTGCTTAAAGGGTTGGGAGAAGATTAGCATGTATAGACTGCAGTTAATATTTGTTCAAAAGCACGTACCCTGAGCATAAGTCAAAGGGTGTGCGTATAAAGGCTTCGACTTGCGCTCAGCCAACGCTTCCGTAGTAGATAATAAGTGTTTATTAAACTTCGTTTGTATTAAGATGTGATGCTTCAAGTAATTTACGCACTTTAACAATTTTAACCCAATAGATAATATAGATCACCATACAAGCGACAGATGCAAATGGCGATATGATGGGAATAAAGGTAACAATGGGTAATATCACCAAAGCTAATCCCAAGATAAATAAAGTATCACCTCGCAGTTTAATGGTCATATCCTGATATTTTTTAAGCGCGTTGCCAACACCAAAGGGTAATACGATCCACTGGAAAATATAACCGACGATTGGAATAAGGAAAAGCCAAGCAAACCATGGCTTGGTGACTTGTTTATCCTTATCGATGATTTTCAGCAGCTTATAAACGCTCCATGAAAAGGCAATCGAGAAAATATAAAAAACAACGATCATAATAAGTAGTGCAATGCCCATGCCTAAAATGGCATGAGGGTCACTTGATAAGGTGGTGGTTTGAGTTGTAATGCTAGTAATGCTTTCCTGACTCATCGTATGTTAGCTCCATGTGTTTTTAAATAGTTGTTGCATGGCAAGTATGGCAAAGTCTTGCTATTTTTCAAACTGCATCTAGCTTTAAAAGCTTAATATTTTCATCATGATCGATATGGATATAACTTCCTGTGTTAAACCAATCACCTAAAACATAACGTGTATAGTTTTTTTCATGGTGGGTATTAAACAAATGGGTATGCCCATGAATTAATAATTTATTATCAGCTAGATATCGTTTAATGCCTTTTGGCGTGACATCGATTATTTTGTATTTTTCGTTTTTCTGTTGGCTTTTAGCGCGAATTTTTTGTGCGATGCGTTGGCGTGTTTTTACTGATAAGGACAGATAAAGTTTTTTGATCAGTGGAGTGCGGACAATGTAGCGAAACATTTGATAGCTTTTGTCCTCAGTGCATAATAAGTCACCATGCATCAGCACAATATTTTTGTGTTTTAATTGCAAAAGATAAGGATCGTTAATCAGAGTTAGCTTTGCTTTTTGCGCAAAGCTTTTGCCAATTAAAAAATCACGATTGCCATGCATAAAATAAATGGTTAGTCCCTTATCATGTGCATCATGAAGTGCTTTGATAATATCTTCTTGCATATGACTTATTACATCATCACCAACCCAGTAATCAAAAAAATCACCTAAGATAAAAAGGGCATTACCCATGTGGCTAATGTCATCTAAAAACGTCTTAAATAAATCGGTAGTTTGTGGGCGCGACTCATTTAAATGCAAGTCAGCAATAATGTAGTAATTTGTTATCATCATAAAGCGAAAGCTTAGTCATGGACAAATCATAAATGTTATTGAGTCGCTTAGTAAGTGCTTTTTTAATTTTGTGCCAGTTTTCTTAAGTTTGCGTTAAGATTTCCCTTTTAACTTTGTTGTGTTTTTAAGCATAACTGATCTTTTGATCTTTTAATCAACAACTTTAATTAACTTAACATTTAAGGAATCAGCATGAAAAAATTATTATTATCTTTGGGTCTAATTGCCGCTTCAAGTGCTGCTTTTGCCGCGACTTATCAGGTTTATAATGAGCCAACGACTAATGCTAAAGTGGTCTCTGAGCTAACTGATCAGAATCAAAATCAATATATTCAGTTCTATCAGCAGGGTAACTGGATCAAAGTTGCGGATACACAAACAGGGCAAGTTGGCTGGGTAAACACGGCACAAGTTAAACAGGCGCAAATGCAAACACAATACCAACAAGCCGTGAATGCACTTAATATGCAACAAAAACAGTTAGAAGCTGAACGTCAGGCATTTGAACAAAGATATCAAAGAGCTGCCCAGAATCTTCAACAGCAAATGCAGCACCTACAACAACAAATGAGTCAAGCACAATCACAAAATGCACCAACGCAAGCCTCAGCTCAGCCTGCACAAAAAATGGTGGCAGCAAATGCAAGTCCGAATGCTAATCAGATGCAGCGTTCATTTAATGCTGTAAGTATTCAAACCAATCAAGATGGCAAGACGGCGACAGTAACAAGAGAGTGGTTGAGCAAAGATGGCAAAGTGCAAAAAGAAGTCAAGCAAGTGCCGGTGAGCGAATTACAAAAGATGTCTTTGAACTTTTAATTGATAACCAATAAAAACCACCCACCAACCGTATACAAGCTCATTTCCTCAAAGGAAGATGAGCTTTATTTTATGTTTTTTATACATTCTTTATATTTAACTTACTTTCACAATACGTGAGCGCTGACTCATCATCACACTGACTAAAGCGCATACGGACAAAGTGGATAGAATAATGGCTAAAGGGAGCTGATTTTTTAACGGAATAAATGCTGCTAATGCTGTTAGTAATCCAGCTCCTAAGTTTTGCGCACCACCCAAAACAGCGCCAGCGGTTCCTGCAATACTTGGGAACTCTTCTAATGCTTTGGTGGTTGCTGTTGGGAAAATAATGCCACACCCTAAGAAATATAGGCAACCTGGTAAGATAATACTTAAGCTTGTGACACCAAATATATAATAGGATAAACCAAGGGCAATACCGCTAATTAAAAGGGTAAAACAACCAATGAGTAATAAGCGATCGAGGCTATAGCGTCGCGCAAGACGTGCTGAGAGAAAGCTGCCAAACATATAACAAGGCAAAGGAATAATAAAGAATAAGCTGGCAACTGCTGGCGAAAGCTGTAATACGGAGGTAAAAAGCGCGCCTGAGCTGACTTCAAATACCGCAACACCCCCATTGGCAACGATCAATAAAATCAGATTAATCATAAAGTTGCCATTGGATAGTACGGTTTTATACTTGGCTAAAAGGTTACCTTTAGTTGATTTCTGCGTGTTGGTTTCAGGAAAGAAAAGCCATTGAATGGCAAGAAGCAAAATGCCATAAATGGTTAGAAAAACAAAAATAGCACGCCAACTATGAAGATCTGTAAAAAGACCTCCCAATAAAGGGGCAATTAAAGGTGCGAAGATAAGCGCAATTGCCATAATACTATTAGCGCTATGTAGCTTCATCCCAGAATATAGATCACGCATGACCGTTCGCGCCATGACGCCAGCAACAGCAATACCACTGCCTTGTAAGAAGCTGGCAATCAAAAGGGTTATAAAGTGTGTTGCAAACACAGCCAAAATAGATCCCAGTGTAAAAAAGACAATACCAATTAAAATCATCGGTTTGCGACCAAAGCGATCAGAATAAGGACCATAGAAAAATTGCAGTAAACCATAAGGGAAAAGATAACAGGCAATTACAGCTTGCATACGCCCAACACTCACGGAGAACTCATGCGCCATCTGTGTTAATGCGGGCACATAAATGGTGTTGGTCATTTGTCCTGCGGCAGTGAGCAAGATAATAAGCAATAAAATGCGATAAAAATGACGATCAAAATTAGCCATGTTTATACTTCAATAAGTAGGGTCGGATAAACTTGCTGCCATCATAGCGTAAACCATAAAAAATAATAGTATCAGACACTTAAAAAACACGGATTAATGCTGTAAATGAATTAATGATGGGTATATACTGCGACTCAAACTAAGCTGAAATATTTAAAAGACAGAAAAAACAGATGTTACTTACTTTAGATGTTGGCAACTCGCATATTCATGCGGGTGTTTTTGATCATGATGAGTTGATATTACAGTTTCGTTATACTACGGCATCAGCACATGGTAGTTCAGATCAAATAGGTATTTTTCTAAGGCAAGCGTTGAGTGAGAATGCCCTTGATCCAAATAAAATAACAGGTGTTGCCATTGCCTCTGTGGTGCCAGCCATTAATTATTCGCTGCGCTCCGCCATTTTAAAGTATTTTGATCTTGAACCATTTTTCTTACAACCTGGTGTCAAAACAGGCTTGAAAATGCAAGTAGCAACACCTAAAGAGGTTGGTGCCGATCGAATTGCTGGATGCATTGCCGCTGTTGAGTTATTTGCCAACAAAGATATTTTGGTGATTGATTTGGGTACAGCCACGGTTTTTGATGTGGTGCGTAAAGATAAAACCTATTTAAGTGGCGCCATTTTGCCGGGCGTGCGTATTTCGCTTGAAGCGTTAAGTAGTAATGCCGCTCAGCTGTCGTCAGTGAGTATTGTCAAACCGATGATGGCAATAGGCAAAGATACCGATACTAATCTACAATCCGGTATTTATTATGGGCACTTAGGTGCTCTAAAAGAGCTCAAATCAGTGATGATTCAAGAATTAAAAACAGATCCAAGCAATGTCATTACTGTCGCTACTGGTGGATTTTCGCAATTATTTAATGTCCCTGGGTTATTTGATGCTATCGTGCCTGACTTAGTGCTACAAGGCATTAAAATGGCATTTGATAAAAATAAGTAATGAAACAAATGAAATAGAAAACAAATAAAATAAATGAAGTGAATGCAATGACAAAAAAACCAAATGCCGAGCAAGCTGAGGCAGCGATAAAAACTTTACTCGAATATATTGGTGAAGACCCTAATCGTGAAGGATTGCTTGAAACACCCAAGCGTGTCATTAAGTCATACGCTGAGTTTTTTAAAGGCTATGCAGAAGATCCAGATGAGATATTATCAAAAACATTTGAAGATGTTGAGGGTTATGATGAGATTGTGCTTTTAAAGAATATGCGCTTAGAGTCCTATTGTGAGCATCACATGGTGCCAATTATTGGTAAAGCGCACGTTGCTTATTTGCCTAATGGCAAAGTTGTTGGCATCAGTAAAATAGCGCGCGTGTTAGATGTGTTTGCCAAACGCTTACAAACACAAGAGCGTTTAACCATGCAAATTGCTTTGGCAATCGAGAAAGCATTAGCACCCAAAGGTGTTGCCGTGATTATTGATTCCATGCATCAATGTATGACAACGCGAGGAGTACATAAGTCTGAAACCTCAACAGTGACAAGTTGTATGCGCGGAATTTTCAGAAAAGATGAGAAAAGTCGTAGTGAATTAATGTCATTGATTTCAGGCTTATAAGAAAATCAAAAAAAGCGCTGTGCCTACTTGGTCTAAACGGTATATTCTGTATAATATTTGTATCGTTAGTTGTGTTTTTAACAAAAATGAAGAAACTTTTTTTAGCTCTTTGCTTTTTAATGACAGGCTGTGCAAGCACACATGAAATCGTTGCAAACTCGATGCAAAAGACAGTGGCAGCACAGAGTAATGATATTCATTTTCGTGATGGCTTAGTGAAATTGCCTAAGGATGCTACCGCTTATATGGCATATCCTAATAATGGCTATGATGATTTACATAGTTATCCAGGAACTGCTAAGGACACATTATCAATTTTAAATAATGCATTAAAAGACCACTTTAAAACGCTGACGTTGGCATCACATTTCCAGTCGGCACAGTTTGAATATCTAGCGGCACGTGATAAGAAGTATGATTATTTTATTTTGCCAAGAATAAGTAAGTGGACAGAGAGTTATACATTACTTACTGGGGTTGCTGATCAAGTTGAATTAAGCATTAAAATATATGATCTAAGAACGAACCAACTTATTGATGAAGTGCATATTAATAGCATAAGTTCAAAAATGCCAGGCTTTGAAAAAACACCGCTTGAGCTATTACATGAACCATTAAGTGCAATTGCTGAGAATTTATTTATGCAAGGAAAGCCAGCCAATGCCTAATAATCATCAAAAACTTGAGAGCGCTTATGCGATTTTGCCAATAGCATTTGCCGAAAATAATAAACAGCCATTTTTTCAAGAATGCTCAGAGTCGACGCTCATCTGTGGCGGTAAAGATGTGTTTAATCGAGATTATTATATGCAACATGAGGCATATCATGCATGGCTGAAAATGCAGCAAAGCGCTTCACAAGATGGCGTAAACCTCATGATTATTTCAGCGTTTCGTAGCTACCTGTATCAAGCTAATATTATTTTAAATAAGTTAAATAAAGGTTTATTGCTGGAGGATATTTTAAAAGTATCAGCTTTGCCTGGATTTAGTGAGCATCACACAGGATGTGCTTTGGATTTTACCTCAGATGAGGAGAGTGAGGTACTAACAGAAGGTTTTGAGCAAACCAAAGCCTTTAAATGGCTGACAAAGCATGCCAGCAAATTTCATTTCTCACTGAGTTACCCTCAAGATAATACCTATGGGTTTATTTATGAACCTTGGCATTGGTGTTATAAAACATCTTAAGTTGTGCTATGATTCACGGTCTTCGTGAATACTGATTTAAACTATTAAACGATGTTAAAACATTATGCGTTGGTACTTGAATATGCAGGCACCAATTACTGTGGTTGGCAGCGCCAAAATCATAGCGACAGTGTACAAGAGCGCTTAGAAAAAGCCTTATCCATTATTGCCAATGAATCGGTTGAGGTGGTCTGCGCAGGTAGAACGGATACTGGTGTACATGCCACGGCGCAAGTGGTAAATTTTTCAACTTCAGCAGTGAGGCAAGAAAAAGCATGGGTGTTGGGTGTTAATACACATTTGCCCAATGATATTAGTGTCTCTGCTGCTTATGAGGTTGATGCGGACTTCAGTGCGCGCTTTAGTGCATTATATCGACGCTATCAATATGTGATCTATCAGAATAAAACATCGAGTGCACTATGGCATGAGCGAGTAACTTGGATTAATCAGTCATTGGATATAAGCAAAATGAACACAGCTTGTGCGTATTTGCTCGGTGAGAAAGATTTTAGCTCTTTTCGTTCATCACAATGCCAATCAATAAGTGCTAAGCGCAATATTCAGCATGCGCATTTTATCGAGCATGGTCAGTTTATTATTTTTGATATTCAAGGAAATGCATTTTTGCACCACATGGTCAGAAATATTGTTGGATCAATGCTAGAGGTGGGTTTAGGAAAAAAATCACCCGATTGGATCAAAGCATTGATAGGTGCAAAAGATCGCACGCAAGCAGGTATCACGGCACCCCCTCAAGGTTTGTACTTAATTGAAGTGGGTTATCCACGAGAATTAGATATTATCGCCTGTCAGGAAGTGCCGTTTAAGAATGACAATATGCTGTGATGAATAGCATTAATCTGTGGTGTCAGCTCAGAAATATCGCCATCGTTTTTAATGATAAAGTCACTAAATGTGCGACGCTCATCATCACTAATTTGGCTTTGAATCATCAATAAAGCTTGTGACGTTGTCTGGTTGTCACGCGCTGTAATGCGATCAAGTTTGGTTTCCATAGATGCGCATATCGAGATGATTTTTTTAATATAGGGGTAATTAGTAAGTGTTGCAGTTGTCAAAAGTGGAATATCTATGATCGTATAGATGGATTGGCTTTTTGAGAGTTTTAATTCAATCTGCTGACGAATAATCGGATGCATGAGATTGTTTAACCAAGTGCGTGCTGATGTGTCTTGACTGATAATACTGCGTAAGACTTTTCTATCAATCATACCGTTAGTCATTACTGTATCGCCAAACTCATCAACAATGGCTTCAATGACTTTGGGTGATAGGATAACTTCTCTAGCGACTTGATCCGCACAGATAATATCAATGTTATGCAGTTCATGAAAAAGATGAGCAACTGTTGTTTTACCGCTACCAATACCACCAGTCAATGCAACGGGAAACATGTTTTAATATACCTTGTTATTTTTTCTTGATAGGATAGCGCTGTTTGCCTGATATGCATAGAGTAATTAAAGTAATTAACACCTGAAGGGACATAATATGCTTGAGACAATATTATCTACAGCCAATAACACAACAAAGCACCTTGTCAGTATCAAAGATTTAAAACGGGATGATTTTGATCAACTGATGAAGCTTGCGCATGATGCCGAGCATGGCAAGCTTATAAATACTTTGAGTGACAAGGTTATTGCCAGCTGCTTTTTTGAAGCGTCAACACGTACGCGCTTATCTTTTGAAGCAGCGATTCATCGCTTAGGTGCTAAAGTCATTGGTTTTGCTGATGCACATAATACTTCCTTTGGTAAGAAAGGCGAGAGCTTAAGCGATACCATCCAAATGCTTAATGGCTATGCTGATGCGATTGTGATGCGTCATTTTGAAGCAGGCAGTGCCCAAATCGCTGCAAATATTTCGCATATCCCTGTGGTGAATGCCGGAGACGGTGCTAATGAACATCCTTCACAAACCTTACTTGATCTTTTTACGATAGAGCAAAAATTTGGACAGATTGATGGTATAAAAATCGCGATGATTGGTGATTTGCGTTATGGTCGCACCGTGCATTCATTAAGCTATGCATTATTAAACTATCATGATATTACAATATATTATGTGGCACCAAAGGCATTGCAAATTCCAGAAGAAATTTTAGCTCAACTTAAAAATAAAAACATAGCCGTACACTGTGTTGAAAACTTAGTTGATGTCATTTCTGTGGTTGATGTCTTATATATGACGCGTTTGCAAAAAGAGCGTTTTTCCGAAGAAGATGGGCATACAATGGATTATGTGCTGACGGCGGATATGTTGGTCAATAGCGCACATGATGATTTGATTGTGATGCATCCACTGCCGCGCGTGCAAGAGATTTGCAATTCGGTTGATGCCACTCAATATGCATGGTATTTTCAACAGGCTAAAAATGGCGTATTTATGCGTCAAGCGATTCTTTATAATTTGTTGAATGTGTGATTTTTAACCATGCAGCAAGTTGATAATAAAGCTTTCTTAGATCCTGAAATCCAAAATTGGGATGAATTGGATTTACCTAAAAGCTGGGTTGATGAGTTAAATTTTAAATCACCAATGGCTTGGCTTACCTTAGTGAAGGCAGTTTTTTATCCAAAAAATAGATCTGTGCGTTTAGATGAAAAACTATTGCAGGAAATGCCTGTTCCTAAGTATGTTTTACAGGAGTTTCATAATATTCCTTGCGGGAACTATTCTAAGCTATTAACTCGTGGTTATATCAAAGGCTTTGATATTGCGATGCTTAATCAAGTTGATCCCATACGCAAAAAAATAGCATATTATCTAAAAGACTGTCATGCCGTGTTAGATATTGGTTGTGGCGGTGGTAAAACTAGCAACGCGATTTATCAACAAGGTGCCCACGATATTTGGGGGATTGACCCAAGTCCTTATTTATTAAAACATGCGGCGTTAGATTTCCCACAGATAAAGTTTATTCAAGGTGTAGCTGAGTCATTGCCATTTGCTGATAAACGCTTTGATGGATTAAGTGCATGCTATGTGTTACATGAAATCCCACCAAGATATATCAAACAACTTATCGCAGAAGCTTCACGAGTGCTTAAAAAGGGTGGGGTGTTTGTTATTGCTGAGCCATCGCCGCTGCAATATCAAGATAAAACGTGGCAATTATGTAAAGACCACGGGATGAAAGGTGTTTATTTCAAATTGTTAGCGCGCAAGCTGAATGAACCCTTTGTTAAGGCGTTCCATCAGCTGGATTTACATCAATTATTTATTGAAGCAGGATTTGACGTATTAGAGGATCAAAAAGAGATGCCACATCGGTTTATTTGTGTCAGGAAGCTATAAAGACTTACTGCTTGATGGCGTTACCTTTTAAAGCGACACCTGACATCCATAAGCCATTTTCACACACATAAGTATCTGTGCTTGATGTTGTGTTATTTTTCCAATTCGATTGAATATTAGCAACGCCATCGCCACCCATTTCTTTGGCTTGGCTTTCTAAGCTTAGAAGGGCTGAGTAGAATACCCAGTTACAAGAAGCAACAGGATCTTTGGCAAAGGCGTTAGCGCGTCGGCTTGTTGTAATCTCACCTAAGTCTTTAGCGCCTGCAGGAGCTGAGTTTTTACCAAAATAAAATTTAAAATCAGTGGTTTGTGTTTTCACTTTTGTAGGCATTGAACTCATCGCTTGATTAATATTGTAATTGCCTAAGCCAGTATTTGATGAGCAAGCGCTTATTGCTAAGGCTGTTGTTGCAACGAATATAGGTAAAGCTGTATTGATTAGTTTGGATCTTTTCATTTTTTGATTTTTTGATAAATAAGTATGATATTAGTGGGTGAATTTTAGCAGGATGTGTTGATAAGTGAAAGAAAATAAATTCAATTACCCCTCACCCGCGCAGCCTATGCCACACGAGCAATCCCGCAAGGGCGGAGCTGAGGATTTGTATTATATACGCACTATTATTTAGTAACTCATTTGCAAGATTTTTAAACTGTCTTCAGGCGTGATATCCGCATGCTCTCCCAATGCGGTAAGACCATTATCTTTGAGGTTATTAATAATATCGTCAAATTTATCTTGTGACAGTTGGTAAGCACTAATTTTGGTTGGGTTACCCATTTTTTCAAAAAAGGCGCGTGTTTTCTCAATAGCAATTTGCACTTTTGTTTCAGCATCAAGTGTTTTATCAACCTGCCAGACGCGTTCAGCGTATTGAATCAGCTTGGCTTGTTTTTTATCCTTTTTGTATTCCATAATGCTTGGCAGAATGATTGCAAGGGTTTGTGCATGATCCAAACCATAAAAGGCGGTTAATTCATGCCCAATCATATGTGTAGCCCAATCGGTTTTAACACCCTGAGAGATCAGTGTATTTAATGCAAGTGTTGCTGCCCACATAATGTTAGCACGTACATCATAGTCATGAGGATGAGTCAGTACTTTTTCACCTTCTTCAATTAACGTGCTGAGAATACCTTCAGCAAAGCGATCTTGTAATTGGGCGTTTTGCGGATAAGTTAAATATTGTTCCATCACGTGGACAAAGGCATCGACAACACCATTGGCAACTTGTCTTGCTGGTAGGGTATAAGTTGTTTCTGGATCAAGAATTGAAAAAACAGGGAATACTTTCTCATGCATAAAGGCAAGTTTTTTATTCAACGCTCGACGCGAGATAACAGATCCTGAGTTCATTTCAGAGCCTGTCGCAGGCAGTGTTAACACACAACCAAAAGGTACAGCGCCAGTAATATCAGCATGTTTGGCTAAAATATCCCATGCATCACCTTTGAATTTAGCGGCTGCAACGATAAATTTAGTGGCATCAATGACTGAGCCGCCACCAACAGCTAATACAAAATTAATCTTATTTTGTTTGATGAGCTCAACTGCTTTAAGGCAGGTTTCATACTCAGGGTTTGGTTCAATGCCTGAAAATTCAGTCACTTGATGGTCAGCTAATGCTGTTTTTACTTGATCATAAACACCATTTTGTTTAATGCTGCCACCACCGTAGATTAACAATACTTTTTGATCTTTGGCAATTGCATGACTTAATTGTGTGATTTGTCCTTGACCAAAGTAAATGCGAGTTGGGTTGTAATAAATAAAGTTTTCCATAAGATGCTCCATTTTAGATCTATGCCATCATTGATTTGATGGCATCAACGAAGTCGAAGTGTAGCATATCCTTTAATGGCTTTGTAGCAGTTTGCGGTTAATGAGCAGGGACTTCCTTGGCAATGCCATAAGGCATTCCGCGATAAACAACGCCAAATTCACTATCAATCCTGACTTTTGCTTTTTAATAAACGCAAGCTATTAAATACCACGAGTAAGGACGCACCCATATCCGCACCAATGGCCATCCAGATATTCGCAAGTTCAAGTAAAGCTAATGCCATAAAGACTACTTTAAGCCCTAAAGCAAAGGTGATGTTTTGCTGAATAATGGTTTTAACACGTATGGCATGTTTTATTAACCATGGCAATTTTGCCAAATCATCAGACATCAATGCAATATCAGCCGTTTCAATTGCAACATCACTACCCGCGTCCCCCATTGCAAGGCTTAAATCAGCCGTTGCCAAAGCAGGGGCGTCATTAATACCGTCACCAACCATCGCAACTGTTTGATATTGAGTTTGTAAGGCTTTGATTTTTGCTACTTTATCTTCGGGTAAAAGCTCAGAGTAAACCTCATCAAGTCCAGCTTGTTGCGCAATAAACTGTGCAGCACCCTTATTATCACCAGTTAATAGTGCAGTTTTAATACCAAGGGCATTGAGTTTAGTTAAGGTCTCTTTAGCATTGTCTTTGATGCTATCAGCAACAGCAAACAAGCCAAGGATATGATTGCTGTTAGCGAAAATTAATAGCGAATGTCCTGTTTTTTCTAATGCGAGAATCTGGTCATGAAAGGCATTTAAATTTGCTGTAATTTCAGTTTTTTCATGTAAATATTTATGACTGCCGATCCAGTAATTGTGCTCATTAATTTGTCCTGTAATTGCTTTGCCTTTAATCACTTGAATATTAGAAGCATTAAAGGTTTTTGCTAATTTAAGCGCCGCCATTTTATCAAAGATAGCGTGTGCTAAGGGGTGGTTATTACCTTCTTCTAATGCTGCAGCAAGTTGTAGTAATTCATTATCACTATACTCTTTTGAGATATTAATAATTGACTGAATGACAGGTTTGCCTTGGGTAATCGTCCCTGTTTTGTCAAAAGCAATCGCTTTAAGCTTCGCGGGTAACTCAAGAAAGCTGCCACCTTTGATTAAAATGCCATGATTAGCCGCAGCACTTAAGCCCGAGACAATGCTCACAGGTGTTGAAATCACTAAAGCGCAAGGGCAGGCGATGACAAGAATCACCAAGGCTTCATAAATCCAATTATACCAACTGCCAGCAAATAATAACGGCGGGATAATCGCGACTAATAGGGCAAATATCATCATCAAAGGCGTGTAGTATTTGGCAAATTGCTCAACCCACATCTCGGACTTTGCCTTATTCGCTTGCGCTAGTTCCACTTGACGGATAATGTTTGATAATGTTGATTCAGTGGCAAGTTTTGTCACTTTGACATACAAAAGACCATCTTCATTTAAACTACCAGCAAATACAGGATCACCTTGCTTTTTTTCAACAGGTAATGACTCACCGGTAATAGGTGCCTGATTAATAAAGCTTTCACCTTCTGTAACAACGCCATCTAAAGGGATACGCTCACCCGGTTTGATAACGATTGTGGCGCCGATATTAACTTCTTCAACCTTCTTAACATCGATATCTTTATGATGTGAACAATAAACATTCGCAGTATCGGGTGCTATTTCTAGTAATGATTGAATCGCTTTTCTCGCCTTGCCAACACTCCATGATTCCAGCAATGAAGCGATGGAGAATAAAAAGACAATCATGCCAGCTTCTAACCATTGACCTAAACATATCGCACCAATCACAGCGATGGTCATCAAAAGGTTAATATCAGGACGTATACGTTTTAATGCTGCCCATGCTTTAGGGTAAATAAAAAAGCCACCAACGATTAATGCCAAAACATAAAAAATAATTGAGCTAACAGGTTGGGCAGTTGCTGCACCATGCTCACCAATAAGAGCATCCAAAAATCCATGATAACTGCCATGGATAGCAAAGCCTATGATTAAAAATAGTGCACAAATCAGTGTTAATAGGCTGCGCATATGCTTTTGCCGAAAGCTTTCGCTATTGGTTTGTTGTTTGATTTCATATTGTTGCCAACTGATAAATTGGTAGCCTGTCGCTTTGAGCCTTTTTTCAATCTCAGCTTGTGTAAATTGTTGTGTTTGATTGTGGATCATGAGCTTGCCTTTCAACAGGTTAAACTGTAAAAGGTTCTCATCTTTAACATAAGGCAGAAGCTCTCGTTTCACCACAGAGACTTCATCCAAACAGTCCATGCCATAAATTTTATATTCAAACATTTTGTTTCCCCTTTATTCTATTAATGGGTTTCATCCGACCAGTGTTTATACATATCTTGTAAAATGCAATGAACATGCTCATCGTATAAGGAGTAGAGCACTTGTTTGCCTTGGCGTTCACCTTTAATCAAACGCTGTTGTTTCATTAATTTCAAATGATGACTAACCAGAGGCTGAGACACGCCAAGCTTTTCAACAAAGTGATTGACCGGTGTAGCCTCTTTTGCACATAGGAATAAAATGCGCATACGGTTGGCATCGCCCATGATATGACACACATCAGCAATTCTCGTCAAAATAAGTTCATCAATATCACTCATTATAAATCCATAAATTTTTATATAAAAAATAATTTATATAATTTAGGTGAAAATGTGGCTGATGTAAAGTGGGTAGATGAAAAAAAATGTAATAAAGGATTATAGAAAAACCGGCAATACCTGAAAAAGCTTTTCAATCGTATAGACATGATCAAGATCCGTGATCGTGACAATAACGTGATCTCCTGACTCAATCGTGTAATGATCATGCGCAACTAATACGGTGTCATCGCGCACGATGGCGCCAATAATAATCGCTTTTGGTAAGTTTAGTTCACTGATTTTCTTACCGACAATTGGTGAGCTGTCAGCTGTGCCGTGCACGACAATTTCACAGGCTTCGGCGTGCCCGCCATAGAGTGAATAGATATTTAGCATATCACCTTTGCGTAAATAAGTTTGAATTACACCAATGGTGATTCGCTGTGGTGAAATCGCGCGATCAATGGTATGTGTTTCATCAACTAAAGCCGCATAGCTTAAGCTATTAACAAGAGCAATGGTACTTTTAGCCCCCATTTTCTTAGCAAGCATTGCTGACATGATATTTGCCTCATCATCATTGGTTACCGCACAAAAAAGATCGGTATCATCAATACTCTCGGCATTTAATAGCTCAGCATCCGAGGCATCCCCTGAGAGTACCGTGGTATTGTTTAGTGTCTCAGCGGCTAAGTGACAGTTCTCATAGTTGCGCTCAACGATTTTAACCAAATAATCATTCTCAAGCTTCTTAGCAAGTCCCATACCGATATTGCCACCTCCAGCGATAAAGAGCTTACGGCACGCAGTTTGTTGCGGTTGAAATTCACGTAAAATCGCAGGAATATTAATTCGCTCAGCAATAAAGAATACTTCATCTTCTTTTTGCAAAACGGCATCAGCGGATATAAGTAAGTTTTGTTTTTTGCGATAAATAGCAACAACACGCGCATCGATATCAGGAAGCTCTTGTCTAAACTCACGAATGCTCATGCCATGAAGTGGTGAGTCCTCGGCAATTTCACTCCCTGCTAACTGCAAGCGCCCATTAGCAAAATCAACAATCTGGAAACTGCCAGGGTGCTCAACTAAACGCACCAAGCGTTGAGTAACTAACTCAGAGGGGTTAATAATAAGATCAATTGGGATATTGTCATTATTAAAAATTTGCGGATAGCGCGCGTAGTTCTTGTTACGTAAACGCGCGATTTTCGTTGGGATTTTAAAAAGGCTATAGGCGATCTGACAAGCAACGATATTAACTTCATCATTATTAGTTACCGCAATAATCATATCCGCATCATTAGCACCTGCTTCTTCAAGAATATTGGGGTGTGATGCCGAGCACAGATCGTTTTGACGTCAAAGTGATTTTGAATATGTCTTAGTCGTTCGGCTCTTTCATCCACGACGCTAATGTTATGATCTTTTTGTAAATTCTTAGCCAGTGAGCTGCCGACTTGTCCGGCACCTAAAATAATAATTTTCATAATTTTTCCTGTGTTTTATCACTTCTATGGCTCTTCCATAACACTTCATCATGCTGATCTAATTGATTAAAAAAACGTGCCAACACAAATAAATAATCAGATAAGCGATTTAAAAAACTTAAAATAAGTAGGTTATGCGCTTTTGTCTGATCTTGGATCAAGGCAACATAGTGGCGTTCTGCTTTACGTGCTATGGTACGTGCTTGATGGCTTAAAGCCGCACACTGTGAACCACCAGGTAAAATAAACTCTTTCAAAGGTGGTAAAGACTCATTCCAATGATCAATTTGGATTTCAAGTGCGGTAACAGCATGATCCGTTAGTTGGCTAAATTGAGGAAACGATAGCTCGCCACCAATATTGAATAAATGATGTTGAATATTTTGTAGTTGGTTGTTTATGTCAAGGTTGCTTGAAAAGGCGACAATCACACCAATGGCGGCGTTTAACTCATCAATCTGACCAATGGTTTCAATAATCGGTTCGCATTTATCAATACGAATATTATCTGAGAGGGCAGTAGTACCTTTGTCGCCGGTTTTGGTGTAAATTTTTGACAGTCTATGACCCATGAATAATTCCTTTAACGTTTATTAAACCCGATCACATAGACTTCGCGTGAGCGCGCACGAGATGCATCAGGTTTACGAATAACGACTTTTTGAAAACGCTCTTGAACTGCCTTTACAAAAGGATCAAAGCCTTCACCTTGGAAAACTTTAGCTAAGAAATTACCACGTGATTTTAATGTGCTATCGGCAAAATCAAGTGCCAATTCAACCAGATACATTGATCCGGCTTGATCGGTATTGCGATTTCCACTCATATTTGGTGCCATATCAGAGATCACCCAATCAATTGACTCACCTTCAGTTAATTGCATTAAGGCTTCATATGGCTCATCCTCGGTGAAATCTCCTTGAATAAAGGTCACATCAGGCAAAGGATCCATCTCGAGAATATCCAAGGCAAACACCTTGCCTTCAGAACCAACAAAATCCGTTAAAACCTGTGACCAACCACCAGGAGCTGCACCCAGATCAACAACGGTCATGCCTGGTTTGAATAGCTTATCTTTTTGCTGTAATTCCATGAGTTTGTAAGCTGCGCGTGATCTTAGACCATCTTTTTTAGATTGGCTAACATAATGATCATTATGATGTTCATCAAGCCAGCGTTTGCTGCTTTTGCTATGTTTGTTTTTTGACATTAACAAATAAAGGTATCGTGCTAATTAATGTCAACAGTATATCACCTAAGAAAATATACAGTAGCTTACTTTTTTACTTTTTTACTTTTTCATTTTTTGATGTAGAAAAGAAGTAATGATGATTTCGTCTTGATTTTTAATCCAATAAGAAATTAAAAAAGGGAAGTCATAGACAATATATTCCCTTAACTCGGGAATCTCACTTACCATACGTGAGGCATGTTGATTTAATAAAATATACTTCAAAGCACTTTCAATACTTTGAATAAAACGCAGAGCCACAACTTCATCAGCATATTTTAAATACCAATCGACATAGTCTTCAAAGTCGTTAAGTGCCTCAAGTGACCAGTTTATTTTTTGCATTTACTAAATACTCGTGAAACATCGTGCTCTGTGGCAATCTGAGCATTCTTGGCTTGTTGTAAGCCGAGTCTCATTTTTTCAAGTTGCCAGTTTCGTAGCTCTTGCTGTCTGCCAAGTTCTGCCCAATATAGAATTTGTTGCGGTACTGTGCGATAACCTTTTTCTGCAAAACCCTTCGTTTCATTAACAAATTCTTCAGGAAGTCTGACTGATATAAATCCCATGGTAATACTCCAAAGTTTGTCTCATGTGGAAAGGTTAGAGCAAATTATCGCAATTTGCAAATTTCCTCTGATAGATTGTTTTAAATTTGTTAGAGAATTGCTTCTTGGATGAATTTATAATTGAGACAAAGGTTGAGCGACATCGAAAATCAACGCAAAGTAAACGATAAAGACACTCAGAAGAACCATCCCATTAAAGACACTGGTGCGTCGTGAGGTAAAGGTAACTAAAGCAATTAAAAAGGTTAGCACCATAATCACAATTGATGTGCTATTTAATCCAAGAATTAATGGTTGACCAAGGACAAGGCTTATGACAAGTACCGATGGCACGGTAAGGCAAATGGTAGCAACCGCAGAGCCCATGCATAGATTGATAGAGCGCTGTAATTGATTTTTATAAGCAGCTTGAATAGCGCTCACTCCCTCTGGGGTTAATACTAAAAGCGCGATAATAAAACCGCCTAACTTACTGGGAAGTCCTGCCTCTTGAATGCTAAACTCAAGAAAACTGGCAAGGTTTTTTGATAAGGCGATCATCACGACAAGACCAAGGAGTAACATAATGACATGATAGAGTACTGAGCCCATAGGGCTGTGGTGTTCCTCATCACTATCGCCATCATGCTTATACTGAAAATAGTCTTTATGTGTTACCGTTTGTTTCACTAGAAATACCGCATAAAGGATGACACAAACAATAATCACGACAATTGATTGACTTAAGTTAAACGTGCCCGCATCTGTGGCAACGGTGTAATTAGGGAGTATTAAACAGACTGTTAATAAAAGAATAAGTAAAGAAATATAAATACTAGCACCTTCGGTATTATACATTTGTGTGTTGTGTTTTATACCTCCTGTTAATAGACTAAGTCCAGCAAAGCCATTAACGGCAATCATAATTACGGCAAACATCGTGTCTCGGGCAAGGGTAGGGTCCCCTTTGCCAATCAACATCATGGTGATAATTAATGCTACTTCAATTGAGATAACAGAAAGGGTTAGAATTAAGGTACCATAGGGTTCACCAAATTTTTCAGCTAACCAATCCGCGTGTTTAACCACATTAAAGGCGCAAACGAGCATTACAGCAAAGATAACGAATGTTGTTGCTGCTGTGGCAAAGTGGCTAATGTTATATGGGTCCAGACCTAAAAAAACCATATTTAATAGAACAAAGAGGATGATGGGCAAAATAACGCCATATTCGGTTTTAATAAAACTTATTGTTTTGTGCATTTTACCTCCTATTTGTTCGTTGTTTTCAAGTCGTTTTTTCATATGACTTCTCTTACTGCTAGTCAGATGATAAACCAAAACCTGTTATTTATTATAATTTAAGTATTTAAAAAAGTGTAAGAGCAAGTTACCGGTGGATACCTTACAATCTTTAGTTAATCACTTGCAAGCAGTTTTTAAAATAAGTCGATAAAATGGACGTTTTGCTGATAGTTTTTTAAAAGCGCTCAGCAGATGCTTGTTGCCAATATTTAGCATATTGCGTTGGTAAGTTATTATCATCTAATAAACTATCTTTTTTAAGGTATTGATAGACTTCGTCAAGTGATTGCACGGTTTTTTCATCAATACGACGTATAACACGTGAGGCAGAAAGCTCGCTTGGATTCCTAAGTCCCATAGCGCCAACAAGTTCAGTAAAGCTTTTAACGGTTGCATCATGAAAGCGGTAAACTCGTTGTTTCTTGTCATCAATGTCCAGTGCTTTGTACAATCGTGGATTTTGTGTGGCAACGCCTGTTGGACAGGTGTTGCGGTTGCATTGTTTAGATTGAATGCATCCCAAAGATAACATCATGGCTCTGGCGCTATTGATAACATCAGCACCTAAGGCAATACGCTTGACCATATCAAAGCCTGTCGCTGTTTTACCGCTGGCAATAATACAAATATGCTCGCGAATGCCAGAACCAACCAATGCGTTGTGAACAAATGCTAAAGCATCTTCAAGTGGTACACCAATATGATTGACGTATTCCTCAGGAGCTGCTCCTGTACCACCTTCAGCACCATCAATGGTAATAAAATCAGGAAAAATTTGCGTTTTTAACATGGCTTTACAAATTGAGAAAAACTCGGTTTTGCGCCCAATGCACAGTTTAAAACCAATGGGTTTACCACCGGAAAGCTCTCGCAGTTTTTGCACAAATTGACATAGCTCAACAGGAGTTGAGAAAGCAGTGTGCGCAGGGGGAGATAAAACATCTTCACCCATCGGCACATCACGAATTTTAGCAATCTCAGGGGTAAGTTTCTCCTTGGGTAAAACACCGCCATGAGCAGGTTTTGCTCCTTGTGAGAGTTTGATCTCAATCATTTTAATATCATCATATTGCGCTTGAATGGCAAACTTATCTGGATCAAAGTGCCCATCTTTAGTCCTAAAACCAAAATATCCTGTCCCAATTTGCAGACAAATATCACCACCCTGGCGATGATATTCTGTTAAACCACCTTCGCCAGTGTTGTGACAAAAGCCCCCAAGCTTAGCACCTTTATTAAGTGCCATAATTGCATTTTTGGATAAGGCGCCATAACTCATGGCTGAAATATTTAAGCGTGACGAGATATAAGGTTTGGTGCATTGATGATTGCCTATTTGAAATTTAGGATCCACATCCTTTGGGTGAATCGGTGCTAATGAATGCAAAACCCACTCATAACCTGGACGGTTAATATCGCGCTCGGTACCAAAGGGCAGCGTGTCTTCAATGCCTTTAGCGCGTTGATAAACTAAAGAGCGAGTTTGTCGATCAAAAGGGCGTTCACTTTGGTCTGTCGCAACAAAATACTGCTGAATCTCAGGGCGAAAGAACTCCAAGATAAAGCGCATATGCCCAAGGACGGGGAAGTTGCGTAGTATGGTATGCTTTTTTTGTGTTACATCATAAATGGCAACAATAATAAGCGCAATAATAATAATGCCTACGGTAAGTTTGCTGTGTAGTAATGCTAAAAACGCAAGAATAATAAGTAAGACAATGCCAAAGCCAATATACCATTTTCTACGTTCTGAAATATGAAACATAAATATTCCTTAGTGTTTAGTCCTATGTTCATATGGAATAATAGTGAGAAATATGAGAAATTCAATTTAAAACAACCATAGCCATCATTTGTAACATAACTGTAACAATTGATATTTATGCTTAGCAACGACTTAATTAAGTAGGAAGGATAGGTTTTGAGGCAAAGTGGGGATAGAAATTTTTTGAAGCTATTAATAGCTTTAGCATCGCTAACACTGATCATTTTTGTGTTGCTATTAATGAGTCTTATTGTATTTAGTTGGCCAAGTATTCGTGAGTATGGCGTCTCTTTTTTATGGAGTGATGCATGGAATCCTGTGACTGAGCAATTTGGTGCTTATTCAGTTATCATTGGTACGCTGGTTACATCCATTTTGGCACTTGTAATTGCTGTGCCTTTTAGCTTAGGTGTTGCACTTTTGATCGATGAGTTATTGCCCAGACGTATAGGTAGAATTCTTGCGCGATTGATTGAGTTAATGGCAGGGATCCCGAGTATCGTTTATGGTATTTGGGGGCTTTTCGTGCTTTTGCCGTGGGTGAAATCTTTACAGTTAAAATTAATGCCGTTATCACTATCTTGGCAGGCTAAGTTTTCAGCTCTTGCCGAGAGTGGTTCATTTTGGGCGCACTTTGAGCCGCTTGTGATGTTCTTTATCAAAAGCTTACCAACAGGCAGTAGTATTTTTGCTGCGAGCATTATCTTAGCCATTATGGTGATCCCTTTAATCTCATCGGTAATGCGTGATGTGATCAGTGCGATTCCACAAGTGACGAAAGAAGCAGCATTTGGTATTGGTGCGACTAAGTGGGAAGTCACCAAAAATGTCATTTTCCCTTATGCCTTACCCGGCATGATGGGTGCGATTATTTTAGGTTTTGGACGCGCGTTAGGCGAGACAATGGCAGTGACCTTTGTGATTGGCAATGTTCATAGCTTGCAAGGCTTATTTATGCCAAGTGCGACCATCTCATCAGCCATTGCTAATGAGTTTAATGAAGCATTAGGCACATTATATCCTGCCGCACTAGTTGAAACAGGATTGATATTATTCTTAATCACTCTGGTGGTTTTACTGATATCACGTTGGATTTTAAAGCGTTACAAAGTAGGGGTGGCATAATGAATACGATTGGACAAGTCGCACTTAAGCGCCGTATTAAATCAAATATTTTTGTCTCACTGTGCTGGCTAAGTGCGATTATTAGTATCTTTTTTTTGTGTAGCATTTTATATGAGTTGGTAATGCGTGGTATGCCTAGCTTTAGCACGTATCTTTTTATACATGACACGAGGGAACTAGGGCTTAGAAATGCGATTATTGGTTCATTAATGTTAACAATTGGTGCTATCGTGATCGCAACACCGATTTCGATTTTAACGGCGACTTTCTTTGTTGAGTTTCGACAATTCAGACGCACGATTAAAGTCTTGCGTTTTATTAATGACATGATGTTAAGCACGCCATCAGTGATTGTTGGTTTATTTATTTATACTCTTATTGTCGTTAACACCAGTTTTTCAGGTTATGCCGGAATCATTGCGCTCGCGGTTATCGCGATGCCGATGATTACGCGTGCAGCGGAGGATGTGTTATATCTTGTATCCCCTATGCTAAAGGAATCAGCCATCGCACTAGGTGTGCCAAAGTGGCGTGTGATTGTGATGATTGGCTATCGCTCGGCAAAGACGGGACTCATTACTGCAGTGGTATTAGCCACAGCAAGAGTGATGGGCGAAAGTGCGCCATTGTTGTTTACCTCGGCAAAAAACAGCTTTTTAAGCTTCAATATGGGGCAAGCGATTGAGAGTTTACCAGTGATGATTTTTGAAAATGCAATGCAACCATATCCGGAGTTTCAACAAGTGGCATGGACGGCGGCACTTATTGTTACCGCATTAGTATTGGTGATGAATCTAACGGCGCGTTGGATTGCAAAAGATAAATAACTGGTAATAAAGCAAAGAATAAGAGATGATCATGCAACAATCGACAGAATTTAAAAGCTTAAAGAATTTAGAAAACATAGAAAGCACAGCACAAGCTCAAACTGATCATAGTAATAGTCAATTTGAAACTCAAGGGAGGGTGTTAAATTTGCCAAATAAGCAGTACTTAGCAGTAAAGAATCTTAACTTTTATTATGGTGATAGCAAAACATTGCATGATATTAATGCAAGCTTCGCGCAAAATAAAATTACCGCATTAATTGGTCCATCAGGTTCTGGCAAGTCCACTTTGCTTAGAACATTAAATCGTATTTATGAATTGTATCCGAAGCAAAAAGCCACGGGGCAGATTTTGTTACAAGGGCAAAATGTCTTAGAAAAAAATATCGATTTGAATCAACTGCGTAAAGAAATTGGCATGGTTTTTCAAAAACCAACGCCTTTTCCGATGAGTATTTTTGATAATATTGCTTTTGCCATTAAGTTGCATGAAAAATTACCTAAGGCTGAGTTGCAACAGCGCGTTGAAGAGGCATTAAAGCAAGCGGCGTTATGGGATGAAGTTAAAGATAAATTGCAACAACAAGGTACACGTCTTTCAGGTGGGCAACAGCAACGACTGTGTATTGCGCGTACACTGGCAGTGAAACCTAAGATTTTATTATTAGATGAGCCGACATCGGCGCTTGATCCTATTTCTACCAAGAAGATAGAACGGTTGCTCACAGCGTTAAAGGTTCAATATACAATTGTGATGGTGACACATAATTTAAAGCAAGCTGAGCGCTTATCAGACAGTACGATGTTTATGATTAATGGCGAGCTTGTCGAGTATGCCCCAACTGATGTATTCTTTAACGCACCTAAGGATCCACGAACGGTTGATTATATTCATAATGAATAACTAGAGTTAGATATTCTAAACAAAGTGATGATTTTAAAACACCCCGTCAGCCTGCAGCTGCCACCCCTCTTGTAAAGAGGGGAATTGGGCAATGATGTTTTATATTCCCCTCTTTACAAGAGGGGTGCCGAGCTTGCGAGGTGGGGTGTTGAGATAGGAAAAGGGTATAACGGTTTATAAATTAAGATATAAGGATAAATGAATGAAACGAGTAAGATTTAAGAAAACTGTATTGGTTGGTGCTCTGATAAGTAGCGCTATGGCTGTACTGGCATTATCAGGATGCAGTGAAAAAGCACATGAAAGTGATGGCAAGGCAGCGTCAAGTCAGTCAGTTATTATGGGCTCAGGCTCAAGTTTTATCTATCCTGCGATGTCACGTTGGGCAAATGAATATTATAATCAAACAGGTGTTAAAATTAATTACCAACCAATTGGTTCAGGTGGCGGACAGCGCCAGATTTTTGCAGGCACGGTTAACTTTGCAGCATCAGATCAGCCACTAAACAATGCTGAGCTTAGTAAGTACAATTTATTACAATTCCCTGCAATTGTTGGCGGTATTGTGCCTGTGATTAATGTTCAGGGCATTAAGACAAATGAGCTTGTGTTAAGTGGTCAAGTATTAGCGGATATTTATTTAGGTAAAATCCAATATTGGAATGATCCAGCGATTGCCGCTTTAAATCCAAAGCTTAAGTTGCCACATAATGCGATTATCACGGTGCATCGCGCCGATGGTTCAGGGACAACTTATAACTTTACACAATACTTAGCATCGGTTAATCCTGTATGGCAGCAGCAAGTTGGTGTTGATACTTCAGTGCAATGGCCGGTAGGTATTGGTGCTAAAGGCAACCAAGGCGTGGCAGCACAAGTGCAGCAAGTCGATGATAGTATCGGCTATGTTGAGTATGCCTATGCAAAAACCGCGAATATCCCAACCGTTAAACTGATTAATCAAAATGGTCAAACAGTGACTGCGGATTTAAATAGTTTTGCAAGTGCCGCAAAGTATGCATCATGGCAGGCAAAGGATAATTATAATTTGCTATTGGTTAATCAGCCAGGTGATAACAGCTGGCCGATTGTTGCAACGACTTTTGTTTTGTTACCTGAGAAAGCAAAGCAAGGCATCAATCAAGATATTAAGCAATTCTTTACTTTTGCTTATTCTGAACAGGGTGACAAGATTGCACAGAAACTTGATTATGTCGGTATTCCACAAAATGTTGTTGCAGGCATTAAAGTTTATTGGGATAAAGCTTAGAAATTTACGACATAAGCAAAACGAGGCTTGAAATTCATAAACGGATTTATAAAATAAAGACCGTTAACTATATCAAGCCTTAGGAGGGTTTATGCCGGTATATCAGGATTTTGAAAGTTTATTAGCGTATTTAGATGCGCGTATTGTTGGGCAACGCGCTTTGACAAAGCGCCTTCTAATTGCCTTATTATCATCAGGACATTTATTGGTTGAGGGCGCGCCTGGTCTTGCTAAAACCACGGCAATCAAAACCTTAGCTGAATGTATTGAATGTTCATATCATCGTATTCAATTCACCCCTGATTTACTACCTGCAGATTTAACAGGGACTGAGATTTATATTCCTGAGCGCCAAAGCTTTGAGTTTCAAACCGGTCCCTTGTTTCATAATTTGTTATTAGCCGATGAGATCAATCGCGCACCGGCTAAAGTGCAATCAGCACTATTAGAGGCAATGGGTGAGAAGCAGATTACCATTGGCAAACAAACCTATCCATTGCCTGATTTATTCTTAGTGATGGCAACACAAAACCCGATTGAGCAAGAGGGAACTTACCCTTTACCCGAGGCGCAATTGGATCGCTTTATGCTGCATGTTAAAATCGGCTATCCAGATGCAGCAATGGAAAAAGAAATTTTAGCATTAAATCGTGGCAATCGTTCAGTGAACTTGCAAAAGCCACCGCTAATAACACAAGATCAAATATTTACAGCGCAACAACAAGTGTTAGATCTGCATGTTTCTAGTGCCGTTGAGGAGTACATGATTCAGTTGGTATTAGCCACACGTGATGCCGCGAAATACAATGAAGATTTAGCTAAATGGATTCGTTTTGGGGCAAGTCCACGTGGCACGATTGCACTTGAGCGCGCGGCACGTGCGCATGCTTGGTTTAATGCAGAAGACTATGTGTCACCATATGATGTCCATGCGGTGATTCATGAGGTATTAAGGCATAGGATATTGCTAAGCTTTGAAGCTGAAGTTGATAATATTACCAGTGATGATGTGATTGATGCACTTTTAAAAGCCGTGCCGATTCCATAAGTGGAAGAGGGGAAACGCTCATGAGTTTAAAAAACACAAGTGATCAACAAGGTATAACGGCAGATATTAATGAATTATTGAGTTTGCGTTTTCAGGCGCAAAATATTCAATTTTTTAATAGTCAACGTGTGAATACGAATCAGGTCGGTCAACATGTCTCACGCGCCAGAGGGCGAGGAATGGACTTTGAAGAGGTTCGGCATTACCAACCAGGGGATGATATTCGTTTAATGCATTGGCCGTTAACCGCGCGTCTTGGGAAGCCGTATACCAAGGTGTATAAAGAGGAGCGGGAACGTGCGATTTATTTTATCGTCGATCAAACTGCATCAATGCAATTTGGGACGCGTGTTTGCTTTAAAAGCGTACTAGCCGCTAAGATCTGTGCATTATTAGGTTGGGCAGCACTGAATCATCATGAACAAGTCGGTGGTGTGGTATTTGCAGATGATGGTTTATATCAATTAACACCAGCGCGTAGTCGTACGCATTTATTGAAGTTTTTCAAATGCCTAAGTGACCCAGATAATATGCTAAGACCATCAAATAACCATTCAATGGCAATGACACTGAAGAATCTATCAAAAACACTTAAAAGTGGCAGTGTTGTAATTGTGATCAGTGACTTTGTGCATTTTGATGATGAGGCTGAACAGTATTTGAAGTTAATTAATCGCAAGAGTGAGATTATCCAAGTATTTACTTATGATCCATTAGAAGCAAGTTTACCTGATAGAGGGCAATACTGCTTTAGTGATGGGCAGTTGCATTTCTTGGAGCTAAATGCCGCGGATAAAGACGTGCATAAGCGCTATGCCGAGCCATTTAATCAGCGCCTAGATAGGATCAAAGCATTATCAAGCAAACACAATATGCAATTTGTCGCATTAGCAACGAATGATGATGTGGTTAAAACCTTAAATCATGGAGTAATGCGCTATGGCTACTGATGTATTAGCTGGGCTAAAAGACATTCATCTTCCGCCTGCGGTATCGATTTGGCCACTGGCAGTGGGTTGGTATATTTTGGCTGTTGTTGTCTTAGTTGTGATTGCGCTGATGATATGGTTCTTGGCTAAAAAGATTAAAGCGCATCGTCATAAGCAAGCAATAATAAGCTTATTTGACACAACTGTACAAACCACTCAGTCAGAGAGACCACAGGCATTGATATCAGAGATTTCTACTTTTTTAAAGCGAGTTATTATGCAAGAGCTTAAAGCGGATAATGCGCATCTATACTTCGGTGAGGATTGGTTAAAGTTCCTAGATCAGCAGCTGAAAACAGATGATTTTAGTAAAGGTGATGGGCGTTTATTGTTAGATAGCTATAGGTTAAAAGAAGTCAGTATTGATGAGCGTCAAGCGCTTATTATATTAACGAAAAAATGGTTAAGGAAAGTGTTATGATGACCATCGCCTATCCTTGGATTTTTGTTTTACTCTTATTACCCATTATCTTGCGTTTTGTATTACCAAGAGTAAACAATAGTGATGCAAAACAAGGGCTTAGAATTCCTTTTTATACTTCATTGCAAAAAACAATGACCGAAGGTGAGGCTAAAGGAACTCAACACTTGTCATGGTTTAAATATTTGTTACTTATCATTTGGTGTTTATTAGTCGTTTCAGGTGCTGGTGTGCAATGGTTAGGTGCGCCATTAACTTTGCCACAAACGGGTCGGGATTTGATGTTAGCAGTTGATCTCTCAGGCAGTATGCGCACACCAGATATGATGGTCAATGGCAAGGCTGAGTCAAGAATTGATTTGGTGAAAACGGTTGCTAATGAATTTATTCAAAAGCGAGAAGGCGATCGATTAGGACTTATTTTATTTGGTTCTAAACCTTATTTGCAAACGCCACTAACTTTTGATCGCAAAACCGTTGGACAAATGCTTAATGATGCTACGGTGGGTATTGCGGGTATTCAAACCGCGATAGGGGATGCCATTGGTCTTGCGATTAAACAGTTGATGCATTATCCCAAGCAATCACGCGCGCTTATTCTTTTAACCGATGGTGGCAATAACGCTGGTGTTATTGACCCTGATACAGCAGCTAAGCTTGCCAAAGATGAACATATCAAGATTTACACCATTGGTTTGGGGGCAAAGCAAATGACGATGCAGACGATGTTTGGTCCGCAAATTGTTAATCCATCGAGTGATTTGGATATTGATGGCTTGAAAAAAATTGCCCAGATGACAGGTGGGGAGTTTTTTCGCGCTGAAGATGGTAAAGAGTTGCAAGCGATTTACAATAAAATCAACCAGTTGGAACCCGTGAAATCCGATAAAATCACCATTCGTCCGATAACACCATTTTATCCATGGACTTTGGGAGCTGCGATGATCTTAAGCTTTATTTTAGCGTTGTTATGGATTAAAAGAAGTCAAAGGAGTGTTATATGAGTTCCATCGATTTCCACTTATTTAATTCATTTCACTTTTTACGTCCATGGTGGTTTTTACTGATCATTCTAGCGATTTTTTTACTCATCATGATCTTAAGAGTCAAGAGCAGTGGCAATAACTGGAGTGCACATTGTGATCCACACTTATTAAAACATTTATTAGTCGGGCAGCAAGCACGTCAGCGTCGTATGTTGCCAGTGATAATTTTTTTATTATGGTGTATTGGCATTGTCGCATTGGCAGGACCAACTTGGTCGCAATATCCACAACCAGTTTATCAAAAGGTGGCAGCACGTGTGATTGCCTTAGATGTCTCGCAAACCATGAATGCTAATGATGTCCCGCCTACGCGTTTAGAGCGAGCTCGCTTTAAGGTGTTGGATTTACTTAAATCGATTAAAGAGGGGCAGACAGGAATGATCGTATTCTCTAGTGAGCCTTTCGTGGTGTCGCCTTTAACGGCTGATGCAAATACCATTGCTAATATGGTACCTTCTTTGGATTCAAGTGTTGTACCGATTGGAGGTGACAATATCCAAAAAGCATTAGTAGAATCAGCCAAACTCATTAAGCAAGCAGGCTTTGCTGGAGGTCAGATTATACTAGTTACTGATAGCACGCCGTCACCTGCGGCATTAAGAGAATCTAAAAACCTAGCAAAAGAAGGTATTAAAACGTCTGTATTAGCGATTGGCACGGCTCAAGGTGGACCAATCAAAAATAGCGATGGCGGTTTTGTTACTGATAAAAAAGGGCAAATTGTATTTGCTAATATGAATGCTGCTGAATTACAAAAACTTGCGAGCTCAGGTGATGGGCAATTTAGCTTAATTACTGATAATGATCAGGATGTCACAAAAATGCTAAGCCATGATGGTGATGGTAAGACACAAAAAACAGAAGCACAAAAAGCCAACGCATTATGGAAAGATGAAGGGCATTGGTTTATTTGGTTGTTGATTATTGTGGTGGCATTGGTTGCACGAAAAGGTTGGTTGGAGAAAGTATGTCGATAAAGCGTATCAGTGGGTTTGCAGTGTTATTATTGCCGACACTGTTGTTGGCAAATACTTGGCAGGATCTGTGGTTAAATAAAAATCAACAGGCTGAGAACTTATTTAATGAACACAAAAACAAAGAAGCAGCAGCGATGTTTAGTGATAGTCGTTGGCAAGGTGCAGCATTATATCGTGATAAAGATTATAAGGCGGCATTAAGTGCTTTTGAGAAAGATAACTCGGCAGTTGGGCTGTATAATCAGGGCAATGCTTTAGCGCAATTGCATGAATATCAAAAAGCAATAGCAGCATATAAAGCGGCTTTAGCCAAAAAAAGCGACTTTGCTGACGCTAAAGCGAACCTTGAGTATATTGAGAATTTATTAAAGCAACAACAGCAACAAAATAATCAGCAAAAGCAGGATCAGAAAAATTCTCAAAATAAAGAGAATAAAGATCAGCAGAATAAACAACAGAATACGAAAAACAGTCAAAACAATCAAAATAATAAGCAAGATCAAAAAGATCAAAGTCAGCAGGGTCAACAAAATAGTGATCAGAAAAATCAGCAAGATGACCAAAGTAAGCAAAATAAACAAAGTAATAAAAATAATCAGAATCAAAAAGATCAACAAAATCAACAAGATCAGTCACATGCTAATCAACAACAGAGTGATAAAGATAGTCAAAGAAATGAGCAAAATAAGAAAAATGAGCAGAGTCAAAGTGATCGTAGCAATGATCAACAGAATATAGATCAGCAGCAAGAGCAAAGAAAACAAAAAGGTCAAAACGGTCAAAAAGAGCAACAAGATAATAAATCATCGACTGAAAACACTCAAAGTGCTCAAAGTGAGAAAAGCAAAGATAATGATAAGAATCAAAAAGATGAACGTTCTCAGGCATTAGCAAAAGAGAAAGACAAAGACAAAGACAAAGAAGATGATCATGATCCGTCACAAAAGGTAGCGGTTTCAAGTGCCCAAGCGCGTGAAGATGCACTGCGTCAGAAGAAGGTTGATGCCATTTTGTCACAGATTCCAGATGACCCAGGTGGATTATTGAAGCAGAAATTCTTAAGAGATTATGAGCGACGTCAAACATCGCAAAATGGAGGGAATAATGATTAGATTTATCAGCAGAATAAATAAGACATACAAAATGGAAAAAATCAAAAGAACAATCAGCATTCTTATACTTATACCTGCTGTATTTATGTTTATGGTGCAATCATTGCATGCTGCGGTGTCTGCATCAGTTGATCGCACACAGGTGGCAGATGGTGAAAGTTTGACATTAACGATTAAGCTTGATGATATGAATGAACAACCTGATTTGGCGCCATTGAAGAAAGATTTTGATGTTTATGGTACAAGCACCAGTAGTCAGACCAGCGTTATCAATGGCAAAAGCACTTCAGATATTTCGTATATTGTGACTTTATTACCTAAAAAAACTGGAGATATAACCATTCCAGCGTTAACTGTTGGGCGTGAGCAAACTAAGCCATTGACAATTACGGTAACAAAGGCAGTACAAGGGTCTCATGGTAAACAAACGGCAAATGTCTTTTTAGATGCATCTCTTTCAAGTGATAGTGCTTATGTTAATACACCAGTGCTCTATACCCTGAAGCTATACTATGCAGAGCCATTGTCTAATTTAAGTATGCAGCCACTGCAATTAGCCAATGCAACGATTGAGTCTTTTGGCAAAAATACTCAATATCAAGCACAACAAAATGGTAAAACCTATAATGTGGTTGAGCAGCAGTTTTTAATTACAGCTAATCAATCCGGTGAGATTACTATTCCACAAAGCATTATTCAGGCAGCGGTTTTACAAAATAATCCCAATTCATTTTTTGCCATGCAAAGTGCTAAGCCAATATTGGTGAAGTCAAATTCATTGACGTTGCATGTGAAGCCAATTCCTCAAAATGTTGACATTAATGACTGGTTACCTGCCAATTCAGTTACGCTAAAAGACAGTTGGTCAAGTGATTCCAATGAGCTAACCGTTGGTGAGCCGGTAACGCGCACAATTGTCTTGACAGCAACAGGTGTGCAAGCAGCTAGCTTGCCTAATTTAACCTTTCCACATGCTGATAGTGTGAATGCATATCCAGATAAGGCACAAAGCAAAGATTATGTGGAGAATAACCTGCCTGCAGCAAGTAAAGTCTTTAAGGTTGCCTATATCCCAACACAGAAAGGTGTTATTGAGTTTCCAAAGATTACAGTGCATTGGTTTGATGTGAAATCACAGACCATGCAAACTGCCATTTTGCCAGCCCAAACCTTTAAAGTATTGCCTGGCAAAGTGGTAACACCTGTGCAAACCAGTGCGATAAATGCAGCTTCTGCAGCACAGCCCGCAAAGACAGTCATTAAGGTGGTGCATAGCAAACTATGGAAGGTGTTAACGATTATCTTTGCAATCTTATGGTTAGTTACATTGATTATATTGCTTATGGTTATTAGCAAGTTTAAATCTAAGAAAGTACCACCAACTTTAGATAAACAAATATCATTTGAAAAGCCGGATATTGATCAGGCGCTTAAAGATATTAAACAAGCATGTGATCATAAGGAGCTAGCCGCTGTCAATTATGCAATTGTCTCTTGGGGTAATGCTTTGTTCAATCAAAGCTTCTACAGTGCGATGGATGTTGCTTCTGTTGTTGATGATAAAGCGCTTAAGCTAATGCTTACTGCTATAAACAAAGCGCTATATGCTAAAGGTGAGTTTGTGGAATATAGTGAATTGTATCAACATATCAAATCATACAAGATCATGAGTGATAAAGATCAAGAAGTATTGGCACCATTATATCCAGAGTAGACCCTATAAATCTTTATTTATTCAGTGAATGCCCTAATTTCGTCACAAAACGTTGACTGGTGACAATTAAAAAGAACACAATTGCCAAGATAATAGTGGCAATTGCTGAGCTTGCCACTAACATCAAAATCCACAAGAATATGACAAAACTCACTGCGAACCAGTTAAATCCACCTTGTTTTATTTGCAGTACAGCATAAATTGCCATCATTACAGTAACAGCAAGATTACTCAGTAAAAAGTCTTTTTCTGGTAGGGTGGCTAATAGCAACGCCAGTACAATAAAGACAAATAAAGTCATTATTTTGGTTGATAGTTTGCGGCTACCTAACACAGCTAGCGAAAGTGGCGCACCCATATAACCTAACACGTTAAAGGCAGTAGTAATTACCATTAACGATGCCCAGCTTGCGGAATTTAACAAAATAATAATGCCAATAATGAAGTTTAAAAATAATGAACGTTTAGACAAATGATGCACTGGACATAGCTTGGCAATCCAGCGTGGCATTTGCCCTTTTTCAGCCATCGCATAAAGCATTCTTGAGCAAGAGCCCATATAAGTTAAACCGGTAACAGATGGACTCACGATCGAATCAGCAATTAATAAAATGGTTAAGAAATTCAAACCAAGTAGCATGGTTAAGTTAACCAAAGGGCTTGAGAAATTAAGAGCCGCCCAACCTTTAGCAGCAACATCATGCGGCATTGCCGTCATGAAGGTAAATTGCAGTAGCATATATAAAGCTAGTGTGATAACCACGGAGATAATAATAGCCAATGGGATATTGCGCGTTGGGTTTTTAATCTCGCTGGCAAACGATGCAACCACTTGAAAGCCATTAAACGCATAGACAAGACCCGCACCAATCAGTGCAGTTTGAATTGAGCTTGCTGTATAGTGGTTAACCGCAAGATCAAGGTTCGTTGTATCAAAGTGTGCGGCTAATAAAACGATAATGGTTAGCGTTGGAATACTGATTTTAAAAACAGTTGAGATGTTGTTGACATAAGCTAATAGCTTAATGCCAAAGTAATTCACGATAAAGTAAATTGCCAAAATAATAATGGCAAATAGCTTGCCTGACCAAGTTAAACTTTCACCATGATATAAAGTCGTGAACTTGATAAATGGACTTAAATATTGTACGGTTGCTTGCGCTTCAGTTGGGATCATTGCTAATAATCCAAACCAGATGGCAAAAGCAAAGACCATGCCAAAATCTTTACCATGACTTAGTGATACGCATTTGGCATTTAAACCACGTTCAGGGAATAATGCGCAAAGTTTTGCAAAACATAACCCGACAATAATGGCGATAAAAGCCGCGCCTATCCATGCGATAAACGCGTAGTTTCCTGCTAATTGTGCATTTAATTGTGCGCTAAAAAGCCAACCAGAACCCACCATTGATGTCACTGGAATGGCGATGGCTGAAAATAATCCTACTTTATGTGCTTGCACTTGAGTAATCTCCCTAAAATTTTATGCCCTAGACGTCATTATCCTACCAGTCTTTGAATAAAATTCATTATAAATTTTGCTGATTTATTTAAATGTTGGTCATGTGCTAAATGCTTTCTTGAGTGATGGTGTAAAACGCCAAGAAAACGCTGCAAAAAATGCAGTGTTAAGTATATAATGCCTGACATATATCTTCATAAGCTAAGTAATTATGTCCAAAAATAAAGTCACTTTATCGAACAGGAAGCGTTTAAGTGAGCTGCAAAACGAACCTGTGAGAACCATTGCAGATGTCAGGCGTGAGCAGATTCAATCGATGCGTGAGATGCATATTATGCCTGAAGGTAAGCTTGAGCTCGCGATTGAGCAAATGGTCACGGATGTGGTGTTTGAGCTAAGTAATTTGTATCGCCAGTGGAGTCAACCGCTTGATTTTAATCGTTTTCGCTACAGCCCGAACGAGCGCAATAAAAAATTATTATCTGAGCTTAAGATGTTTTTGAATGAAATTGCAGATTGGTTGGTAACCAAAGGGTTTCGTGGTGAGGAATGTAAAGAAAAATGCCAAGAAATCGTCGATCGGATTACCCATGGGTTACATGTTGAAGGAATTCCGATCGGTCGCTTATATTTACGTGCGCCGAAAGGTCAAAGAAAAGAGAGTTTTTAATTAATTATGTCACTACTTTATGGAATACACGCGATCAAGGCGCGCCTTAAACTGCATGCCGATGGCATTAAAGTTATCTATTGTCTTAAAGGCAAAGACACCTCTCCAAGATTGGGTGAGTTAAAGTCATTGATGGCTAAGAAAAATATTGAGTTTGAGCTTGTCAATAAAGAGAAGTTTCAATCATTACTAGAGTCTCATGCCCTTGAAGATGTGGTACATCAAAATGTATTAGCAGCTTGCCAAAGCGATATTAAGCTGTATGAAGAAAGTGATTTATCTGATCTTGTCGCGAGCTCTTCAAAAACACCTTTTATTTTAATCCTTGATGGCGTTCAAGACCCGCATAATTTGGGTGCATGCATTAGAAGTGCCGAAGCTGCGGGGGTTGATTTTATCGTTTTCCCAAAAGATAACAGTGCGACGATCAATGCAACGGTTGAGAAGGTTGCCAGTGGTGCAGTAAGTAGCATGAAGCTTGTCTCGGTGACTAATCTCGCGCGTGCTATTGGTGTTTTAAAAGATGAAGGTATATGGGTTACAGGATTAGCAGGTGAAGCAGAGAGTCTGATCTATGACAGCGACTTTAGCGGTGCGATAGCGTTAGTGATGGGTGCTGAGGGTTCAGGTCTTCGTTTTGGTACGCGTAAGATGTGTGACTATCTAGCTAAACTGCCAATGCAGGGGCAAGTATCGAGTCTCAATGTCTCAGTTGCAGCAGGTGTTGCGATGTATGAAGTCGTGCGCCAGCGTCGTGAGCTATTGGCAGAAAACCTAAACGATTAAACTAGGAGATTGTTTTGAAATTAAAAAAATCAAAACCTATGCAGTGGGTTATTCTGGTCATTTTATTGTTTATCTTTGCGGGCATTATGGTAGATGCTCTGCATAGTCGTTATGAAAGTAAGCTGACGTTAAATACCTCACAACGTCAGGTTCAAGCCGATGCAAGTGCCTTGTTGTCTTCCATTAAATTGACAAGTGATGAGCCGCAAAATTATCAGCTGGGTTATCATAACTTTGAACAAGGCAACTGTCCTCTTGCTTATCAGCAGCTTTTGCCTTTTGCACGAAGTGCGGATACTAATGCCACTTTAGTGATTGGCTATATGTATGAGTTTGGCTGTGGAGTTGCCAAAGATATGAAAACAGCTAGTCTTTGGTATTATATTGGTGTACAACGCAATGCCTATAATAAATCACCGATGCTGCGTGGTTTGCATGCATATAATAGTGGTGATTATAGAATGGCAGCTGAGTGGTTTCGTATGGCCAGTGAGCTTAATGTCATCAGAGCATAACTAAGATGCAAGCAGATCTCTCATTGCTCTCATGGTCGGATGTGTTATCTGGTTATAAAAAAAGCACTGAATTTAAAGAAACATTGGCTTTTGTTGAAAGTGAACGATGCCAAGGAAAACAAATTTTTCCGCAAAAGGAAGATGTCTTTAATGCATTTAAATTATGTACATTTGAATCGCTAAAAGTTGTTATTCTCGGACAAGACCCTTATCACAATATCAATCAAGCTCATGGTTTGGCATTTTCAGTGCAGGCAGGTGTTAAACTACCGCCGTCGCTTATGAATATTTATAAAGAGTTGCACAATGATTTGAATGTTGATATTGCGAAAACAGGCGATTTAAGTGCTTGGGCAAAGCAGGGCGTGTTCTTACTCAATACCGTTTTAACGGTAGAGGCGCATCAAGCACATTCGCACGCCAATAAAGGCTGGGAGCAATTTACCGATCATGTGATTCGTCAGATCAGCCAATACAAAAGTCATGTTGTTTTTTTATTGTGGGGAGCTCCTGCGCAAAAAAAAGCACAGTTAATCGATCACGATAAACATTTTATTTTAAGATCGCCACATCCATCACCCTTGTCAGCGCATCGTGGCTTTTTTGGCTCAAAACACTTCTCACAAACAAATAATTACTTATTAGCGCATGATTTATTGCCAATTGATTGGAAAGTGTGACGCAAGTGGTTAAGCTCAAAAGCAATTTATGCTAGACTAACGCGCATATTATAGACTGTTATAAATGAAGCTTTACCAATATGGCAAAATTAACTGTATTAAAATACCCACATCCCTTTCTAAAGCAAAAGGCTGATCCAGTCGCTATTGATGCGATTAATAATGAGTTACGTCAAACGATTGCTGATATGTTTGAAACAATGTATGCCGAGCATGGTGGCGGCTTAGCTGCCACGCAAGTGGGACTCAACATGCGCTTATTTATTATGGATGGCTCTGAAAATAAAGATCAAAAAATCGTTGCCATTAACCCTGAAATCATCGAACGCAAGGGTGAAATTGATGACGAGGAAGGGTGTTTGTCATTCCCTGGCGTCTCAGCTAAAGTTAAGCGTGCTGAGTGGGTTAAAATGCGCGCTTTAAACGAGTTTGGCGAAGAATATGAAATGGAATGCGATGGCTATCATGGTCGCTGTATTCAACATGAAATTGATCACTTAGATGGAATTACTTACTTTGATCACTTATCAGCACTGAAGCGCAAGATGATTGAGAAGAAATATAAAAAATTGATGCAGGAAAATGCTGAGAGTTAAAATTGCATAGATAAGTACCTAAGCAATAGTTTATTGGTAATTTGTTAATCATGGATATTCGGGTCAAGCCCAAATATGACGACTCATGATCATTCTCGGACTTGATCCGAGAATCCAAAAAATTACCTGATAATATTTGCATAGCTACTTATGTCTATTAAGTACTCATTGCCTGTTCTCACCACTTTCAAAGTGCACTATTTTTGCTTAACTTAAATTTCTTAAAATATTTCAAACTAATTCATTGACCTTAACCCTAGGGTTAATCTTATATTGACTATACTAACGAAAGATAATCATCTGGAGACGTTATGAATATTGGTGAGCTTTCGCAGCAATTAGGGATTACAACGGTTACTTTAAGGCATTATGAAAAGATTGGTTTATTAAAGCCCAGGCGCAGTGTTAGTGGTTACCGACAATATGATCAATCGATCATTGATAAGATACGTTTTATTGAAAATGCCAAATATATTGGCTTTAGTTTGGCAGAAATTTCTGAGTTATTTGCGATTGAGGATAAAAATCTATCAAGCTCTGAGATTAAGCAAAGAGTTTGGCAAAAACTTGAAGATGTTAATGAGAAAATTGCACTATTAACACAGTTAAAGCAGCATCTCACAAAGCTTGAGCAATCTTGTGATGGCAAGGCGGCAAGCAAAGACTGTCCGATTTTAAAAGACCTTTATCAAAACAAAAAAATGGAAACAAGCGGCAAGGAGCAAAGTAATGATGAGTAATGCAAAAATAAATCAGTATGAGTTTGCATTGAAAAATGTCTCATGCATGAGCTGTGTTGGCAAGATTGAATCAGCGCTTGCTAAAACACCGGAAATTACAGAAGGGCGCGTTAATTTTGCTGATAGAACCCTTCATGTTGAAACGCATCTTAAAGCACTAGATATTATTCAATGTTTAAAGCAATTAGGTTATATCGCTGAAGAAATCACCGAAGCCTCAGAGAAAGCTACATTGGCTGAAAAACCTAAGCTATGGCAGAAGGTAATTATCCCTGGTGTTTTTGGCTTATTCTTAATGTTTTATGGTATGAGCTCATACTCGCCAGTAATTATGCCGCATAGCACTAATATATTTTGGCTTATTATGGCGCTGATTACACTTGTTATTATGGTTATATCAGCTGCACATTTATATAAATCAGCCTATAAAGCTTTTTTGCAGCATCACGCAACAATGGATACTCTGATTAGTTTAGGCACGATAGCCGCGTGGGTTTATTCAATAATTGTGATTATAACGCCAACAATAATCCCTGAAAATGCCAGACATAATTATCTTGAGGCAGCACTTATTATCATAGCACTGATTAATCTTGGCGCTTGGTTAGAGCAAAAGGCACGTGGTAAAACATCCGAAGCGATTAAACAGCTTATTGGTTTGCAACCTAAATTTGCCTATCGTATTAATGCTGATGGGCAAGAGGAGAAGGTTGCGATCGATCAGCTGAAACTGGGTGATGTAATTCGTGTTAAGCCTGGATCTAAAATTGCACTAGATGGTGAGATTATCGAGGGTAGCTCTTATGTTGATGAGTCGATGTTAACAGGTGAGCCCGTAGCCGTTGCAAAGTCAATGTCAGATAAGGTGTTTTCCGGTACTCTCAATAAAACAGGTAGTTTTAACTATCGTGTGACTAAACTTACTAAAGATACGATACTTTCGCAAATTATCGCATTGGTGAAACAAGCACAAAATACCAAGCCATCTATTGCGCGCTTTGCCGATACGGTATCAGGTTATTTTGTGCCTTTTGTTATATTATGTGCAATTGCAGCAGCACTTGTTTGGTTTAATTTAGGATTTGGTATTGGTTTTATGCTTGTCACAGGTATTACCGTACTTGTGATTGCATGTCCATGCGCACTAGGTTTGGCAACGCCAATTTCAATTATTGTGGGGATGGGTAAAGCCGCACAACTAGGCATTTTAATCAAAAATGGTGAAGCCTTACAAACTGCCAGTAAAATAACACACGTGGTGCTTGATAAAACCGGTACGATTACCAAAGGGCAACCTGAAGTTGTCGGTGTAACTTGTGTTGAGGGCATGAGTGAACAAGATTTATTAAAAATAGCGGCGAGTTTAGAGGCGCATTCTGAGCATCCATTGGCTGAGGCAATTGTCAAAAAAGTGTTAAACTCAGCAGAGTTATTACCCGTTAATAATTTCCAGAGTCATACCGGACTTGGTGTAACAGGAGATGTCGACAGTCAGAATATTATCATTGGTAATCATAAAATGATGGCAAGTCATGGCGTTGAAAATGTTGTGTTAGAAGCACTGGCGACAACTAAAAGCCATCAAGGTCAAACGGTAATATATGTAGCAATTAATAAGGTATTAAGTGGCACTATAGCCGTTGCTGATCCAGTTAAAGAGGATGCCAAAGAAGCTATTGATACATTCAAGCGCAATAACATCCAAATTACGATGATCACAGGCGATAATAAACAAACCGCACAAGCAATTGCTAAAACGCTTGGTATAGATAATGTCTTAGCCGAAAGTATGCCAGAGGATAAACTTAAGCATATCAAAGCCTTACAACAGAAAAATGAAACGGTTGCCATGGTTGGCGATGGGATTAATGACGCGCCTGCATTAGCACAAGCAGATGTGGGGTTTGCGATTGGTAATGGCACGGATATTGCGATAGAAAGTGCCGATATTACTTTGATGCGTAGTTCACTCATGGGTGTTCTTAATGCTATTTTAGTTTCACGCGCTACGATGAAGAATATCAAGCAAAACCTATTTGGTGCTTTTATCTACAATGGCTTGGGGATTCCAGTGGCAGCAGGGGTGCTATTCCCTGTTTTTGGTGTGCTTTTAAGTCCAATGATCGCAGCCGCCGCCATGGCGGCATCATCGTTAACCGTCGTGACCAACGCCAATCGATTACGATTTTTTAAAGTTACAAAAATTAAAAGAGTTGAAAATAACATAGTTCAAGGAGAAACGGCATGATTACGGTTATTGTGAATGTTCTATTAATCATTATAGCCATTTTTGTGGTGTATTGGTTTTGGCTGTCATAAGCTCCCCAAAGGGGTTTATCACTTTGATTGTCAGATGAATATGTATCAAGGCACAGTCGTTGTAGCGTAGTTAATAGTATGTTTGGAGGCGGATAAATGCAGAAAGAAATTACAAAAAATAAGCATGTAAAACTTAAAAATCTGGGGCTGATTGTTTTAGGCGGTGTGATTGGTTTTGCCATTTTTTATGCATTACCTTTAGATGAAAGTAAGCAAAGTAATAAAGGTAATGTGGATCAAAAAGCTGAAAAACCACTATATTGGGTGGCGCCAATGGATCCAAACTACAAAAGAGATCAGCCAGGAAAGTCGCCAATGGGGATGGATCTAGTCCCTGTTTATGCCGAGTCATCTACAGCAAATGGCGTGAAAATCTCACCTGAGGTGATGAACAACATTGGTGTGCAAGTTGAACCGGTGAAATATCGCAGCTTGCGTATTAATATTGATGCATTAGGTGTTATTAAAGAAAATGACAATTATGTTGAGCATGTGCATACCTATGAAAATGGATGGATACGTAAACTTCAAGTTGCTGAAGTTGGCAAAGAAGTAACCAAAGGGCAGCTAATAGCCCAGATCTATTCGCCAAAATTATTAGAGGCAGAACAGGAATTTGTGCTCGCGTTACAAAGCAAGCCTGCTACGACTAGTTCAGAGACATCTCAATATACTGATCAGACGGATTATATCAATGCGGCTAAGCTTAAACTTAGAGCATTAGGGATCTCGGATAAGCAGATAACGCGTATTGAAAAAAACAAAAAAGCCGATGTGCTTATTGATATTTATGCGCCAATTTCAGGTGTAGTTTCTGAGCTTGAAGCCAAAGAAGGCATGTATATCACACCAGATAAAAACATCATGTCTATTGTTGATTTAAGCACCGTATGGTTAAGTGCAGAAGTTTTCCCTAGTCAGGTGCAGTATCTTAATATCGGTGATGAAATTAGTGGCAAGATCAATGGTACTAACGAAATTTTCAAAGGCAAACTTACATTTATCTCACCAACAATTGATCCAGTGACTCGAACCGTGACAATTCGTGCAACACTCGATAATAAAGATCAGTTGCTTAAGCCAAATCTTTATATGGATGTTAGTATTTTATCGAAAAAACTAGATAAATCTTTAACGGTACCAAGCTCGGCAATTGTTCGTTTGAAAGATCTTAATTATGTGATTTTAGAAAATGGACAAGGTCAATTTAGCGCACAAGAAGTTAAATTAGGGCTTGAAGCAAATGGTTATACGCAAATTTTGGCAGGATTAACCACAAACGATAATATCGTTACCTCAAGCTTGTTTTTAATTGATTCAGAATCCAATGTTCAAGCAAGTCTGAAACGTCTTAATGTCAACCATCAGTCTCAAACAAAAATTGATAACATATCAAAACAATCAACCTTAAGTCTTTATCAAGGAATGGGGGTAGTGCAAAAAATAGATAAAGAAAAGCATGTCATCATCTTATCACATGAACCAATTAAGGCGCTTAATTGGCCTGCCATGACAATGCCTTTTAGTGTTTCAAATAAGGTGAGTTTAGATGAATTAAAGCCCTCTGAACGTATTCATTTTGAGTTTGAGAAACAAGCCAATGACTATGTGATTACTAAAATCTCAGTGCACTAAGGAAGGGGTGAGTTATGATAAAAAATATAATTTATTGGTCAATTAAAAACAGATTTTTAGTGATAGTTGCAACAATTGCACTAATTGTTGCAGGCATTTACGCTATTAAAACAACCTCTGTTGATGCAATTCCAGATCTTTCTGATGTGCAAGTCATTGTTAAAACCAATTACCCAGGGCAAGCACCTCAAGTTGTTGAAGACCAAGTAACCTACCCATTGTCAACGGCAATGCTATCAGTGCCTGGTGCGCAGAGCGTGCGTGGCTACTCATTCTTTGGAGATTCATATGTCTATATTATTTTCAAAGATGGCACGGATCCTTATTGGGCGCGCTCACGTGTTTTAGAAATTTTAAGTCAGGTTTCAAACAAGTTACCGGCTTCTGCAAAAAGTGCCTTGGGGCCAGATGCCACAGGGGTTGGCTGGATTTATCAATATGCCTTGGTTGATCGATCACACAGTATGGATATTTCAAAGCTAACGAGCTTACAAAATTGGTTTTTAAAGTACGAGTTACAGACTGTACCAGGTGTTTCAGAGGTTGCAACCGTTGGTGGTATGGTGAAACAATATCAAATCACTTTAAACCCTAATGCTATTCGTGCCTATAACCTAAATTTAAATAAAATCAAGCAAGCGATTGTTGATGCTAATCAGGAAGTAGGTGGTTCAGTGCTTGAGATGGCGGAAGCTGAATATATGGTTAGAACCAATGGCTATCTGAAAAATTCACAATCGATCAAAGATATTCCCGTTGGTGTCATGCAAAATGGTACGGCAATACTGCTTAAAGATATTGCAACGATTAATATAGGTCCTGAAATGCGTCGGGGTGTTGCTGACTTAAATGGAGAAGGCGATAGTGTTGGTGGTATCATTGTGATGCGTGATGGTGAAAATGCATTGGCAACCATTAAGGCGGTTAAAGCTAAGCTACAATCTTTACAAAAAAGCCTCCCTCTTGGGGTTGAAGTTGTTGAAACCTATGATAGATCCACGCTTATTCATAATGCGATTGATAATTTAAGTGATAAATTGATCGAAGAGTTGATTATTGTACTGCTAGTTTGTCTGGTATTTTTGTTTCATATTCGCTCTTCATTGGTGGTAGTAATCAGCTTGCCGATTGGCATATTATGCGCATTTATTATTATGCGTCTTCAAGGGATCAATGCAAATATCATGTCTCTCGGAGGGATTGCCATCGCTATTGGTGCGATGGTGGACGCTGCTATTGTGATGATTGAGAATGTCCATAAACACTTTGAAAGGAATGTTGTAACCAAAGATAATCGTTGGCAATTAATTGGTAAAGCCACTGCTGAAGTCGGTCCACCTATTTTCTTTTCATTATTAATTATTACTTTAAGCTTCTTGCCCGTATTTGCTTTGCAAGCACAAGAGGGCAAGCTTTTTTCGCCCTTAGCCTATACTAAAACTTATGCCATGGCAGCGGCAGCTGGTCTTTCAATTACACTAGTGCCGGTACTGATGGGCTATCTAATTCGTGGTAAGATCGTGTCAGAGCATAAAAACCCAATAAACCGTATCCTAATGGCAGCTTATAAGCCATTTTTAAATGGGGTGCTTAAGTTTCCAAAAACAACGATATTGGCGTGCTTAATCATTGTGGCAATAACGCTTTATCCGTTAAAGCATATTGGTTATGAGTTTATGCCTGATATGAACGAAGGAGACTTGATGTATATGCCGACACTTGTCCCTGGTGTTTCGATTGGTAAAGCTGAGCAAGTGTTGCAGCAAACAGATCGTTTGATTAAAACAGTTCCTGAGGTTAAAACGGTTTTTGGCAAGATTGGTCGCGCGCAAACGGCAACCGATCCTGCCCCTTTAACCATGATTGAAGCAGTGATTCAGTTTAAGCCTAAGTCACAATGGCGCAAAGGCATGACATTTGAAAAGATCAAACAAGAACTTGATCAGGCGGTTAAGATCCCAGGTGTGACTAATGCATGGGTGATGCCGATTCGTACACGTATTGATATGTTATCAACGGGGATTAAAACACCAATTGGTATCAAAATCTCAGGTGATAATTTAGCAGAAATTCAAGTTTTAGGTAGCAAGATTGAGAAGCTGTTAAATCAATTGCCTAACACTACATCCGTTTATGCTGATCGTTCGGAAGGTGGACGTTATATCAATATTGATATCAATCGCAAAAAGGCGGCGAACTATGGGCTTTCCATTGCTGAAATTCAATCGCTCATCTCAATGGCAGTAGGGGGGATGAATATCACGGAAACTGTCGAAGGGTTAGAGCGATATCCTGTCAATCTAAGATTTCCACAATATGATAGAGACTCTTTAGAGAAACTCAAAGCATTACCGATTGTGACAGCAACGGGTGCACATATTGCTTTATCAGAAGTTGCTGATATTTATATCGATAAAGGCGCGCCGATGATTAAAAGTGAGAACGGACGTTTAACAGGACTCGTGTTGGTTGATATCAAAGGCGATGTTGGCAGTTATATACATGAAGCACAAGCGCTATTAGATCAAAAACTATCGTTACCAACTGGATATGCACTCAGTTTTTCAGGGCAATATGAATATATGCAGCGCGCTAATCAACAACTTTTAAAAGTTGTTCCCATTGCTGTGGCAATTATTTTATTGTTATTGTATTTAAGCTTCCGACGCGTCGCTGATGTCTTAATGATTGTATTGACTTTGCCACTATCTATCGTTGGTGGGATTTGGTTAATCTATCTTTTAAATTATAATTTGTCGGTAGCTGTAGGCGTTGGTTTTATCGCATTAGCTGGCGTTGCCGTTGAAATTGGTGTGCTGATGCTGGTTTATATGAATCAAACGATACAATCTCTTAATAGAGAAACATTGTCTGAAGATGATATTAAACGCGCCATTATTGAAGGAGCCTTATTGCGCGTGCGCCCAATCACAATGACGGTGGCGACGATTATTATTGGCTTGATTCCTATTATGTTTGCAACAGGAACTGGATCAGAAGTTATGCAGCGTATTGCAACACCAATGGTCGGTGGCATGATTAGTGCGACCATTTTAGCGCTATTGCTACTGCCGGCTGTGTACTATGTTTATCAAAAAAGGCGTTTGTTAAAGTAAGATGATTATCCCGTCGACTTAATATGACAATAGATACGTTTATTAGTTACTATTTGGCATTTGGGTTACTGCAAATTAATGCATACAACTGAATGATTAAATCAGTGAGTCTCTCTAGTGACTTATTACGTTGATCCAATGACAGATGCTCAAAATCGCAATCATCATCAAATCCTAAAATATCGTCAATCACGGCTTCGATTTGCGGATTTAATATCCAAGCATCTACGAAGTACTCAAAGCCACGTTCAAAGCCATCAAGCCATAGATCAATCGCAGGCAATGCTTGACCATTATGCATTTCGTGATAAACAAGTGGTTCAAACTCAGTCAGCTCATTGGCAAATGCTTTTTTGACACGGCTGTGTTCAGCAATTAACAGTTTAATCAGTTTTTCTTTTTCTGCTTCAGATTTAAATTGAGGTGGTGCATCTTCTTGCCAAACACCTTCTAACCAATCTTCATGATCTATCATATCAGGGCAAAGCAATACGGCTGTGAGATATCCATCTAACATAGATAACGAGAAAATATGTTCATCTTTATCAAAATTATCGGCAGGCTCTGGATATAAATTAAGAAGCAGATCATCGAGCTCATTGGCTTTATTTGAATCGAATTTAGTGGGTTTGCTTGAGGCTTTGTTATGCATAATGCATCCTTGTTTTTTGTTATTGGGTCAAACTTGGAGGAGAGTATAGTCAAACTGAGCCGGTGAATCAAAATAAACACTAAGCTGCATACGGAATAAAGCAAAAAAGCCATGGCAGAAAGGCTGTAAAATGCTTGATGAGTGTTATATACTGGCACAAGCATTAAACGTAACTTAATCAGTTGAAGATGAAGACAGCAAAAGTAATTGCCCTTTTACAACAAAAAGGTGGCTCTGGTAAGACAACAACCGCAATGAATATTTATGGTGGACTTAAGGAATTAGGTCATTCTGTATTAGTTATTGATATGGATAAAGACAAGCCAGATGCTTGGTCATGGGCAGCTAAAAATGAAGACTCGGCTGATAATGTTATTCAAGTGGATGAAAAGCATGCCAGAGAGGCAATTGCAGAAGTCAAATCAAAGGTCGATTATATTGTTATTGATACGCCACCGAATTTCCAAACAGCTGCCTTAAAGGCTGCTTTATTGGCAGATTTAGTGATCATCCCAGCAGCGCCCAGTGGCATGGATTTATCAGGGCTTCTTGAAGCAAAAGATCTGGCGTTAACTGCTGATCGCCCTTATAAGCTACTGGCTAATCGCGTCGTTAAAGGCTCAAACATGTCGCGCAGCTTGCTTAATGTGCTAGAAGAAGAAGGTAAATCATTTAGCACGTTTATTCCACAAAGTGTTAAGTTTGTCGAAGCTGAAGCTTCTGGTATGTATATTGGTGATTACGCGCCTGAGAGCAATGTGCATGTTCAAGTCAGAAGATTAGCTAAGGAAATTGTGGCTTCATTCTCAGGAGTAACTGCATGAGTGCCAAAATATCCTTAGCCAATAGAAAAAGGGTGCATGAATTGGGGAGCACAGATGGCAGCGCTGATAATAAAAAGGAAGCGCTACTGGCACTTAAGCTTAAAACTTTAAATGAACATGCAGCACAATCAGGTGGGTTGCTTAATATCAATTTAAATGAATTAATGCCTGACCCAAATCAGCCGCGTAAAATCTTTAGAAATATTGACACTTTAGCGCAGAGTATTGCGCAAAAGGGTATTATTCAACCGATTATTGTAACGCCTAAAAAGGATGATGGTTTTTATCATATTATCGCTGGTGAGCGTAGGTTTAGAGCGGCAAAAGAGCTTAAGCTTGAAAGTGTGCCATGTATTTTGCGTGATGAAGCGGACAATGATATTTTAATTATTCAATTGCTTGAGAATGAGCAACGTGAAAAAGTTTCTCCCTTTGAAGAAGCGGATGCTTTAACTGAGCTTGTGATGAAACGCAAAGTGAACAAAGCAGAAGTTGCTGAATCTTTAGGGCGTGAACCAAGCTGGGTATCGATGCGCTTAAAACTTGCCAAATCATCACAAGCAATTCGTCTGTTAAGTCAAGATGGTTTGATTGATGATGTGCGTACACTGTATGAATTAAAAAAGCTTGAGGATGAATTACCGCAAGTTGCTAATCAATTTGTGCAAAAAGTGCGCGAGAATAAAATTCATGGCGCTTATCGCCAAGCAATTAAGCGTGCTAAAGAAACATGGTATAAGAAACAAGATAAGCTTGACGACAAAGAAAGCTCAATTCATATTGAAGAGATCTTGAATTTAGATGATGGGGTAATTGGCTTTAAAGCAGATAAAGAACACGCCAGTAAACTCTATACCTTCAAGTTATCAAAAGCAGCGTTAATGCAGCTCAAAGAGATGATTTAAAGAGTTGGGGTTCAAAGAGGTCTTAATGAAAATAGCCTTACTGCAAGCTGATCATATTCCGGCATATCGCCACTGTGTTTCAGGGGGCAATTACCCTGATATGTTTGCCAATCTTTTTTTGAAAGTCTCAACAATTGTCGATATTGATGTTTTTGATGTGACCGTTGGTGAATACCCAAAGGATATCAATCATTATGACAAGTTTATTATTACCGGCAGCAAAGCAACATCATTTGAACGTTTGCCATGGGTCTGTGTTCTGGAAAATTACATAAAGACACTGTTTAGTTTACACAAAAAAATGATTGGTATTTGCTTTGGTCATCAAATCCTAGCGCAAGCCTTAGGCGGACGGGTTGAACGCTCTGTTAAGGGATGGGGTGTTGGTGTGCAGTGTATTAAAATACTGGAAAGACAAGCTTGGATGTGTCCGTTTCACGATCATTTGAGCTTGGCTTTTTATCATCAAGATCAAGTGCTTGAGCTGCCGCAAAATGCCACTTTGATTGCCACAAACACCTTTTGTCCTGTGCAGATGTTTGTGATTGATAATTTAGTGTGGGGAATGCAAGCACATCCAGAGATGTTGCGTGCGCATAATCATTTATTAATAAAAGAGCAAAAAGAAGCATTATCACATTGCTTTGAGTCGGGCATAGATAGCTTGAGAATGCGTGATCACGGCAGGGTGGTTGCGCAATGGATGGTTAATTTTTTTGAAGGAGCTAACGATGACTGTTGGTAGTATTGTAGTATTTGGCGATAGCCTACAAGATAATGGCAATCTAATTAAAACACTGGAGATTCCAGGGGTGCCTTATGATCGTGGACGTTTTAGCGATGGATTAGTTGCTTGTGAGTATCTTGGCAAGATGCTCAAAGAAAAGCAGCAAACAACAGTGGATATTAAAGTAAATAATTATGCTATAGGTGGCGCATGCACCACCGGTAAAAATCCAAAATCATTATTAACAACGCATTCTTTTTCAGTACAAAATCAGATTGATCGTTATGTTGCACGACAAGGGCGCTTTACCGATGATGCACTTATTATGCTAAATGGTGGTGGTAATAACTTTTTATTTGCTGTGCATAATGAAAAACCTTTTTTAAATTTTCCAGCAGTTTATCGCGTTGCCAGTGATTTACTTTCTAGTATTGATCGCGTGATTAAGCTTGGTGCCAAGAGGATTGTTGTGTGGAATGTGCCGGATGTGACTGTCGCACCTGCTTATGATGTAACACCTTTTCCAAAACCGATAGTTATTTGGCTTAAGAAATATATCAAGCGTAATATCATCAAGCAAAATAAGCAGCTTGAAATCGGTGTTAATAGACTTAAGGAAAAATATCCTTTCGTACAGATTCATTTATTTGATGCCTATGCTTTATTGCACGAAGCCTTAGAAACTCCTATGGCATTTGGTTTTGATAATGCGACGGAAGCTTGTATTAGAAGCTTTGGTGGTGTTGATGGCAATGGTGAAATCCAAACAGATATTCCCATTGAGCATGATCCACAGACACATTTATTTTGGGATTATGTTCACCCAACAACCAAAGCACAAAAAATGCTTGCTGAGAAAATATTTGACTTACTACATCCGTTGTAGTGAATTATTAACTGAAGTTACGTATTTTATGAAAAATATGATTTTATAAACACCCCGTCAGCCTACGGCTGCCACCCCTCTTGCAAAGAGGGGAATTAGACAACAGTGATTTTATTCCCCTCTTTGCAAGAGGGGTGCTGAGCTTGCAAGGCGGGGTATTGTGGTAACTCTAGAGTGTTAACCATGATTTAATTTGTTAAATAACAAGGACAAACAAGATGATCGTATTAGCTGGTGATGTTGGTGGAACCAATACACGTTTGCAGTTGACTGAGTGTAAAGACAAAAAGTCAAAAGTATTATTTGCCAAGAAGTATTTAGCCGTTGATTTTAAAAGCTTATCCGCCATTATTGAGAAGTTTCTTGCTGAATCGGCGATTGATAAGGCGTTGATTAAAGCTGCTTGCATTGCTGTGGCAGGTCCTGTTAAAAATGGTGCGATTGAATTTACCAATCTACCGTGGGGACTTACCGAAACTGAATTAGCTGAAGTATTAACGCTTGATATTAGTAAGGTTAAGTTGATCAATGATTTTGCCTCAATTGGCTATGGTTTAGATTCGATAGAGACTAAAGACTTAGTCTGTCTACAACAGGCACCAATTGATCAAAATGCACCTGTTGCAATGGTTGGAGCAGGTACAGGCATTGGTATGGGAATCGTTACTAAGCATGATAACAAGACCTTTGTTTACCCAAGCGAAGGAGGGCATCAAGATTTTGCACCTGTTGATGATGAACAGATTGGCTTGTTTCAATTCTTAAAGAAGAAGCTTCATCGTGTGTCCATCGAGCGTATTTGTTGCGGTCCTGGTCTTGTTAATATTTATAAATATGTCGTAGCTAACCCTTTATATAATCAACCAGAGTCACCTGAATTAAGACGTGATATGCATAAAGGTGGCGATCAAGCACAATTGATTACGCAATATGCCGTTGAGAAGGGTGATCCGATGTCATTAAGAGCCGTCGATATCTTTATTCGAGTTTATGGCGCAGTTGCTGGAAATATGGCGCTAGCCACTTTGCCAAAACGTGGGCTTTATATTGTTGGCGGCATTGCGCCAAAGCTTATTAAGCAAATGCAAGATGGCCGCTTTATGAAAAACTTCCATGATAAAGGACGTATGACGGGGTTAATGAAAGAGATTCCGGTTTTTGTCGTGATGGATACCGATGTGGGTATTAAAGGGGCAAGTGCATTTGCCTTGTCATTGTGCGAAAAATAATCCTAGTATTTTTAGAGATTTGCGATAAGATGAGCAGTGGAAATTTATTTTTCTCTTTGCGTTTTCGCATTTTTGTTTTTTGCTGAATTAACTTAGAAAAGGATACGTATGCAAAACAATGTAGAAAAACGGCCACTGGATATGAAAAGTGTGCTGATTTTAACGTTAACACCGATTGCGGCATTAATATTTATTCCTTATTATGCCGTAACTTATGGCTTTTCCTTAGCTGACTGGCTTTGGTTTGCCTTTTTTATGATAGCAACTGGTTTGTCGATTACTGCAGGCTATCATCGCTTGTGGTCACATCGTGCTTATAAAGCAAAAGCACCCCTTAAGATCTTTTTCATGCTATTTGGTGCGGCAGCTTTGCAAAATAGTATTATCAAATGGTCATCGGATCATCGTAAACATCACCGTCATGTTGATGATAAGGAGTTAGACCCTTATGCAGCAACCAAAGGCTTTTGGTATAGTCATTTCACTTGGATGCTAAGAGAATTACCAAGAAAAGTGAGTAAAATTGAAAACGTAAATGATCTTGAGAAAGATAAGATCGTGGCTTTTCAACATAAATACTATGTGCCGTTAGCTATTTTTATGTGTGTATTATTGCCAATGCTTATTGGAGCTACCTATGGCAGTATCGGTGGATGTTTGTTATTAGCAGGTCTACTACGCTTAGTGCTTAATCATCATTTTACATTTTTTATTAATTCACTGGCGCATGTTTGGGGTAAACAGAAATACTCTGATGAAAATACCGCACGTGATAATCCTATTTTGTCATTAGTAACTTATGGCGAGGGCTATCATAACTATCATCACAAGTATGCTGGTGACTATCGCAATGGTGTTAAATGGTATGACTTTGATCCTTCTAAATGGATTATTTTTAGCGCATCAAGAATCGGTTGGGCATATGATCTAAAAACCACACCAAAGCCCGTGATTGAAGCAGCACGCGCGTCGATGCAATTGAAACATGCACAAAACAAGCTTAAAGATAAGCGTTATATCAAGCTAGTTGTTGATTTTGAACAGCGCTTAGAGACTCAGTATAAATTGCTTTTCGATAGCATTAAAGATTGGGCAAAAGCCAAACAAGCTTGTTTGCAAGCAAAGAAAGATAAACTGTCTTCAACACAAGTTATCCAGTTAAAAGAGCGTTACAAAGAGCTAAAGCGTAAATTCAAAACTGAACGCAAGGTATGGCGTGTTATGGCTTATTCTTCAGCTAAACTTGCCAAGTCACAAAATGGACGTGCTGCTTAAGGTTAAAGTCAGATAACCACCCCTCCACAAATCACTTTGTGATGGGTATATATCAATTAAGGTTGTTGTTTTGTTGCCGCAATAACAATTTCGCGAATGCAAACATTTTGCGGCTGCCCATAAGCATAAATAACGGCATTAGCAACATCATCAGCAGATAGAACGCCACCCATATCATCTTTCCACGCTTCATAACCAGCTTTTATCTCTGATGATGAAGTATGACCTAATAGTTCAGTTTCAGCAGCACCCGGTGCTACGGTAATCACTCGAACATTATATTCTGCAACTTCTTCTCGTACATTCTCACTAATGGCGTGAACGGCAAATTTAGTACCACAATAAGCCGCATGATTAGGAAAAGTTTTTCTTCCGGCAATTGAGCTTATATTAATGATTGTCCCTTCATTACGCTGTTTCATATCAGAAAGAACAATCTGCATACCATTAAGTAGGGCATTGACGTTAACATCAAGCATTCTCGAAAATTCACTCGCATTTTGACTATCAATCTGACCAAGTAGCATTACACCTGCATTATTAATCAAACAGTCAGTTTTACCAAATTTTTGCTCAGCATCTCTTACGGCTTTTTCACCTGTGATTGAGACCCGTGATTCTATGAAAGTATGATAGAATTAATTTAACATAATATATATTATGCGAAGTTATATAATCATAGTAAAAACAACAGCCTTATAATAAGCTTCATGCATTTATGCTTGTGATCATCTTGTTAATTCAACCAAAGTAACTATCATCTTTTATTATGCAAACTGACCTTATTATTTAATCATCATGGATAAATCCAAGACGCTGATAGCGCTTTTACTTTGTACGCCAATATTTGGTATTGGCATTGATCTTTACACACCTTCATTGCCACATATGAGTGCCTATTTTAATAGCACGGCAGCAGCAACTAAATTAAGCATTAGTTTATTTATGCTCGGTGCATTTATTGGCATGATTGTTTTTGGTACCATCGCTGATGCTTTGGGACGGCGCAAAATTGTCTTATGGAGTTTGGCACTTAATATGGTATTTAATATTGCTATTGCATTATCACCGTCAATGTCATGGGTTATTATTTTTCGTTTTATCACGGGTATTTGTGCAGGCAGTGTATCATCGATGAATCGTGCGCAAGCCACCGATATCTTTAGCGTGCAAGAAATGAAAAAAGTATCTTCATCAATGACGATTGCGTGGGGTCTTGGACCGATTTTAGCTCCCTTTACAAGAGTATATTTCATGGAAAGCAAGCTTTGTATTTCTCGCATTCTATTCCTTTATTCTCATGGCGTTTGTTTATCGTTATGTGCCTGAAACTCACGTACACAAACACAAATTAAGTCTATCTAAAGTGTTTGCTAATTATAAGCTTGTCTTAAGCTGTCAGCAGTTTTTAGGCGCTATTTTACAAAGTGGCGTGCTGTATATGCTGCTGCTTTATTTTGGGATTATTGGCAGCTTTTATATCCAAGAAATATTACATTATTCTGCCGCAATATTTGGTTATATTTCGTTATTTATTGGTATCGCTTATTTTGCCGGAACGATCGTCAGACGCCTATTAAGCTTTGTTGATGATAAAATTCTAATGAATGTCTCATTTGCCATTTTGCTTATGAGTAATGTTGTATTCCTTATTATGAGTTTTGTCTTTAGCCAAAGCCTTAGCATACTACTTATTAATATCTTTATCGCCTGCTTTCTTACCGGTATCTTATATCCTATTTACTTGAGTAAAACCTTAAGCTTATTTCCACAATTAGGTGGTACTGCAGGTGCCATTACCGGTGCTGCAGTGATGTTGATTATTAGTGTAATGACCTCCATTGCCAGTCTTTTTCGCATCCATACGCTAACAGAGTTTGTTGTGCTTTATCTTGTAACGGTTGTTATTGTCGTCATTATTCAAATGCTAACAAGCACAAAAAAATCTTAAAATTGGCACAACCGCCCTGCTTTTTGTTATTTTAATTCAACCTGATGTTTGTTAGCCCAGCGCTGCATAAGATAAGCAAATATCACATAGATGACACCTAAGCCGATACAAATTAATCCAAGCCAAAAGAAATAAGACATATAGGTTGGCAGGCTTTCCAATGGATTGACCTTACCATCAGGCATTGCAACTAATTGCCCTAGTTTTCCTGCAAGCGCCCCGCCGGCGGCTAATGCCAACATGAAAAAGCCCATGCCAAGAGTGACGATCTCTTTTCTAAAGTATAGTGCCACCAATGAGAATCCAAGAGCAGCAACAAGTAGCTCAGCCAAGGCAGCAAAAACATAAAATAAAATCATCCAGTTACCATTGATATAGCCATCTTTGGCGCTTAGTAAGCAGATAACAAATAATACAATAAATGCCACACCTGATACGATAGTGCCTAATGCATATTTATAAGGCATAGTTGAGAGTTTAGTGCGCTTTGATCGTTGATATAATATCGCTAATACCGGGCTTAAGATAACTAACCAAAATGAATCTAGTGACGCATAAGTTGCTGGTGATACATTTAAACCAATTAAAGTTAAATGTACATTATGCTTGGCAAATAAGACAAGGGTTGAAAACATCTGATTATAAATCACAAAATAAACGACGGCTTCAATAATCAATAGCACACCGATAATTTGCATAAAGCGCACTTTGATATCCTCTACTTTCATTGCATCTTGAAGCATGTAGACAAACATCACAATACATAGCGCTATAATCAGATAAAAGGAGACATCTGATATCTGAAATAGCAAGTAACAAGCAACGATTTGTACTAAGGAACCTAAGACAATCATCGCAATAATTTTTAAGTTAATGTGCTCACCATCACGCTCACCGTTAATATCTTTCAACAATTGGTAACGCAGACCATAGTTTAATAATGAGACAATCATCCCCAGTACTGAGATCCCAAAAGCTGCTGAATAGCCCGTGTGTTCAGCAATGATTGGGGTAATGGCAATTCCCAGAAAACTACCGATATTAACACCCATGTAATATAGCGTGAAAGCTGAGTTGGAACTGGCAGCATTATTGCTAAATATCTTTGAGATTAATGCTGTCGGTGCCGGTTTAAAGAAACCATTACCAACAATAATAAACGATAATGCCCACATAACGGTATTAAGATTATGCGTCAATGCCAACATGCCATAACCAACAAAGAGCATGATGCCACCGGCGACTAAAGCACGTTTAATACCAATATATTTATCGGCAATATAGCCGCCAATAGTTGGTGTTAAATATAGCAGTGCGGCAAAGATGCCGAAAATCAGATAAGCCTTAGATTCATCAAGATGCTCTGCGGTGATAAATAATAAAAACAATGATTGAAAGCCATAAAAAGCATAACGCTCCCATAGCTCCATAAACCAAATGACGCCAAATTGGCGCTTACTTAAATTTTTTTGATTGATTTGATGTTGTGTATTCATTATTGGTGAAATTCTCGATATTTCGGCGTGAAAATTATATGTTTAGCCACGCATTTTTGAACAAGGAAAGTCAATAATGGCGAGATTTAGTGCTTTTGTAAATAATTAATTTATGCTGTAGAGTCAATGGGTGCTATTGAGTTTAATGTAAATAGTTATTTACGATATATTACATTTTGTATTTTGATTTTAAATACGTAAGCTTTTGTGCGATCTTACTTTCAAGCCCCCTATCCGTTGGGTAGTAATATTGGTGAGTTACACCTTCCGGTAAATAGCGCTGATTAACATACGCATCTGGAAAGTCATGTGGGTATTTATAGCTTTGCCCTGCTACCTCTCCTGCGGGTTTCACATTGCGCAAATGCATTGGCACGCTGACATCTGAATGATTTTTTAAATCGCTAAAAACATTCTTGTATGCCATGTATGATGCGTTACTCTTAGGTGCTGATGCTAGGTAAATTGCTGCCTGAATTAGTGGCAAGCGCCCTTCTGGTAATCCTAAACGTTCATACGACTGCCATGCATCTAAGGCAATATTAAGCGCGCGTGGGTCAGCATTACCAATATCTTCTGAAGCAATACAAAGCATGCGTCTTGCAATCACCAAAGGATCAGCGCCACTTTCAATCATATTGGCAAGCCAGAAAATCGCAGCATCTGGATCAGAGCCGCGCACTGACTTATGAAATGCCGATAATTGACCGTAGAAATAATCACCTTGCTTATCAAGCTTATGCGCGTTTTCACCCAGCGCAATATTTAGCAATTCATCATTTAATTCAACTGTTTTTTCTTGACTGGTATCTGCCATTAAAAAGAGCATTTCAAGGACATTAAGCGCTTGCCGACAATCGCCTTTAGCATAATGATATATTTTCTCAATGACTGTATCTGGTAATGTGAGCTCATGCGCTGACAGTGTCTCATCATAGATAAGCACATATTGCAAAAGCTCACTGATATCTTCAAGAGACAATGGTTTTAAGCGTAGCACCGTTAAGCGCGATAATAGCGCGTTGTTAACTGAGAAAAATGGATTCTCCGTCGTCGCACCAATTAAGATTAAATCACCACTTTCAACATGTGGTAATAACGCATCTTGTTGTGATTTATTAAAGCGATGAATCTCATCTAAAAATAAAATAGTTGCCTGCTGATGCTCAGCAAAATGCATTTTTGCCGATTCTACAGCAAGCTTAATGTCTTTAACACCCGCACTCACTGCCGATAGCTCTATAAAGTGATAGGAAAGCTCATGCGCCAACACTTTGGCCAAAGTGGTTTTACCAACCCCAGGGTCGCCATAGAAGATCATAGACACAATATGAGACTTATCAAGCATCCGTGTTAGTATCTTTTGCTCACCTAATAAATGTCGCTGCCCGACATAGTCTTTGATGTTTTTAGGGCGCATCCGATAGGCTAAGGGCGCTTGAACATAAGACATAGCTAATCCTTATTATTTTGATAATTATTGACGATTTCGTACAACATTCCTTCACGCAACGCGCCATCTGATTTCAACATGTTTTTAATCGATAAACGATTAAACAGCGCATAAAGCACGCAAAATCCACCCGCCAAGATGTTTTCGCGATCTGCTCTTAGACCATTGAAGTGAATATTAGCAACCACTTTCTTTTGTAATAGCTCAGCGGCCAAATTCTCTAAAACTTCACGTGTAATACTGCCATCTGACCAGTTATTTGCTAAGGCCAAATCCGCTATCGAGCGAATGGTACCAGAGGATCCCAGAACGACTTCCCAGCCCTTTTGAATGTATTCTGTGGCAATTGGTTCAATTAGAGTATTTGCATATATAATCGCTTGACTCATATTGGATAAGCTTAATAAACCGTCATTAAAGAATTGATTTTGCATGCTGACACAACCCATTTCAAGACTGACTAAAGCTTTTAGATTCTGCCCCTTACCAATGACCAATTCTGTTGAACCACCACCAATATCAATAATTAAAGCTTGTTTCTTTTTGGCTTGTGTTACAGATGAAGCGCCTACATAGACAAGACGCGCTTCTTCTTCACCCGAGATAACTTCAATTTTTGTTTTTAAGATATGTTGAGCTTCTGTTAAAAAGTCCTGAATATTGTCCTGTGCCTTACGTAGAGTATATGTGCCAACGACTTTGACTTCATCTACCTGATAATGATCAATGGACAAAGCAAAATTTTGCAAACATTCCAAAGCACGTGTTTTGGCTTCATCAGTAAGTCCCATGTCATCAGTAAGCCCCGCTCTTAGCTGTACTTTACTTTTACCGCGATAAAGCTCTTTGATATCACCTTCGGTTGTCACCTCGGAAATCAACATATGAAAACTATTAGAACCCAAATCGATTGTCGCTACTTTTTTACTCGACATAATGTATTATTTTTCCTAACTTTTGCTATCGATTGGCATCATAGCATAGCAACAAGTAATGCCAAAGGCATTCACTTTTATCTTCCACTAAATTTATATAAACTTTTCAATTTTTTTCTTGAAATCCTAATTTTACCCCCTATTTATCAACTCGTGATACGCCAAACGGGTATTGCAAAAAACCTTTGAAACATATGACTATGATTTCAAAACATCAAAATAAACTTGCTAAATTAGGAGTAAAATTATGAATACATTAGATGCACTTGTTAGAAATGCTATTGGCTTTGATCGCTTATTTGCATTGGCTGAAACAGGTAAACCAACGAGCTACCCTCCTTACAATATCGAAGTTTTAGGTGAGCATGATTACTTAATCAGTATGGCTATTGCAGGCTTTAAAGAATCTGAAATTGATATCGTTGTTCATCAAGGTAAGTTAACTGTCACCGGCAACAAAAATGAAGACAGCAAAGAACGTAAATTTATTCATCGAGGTATCGCTGAGCGTTCATTTACACACACTTTTGAACTTGCTGATCATATTGAGGTTAAAGATGCGCAATTTGAAAATGGTATTTTAAATATTTCTTTACTTAAAGAGATTCCTGAAGCAATGCAACCTAAGAAGATAAAAATAAATTCAAATGCTCAAAACATGCAAAAAACTCAAAGTGCTAGAACGCTTGAAACAATCGACTAACTAAGCACTAATTGAGTTAATAAATCCCATGCTTGCTTTTTATATTGGCAAGCTGCTTCTTGCGGATCTTCTGCACCATAAATACCTCGTCCAACAATAATAATATCTGATTGCTTGTGGCTGATAACATATTCAGGCGTATTGTAATTTTGCCCTAAATTATCACCCGCGGAGGCAAAATTCACCCCAGGTGTCATCGTCACTAAATCATTATCTTGACTTAGTTTTTCTTGGGCGATAAAGCCCATTACAAAGTCTTTATTATGCTCTGCTTCGACAATGGTTTTTTGTGTATAGTCATCACTAAATAGATTGTCTTTACTACTCATTTGTGCCAAAAGTAGCAAACCAATATCACGCCCTTTACACCCTTCTTTTAACCCATCAATAATGCCAACCCCAGGCAGAAGATGAGCATTAATAATATCCGCCCATTGTGCAATACGATAAACCCCATCACGCACTTGATGACAAACGGTATTGCCAATATCGGCAAACTTACGATCTTCAAAGATAAGAAAGTCTGTCTCATCAGCGATTTGGCGTAATTCTCGTGCCAATTGTGGTGTGAAGTCAGAGACGATATCAATATGAGTTTTCAAAATAGCAATATGATCTGCCGTTTTCTCAACAAGCTTTAAAAGTGATTTACTATCGGTGACATCAACTGATAATGTCAGATTGGTTTTTTTGTTTTGTACAATTTTGTGTAATTTTTGTGTGACTGGATGCGATGATTGAGCATAAGGAAGTAACATGATTCAAACCTAACTGTATACGTGATTTGAGCGCAAACTATAACATAGGTGCCCTTTGGCGTCTATCAAGGGCATTGATTATTTTGGTGATTTTAGTGATTTTAATTATTTAATCGACTGCATCAAATAACGAATGATTTGATCATCGGCATCAACGGTTGGTGATTGATAACTTACGGGAATAAGCTTAGGCGCTATCAAATACCCTTCATTAGCAATTTTATGCAAGCTATCAAGGTATTTAAGACTCGTCTTACCCGTAAATAACAGATTAATATCCATCTTTTGATGCACATCAATAATTTCGCGCAAACCACTAAGATATAAGAAGTCTTTACTAAATCCGCCACCGCGATAAACGCGTGCGACCAAACGAAAACAAGCATGCGACTCAAGACCACTAATTGAACGCAAATAATGATAAGTTTTAGAAAACTGCATATGCTTAATCATATGCTCAACAGCGATAACACGAAGTGCTAATTCGTGCAGACGCTTAATCGTGAGGTTTCCAGATAAATACTCACTAAAGATTGCTAAGCCTTCTTGCGTATGCGTATTATTTGGCAAGCCTAAACGCAATAATGATAAAGGTTGGGCTTCAGCATTAATGGTTGTTAATGCATGCACGCCAACCTCATGATGAATCAGCGCTTGTAGCTCTTTATGATTGAATTTAGCATTTTTATTAATCACGACTTCTTTTTTGCCATTATCGACCATTGCTTTGGCAATAATCTGATCGGAAAGCTTAATTTTGAAGTCAATTTGATAATTTTGAATGACTTCTTCAAAAGCATTGATAATCTCATCACCCTCATAGCTTGTCTTGCATGGCTTAGTGATATCAGGCGCATGCAGTAAAAAATTGGCATTAGCAATATCTCGATTACTCGGCTCACCATAGATACGTAAACTATTATAGAAAAACTCATCTTTGCCAACGCTTGTTAAAAGATCAACATCTAATGCAATCGAGTCAATCACCTCACAATATAATTGTCTTAACGCAGGAGATTCAACATCATGCAAAGGTAAATGATAAAGCTTCTCTCTAAATTCAAAAGGATTAATCTTTAACTGGCGATAATGAAATTTTGGTTCGTAATCACCACGTTTTTGGAAAAATTTCTTCTTCTCGGTGTGAAAATTAATCGGATTAACATAATTAAGCACATCTATCTTACGAGATAACTGAAAAAGTCGTTTATCAAAAGCGAGTAATCCTTTGTCAAGCATGCCTTTGTTTTTTTGGCGTGCTTGACGAGGAGTTTTACTAAATCCTTCCATAGTTTTATATATCGCGCTTTGCAAACCTTGCGCAATTGCCTCGATAACTAAAGGATAATTCTCGCCACTTAACTCATCCATATAAATTTTTTTGACCTCTAAAGGGATGAGTAAGGTGTTTTTAAACTGTGTATGAATAAACTCGGCCTGATAAGCACGCCCATAAAACACCAAATCATGCTCAACGGTCGTTTCAATATTAGGAATATCCATTTCGGCTAACAACGCTAGACTGAATTTTTTAAGCGTGTTATGCCATTTACGTTTATTGATAAAATGTGTGCCAATGTTAAACACCGGTGTGACTTTATCCGTAATACGTTGATAATTATAGCTGTGTACATCGATAATACAGCATTTCTGATGCATGCTTTCAATTGCAGTCACAAGCGCTAAAAGCACCTCATAATAACTTTTATGCTTAGCGATTAAATTATTCTTTACTTTATTGGCAAGTGGCGTATGCCAAACGGCTTTACCCCAAGCAGTATCATAAATACATGAATCTGGTGTGCGATTGAGATCATACGCATAACGCGAATCATGGGCAATTAATGTTATTGGTAATCCGGTAATAAAATGATCAGTAAATGGATCTTCTTCAAAATAGCGCTCAGTTTCCGTCAGTTGACAGTGAGATTTAAGCGCACTATCAAAGTTGCTGCCTGCATGAATGGCTGTGCCAATAAATGGTGTATACTCTCGAATAGAAATACTAAACCCACCATGATCAACCGTTGCCTCAAAGCATTCGTTGGCAGTTATTTTGTCAATAATTTCATTGGTCGTTAGCGTTAGCATCATCAATCACCTTGGTTAATAACTTCTTATGTTTGATCAAATTTTTGCGTGTGACTACAATATTTTCCAAGAAATCGATGACTTTTTCTTGTAGTTTGACTTTGTTTAACATATTAATTCGTGAGATTCCACCTGGGCTTTGGACATTAACCTCAATCAATTTGCCATTGATAACGTCAATCCCAACGAAATACAAACCATCTTCTACCAATTTAGGACCAATAAATTTACATAGCGCTTTTTCTTGTTTGCTTAAGCTATGCTTTTGCACATGCCCACCTGCATGCACGTTTGAGCGAATATCATCTTTAGCCGGTACACGCTTCATCGCACCAATTGGCTCGCCGTTGAGCATCAGAATCCGTACATCGCCCTCTTCAGCACCATCAACATACTCTTGCAAAATAACATAATTGCCTTTGGAGTTTTTATCCCCTATATAAAAATCAAGCAGCGATTTGAAATTAGAAGACGCTTTTTTCTCAACCACGATCACACCTTCTCCACCAAAACCATTTAGTGGTTTAAGTATCATCTTCTCTCCTGCTTCTTCTTCAAGAACACGTTGTAAATATTCACGGTTTTTTGAAGCATGAGTCACTGGAATAAAACGATTTTCATGATCATTAAAGCCTGCGGTATAAAGCTTATTATTAGCGATTCTAAGCCCGTTTAAGCTATTCATAATAAAGGTATCTGAATGAATTGAATCAAGGAAGTTTAATGCCAGATTATCCAATGGTGGATTATCACGCATAAAAATCACATCAAAACCTGACAATGGCAATTGGCAACGTTTAAACTTAGCATTATTGTAAAAGGATACAAAACTTGAGCTAACCTTTGTCTCTTTAGTGAAAACATCTGCATAAGCCTGTGCAACACTATCACGAATCGTAAGATTACTAGGTGTTGCAATCGCAACCGTATGCCCTCTTTTAACACATTCGTGAATCAAACGCAGTGTTGAATCCATCTTTGGTTCAACACGCTCCCAAGGGTACATAATAAAGCATATTCTCATGTGTCTTTCCTGTTTTCTTAATGCCAATTTGGCAATCCATGCGCATCTTAATCACAAATAAGTGTAGTGTAAAATAAAAAATATGTCGCGCATGAAAATGTCTTTTTTATTGACGGTACAAAGAATAGCTATAGGTAGATGGCTTTAATTATGTCATAGTCTAAAAATACTCACTGTGCCCTGAGCATAAGTCGAAGGGTGCGTATGAAAGCATAATGCCCATCATGGCTTTGGTTGATGCTTAGACAATGTTTATCAAAGGATATTTTGATGGAAATAGGTTCATTGGAGAAATTGAGTTGTTATTCGCTTTCGGCTGGCAGGTTTTTGTCAACACTATGCGCAACAGTGCACCCAGCAACAACTGCAGTAAAAGCCGTTGCCAACCAGAATATATAAAAGCTTTCAAATACATAGGACAACACCAAAGCGGCAATGCCAATAATCCATAAAATTAGTTTCATTTTTTAAAAACCTCTTAGTTTTTTTAATATAACTCATGCGAGCGTTGTTCAACTTCTTGCGCTGTCATTTTGGCATCTCTACCCCACATCTTCTTGTAAACAAAGGTTGTGTAGATAAAAATGATTGGCAGCATAATCACTGCCACAATTAATATGCCAATCAGTGAAATCAATGAGCTACTTGAATTCCAAAGCACCATACTTTGCATAGGTTCAATACTTGATGGCATGATAAATGGAAATAAGCTAAAGCCTAATGTGAACACCGCACCAAAGCATGCGATGACACTGCCTGAAAATGCAAGTAGTGGATTTGATTTTTTACCAAAGCTTAATACCATTATTGCACCAACAAAACCAAGAACAGGCGCGATTAGCATCCAGATATGATTACCATAATTACTCCACCAACCACCTTGTGTGACTGTCACAATGCCACCTGTTAATGGGTGATTAATTGCTTGTGAGTATGTACTTAAATCACTCGCTAGCTGCCAGTGAAAGCCAGGAATAAAGATAAGCCAAATACCGCCGATGGCAAATAGAATAATAAAAAGCCATGCGCTTACTTTTTGGATTTTAACAAAACGATCTAATAGCACGCCACTGGTACGCATTGCGCAATATGACGCGCCATGCATAATCGACATAATCACGGCAAAAATACCAATTAATAACGCAAATGGTCTTAGTAAGCCAATGAGTGAGATAAAGGCAGGCTCTTGCACCAATGCTTTGGTCTCACCATAGTAAAAACGTAAGCTATGCGGATCAAACTGAAATGGCAAGCCTAAGAATAAATTACCAATAGCGACACCAATGATCAAAATAGGAATTAAGCTACCTAAGCACAGCATCCAATCCCAGAACCCCACCCACTTGGTGTTTTCAATTTTATGGCGATATTCAAAAGCAACAGGACGTAAAAACAAGCCCCAAAGCACAACCAAAACACCTAAGTACATGCCTGAGAATGAACCGGCATAGACACGTGGCCAAATCGCAAACAATCCAGCACCGGCGGTGATTAACCAGACCTGATTACCATCCCATGTTGGTGCAACAATATTGATAATGGCACGTTTTTCATTGTCATTTTTACCGACAAAACGTGCCAAGATGCCGGCACCAAAGTCAAAGCACATCGTTGCAGCTGTCAAGAACATGATAAGACCAACCGCGAGCCAGCTTAATAACTGAATAACACTATATAAATCCATCATTATTGCTTCTCCTTCGTAGTTGCCGGTGCTTTATTAAGGACTTTGCTTGGTCCCAAGCGCGCAAACTTAAACATCAAATACATTTCAACAGCGAACAATAAAGCATAGAACAAGCAGAATATTACTAATGTGAATAAAATATCCCATCCATTAATCATCGATGAGCTTACAGTTGTTGGTAACATATCATATACTGTCCATGGTTGGCGTCCGTGTTCGGTAACAATCCAACCGCATAAGCAAGCAATCCACGGTAATGGAATCATATAAAGCATCGTTCGTAAAACCCAACGCTTTTCCCATAAAGTTTTTCTAAAGAGTAAGATCAAGCCGCCAATCATGACAAGGAACATAAATACACCAATGCCAACCATTATTCTAAATGTCCAGAATATGGTTGAAACATTTGGCACTGTATCTAAGGCTGCTGCACGAATCTGTTGAGAAGTCGCTTGAGTCAATGGCTCACCGACTGGCAAATAACGTAATAGCAACATGCCATAACCTAGATCTTGATGGTATTGATTATAAGTAGCGTAGTCACTTTTTGCAGCCGAACCATCGCGCATTTTCATCATTGCTTCATATGCCTTGGCACCGTTGGCAATGCGTGTCGTAACTGCAGGAATTTCTTTACCTGTCATGACATCAGTATAGCCATCAAAGAGTATGGTATTAACACCATAAATCTTCTGATCAAAGGAATGTGTGGCTAATAAACCTAATAGATGAGGAATTTGAATTGAGAAGTCATTCTTGCGCTCAGACTGATTAGGAAATGCTATGACATTAAAGTTAGCCGGAGGTGCTTGTGTACCCCACTCCGCTTCAATCGCAGCAAGCTTCATTGGCTGATATTCATATGCCAAAATACCCTGCTCATCGCCCATTACCATCACCATTAGTGAAGCGATTAAACCAAAGCCCAAGCCAACCCCCATCGAACGTTTAGCAAAGGCAACATCACTTTTATTTTTCTTGCGCAGCAAGTAAAAAGCGCTAATACCGATGACAAAAACAGATGATGTTACATAGCCGGCAATTACCGTATGTGCAAAGCCAATTTGCGCTATAGGATTAATAAACAAATCCCACAAATGCGTTGTTTCCATACGCATTGTCTGCCAGACAAACTCGCCACCAGCAGGGACTTGCATAAAGCCATTAGCAACTAGAATTAAAAGTGCAGATAAGTTTGAGCCAATTGCTAAACAGAATGTCACACATAAGTGTTGTTTCTTGGAGAGCTTGTTCCAACCTAAGAAGAACATACCAACAAAGGTTGACTCAAGCATAAAGGCGACCAAGCCTTCAATCGCTAATGGTGTTCCAAAAATATCGCCAACAAATTGTGAGTAATATGCCCAGTTTAAACCGAATGAAAACTCCATCGTTAAACCTGAGAGAACACCTACCGCAAAGTTAATCCCAAGGAGTTTTCCCCAGAACTTGGTCATGTCTTTATAGACTTGTTTGCCAGTGATGACATACATAAGCTCCATCGTGAAAATAATCCACGTAAGCCCCAGTGTCAATGGTACAAAAATAAAGTGAAAGCAGGCAACAAAGGCAAATTGCCAACGCGCAAGCTCCACTGATAATAAACTTGGTATCATTTATACTACCCTTCATATGATTGAACATCGTTATCAACACTTCGCATACGACAAAGCATCTTGCTGCCTATTGTAGTTTGAGTTGTCACCGAGCTAAACTATCAAAGATAAATCAATCACTTAAGCTTGCTCTTTGTTGACATAGATCAAGTTTTTGGCACAATGCCTGATATCTCTTATAGAATAGTTGAAGCAAATTCATGGTGATACATCAAGCGCATAAGTTAACTGGTCGCCCTAAAACCTGCCATTTTTGTGATTGCCGTGATTTATGTAGCGCACTTAATATCAACCCGTTTGATGATGACAAAACATTAACTCAAGTGAAGTCCATTGCGGTTAATGTCAAAAAAGGCGATGCGTTATATACAATCAATCGCAATCTAACTGCCTTTTATAGTGTGCGTGCTGGTAGCTTTAAACTGGTGAATGCTAATGAACATATCGTTGATTTTTGCCTACAAGGTGATGCCTTTGGATTTGATGGCATTGAATCAAGTCTACATCAATTAAACGCTATTGCTTTAGAGGATAGTACCGTTTGTGGCTTTGATTATCATAGTTTTGTGCAAGCCATTTCAAATAATGCACTATCTAATTTAGATTTTTTGCAATTAATGAGTAAGAAATTTAATGCTGCTATTCATCTTGTTGATGCGACTTATGAGGCACATATTAAGTTAGCACAGTTTGTTTATCGTTTAAGCACGCATCAAAAACGCTGTGGTTACTCCAACACATTCTTTACATTACCAATGAAGCATTTAGAGATTGCCAATCATCTCAACCTAAGTATTGAAACAGTTTCGCGAGCCTTTAAAACATTGGCTAAAGATGGAGTAGTTCAAGCTAAGCACAAAGATATTACCATACTCGATATAGTAAAACTCAAAGCGCTAGTGTCTTAAGCTAATCCCTCAATAACTTTCCATTTAATTCAAAAGAGACAAATTGTCGCAACCAACACTCTATGCTACACTACGCGTCATTATGCATCGTTAGCTAGAGTGTTTTTTTATGTCTAAAGATATTCAAACCGTCAAAGTGTCCAGTGGACAAAGAATCTGTTGCCCTATTCCTGAGCATGCTTCTTGGAATCAACATCCACGTGTATATATTGATCTACATGATCAAAACGAAGGTGTCTGCCCATATTGCAGTACGCGCTTTGTTGTCGTTGATAATGGTCAAAGTTAAACTGTCTCTGATGCGTAAATATCTCATTATCGCACCCAGTTGGGTTGGTGACATGGTGATGTCGCAATCACTTTATCGCTTTCTCAAATCACAAGATCCCAATTGTATTATTGATATTGCAGCCCCCAAACATTGTTGTGAGCTAGCACAATTCATGCCTGAAATTAATCAAGCTTTTGAGCTTGAATTTAAGCATGGTCAATTTGGCTTTAATGCACGCAAACAAAAAGCCCTTGAATTTAAAGGCAAAGGTTATACCGATGCAATCATATTACCCAATTCATGGAAATCGGCATTAATTCCTTTTTTTGCGCGCATTAAAAAGCGCACAGGCTGGCATGGCGAAATGCGTTTTGTGTTGTTAAATGATCGCCGTAAACTCGATAAAGCAAAATACCCCTTAATGATTGAGCGTTTTTGCGCGTTAGGCATTGCTAAAAAAGAGCACTTACCCGCAAAACTGCCCTACCCTAAGTTTAATGTTGATCGTCACTTAGTTGAAACGACACTAGCTAAGTATCGTTTAACCAAAGATAAGCCGATTATCGCGCTGTGCCCAGGGGCTGAGTTTGGTCCTGCCAAAAAATGGCCAAGTGCGTACTATACAGAACTTGCGCAATATCTGTTGGATCAAAATTATCAAGTGCTTTTGTTAGGTGGCACTAAAGATCAGCAAACCACGTCAGATATTAGTAAAGGCTGCAATCATCATGCACATTTATTTAACTTAGCTGGAAAAACCACGCTACCAGAGGCGGTATATTTATTGGCGAGTTGCCAACGGGTTATTAGCAATGACTCAGGATTAATGCATATCGCCTGCGCGCTTAATATTCCAACACTTGTTATTTATGGTTCGACTTCTGATAAGTTCACACCACCATTAAACACATTAGCAAAAAGTTTTTATCTTGAGGGGCTTGGATGTCGCCCTTGTTTCAAACGTGAGTGCCCATTAGGACATATGGATTGCATGAATAAACTACTACCACAAAAGATTATTGCTGAGCTTGAGAAATTGCCACTAAGCTCGCCAACATCATATTCACATAATCCGGATTACTAGGCACCCCTTCGACTTTATTCATTGCTGCTTTAAATGCTTTTGAACTAATCGCTAATGAGCAGCGCTTAAGCGATGGTAATGCATCTTTAATCGCAGGATAAAGTGATTTATCAACACTGCTGATCGTGGCTCTTAATTTCGTTAAATCTAAATCTTTATGATCAAAGCTTTTAGGGTCAGCGAGCCACTTGTCTAGCCAATACTGCTCAATAAACTTTGACATATCCATTTGTAACTGACTAAACATTAAAGTTGGATAAAGTGGCAAATTTTCTTTGTTGGCAATTGCTTGAACGTTTTGCAACACCTGTATTTCACGCGCTGGTGCGTAAATACTTGTCTTATCTGAGTATTTATCAGCAGCAACTAATTGCATAACTTCAGCGCGCTTAGCAATTAAATTAAACGCATTGGTGAGTTTGCTGCTATCACAATCAGACGCCTGTGACACGCCGGTTAATACTACTGCCATAAAACATACCTTTGTTACTTTATTGATTATTTTTAACATTATTTCCTTCTCATCATAAAACCGTAAAAGCAATGATATTAAGCTATATCGTATCTTTACTTTCAATGCTTTTATGCAAAAAAGCATTAATTTATCCAAGTTTTTGCCATTTCATGCGCCACTTCGCGTGTTAATTTAGGAACAAGATAGCCTGAGGTTAGTGATTTGAGCTTGGTATGTATTTTTTTGGCGGTTGACTCATCAATATCAAAATGTGCCGCCCCTTTGACTTTATCAAGCACATGCAAATAATATGGCATAACACCTGCAGCAAAAAGTGCCTCAGATAAAGCTTTTAGTATATGTGCATTATCATTGACGCCTTTAAGTAAGGTTGATTGATTAAGCAAAGTAAACTGAGACTGATTCTTAAGTGCTGCCAAAGCGACTGTAACATCATCATTAATCTCATTGGCATGATTGGCATGAATGACCATGATTTTTTGTAATCTCGTTTCTTTAAACACATTGATTAACTCATCGGTGATTCGCTCGGGCAATACTACCGGAATTCGTGTGTGAATACGCAGACGTTTGATATGCGAAATATCCTCAATTTGTGCCAAAAACCATGCTAATAGCACATCATTATGCATGAGTGGATCACCACCAGAGAGAATCACCTCATCAAGCGCTGTGTTTTTACGAATATACTCAAAAGTGTCAAGCCACAATGCTTTTGATTGTGTTTGCGCTTGATAATCATACTCCCGACGAAAGCAATAGCGACAATGCACAGCACATGCTGGATGAAGGATTAATAACGCGCGATTTTTATATTTATGTAAAAGACCTTTTACCGGATTGAAATCTGCTTCTTGTAAAGGATCAGCAACATAGTCATCAATTGAGTCAAGCTCTTTTACTGAAGGTAATACTTGCAATAATAATGGATCATTTATATCACCCTTTTGCATACGTGATGCAAAGCCTTTAGGGATACGCATCGGAAATGATTTAAGTGCCGGAGTATTATAAGACGTAGGATCAATTTCCAAAAATTGCGCCAAGTCCTGCCAATGCGTAAAACCTGTTGCCAATGCATTTTTCCAATCTGCACTTTTGCTATGCGCTTTACCCTGTTGCGTGGCGTGTTTTTCGTGTATCATGTTCGACGTTTTGAAATAAAGTAGCGCTAATATACTAAAGAGGAAAAAGATGGCAAGTTTTAGTACAAGTGAATTTAAAAATGGTTTGAAGCTTTTACTGGATGGCAACCCGATGGTTATCGTTGAAAACGAGTTTGTGAAGCCTGGTAAGGGTCAAGCATTTAATCGTGTCAAGTTGCGTAATCTAAAAAATGGACGTGTGATTGAAAAGACATTCAAATCAGGTGAATCAGTTGATGCCGCAGATGTTCTAGAGGTAGCAGCAAGCTACTCGTACTTTGATGGCGAGTTTTATGTTTTCATGCATGATGAAACATTTGAGCAATACAATGTAACTGAAACAGCATTAGCTGATAGTAAGAAATGGATCAAAGAGCAAGACCAATGTTCTATCACTTTGTTTAACGGTGAGCCAATTAGTGTTACCCCGCCAAATTTTGTGCAGCTTAAAATTGTTGAGACAGATCCAGGTTTAAAAGGTGACACAGCGGGTACTGGCGGCAAACCAGCGACACTTGAAACAGGTGCTGTCGTTAAAGTGCCTTTATTTGTTCAAATCGATGAAGTGATCAAAGTCGATACGCGTACAGGTGATTACGTTTCACGCGCTAAGGACTAAGGTTGTGAGCGACGTGGCACAAACAAAAAGTAATCTTATCTGGCTTGATCTTGAGATGACCGGTCTTGAGATTGACACGTGTCATATTATTGAAATCGCTGCGATTATTACCGATCCAGATTTAAATATCTTGGCTGAATCGCCTGCTATTGCTATTCATCAAAATGAAGATATCTTAAAAAGCATGAATTCATGGTGTATTAAAACGCATGGTGAATCAGGACTAACCGAACGTGTCAGACAAAGCAACATCGGTTTAAATGAAGCTGAGCAAATGATTCTTGAGTTTATTAAACCATATGTTAAAAAAGGTCAATCACCCTTGTGTGGTAACTCGGTTTGGCAAGATCGCAAATTTTTAGCGAAATATATGCCAACCTTAGAGGACTATTTCCACTATCGCTTGCTTGATGTAAGTTCCTTTAAGATTGCTGCTTCATTCTGGAAACCTTCAATTTTGCAACAATTTGACAAACAAAGCACGCATTTGGCTTTAGATGATATTAAAGAGTCCATTGATGAGATGAAGTTTTATCAGGCAAACTTATTAAATCTAGATATCACTTAAGACTCCCTAGCAAAACAGTTGGCTGAGAGAAGTCGAAGCCATTTGATCTTAATGCTAATTCAGTTAATATACTTCCACTTTTGGACGTAGCATATCAAATCATAAGCTAGCGATTGCCTACGACATATTGCGTTGTTAACACAACTTTTTCTTTGAGATATAAACTAAGATCAAAAACATCATTGAGTTTAACCTCACCAACACCTTCAGGTGTGCCTGTCATGACAATATCGTGATCATTCAAGCTGAAATATGTCTGGATATATTGAACTAAAAACTCTGGTTTATGCAACATATGCTCATATACACCATGCTGTTTTATACATCCATTGATCATTAATGTAAATGACAAATCAGCTAAATCATTGATGTTTTCTAAGGGAATAAATGCACTAAAAACCGCAGCGCCATCAAATGATTTGGCCTTTTCCCATGGTAGCCCTTTTTGTTTAAGCTTGCTTTGAAGATTGCGATCGGTTAGATCAAGCCCTAAACCAACACCTACTATTTTTTGTGACTCTATCAGTAGACATAACTCTGTTTCATAGTGCAGTGTACGCACCGAGTCAATCGCTAAAGCCTCACTGATCGCTGAGTTAGGTTTTATAAAAAGCACAGGCTCTTCAGGCGTCTCATTATTAAGCTCTTTGATGTGATCTAAATAACTGCGCCCAACACATACGATTTTTGAAGGACAAATACTTTCACCATTAAAAACAATGCTTTGCATATGAACACTACTACTCTAATTTAGATAAAGCAAGGCTAACAGTTTTTAAATTCTCTGTAATGACTAATATAAGCAAAATCATAAAATTAACCGATTGAACATTTGCTTGAAATACAAATTTTTCTTATGATAGCCGCCGCTTTAAACCGATTAATGGAAACTATAATAAATATGTTTAACAAAAGTCTTATGACCAATCTTATCGCACTCATCATCAGTATTGTAGGCGTGCTATTTGCCAATGCCCAGCTTAAAGCGGTTGGTTTCTATGCCCTTTCTGGTGCTATCACCAATTGGCTCGCGATCGTGATGCTTTTTGACAAAATCCCCTTTGTCTATGGCTCAGGCGTTATTCCACGACAATTTGAGGGTTTTAAACGTGCTATTAAAAATATGTTGTTAAAGCAGTTCTTCAAAACTGAATATCTTGAGCGCTTTTTATTAAGTACTTTTGCTGATGAGAAAAACAGCTTTAAAGACACTATTGCCAAAAAGGTTGATTACGATTTGCTATTTGACAGCTTTGTTGAGGCGATCATGGAAAGCCAATTTGGTAGTATGATTGAGTCTTTTCTAGGCGGAAAAGATGCGATTGAGCCCATGCGCGATTCTTTCAAAGCCAAGATGGAAAAATCAATCATGGCGATGCTAAGTAACGCTGATGGCAATGGTGAGTTTAAGTTTGATCAATTAAATGCACACCATATTGCTGAAAAACTTGAATCCATGATTGATGCGCGTTTAGAAGAGCTTACACCAAAGATGGTCAAAAATATTATTCAAGAAATGATTAGAAAGCACCTTGGTTGGTTAGTCGTTTGGGGTGGCGTTTTTGGCGCTATTATCGGACTTGTTGCCAGTTTTTTTAATTAATATGTTCTTGACATAATTTCTCAGCAATTCCGATATAGTTCGCCGGTGTCATCGCTTTTAGATTTTCTTTCACCTCATGTGGCAAAGCTAATCCATCGATAAAAACGGATAAGTCATTCAGTGAAATACGTTTGCCACGTGTTAGCTCTTTAAGTTTCTCGTATGGCTTTTCAATACCGTAACGACGCATCACCGTTTGCACGGCCTCACCTAAAACTTCGACGTTATTTTTGAGATCTTCTAAAATTGGCTCGCGATTAAGCTCAAGTTTTTTCATGCCCTTTAGCATCGCCTGATAAGCAATTAAACTATACGCCAAACCAACACCGATATTGCGTAGCACCGTTGAGTCCGTCAGATCACGTTGCCAGCGTGAAATCGGTAATTTAGCAGATAAATGATTCATTAACGCATTGGCAAGACCTAGATTACCTTCAGCATTTTCAAAGTCGATTGGATTGACCTTGTGTGGCATAGTTGAAGAACCAATCTCACCAGCAATCGTTTTCTGTTTGAAGTAATTTAGAGAAATATAACCCCAAATATCACGGTTAAAGTCGATACAAATGGTATTAATACGACATAAACAATCAAAGCATTCAGCAACATAATCATGTGGCTCGATCTGTGTTGTTAATGGGTTATAGCTTAATCCTAAGCTCTTGACAAATGACTTAGCCAGTTTCTGCCAATCAATATCAGGATATGCAGCAACATGCGCATTGAAATTACCGACCGCACCATTGATTTTACCCAAATACTCAATTTGCGCTAACTGCTTGGTTTGACGTGATAAACGATAAGCAACATTAATGAGCTCTTTGCCAAGCGTTGTCGGTGATGCGGGTTGCCCATGGGTACGTGATAGCATCGGTTGATCAGCAAAATCACTTGCTAATTTTTGAATAAAGTCTTGAACGTGTTGAACCTCGGGTAACACCACCTTTTCAATCGCACTTTTTAGCATTAAGGCGTAAGAAAGATTATTGATATCCTCAGAGGTGCAGGCAAAATGAATAAATTCACTGATATTGGCAAGCTCGGCATTTGCTGAAATTTTATCTTTTATAAAATACTCAACGGCTTTAACATCGTGATTGGTTGTTTTTTCAATCACTTTAACCGCCAGCGCATCCTTTTCACTAAAGTTATTTATAATTCCATCTAAGACATTTAAAGCATCTGTTGAAAGCTTTGGCACTTCATTAATTTCAGGGGTATTGGCAAGATGCTTTAGCCATTTGATTTCAACTAAAGTGCGATAATAAATAAGACCATATTCACTTAAAAAGGGACGTAAACTCGCTGCTTTATCAGCATAACGACCATCAACAGGTGACAAACACAATACGGAATCCATAAAGTTAAGACTCAACATTCAAAAACAAAGGTAGCCAGATTGTAACAAAAACTATTTAGCAGCCTCAAACGCTATTTCAAAGTTTCTGATAATTTTACATTTTTCACTGAAAACTCCCTATTTTTTATTAGGTGCTTATATAGTCAAGTTTTAAAGGTCGCCATCCTGGCAAACTGGATTGTCGACTTCCCTGTCAACAATGACGTCATTGCTGCAGGATGCAGGTAATCCATAACCATGGATGGTAAGCTTAGCAAATCCATACTGTTAATTTTTTTTTGGGAGTTTTCAGATTTTTCAATAGTATACAAGCTTCACTTTGCTTTACTTTGGGCATTAAATCCGCTATTTTCCTTAGCATTGTGACTAGCCTTTTGTGTTGATTTTATGGCTTATTATATTTATGAAGATATTGAGATTATTCGAGTATCTGGCGCGGACTGCGTGAAGTTCTTGCAAGGTCAATTAACCAATGATGTGACACTGCTTAATGCTGATAATTCGATGCAGCTAAACGCGCTATGCAATCAAAAGGGACGTATTATCGCCCTATTCTTTATGCGTTTTGTTGCTGAGAATGATTTGCTATTAGCGTTACCAAGAAACTTGGCTGATCAAGCATTGCAAGCCCTTAGAAAATATGCTGTATTTTCCAAGATTAGCTTTGAGACTTCTGATCAATATCAACTGATATATAGCCAAAATGGTTATGAAAAAAGCTTTTTGCTGCAACACGCTATTGTTGATGTTTCTCAACAACTTGTTAGCTCATTAAATTTTGACAAAGTACAAAAAGAAAATATTTGCCAACAATTGCCGATGATTGATATCCATAATAGCGAATCCTTTCTACCTGCAGAGCTTAACCTTGATCGCTTAGATGTCATTAGCTATCAAAAGGGCTGCTTTATGGGACAAGAAATTATTGCGCGCATGAAATATCGCGGTAATTTAAAGAAGTCCTTGTTAAGCATTGAAGCGGATAAGGCATTGCCCTTTGCCGAGAAACTGCAAAACGTTGACGGAAAAAATATCGCTGATATTGTTAATCAAGTGAATATAGATGATAAGAGCTTTGTGCTTGCTGTTTTTAATCACGCCATTGAAAACACACCGATTATTTTACAAGGCGATATCCATGCCAAAATTATTGCTTAAGCTCAAATGCGTCAATTAAATCCAGAGCAACAACAAGCGGTTGAATATATCAGTGGTCCACTATTAGTACTTGCGGGTGCCGGAAGTGGCAAAACCAGTGTGATTACTGAGAAAATTGCCTACCTAATTCAAAAGTGTCATTACAAGGCACATAGTATCTTAGCGGTTACTTTTACCAACAAAGCAGCCAAAGAGATGAAATCACGTGTGCAATCACGCCTTGAAGGTGAGAACACTAGAGGCTTGCGTATTTCAACTTTTCATAATCTTGGGTTAACACTATTACGTAAGCATCATGCGCTTTTGGGTTATAAAGCCAACTTCACCCTTTTTGATGAGCAAGATGCGATTACATTGATTCATGAGATTGCTTATAGTGCTTTTCAATCAACCAAACAGGCAGCTGCTGAATTCAAACAGCAAATTTCATTGTGGAAAAATGCGCTACTGACCCCAACTGAGGTCATGCTTACAGGCAATGATCATTTAAAGCAGGCGCATGAAGTATATATTCAATATCAGAAATACCTTAAAGCCTATAATGCGGTAGACTTTGATGATTTGATTTTCATTCCTGTGCAATTACTAAAAAAGCATCCTGAGGTTAAAGAGTATTGGCAGCAACGCTTTCATTATGTATTAATCGATGAGTATCAAGACACCAACGAAAGCCAATATAAGTTAATGCAATTATTAGTTTCTCAGCGCCAGCAATTTACCGTGGTCGGTGATGATGATCAGTCAATTTATGCTTGGCGTGGCGCACGTCCTGAGAATTTATCTCTCTTGCAACAAGATTATCCGAAGCTTAAAGTTGTTAAACTGGAGCAAAATTATCGCTCAAGCGGGCGCATTTTGCATGCGGCTAATACATTAATTGATAACAACCCTCACCTATTTACCAAAAAACTTTGGTCAGCTCATCACTATGGTGAGCCGATTCGTGTATTGGTGACCAAAAGTGAAGAAGATGAAGCGCAGCGCATTGCCAGTGAAATTATGACGCACAAAGTCAATCATAATACGCATTTTAAAGACTATGCTGTGCTTATTCGTGGCAATCACCAATCATTTTTGATTGAACGTTATTTTCAGCTATATAAAATCCCCTATGCCATTAGTGGTGGCAGTTCATTTTTTGCTAAAACCGAGATTAAAGATGCTTTGGCTTATTTTAAATTGCTTGTGAATGATCAAGATGATTGTGCATTTTTGCGCGTGATCAATACCCCAAGACGCGAAATTGGTCCATCGACACTTGAGAAGCTTGGTGAGTATGCAACATCGCGGCATATCTCATTATTCAATGCAATTGATGAAATGGGTTTAACACAAGTATTAAAACCTATTGCGATTGAAAAGCTTAAAGTCTTTAAACAATTTATTTATGACTATCAGCGTAAAATTAAGGATGTACACCATCTAGCAACGCATTTAATCCATATGATGGAAGCGATCAATTACCATACTTGGCTTGTTGATAATACGAATTCATTGGCGCAAGCGGAAAAACGCTATAAAAACGTACTGGATTTAATTGGTTGGATTTGTGAGAAAAAAGAAGATAGTAATGCTGGCGATATAGCTGATTTAGATGAAACAACAGAAATAGAAAATACGGAAAATTCAGAGAGTCAGTCCGTAGAGATAAATTTCGCAGAAACGATCAATCGTATGTTGTTATTAGACATTATTGATCGTGAACAAGAGCAAAAAGAGGATGAGAAAGTGCAAATCCTCACAGTGCATGCCTCAAAAGGCCTAGAATATCCGCACGTATATGTAATGGGCGTTGAGGAAGGCTTATTACCGCATCAGCAAAGTATTGATGATGACTTTGTTGAAGAAGAGCGCCGCTTAGCTTATGTTGCCATCACCCGCGCTAAGCACACCTTAACCCTAACCTTGACAAAAATGCGCAAAAAATTTGGCGAAACGATCCCTTCAAAACCCAGTCGTTTTATCGATGAACTGCCACAAGATGACCTTAGCTGGAGTGGTAAATCAGAAAGCACGCAAGCCGAAAGAAAGACGCTCGCTAAGAGTAATTTAAGCTTATTAAAGGGGCGTTTCAGCTAGTGGCTGCAAACAAAAACGCATCTTCACTCGCTAAGTATTTGGCTTTAATTTTAAATGCTTTGGCAAACTCATTATCAAGTATTACTTTTTTTGGATCATCCATTTTTAGCAATCTACCGTTATCAATTAAAAGCATTTGATCACAAAATTGAGCTGCTAAATTTAAATCATGCATCACCATAATGACACCCAGGTTATGCTGCTTTAATAACTCATCTAAAATCTTAAAAACCAACGCTTGCTGATAAAGATCTAATCCAGCGGCATGCTCATCCAGTAGCAGCCATTTTTCTTCATTATTATTTCCAGCAATCATTTGCAATACGACACGCGCTAAATGAGCCCGCTGTTTTTGTCCGCCTGAAAGCGTATGAAAAGGCATGTTTTTTTGTTTAGACAGACTTAACATTTCATATATTTGATTGATTAGATTTTCTTTACGACTGGAGTTTAAGTCATGTGGATAGAGCCCCATGCTCACAATATCATTAACAGTGTAATTAAATAAAGTCTGTGTATTTTGCGCAAGATACGCAAATCTTTGAGCTCGCTTCTTTGGATTGAGTTTAGCTATATTTTTACCGCCAAGCAAAACTTCCCCCATCATATTTTTTCCAGAAATCTTGGATGATATCACGTCTAATAGCGATGTTTTGCCAGCGCCATTGACGCCGATAATTGCATATTTTTCACCAGACTCAAATGACGCGTTCACATCGAAGATTCTAGCATCAATATTAATATTTCTTAATTCAAGCATGCGCCTTGCCTTACTCAATCACCAAGGGCACCACTATAAAGAAAAGCCCTTAATATGGCAATAAAGCATCGTCCGTATATCTAAGCATTGTTATATTTAAATATTTGTATATGTGTATATTTGAATATATGGATATATGTATATTTGCAAACTCAGATATTTATATATATCTATACGCATATATTGTTTGACTGCCCTGCCCTCATCGGTAAAAATAGATGTAATTTAAGATGATGATGGGATATTTATATGTCGATATTAAAAAACTTAGGCTCAACTTATCAAACGGAACTGTGTTTAAAGGCATTTAAAGCACTGGCTAATCCCGATAGATTTAATATTGCACTATGGTTATTAGAACCTAAAAAAAATTTTTTCTCTGAGAAAATTGATATCGAAAAGGAAGGTGTCACCATTAATATGATTATGCAAAAGTTAGACCTTTCTCAATCTGTCACCTCACAACATATTCAACAACTTCAAGAAGCTGGCATTATTACGTGTGAACGCAAAGCACAATTTAGAATGTGTAAATTAAATAAAACCTACACACGCCAGATGTTTGAATCAATTGCTGATATGTTCCAGTAACCTGCCCTTTTATTGCCAACGCTTAAAATTTATTTTCATCTTTCTTTATTACTGTCTTTAGGTGTCTCTTGATATCATTATTTTATTCATACGATCTAAACAAACAGTTGTTTTTTTATTTTTAGCGTTACTGAAATTATATTGATTAAATGATGGTTACCACTCGTAAATATAGCGCTTGCTAGTTTATACTACTGCCCTACTTTTCATAAAGAGACAGAAAAAAATGCAACACTTTGATTTAATTTGTATTGGTGGCGGCAGTGGCGGTATTGCCGCAGGTGTTCAAGCAGCGCGCTTCGGGAAAAAAGTCGCTATTGTTGAGGCAAAAGACCTAGGTGGTACCTGTGTCAATCGCGGATGCGTACCTAAAAAAGCCATGTGGTATGCAGCTAATCTTGCTTCTCGTTTAAAACATGACTATCAAGGCTATGGCTTTGATCTAGATGTTAAAGGATTTGATTGGCAAATACTTAAAAGCAAGCGTGACACCTACATTTCTAATATTCATCAATTTTATAATAAGCTATTTGACAGCCAAAAAATCACCCACTTTAAAGGATGGGGAAAATTCAAAGACAGCAATACTATCATCATTGATAATGAAAATAGCGGCACCGAAATAACTGCTGATTATATCTATGTGTGCCCAGGTGCTTACCCTGTGATTCCAGAGAGTGTCTCAGGTGCTGAGCATGGCATTACATCGGATGATTTTTTTGAACTTGATACACAACCGCAAAAAGCCGTCATCGTCGGTGGTGGATATATTGGTGTTGAGATTGCCGGTGTTTTTCATGAATTAGGTACAGAAACCCATCTTCTGATTCGTCGGGATAAACCACTTAAAGAATTTGATGAAATGTTAAGTGATGAATTACTTAGCAGTATGCAAATGTTAAAGATGGATGTAAGAACCCATACCAATATCACTCAAGTGGTTAAAAAATCCAATAGGCTACTCGATATCCATTTAAATAATGGTGATGTGCTTTATGATGTTGATTGTCTAGTTTGGGCAACGGGACGCGCCCCACTTACGGCTAATTTAGGACTAGAAAACACAGATGTTAAACTCAATGATAATGGTACTATTATCGTTGATGAGTACCAAACAACAACAGTTTCTCATATTTTCGCCATTGGTGATGCCACAGGAGCTGCACAACTAACCCCAGTTGCAATTGCCGCCGGTAGACGTTTATCTAGACGTTTATTTAATGGTGAAAGCAATCTTAAGTTGGATGCACATTTGATTCCCACAGTTGTTTTCTCACATCCAGCAATTGGTACAGTGGGGTTATCTGAAAAAGATGCCAATGATCAGTATGGCAAAGATAATGTCAAAGTTTATCAAAGTAAATTCACCCCGCTTTTTGCTGCGATCTCGGGCTTTAGATTGCCTACCGTGATGAAGCTTATCGTTGCAGGTGCTGATGAAAAAGTGGTAGGTTGTCACTTGATTGGTTTAGATGCCGATGAAATATTACAGGGCTTTGCCGTTGCCATCCAAATGGGTGCCACAAAACAAGACCTTGATAACACCATTGCCATTCATCCAACCAGTGCTGAAGAGCTGGTTACCATGCGCTAATATTACTAAGCTAATTTCTACAAGGATAAAATATGGCAGATGATGTTCGTTTAGACAAATGGTTATGGGCGGCACGTTTTTTCAAAACGCGCCAATTAGCCAAGGATGCTATTGAAGGTGGCAAAGTGCATTACAATGGCGCGCGCTCCAAAGTCAGTAAAAAAGTTGAGATTGGTGCGACACTCACCATTCGTCAAGGCTATGCTGAGAAAGTTGTAACAGTCATCGGCTTATCTGATACGCGAGGGGAGGCAAGTATTGCGCAAACACTTTACAATGAAACTACTGATAGCATTGAGAAACGCGAGCATGAAACAATGCTTAGGAAATTAAACAAAGCCACTCTACCCAATCCAACGAAACCAAATAAAAAAGAACGTCGCCAAATTATGTCTTTTAAGCATCAGCAAGATAGTGGTGATTGATATTGACAAGCTATAGCTGCAATATTTTCTTTAACAATATCTTCATTAGTTACGTTATAACTTAATGAGCTTTTGCTAAAAACACTTTCACCCTGCACATTACTTTTGTTACTCGCCGCTGAGAAATGCACGGCATCAACGCCAATTTCTTTAAAATGTGGAATATTATCTTTGTTGACTCCGCCACCTGCCATAATCTCGATTTGACCATGATATTTTTGCATCACTTTGGCAATGTCATCTAGCCCCATAAATGCTTTCTTTTGACCACCAGATGTTAAAATGCGATCAATACCCAGATCGACACATATCTGCACACTGGCAAGATAATCAGGCACCATGTCAATCGCACGGTGAAAAGTAACCTCTAATTGATAAGACTTAGCAAGATCCGTTAAGTATTTGGTTGCTGCAATATTAATATGACTGTTTGTATCAAGCACACCGATAACAACGCCATTGGCACCTGACTCATGCATAAGCTTTATCTCTTGAGCCATCATCTTAATTTCAGCCTCGTTATAGCATAAATCCCCCGCGCGCGGGCGGATCATTGTGTGACGACGAGCTACTGATTTCTCTTTAGCATATTGCACTAAATAAGGCGCAGGTGTTAAACCATCCAAACTAAGAGCACTACAAATCTCCAAACGAGTTATCTCAGGAAATTTTGCTACGACATCAACGGATTCAAGATTATCTAGACAAATTTCAATATTCATGTTTAACTGCCTCCCCCACTTTTTGCTTTTAATACCTATTATTGGCTTTATTGATTAGCTGTTTTCATTATTTGTTCATTTTTCTATTTTTTTATTTTTTTATCATGTGCTAAAAGACAAATCATGTCACAAGCAACATGAGCCGCAGCAATCGCTGTAATTTCAGCATGATCATAGGCAGGGGCAACTTCAACCACATCAGCACCAATCAAATTTAAACCCGTTAATCCACGCAAAATAGCTAAGCCTTGCGCTGAACTTAATCCCCCTGACACGGGAGTGCCTGTGCCTGGTGCAAATGCCGGATCCAAACAATCAATATCAAAAGTAATATACGTTGGTCTATCACCAACAATCTGCTTTACACGCTCGATGACTGTTTTAACACCATGCTCATGAACAAAAGGCGCATCCAGTACATTCATTCCCATAAAGTCTTGATTCCATGTACGAATGCCAATTTGTGCTGAATGCTTAGGATCGACAACTCCATTTTTAATGGCTTTATAAAACATTGTGCCATGATTTAAGGAGTCTTCATCATCATCGCGCCACGTATCACAGTGTGCATCAAAATGAATCACCGACAAACCTTTGCCGTATTTTTCAGCCATTGCCTTTAAAATAGGATAGGTAATATAGTGATCGCCACCAAAGGTCAATGGAAAGACGTTGTGATCAAGTAAATTTCTTATATGCGCTTGGATAGCATGAGGTGTCGTCAGCGGATTGTGTGGATCCAAAAAGCAATCACCATAATCAATCACAGCCAACTCATCAAAAGGGTTAAAACCCCATGGAAATGTGGTAAGCTCCGCAAGTTGTACTGATGCCGCGCGTATCGCTCTTGGTCCTAAGCGGGCACCTGAGCGATAGGTGACTGCCAAATCAAAAGGCACACCACTGACAGCAACATCAACATTTGTCAGATCTTTGGTGTAGTTACGACGCATAAAACTCGTTACCCCACCATAAGTCATCTCAAATTGTGATCCTTTTAGCGCTTTACGCGCAATGGCTGCATCAACTAATTCACTCATTTATGCGCTTTCCTTCTATTTATTGTTTGATTAATTAATTTGTCTATAAATACCATTAGCCCAAGGCAATATTTTCTCATATTGAACCGCTTGATCTTGATAACGTGAAAACTGCAAACGATAATAATCTAAGCTGTTATCAATCACATGTAACTCGTCAAATAAATAGTGATGATTGATGAGATTAGCGACTGATTCATCATAGCGTTTGATGATAAGCTCAGTAGCAATATCATGCCCTCCTTTTTTCACTCGATGGGCAACACGCTCGATATTTAGCTCAACAGATTCCAAGCCCATAAAATAGCATACAGTGCGATAACCTTGTTGTTTAGCGCGCAAGATACGACTTAAAATACTTTTACCTGAAAATGTGCTTTCCATACAAGTGTTTAAGCTATTATCAAGTGCAGCTTTATATAAAGTAATCGCTTGCTTTGATGCAAAGATCAATGGATTGTCTTTATTTTTTAACATCGCAATGCGATTAAGTGCATCAGGATCAATATTCGTTTGGATATTTGATAAATCCAAATAAGCACGTAATGAGCTTTTGCCCGAACCGTTGGCACCCAACAAAAAAATGGCAATAGGTGCATTATCAGCGCTGACCTGAATGGATTGCATTACAAAATGGTTAATCGTTGTATTCATCGCATGTACTTTTTTAATTTCTTATTTTTTAATGACTAGATGTAATCCGTGTCTGATTGGCAATATTAAATTATCCACTTGTGGATGACTACAAATATATTGATTAAAATCATCTAATGCTTTGGCGCGCTTATCCACAGGATCAAGCACCTCACCTCGCCATAACACATCATCGACAATGATCATGCCCTTTGCACTTAACTTCGGCAATAGCAAATCAAAATAGCATTTTGTTTGCATTTTATCCGCATCAATAAACGCAAAATCAATATCATCAGGAAGCTTGCTTATTGCATCAATGCCCTCTTGAATAAGCATTTTAATTTTATAACCAACGCTGCTTTCTTCAATATACTTACAAGCTAGTTCATGTCCAGATTGATGTGTGCGATCAATCGTATATATTAAAGCATTATCAGCAGTTGCTTCCGCCATAGCTAGTGCTGATAAGCCACTAAAGGTGCCTAAATCAACGCATATTTTTGGATTTTGCATTTTGATAAAAAACTGCAAAAGCTTAGTGACAATCGTTTCTGATAACATCTGCGCACCATGTACTGAGCTCTCAGTGTCCGCCTTTAACGCTTGTAAAAGTGGTGAGTTTGGCTTGGTATGGTCAAGGCAATACTGCCAAATAGTTTGTTCTGTAAATTGGTTTTGTTTCATATTCTTACCCATATTCAATCATTCGATTATCCGCTAGTGACCACCTTTTGCAGAATTTAAAAAGGCAATCACTTCCTTTTCCAGCCTGTCATTAAGTTCACGCTTAAAGTCCGTGGTTTCGTTTTCATATGAGTGGAAGGTGGTCATTTTTGCTGCTTCCTCAAATTGACAATCTTATCGCTAATAATTGGAGATTTAGACAATATTTGCAACTACCCAGCAGGTTAGATTTTGATAAACGGTAATCTTTAGCAACTTTCCCAAATTGAGCGGGTACATCAGTTTAAATTTCCTAGGGTATTATAATTGAGTTATTAATCTTTCATACCACAAAACAAACGCTTAGTGTTTTCTTTTGTTGCCTGACAAAAGTGTTCAAAATTCTCGCCACGCAGTTTTGCTAAGAATTCCGCGACATAATAAACATACGCTGGATAATTCGGTTTACCACGATACGGTACGGGCGTCAAATATGGCGCATCGGTTTCAATCAACAAGCGATCTAAAGGGATTTTTTGTGCCATAGTTTGCACATCTTGTGCATTTTTAAAGGTCACAATGCCTGAGATTGAAATATACATTCCCATATCAAGGGCTTTTTTTGCCATGTCCCAATCTTCGGTAAAGCAATGCAACACGCCACCGCATTGGTCAATGGCATGTGTTTTTAAAATAGCTAATGTATCTTCTTTCGCACCACGCGTGTGCACAATAATAGGTTTTTTTAATATTTTTGCCGCTTCAATGTGGGCAATAAACTTCTGCTGTTGCAGCGAATGCGTCTCTTGATCATTGTAATAATAATCAAGCCCTGTCTCACCAATCGCGACACATTTATCATGATCGATATAATCGATAATAGTTTGCGCCTCAAGCGGTTGAACACCTTCAACTTCACTGGGATGAACACCGACGGAATAATAAACTTCGGGAAATGTTAAAGCAATTGCTTTAATTGCTTCGACATCTTCCAAGGTGGTCGCGATCGAGATGATTTCTTCAACGCCTTTCGCTTTGGCTTCAGCAACAATTTCCTGAAGTGTGGGTTGTCCTTCTTTTTCTAAATAGTTAAGGTGACAATGAGAATCAATGATCATAAGAAAAAATAATAAAAGAGTAATTAAATCATATGCTTTGTGTCTACGGCACGAATCTCTGGCACATTGCGCATATAACCGTGATAATCCAGACCAAAACCAAATAAAAATTCATTTTCAACTTCAAGACCAGCGTAGTCTGCTTTGATCAAGCCACCTTTATCTCTTGGTGCTTTTTTATCAAGCATCACTGCTGTTAAGACATTTAACGCGCCTCGATCTTCGTAATAACGTTTAACTTCAGCTAAGGTTAAACCACCATCCAAGATATCATCAAACAAAATAACTGTGCGACCTTGCGGGTTAATATTAGGTGTTTTAACCCAATTTAGCATATTGGCACCTGTGTACTCATTGCCATAACGGCTGGCATGAATATAATCAACCTGTAATGGAAAGCGTAAACGTTTGACAATCTCTGAGGTAATAAATAAACCACCATTCATCACGCACACAGCAATCGGATTATCTTTGATATGATTTTGTGTAATCTCAGTTGCCACTTTTTCAAATGATGCTTCTAAAGTTTGCTGAGGTACAATAACACGTGAAGCATCAAAGACTTCTTTAATGAAAGTAGGTGTAATTTTTGACATGGATTTTGAAGTTTCGCTTTATGGAAATTTCGGGCTATTCTATCCGATTTCCGAATGAATGCGAACTAAAAAATTTAAGAAATAAATAACAATTCAGAAGAAGGTAGCCTTGACAAAATAAGGCTGATTACAATTCAGACAAAAATACTTACTGAGCCTTTAAAGGAACAGGAATACTTGCCTCAACACGCTGGTTGATTGACTGATTAGCTTTTGTTGTGTTTGGTACTAATGGGCGTGTATAACCATAACCAACCACTTCAATATTGCTTGCATCAACACCTTTAGAAATCATATACGATTTAACCGCTTGCGCACGGTTAACTGATAACTGCTGGTTGTATTGTGCAAATGCTGGACCTTTTTTACCTTGTGAAGCAAAGCCTTGTAATACCACTTTCTTAATATCATACTCGTTCATAAAGTTGATTAGGTTGCCAATTGCCGCTTTAGCTTTTGCATTCAATGCATAGCTGCTATAAGCAAACTTAGCATCTAAATGCATTGTTACTTTATCGCCATCAACCGTATAGCAACCAATAGACTCACGTGTCATTTCAGAAGTACCTGCTTGGCATTCCATCACATTCTTTGGTAATGCATAAGCTGCATGATACTCATCTTCACGTGCTTGTTGATCTGCTGCCACAGGACCCATAGCGCCATAAGCAGATGTGTTATTCGCACCACCGAAGTACAAACCAAGACCAACAGTAATCATGCTACCATTTGGCGTCTTAGAACCAAATGATTGAAGATAACGGTAATCAGCTGAGATATAAGCATTCGGCGCGAAGTCATACTTAACACCAGCACCTGCATCAAGACCAAATGAGTTCGTTGTTAAACTCATGTAACCACCACCGATCGCAACATATGGTGTGAATTTCGTGTTATTCGCAAAATTCCAGATACCTTCCGCTAAAACAGTTTTTTGGTTGTTGCCCATGTAGCTAACACTTGCTTGTGCCGCAAGGTTCTTGTTAAAGCCATAACCAACCGTGCCTGATACAGCAGGACCACTTTGAGAATAGCTATGATTGATATAACCACCTAAGCCAAACTGTCCATATAATTGGTTGCTATGATCATTCGCTGCGAAAGCTGCAGAGCACAAGCCCGCTGCTAATAAGCCAACAATGATTTTTTTCTTCATGTTTCTTCCTCATTTTTTTCGGTTATAAAAATAGTTTATCCGTTAACAGGACATTGCGGGAGCTTCTCAATAAAGAAGCTACTCCTTTTAATTAAACCTTGGCTAGTATAGTTAACTTTTTAGCAGACTGGGAGTGTTGTTAGCGCTTTTTCAATGAAAAAATTTAAATTTTATTGTTTATAGCAAGCATCTACGATTAAATAACCACAACTTATGAAATAAGCAATAGGGACAACTTCATGCTAGAGACCTCCACAAAAGTTCAAACATTACGTCAATTAATGCAGCAAAAACAATATGATTTTTATCTTGCACCATCCACAGATGCACATAATAACGAGTATTTACCTAAAGCTTGGCAACGCCGCCCTTGGATAAGCGAATTTGATGGCAGTGCTGGTGAGGCATTAATTGGTCAAAATAATGCCCTTCTTTGGACGGATGGACGTTATTTCTTGCAAGCTGAAGCGCAGCTTGATCGCAATATCTATAGCTTACAAAAACAGCAAGGTTTTGTTTCCGAGCTGGAAAATTGGCTAAGAGATAATGCCTATGGCAAAACCATTGCCATTGACCCAACCACCGTATCGATTAAACGTGCTGAACATCTTGAGGAGCTTATGCACTCACTTGAAGGCAAATGTGTTTTTGATCAAGACAATTTAATCGATCAAGCACGCACCATGCTTAATGATCAAAGCGTACTACCACGTGCTGCTACCTTTTTGCAAAAAGATCATTTCAGTGGTAAAGATACCACGACGAAGCTTAAAGAAATGCGTGCCCTAATGCACAAGAATAAAGTCGATGCATTAATTGTTAGCATGCTTGATGAAATTGCGTGGTTACTCAATATTCGTGGTAATGATATTAACTTTAACCCCTTAGTGATTAGCTATGTGATCCTTTACAAAGATCGTTGTGAGTTTTTTGTTGATGCTTCTAAATTGAGTGATGAGGTTAAAACCACACTGAATACTCAAGGGATTAGCATCGTAAGTTATGATGCGTTTTACCCAAAATTATCTAAGCTTCAAGGTAAAATCTGGATTGATCCTAATACGGCAAATTATGCGATCTTACAAAACTTAAATATCGACTGTAATGGTCATTTTGCGCCATCACCTATTGCACTTGCCAAAGCATGCAAAAATATCACCGAAATTGATGGTAGTAAGTATGCGCATAAAAAAGATGCTATTGCCATGATTGAGTTTATTCACTGGCTTGAAAATCATTGGCATGAAGGTGTTGATGAGCTTAAAGCGCAAGATATGCTATTAAAATTCCGCCAAAAGCAACCTAATTTCAAAGGCACGAGCTTTGACACCATTAGCGGCTTTGCCTCAAATGGCGCGATTATTCACTACCGCTCATCTGCAAAGACTTCTAAAGTCATTGATAATAGCAGTCTTTACTTACTAGATTCAGGTGGTCAATATTTGGAAGGTACCACAGATATCACGCGTGTATTTCATCTGGGCAACCCAACCTCAGAGCATAAATACTATTACACTTTAGTGCTTAAGGGACATCTAGCGATTCAAAATGCAAGCTTTCCTAAAGGCACGCGTGGCGAGCAGCTAGATACACTCGCTCGTCAGCCATTATGGCAACAACAGTTAAACTACGGGCATGGCACAGGGCACGGCGTTGGCAGTTTCCTATGTGTGCATGAAGGACCACAGCGTATTTCTCCGGCGTTTAGTAATCAATCACTTGAGTCTGGCATGATTGTGAGTAATGAACCGGGTGTTTATTTCCCTCACCAGTTTGGTATTCGCATCGAGAACTTATGTTTTGTTAAACCAATGCGCGAGCAGGCACATCGTGATTTTGGCGATTTTTACTGTTTTGAAGATCTCACACTTGTGCCTTATGCGCGTAATCTAATCGATACTGCACTTTTGACTAATGATGAAATTAAACAGATTAATAGTTACCACTTGCGTGTCGAAAAAGAAATATTGCCTATGATTAGTGACGAAGCAATTAAAGCGTGGCTTACCGCGCAAACAAAAGCATTATAATTTTGTCAGCTTCGCCATATTGGCAAGCAACACCTTTTTGCCACCTCCGGCTTGAAAGTCAATATGATAACATAAATCATCATTCTGTCCTTCGGTTTTTAAAACCACGCCGATACCAAACTTTGGATGAACTACACAGTCACCTGATTTAAAGGCATTGCTATTTGCACTTTGAATTTTCATAAACTCAAAAGGCGACATGCCAAAACTTGCTTTCTTAGCTTTTGCCGATGGTGTTTTTTTCACTTGCTGGCGCACATATTGAATATACTCATCCGGAATCTCATCTAAAAATCGCGACTTAATCTGATAATTAACATCGCCATATTGATGGCGCACTTTACTGAAGCTTAAGGTCAGATAACGCATTGCACGCGTGATACCCACATAACAAAGGCGCCTTTCTTCAGCTAACTTCTCACGCACCTCAATCGAACGCGATGACGGAAACAAGCCATCTTCAAGCCCTGTCATAAACACATACGGAAATTCAAGCCCTTTTGCAGTATGCAAAGTCATCAATTGCACCGCGTCCATATTATCCTCAGCTTGCATCTCCCCTGACTCAAGCACGGCAAAGCTTAAGAACTCAACCAGTAAATCCTCATCAGCGACATCCTCCACAGGCGGGATAAATTCATTAGCGGCATTGACCAACTCTTTTAAGTTTTCATGCTTTTGTTGTGCTTTTTCAGCTTTAGATTCTTGATACATCAGCATCAAACCACTGGCATCAAGTACATGACGCATTAACTGCCCTAAAGTCAATGCATCTTTCAACGAAGACATATCTTCAATCAAATCAATAAAGCGCTGCAGTGCTTGAGATGCTCGACTACTAAACGCTTTTATTTCAATCATCTGTAATGTCGCATGCCACAATGACAGATCATTTGCTCCGGCATATTCACGGATACTCTCTAAGGTTTTATTACCAATGCCGCGCGTTGGTAAATTAATAACTCGTTCAAAGGCTAAGTTATCAGCACGCAAGGCAATTAAGCGCATATACGCCAATGCATCTTTGATTTCCGCACGATCAAAGAAGCGTAAGCCCCCATAAATGCGATAAGACAACCCGCGCTTAAGTAATGCTTCTTCAATCACACGTGATTGCGCATTAGAGCGATATAATATAGCAATATCAGCCAAGGAAATAGATTGATTATGATGCAGATCATCAATTTTATCGGCAATATAATCCGCTTCATCGCGCTCATTAAACGCCTCATAAAGCGCTATAGGCTCACCTTTTTCAGCTTCAGACCACAGCATCTTACCCATGCGGTTGCTGTTATTGGCAATCACCGCATTAGCCGCATCTAAAATCAGCTGTGTTGAGCGATAATTTTGCTCCAAACGCACGACTTTTACCGGTGATAGATCTGCAAGATAATGTTCAATATTTTCAACCTTAGCACCACGCCAACCATAAATAGATTGATCATCATCACCCACCGCCATAAAAGCGTTATTTTGTGATTTTAAACACATCAACCATTTATATTGCACACTATTGGTATCTTGAAACTCATCAACCAATACATATTGAAAGCGCTTTTGATAATAGCTGCGAAGCACTTCATTGTGTTTAAACAACTCATAAGCGTATAGTAGCAAATCAGCAAAATCCAATGCATTATCTGCTTTCAGGCGCGCTTCATAGGCTTGATATATTTTAACCACCTCACTATCAAATTCGGCTGTTGGCAGATCAATCGCGCGAATGCCTTCATCTTTTTTGCCATTAATAAAGCCTTGAAAATACTTAGGTGGATAATATTTCTCATCTAGGTTTAAACTTTGGATAACTTTCTTAACGACTTGTAATTGATCATCTTGGTCGAGCACTTTAAAGCGTCGATCAAAACCGATCTCTTGTGCATGTTGGCGCAATAATCTATGTGCTATTCCGTGAAATGTACCAATCCACATACCAACGGTTGAAAAGCCTAGAAGCTCCTCAACCCTACCGCGCATCTCGCGTGCTGCTTTATTGGTAAAGGTCACTGCCAATATATTCAAAGGTGAGATGTTTCTCTCCTGACACAAGTAGGCAATGCGATGCGTTAACACACGCGTCTTACCACTGCCCGCTCCGGCTAAAACCAATGCATTTTCATTTGCTAAAAGCACGGCTTCTTGCTGCGCTTTATTCAGCGATTTAATCATATCGAGCATCACGGTCATCGCATTACACGCCATGGTAATGATGTTTTTCGACGATAATCGTACGTGGTTGATAAGCAATTGCCAAAATTAAGCAGATCAACCAAACAATAAACGTAAAGCCCAATAATAAGTTAACAATAAAGATGATAATCGCACTTGGATGCTGCTTTTTAAAAGCAATATAGCTTGGTAAAAAGTAAAGCATCAATAACAATACGCCAAGTAACACGAGCATTGAGAACGGAAAAAACACCAATACAGCGACAACGACGGCAACAACAAACAGTAAATTAAGCAAAACACGCATAAGCACATCCTGAGGTTTAGTTTTAACTGGCAAAATCATAACAAAGATTGCTTATGAAAACCAAAGCAATCGTATTTTTATCTGCTTATTACTGTCTTTTTGGTTTAATCTTGTTATGCTTACTGCCAACCTAAAGTAGCACTTTTACTGCAATGACGACAACTCCACCACTTCGCTGGAAATTACGGTTTGAGAACTTCTCTAAAGCCTATCACGTATTACAAAGACGAGTAACTGAGTATCAACAGCATCAAGATTTAGAAGCCTATCAAATGGCTCTAATTCAAGGTTTTGAAATCATTATCGAGCTATCATGGAAAGTGCTCAAAGATTATCTTGAAAATGAAGGTTTTCAGGAAGTAAGCACACCAAAGACAGTGATACGTCAGGCGTATCAGTCAAACATCATCGATCAAGGAGAGCTTTGGCTTGAAGCGCTTCAGCTTAGAAACTTAGCAAGTCATACCTACGATGAAGCAACCACGAAGATGATTCTTACGTTTATTGTTGATAAATATCTGAAGCTAGTAACACAACTTTATCAAACCTTAGAGTTAAAGCAATGATGAATTACGGGTTAAATAATTATCATATTGATGAAATTCATGCTATTTTGTCCTTATTTCCCGAGATTAAAACGGCTGTTTTATTTGGTTCACGTGCTATGGGCAATTACAAAGAGGCATCGGATATTGATATCGCTCTTATTGGTAAAGAAATTAACTTCAAAGTATTGATCAATCTCAAAGATCAATTTGAAAATAGTAATATTCCCTATTTCGTTGATCTTGTTGATTATCAAACGATTGCCTCAGAAGCGCTACTAGAGCATATCGATGAAGTAGGGATTATTATCTATAATTCTCCCTCAGCAGATTAGCTGATGCATCAAGAATAATTCACCTCTCCCCTTGAGGGAGAGGTCGTGTAGCTTAAACTACAGGGGTGAGGGGGAGAGTTTAACTTATTCTTGATTCATTACTAGCTTATATTTGACACTAGATTTTATTGAATATTTGCTGATTAAAATCATAAGCTACTTGTTCGGCATCTGCCAATTGCAAGTAAGGATTGCCACTTAGGATATTATCCAATAATAATTGCTCATGATCTGTTAACTCTTCCGTTAAATGAAAATAAGCCAAACGTTGTAATCTCGAGCTTAATTGCAATGGATTATGTCCATACTGACACAATAGTGCATGATAATCTTCAGCCTGTTCAACATACAACACACAGTCATCATAGGTTACAAAATCCACCTCAACAGAGGTCGTACGCCCAATGATATTGTGCTTGCTACTGAGCATATCTTGATAAGCACCAACAAACATAAAGGCAAGATCATTAATCTCAGTGCATGGCAAGTTAATATAATCATTGCCTTCTTTATCTTTAAAAACACCATCAGCATCACATGAAATATCAAACAACTGACAATCGATGCTTTCTTCTTCTGAGTAATGTGTTACTGGTAATAATGGGAAATGTTGTCCAATCCCCCAGTGATCTGGTAAAGACTGAAATAACGAGAAATTAAGCCATAATTTTTGTGCATTTTGATCGCCCAAATAGCTGACACTTGAGCTGTCAACCAAATCAGCTAAATCGATTTCACCATTTAACCACCCTGCTTGTAAAGCCTCGTCATAGCTTGTTTGAGTAACAATTTCATTCTCTGCTTTTTGATAAAGAGGTGAAACGATTAACACACTTGACATCGCCGTCACAGCTCTGCCTGACTCAGTAATAATCGTTGGGTGTGGCAGCTGAAAAAGATCGACAAAATAGCTGAATGTTCTAACAATCGTTTCAGCATAATATGGCAATTGAAAACGTGGGTTTTGGGTATCTTCATAATCAATACCCAAACCACCACCTAAATCAATCATTGTCAGATTTTTACAATCATTTAATAGGTTGCCATATAAGCAAACCATCATATTAATATGCTTCTCAACCTGACTTAACTGCTTAAGCTGTGAACCGATATGTCCATGCAGCAATACCACTTTGTCACTCAAATTAAGCGCTTTTAGTTCATTATTAACAAAATGAATGTCTTTTAAGCTAAGACCAAACTTAACACTATGCAAATCCTCATGAAATGGCTTTGTACGGTAGCCTAATTTAAAGTAAATTGCCGATTCATAGCTTAGTGATTTAACAACTGCTAATTCATCAACATTTTCGAGCACCATAATGACCGTGTAACCTAGCTTGGCAGCTAAGTTGGCAAGTTCATAAAACGCTTTGTCTTTAAAGCCATTGCAAATGATATTATTTTCCTTGGCAGCAAGTGCTAAAACGCTTAGCAACTCAGACTTACTGCCAACTTCAAAGTTAAAAGGTAAATCATATTTATAAGCGCACTCTTTTAAGGTCTCCATCACCGCAGCATTAGGGTTTACTTTGATCGGATACGCTAACTGATAAGCACCTTGATAACGGTAATTCTCCATTGCTTTGGCAAAACTTTGGTAGAGGTTTAACATTCTATCTTCAGTGATGTGTTTAAAGTTTAGTACACAAGGCTTACTGCCGCCTTTTTGTAGTACTTTGTCAATGATCTCGGTGAGTGGTTTCGACTGAGTGAAACTCTGACCATAATGAACACACAACTGATTGTTTTCATCATAACTGAAGTAGGGTTGAAATGTGTTACGTGTGTTAAATGAATTGATATTATGCATAGAACCTCTCCTATAGTTTGTAAAGCGCACCTTAAGCTATTTAACTCATGTGCGCCCTATTCATTGAAGGCCATGGAAACTCCCGTTTTGTGCCAATTAAACAATTATCTGACTCTCATCAGACAAGTTTGATTTAAAGCGTTGATTCATATATGAAGTCTAGCACTTAAAATCAAGACTGCTAAAAATTTTGCATAAAGTAACAGCAAGTTATTTCGCTGTAAATAAATTTTTTTGCTAAAAAAAATAAAAAGATTATCTATAAACTCTGTTCAATATGATTACTGGCTTTGCTGTACTTTTTATATAGCCAATAAATCGCCATTGGTAAGAGTACTGCCGGTACGCCAAAGTAGAAGGCTGGTCTTAATTCTTCATTGAAAAATAACAGCACCAAACAAGCAACCTGTAACCAGATTCCCAAGAGTGGCACCAATGGATAAAATGGCGTACGGAACTTGCCTTTTAGTTCAATCTTGTGCTTCTTGCAATGCTTTCTAAAGTTGTATTGTGACCAGCAAATTGAAATCCAGCATACCGCACCGGTAAAGCCAGAAATGCTTAAAAGGTAAGAAAATGCTGTTGTTGACGAGAAAAAGTATGACAAAATCAAAAATATCCAGATGCAAATTAAAGTGAATATCGCCGCAGGCATTGGCACTTGATGGCGATTAAGTCTTGAGAATATTTTTGGTGCCATCTTTTGATTTGACAAACCATACAATGCACGCACCGTTGCATACATGCCACTATTGGCGCATGAAAAAGCTGCTGTTAGAATCACAAACGTAAAGACGCCAGCGACCCAGTGAAAACCATATTGCTGCAATGCTAGAACAAAAACCGAAGTATCACTTTCCATTTTATTCCATGGGAATATGAGCACTAATAGCAATACTGGTACTAGATAAAGCAACACGATACGAATAGCAATATTGCGTGAAGCACGTGGAATAGCAACATCAGTATCAGTTGACTCAGCCGCTGCTAAACACACGATTTCAGACCCTTGGAAATTGACAAGTAGCATGACCATTAAACTAATCACAACAAGCTTGCCATGCGGGAAGAAACCACCATCACCAAGCAAATACTCAGTACCAATCGTTGGCATTTTGCCGCCACTTTTATATAGTCCAAAAAAGATGAATATTGCCAACACACTAAACATCACAATCGCGACAATTTTAACAATCGACAGCCAAAACTCCATCTCACCGAAAATACGTACTTTGGATAAGTTAATAACGGTAATCATCAATCCAAATAGCATCGCCCAAGTAAATGCAGGCACACTTGGGATAATATAATGCATAATAATGCCAGCTGCCGTACACTCAGCCGGAATATAAGCAATCCAATTAAGCCAGTATGACCACCCTGTGCCACATGCCCATGTTGGTGAAATATAATCACTAGCATACTGAATAAACGAACTTGAACTGGGCATTGCCACCGTTAGCTCACACAGACAAAGCATCACTAAAAACACAATCAATCCGCCTAAGGCATAAGATATTAAAACCGCAGGACCTCCTTGGGCAATAATGTATCCCGTGCCAAGGAAAAAAGCTGATCCGATAATGCCTCCCAAAGAAATCAATTCCAGATGGCGTAGTTTAAGGTCTTTTCTTAGTGTTTTTACTTCCGTCATTGCGATCATGCCTTAAGTTTTATGGTGACAGAAAGTGCGAATATTAGAGCCAATTTTTTTGCGGGTCAATCAAAAATTTAAGCACAAAAAATATTTTTTTCATCAATCTTTTTTGCCCCACTTTTTATGGTCTTTTTTCATCCGAGTTGTTGGCGCATTTTATCAATAATTTCCTTATAATCTTGCGCATTAAAAATTGCTGATCCGGCGACAAATGCTTGAGCACCACAGCTTGCAATTTGAGCAATATTATCGACTTTCACCCCACCATCAACCTCGAGCAAAATATCACTTTTGTATTCTTTAATCCATTGCGCTGTCGTACTTATCTTATCATACATCGCATCGATAAAACGCTGCCCACCCAATCCTGGGTTTACCGTCATAATTAATAATCTATCGATCTTTTCAAGCACATGCTGACAGACGCTAACAGACGTCGCTGGGTTTAAAGCAAGACCTGCATCAATACCAAAAGATTTGATTAACCCCAAGCTTCGATCAACATGCTTTGATGCCTCAGGGTGAAAGACAATACTTGTCGCTCCGGCTTTAGCAAAGCTCTCAATCATCGAATCAACCGGTTCAACCATTAAATGTACATCCATGCCAGCATTAATGCCATCATCGCGCAATGCCTTTAATATCATTGAACCAAATGTTAAGTTAGGGACATAGTGATTATCCATCACATCAAAATGAATATTATCAGCGCCAGCTTTTAATACCTTTTTAACATCATCACCTAAATGTGCAAGATTTGCCGATAAAATGGATGGGTTGATTTGAAAATGCATCTGATGATGCTCCTTATAGCCACTCAACAATGCCTGTGATTGTACCTTAATGCAGCGCAAAAGGCTTACGCTTTATTTAAATCAATTTGTTACTTGCTGCTATAGTACTTCTCCAAATCATCCGCGCCACCGATATGCTGACCATCAATATAAATTTGCGGTACGGTTTGACGATTAGTTAACGCCTTGACGGTACGCATTGAAGCGCCATGCCCCAAAACGACTTCTTCATAGCCTTGATTCTGCTCTGCCAATAACTTTTTAGCGCGCTTACAATGTGGACACCCTGGCTTAGTGAAAATGGTTACCTCTTTCGGCAATTGCGCATTAGGTGCAACAAACTTAAGCATCGTATCCGCATCAGAGACTTCAAACGGGTCACCTGCTTTATTTGGCTCAATAAACATCTTGGCAATCACGCTATCTTTTACAAGCATTGAATAACGCCATGAACGCTTACCAAAACCTAAAGCCTCTTTATCAACCAAAAGCCCCATTTTTTCGGTAAATTCACCATTGCCATCAGGGATAAAATCGATATTCTCGGCTTTTTGCTCTTTTTTCCATGCATTCATCACAAAGGTATCATTGACTGACATGCAAACAATGCGATCAATGCCATGCTCTTTAAATACTGGAAACAGCTCATTAAACCGCGGTACATGAGATGATGAACACGTTGGCGTGAAAGCACCTGGCAATGAGAACACAATAACATTTTTACCTTTAAAAACATCATCGCTTGTCACATCCTGCCATTGACCATCTTGCATGGTTTTAAACGTGACATTGGGTACTTGTTGGTTTTCTAAATTTGGGAACATTTATTGACTCCTGTTTTATTGATTGCTTTATTATTCATTAATATTGATTGATGCATTTAGACTATGCGTTTGTGTCTTGTGCACCTGTTTTGCCATTGTAGATGTTGCATAAAAATCTGTGCCGGCTAGAGCAAGATTACTACCTAACAACATAACACTGATTGCGATACTTATACTCTTTTTCATACTTATCTTCCTTAGTGCTCTTTGTGATGTCAACACTATAACAAACGTTCAATCATGTGATAAATATATTATATTTTAATTATTAATCAGTTTTTTTTATTAAAAATTAAGAGCAAAGTAATCTAGTGCTACAACTTTAAAACACGCGACTACTTGAGTTCACTTATAAATCCCATATTTTTGATGCATTACTCCATTTTTAAGTATTCGCGTATCTTGGATGTGTGGCACTAGATCAATGAATGCTTGATCACATTCATAAAAATATCTATGCCATGACAACTCGTGATACTTTCTGGATGGAACTGGACTCCACCTAGCTGAAGCTGCTTATGTTTAATTGCCATAACACAGTCGTCATCCAATGATCTTGCTAAAATATCCAGATCTTCATGGGGGAAAGATAAATCTTCAGCTGCTAACGAATGATAGCGTGTTACATCAATAATAGGGGGAATACCAGCAAAATATGCTTCGGAGTTATGCTTAATTTTGCTGACTTTTCCATGCCTAACATTTTTTGATCTTATCACCTTACCACCGAATGCTTCAACCATAGCCTGCATTCCCAAACAAACACCAAATAAAGGAATTTTCCCACTGAATTCTTTTATTAAAGGAATGTATCCACTATCTTTTGGATTACCTGGGCCTGGACCAAATATAATTAAATCATATTGAGCTTCCCTTATACTGTTAGCCGTAACGCAATCATTTCTAATAACATCTGCATCTACCCCTTTTATAGAAATACAATATTGATAAATGATATGCACGAAACTATCATAGGCATCAATTAATAAAATCTTCATTTCTTAACTCCTTTGCTGTAATTGCATAATATGTTGAGCTTAACTTACTAATCGTTTCTTTCCATTCTCCTTCTGGAGTTGAATCATAAACAATACCTCCTGATGCTCTAATCGTATATATTCCAGATTGGTAAGTGGCAGTACGGATACAAAGCGCTGTTTCAACCACACCAGAAAAATCTATAAATCCAATGCAGCCAGCATAGAGACCCCTTCGTGAGTTTTCTGTTTCCTCAATAATTTCCATTGCTCTAACTTTAGGCGCGCCAGTCATTGTTCCTGCGGGAAATGTTGCTGCTATCACATCATACTTATCATAGCTTGCTTCTTTTTGCCCAATGACATTGGAAACGATGTGTGATACATGAGAGTATTTTTCAACAACCATTAATTCATCTGTTTCTAGAGTTCTCTTGGTACAAACTCGGCCTATATCATTACGACATAAATCCACCAACATAATATGCTCAGCTCTTTCCTTTTCATCATTTAACATAGCGTGCTGTAAAAGTTTGTCTTCCTCTGCATTTTTACCTGCTCTAATGGTTCCTGCAATTGGTCTCATCGTTAGCTTATTATTTTTATCAATCCTTAAAAACAGCTCAGGGCTCGCTCCAATGATATGCATATCTCCTAACTGCGTATAATACATATAGGGGGAAGGGTTTATTTTACGTAGTCTCTTATATACTGAGTACGGCTTAATCTCACTATCTATAGTTATTTCATGACCTAACTGAATCTGATAAATATCGCCCTGTACAATGTGATCTAATGCCTTATGAACCCAATTAAAATATGTTTTTTTATCAACAGAGTCGCTGATCCTCTTAGCCACTGAAACCTTATTATCTGGGCAAATATCTAACTGAGTTTCATCATATTTTTTTTCACTTACGATACTCATAATAACTTTCTTAACAGGGCTTTTAGGAGCATGTTCAAGTTCATTAGTAATTAAAAAATTTTGACCATTTTTTAAATCCATACTAATCAACGTGCTATAAATACTTAGATCAATAATGTGTTTTTGATTCTTTTCATGTATACAATATGGCAAGTTTTCTATTACTCGGACACTATCATAACCAAAATAACCAAAATAACCAAAAGCTAACGAAGTCCTATCACCAAGATAATCTAAAGCAAATACTGATTCTATTTTTCTTAGTATTTCCCAAATTTTATTCAAATTTTTGATCTTATACTCACATTCCTTAACCTTACTTAATTCATCAATAGAGTCTAAAACAGTGCTTACTGAAGATACAATTGCACTTACTCCAGATATTTTTATCGCTGTTAAGCTCATTTTTATATTAAACAAAGGTTCTATACCAATTAAAGCTTGGTTCATATCTTTATTTGGCCCTGACAAGGATTCAAGCAAAAATAATTGGTCATCTGTATACACTTTTCTTAAACTGTTGAAAATACTAAAACTATCAGCATTAGTTGGTAAATTTTCACAAAAGCTTCTGACTCTTAACATACTCATTTTTACACCTTCATTTTTGAATTATTTTCAGCCGCTATTCGTTCGTTCTGACTCAAACAAAATTCATCTGTTTTTTTAACACTCATAGAAATAGCCAATGAATATAATCTTTCCATTAATTGATTGATTGCCGATACACCTTCTTCATCATGCCAAATATTTCCTGACTCCCCACCTTGTATTAAGGCTGGATAACCTGAGCCAGGAATAATCATTCTATTCAATAAAAAGTTATTTAATAGCTGATCATGCACATTCCCTAAATTGTACCTTCTCCCTACAACGACACAACCCCCAAGCTTATTAGATAGAGGTCTGTTAAATCTTAAATAACCGACACCAGCTCTTTCCAAAAAGATTTGCATTTTATGCGCCATTCCAAAAGCATGTACAGGTGCTACATAAATTATAATATTAGAATTCACCAGACAATCTACAATAGATGCGACGTCATCATCTAAGTGGCAGGGAGAAGAACGATAATTACAATCTCCACAGCTGCCGCAAGGAATTATTTTCTTCTCAGACAAAAAAACACTATGCACCGAACAATCAACACTTTGAAAGTAATTAGCTAAATAATTGACTACAGAATCACTATTGCCTCCTTTTCTTTCTGAGCCCGATATAATTGTAACAACTATTTTCTCCATTTATTTAAACCTCCTAAAACTATAAACTCCTAAAATCACCAGTAAAACTCCAATTAATTCCATATAACTAACACTGTCGCCTAATATGGTCATTGACATTACAAGCGTAATGATTGGTCCTAAGTTATTCATTAGCGCACTTGGAATTACCCCTACTCTTTTCATACCCAGTACCATAAAGATTGACGGGATGACAGTAGAAAAAATAGACATGAATAACGCTAACATGTAGACCTGCCAAGCCTGCTCTAACAGAACAGTAATATGATTATAATTAGAAAAATATTGTATCAACGCATAAAAACCAGCAAAAAGCATTGCCCATGAGTTAAAAAGTATAGGATTTGTGTTTTTTAATGCCTTTTCGCATACAATGAAATAAATGGCGTAAAAGATAGCGCTACCAAAAATTAATAAAACCCCAACAAAATCATTACTAGACCCATGAACAACTTTAGACATTGCAAAAAAATATATTGCTAAACCAGCATAGCTGATACCAAACGGAATAATAACCATTTTTGAATACGGTTTTTTAAACAAAAAAATTGAGAGCAATACAACAAAGCATGGAAAGGTAAATAAAACCATCCTTTCTACCATAACTGATGTATAAAAGAGTCCATACATATCAGTTAAGGTAGTTAGATAATAGCAAAGGGAAGCAATAATTATTAGCTTTAGAACAACTCGATTCGCTATCCCAGGCTTAGTTTTACTACAAGTCCCAATAAATAATATTATCAGCACAAACAACGGTATAGAGAGGCACATTCTTAAGGTTAAGAGTGTAACTGGTGGAACATTGTAATTATATGCTAATTTAATAAATATAGACTTAATAGAAAAGCCAACGACACTGATAAGGACATAAAAATATCCAAGAAAATAGTCATTTCTAAGTGATTTTATCATATCAGATAAAAGTAATAACAAGTAAATTTTACATTTTTGTAACGATACAAGAATACAAGCAAACTGTCTACATAATTCTAGTGATATAAGAAATGCCTTATTCAAAGTGAACGATACTCTTACAACCTCAATTTGCAATGGCAAAGAGCATTATAAATCCTCAGTCTTAAACTCGCTATATCCTTCATAGTAGTAGCTAATATCGATACCTTTCATAAAGAGCGCCCTATCGTTTATTTGCGTGGTTAATGCTTGTTTGAGCAAAACTTTGATTTCAATGTCCTTAACCACACTGCGCTCCATTGCCGATAAATACTCATCTTTATCCACTTGATTCCAGTCAATCACATGCTGAATTTCTTTTTTTAGGATCAAATCTAACCAAATGCGTGTTGCACGCCCGTTGCCCTCTCTAAATGGATGTGCGATATTCATCTCAACATACTTTTCAATAATCTCATCAAAGCTGGTTTGTGGCATGGCATCGATATATTTTAATGATTGTTCAAGATACATTAAAGGGGCGAAACGAAAATTACCTTTGGCAATATTCACCTCACGAATTTTTCCAGCAAAATCATAGATCTCTGCAAAAAGATAAGCATGGATATATGATAATCCCGCGAACTTACCGACTTCAACTTGATCGATATCACCGCTGATAAATAGCTGTTTTGCCTTTTGCTTACTTATTTTTTCCTCTGCTTTAGCTAGTTCTAATTGATTGGTGATATTTAGTTTATTTGCCAAAATCATTTTTAAGTTTCTCCAAGTTAATCACCTCAGTCTAAGCATCCCGTTAAACCACTTTCCCTATAAGATAACTTAAATCTTTACCATTAAGAATACTTGCTACAGGCAGCATTTTCTTGCCTGGGAATTGTAATGAACCAATATTGACTATACCATCTTGTGCCTGAATTTTTAGCCCCTCTTTATCTACGCCAATAATGCTACCAATCGCCGAATTTGACATCTGATGAATAATCTCAATATCGGCGAACTTGACTGCTTCGTCATCAATCATCATATAAGCACTTGGCCAAGGACTAAAGGCGCGAACTTTGCAATCAATTACGTGACAAGGATTATTAAAGTTAATCAACCCTTCTTCTTTAGTCAGCTTATGAGCATAAGTCGCACCCTCAGGCTGCACTAGCGGGGTTAATGTATGCTCTGCCATCTCTTTAAGCACGGCACAAACAGCTGGAACTGATAACTCTGCCAAGCGATTATGTAAGCTCAAACTAGTGTCATCAGCCAAAATAGGCGTTTCTAGCACATGTAAGATGTCACCAGTATCTAAGCCTTCATCCATCTGCATAATGGTGATACCAGTTATTTTGTCACCTGCTTCAATCGCGCGCTGAATGGGGGCAGCCCCCCGCCATTTTGGTAAAAGCGATACGTGAATATTAATGCAGCCCTGTTTAGGGGTTTCCAGCACCACCTTTGGCAATAACAAACCATAAGCAATAACCACCATCACATCGGCATTTAAATCGGCTAGTTGCTTGATTGCTTCAGGCTCTTTTTTGAATGATAACGGTTGAAACACTGGAATATCATGCACCAAAGCACACGTTTTAACTGGCGAGCACTCCAGTTTTTTACCGCGCCCTTTAGCACGATCTGGTTGCGTGAAAACGCCAACAATATTGTAATTTTCTTCAAGTAAGGCACTTAGCACATGTGCTGAGATATCTGGCGTACCAGCAAAGACGATACGTAACGATTTAGGATTATTTGACATATAAGCACCTAAACAATGGTTTATTGATAATCATAGATATTCGGATCTAGCCAGAATATGACGGTTTGCGGTCATTCTCGGATTTGATCCGTGAATCCAGAAAAATACCTGATAATATTTGCATAGCTACTTATCGCTATTTATTTAGAAAACTCAATAGATTAATGATAAGCGTAAGCGTAAAGATTAGCACCATCTAACGGTCCAGTATTGCCTGAAGCCACACAATTACCAATGACTTTGGTGGCACCATACTGCGCTGCTACTTCTTTGGCTTTTTGCACATTTTGCTCACACGCTGCTTGGATTTCTTTTTTGCTCGTATAATGCGTATCAACACGGATAATACCAATTGGCGATTCATTAAGCCCATTAACCACAGGCACCGCCTTTCTTAAATTCATATCTTCTGAGGCATAAAACTGCACATCCTGAAGCTTGACCGGCGAGTAAATTTCTTTGGTTTGCGGTAAATACACCGCATGCGCTTCGTATTTTGTTTTAGGGACAATCGCCCAAAAAAAGCCAATTACGGCAATTAAAATCCCTGCATAAATAATATTTTGTTGAAAACGACTCATAGCAATCAATAAATCAATACTCTGGTTTTGGTTAGCGCGTATCATAGCACAGTCGGCTTATGACAATCCAGATGGCTCATGGCTGATTGTCATATTTCATGATTATAATGCAGGTAAAGCCTGTAAGGCGTCTGTCATGATAATGTTATCAAATGCATCGCGAGGCAAAGCACCATAACTGTCCTTATTTCGTTGTAACAAGCTACATGTCTTGTCATTAGGGCTTTGATCAAGTGCCACACATTCGAAGCCTTGATTTTTGAGAATCATATTTCCCACGAGCACATTGGTGGTACCCTCAGCAAGAATAAGTGCATCCTTTTCCTTGTTGGGTCTTTGAGGATTAAGATATAAATTATCTGATAGGGTTGATATTGCTTTGTTACGCACCCTAGTCCCATAACTACCCCATCCATAAATGACATTATTGCTCATGTTTAGCTCACCTGGATTTGAAAACTGTGGTGATCGCTGAAAGTTATTGTAAAACAAATTATTAAATAGCGTGATTTTGGTTGGAGCAGGCACCATGTTATTGTCAGTGACAAGCATCCCCTTATATTTTATATTTAGCACGTCAACGCCCTCGATTGCATAAGCAATAATGCTATTTCTGATGGTAATGTTATAACTGCTATTATTAATATCGATATTTTTACCAAACTCAACATCACTCTGACTCGAATTTTCGATTGAAGCATGATCGACTACAATATCATGCGCACCATTTGTAATTAATAGCCCATATTTTGCAGCAAAACGAATACGCAGATTGGTTAAGTTGATATTATGACTGTTTGAAATGTAAATTCCTTGATTTTCTATCTGTGTATCTTCTGGAAAGGCCAAATTAATATAAGCTAAGTCTTTTATTACAATAGGTGTGTTAAGCTTAATTGTGCCTTGGGTTTTAAACACAATATTGCGATTCCCAAATATAAGAGCCTCTCTTAAAGAACCTATGCCGCTGTCATTTAGATTAGTTACATACACCGTTGATAAATTAATAGCAGAGTAGCCATTTTGACTAAAAAAACAATAAAGGACAGATAATGTTGCTAAAATGATTCTCATCTATATTTCCTCAAATTATGCGTATGCTTTGAGTGTAGTTGGCTAAAGCAAAATAGCAACAACTCTTCTGTTATCGACTAAGCTCACGAATCACCAAGAAGATTAAAAACGGTGCACCAATTAAAGAAGTAATCACACCAACAGGAATAACCATGGGATAAAGCAAAGTTTGCGATAAAAACTGACTGATTAGCATTAAAATCGCACCACACAAAAAGCTGCTGGTCAGCAAATACTTCATTTTATTCGTACCAATGCACATTCTGGCAATATGAGGTGCAACAAGCCCTAAAAAGGCAATGGGGCCGGCAACTGAGACAATCGCAGCAATCAAGAATGATAATAACACAACCAACTGAATCAATAATCTTTTGACATCAAGCCCCACCATCATTGCTTCAGATTCACCCAGACTCAATAAATCAAATGCCTGATTTCTACAATAAGCAAAACTGCAAAATATCATGGTAATAATAGCTAATAATATCACCTGCTGCCAAGTGATGTTGACGAAGCCGCCAAACTGCCACAAGGTAATTTGCTGCAAGGTTTGCGCTTGGCTAAAACTCATAATCAACGCCGTTAATGCGCTAAAAATCGCTGAAACACCGACACCAAGCAAAATCACTATGGCGATATTAGCAAGGCGATCCTGAAAGCTAATCACCAGCAAAAACACAATAAGCACGATAAATGCGCCAAACACACACGCAAGGAAAAAAAGCAAGTACGAATAATGCGACAATGTCACAAAATAGGCAGGTAAGATAAACAACAGCATCAACCCAACAAATTGGCTGCCCGAGGAGACGCCTAAAATGCTGGCATCGGCTAATGGATTACGTAATACCAACTGCAAAATGGCACCACTGACACCCAAACCACCACCTACAAGCGTTGCCGCAACCCAGATGATGAGTTGATATTGCCAAAACAACTGACTAGCTAGCAAACTGTTTAAATGCACATTGCGCCCATACGATAGTGAGCTCACGATAACAAACAGCACGAGCAACAATAAGCCTAATATGAGATTAAAGCCAACAACTCTACTTGCCTTATTTATTTTTTTAATTTTTCTCACTTTATTTATCTGTGTTTGCAACTTTTTCGCCCTTTCACCATAATTTACCACCTAAAGGCATAATTAGCCTTGCCAATTATCATGATATTCGTTATAAAATCGATATATTTTAACGATACAATAATGCATTTGCGCTACCATTATTGGTAAAGTGCGACAAAATAACAAGGGAAACAAAATGCCGGCAGCTTTTCAAATCAAGGGAAGTCTCTTTACGTTGAGCGTATTACAAATATTGAGTACAGATCTTGAGGACATTGAAAAACAAATCACAACCAAGATAAAACAAGCGCCGCAATTCTTTAATAATACTCCAATGGTCATTGAATTAACTGCCTTAACAAGCGGATTAACGATTGAGTTTATCGAAAACTTAACCGAGATGTTAAGAAAACACACATTACTTACCGTAGGCTTTAGATTACCTGATCAGACGTTAACCGATGCCTTACAATCGAAAGGTTTTCCAATCTTCAAAGAAGGGAAAAACATTCCCGCGCCAACGGTTTCCGTTAATAAAGTCTCAACGTCACAACACAAAATCATCAGCTCACGCGTGCGTTCAGGTCAGCAAGTGATCTCACAAAACGGTGACTTGATTATTTTATCGTCCGTAAGTTCAGGCGCTGAGCTATTAGCCAGTGGTAATATTCACGTATATGGTACATTACGTGGACGTGCAGTCGCTGGCTTAGATGGCGATACCAGTGCGCGAATTTTTTGCCACAAATTAGAAGCAGATCTTGTATCAATTGCAGGTCAGTATAAAATTTTTGAAGAGCCTGTTGAACCGCTTGGAAATGACAATAATGGCTATCAAATACAGCTAAAAGACGGTACAATCATGATCAGCCAAATTTAGGCTCCCCCCCTTTTTAAGAAAATAACAATTGAATCAAGGATTAAATACTGTGAGCACAGATTCCAAACAAACCAAAAAAAATGCCAAACCGCGCGCCACAACCGTGGTCATCACCTCAGGTAAAGGTGGTGTTGGCAAAACCACAACAAGTGCCGCGATATCATTAGCATTAGCCATGAAGGGCTTTAAAACCGTTGTTATTGATTTTGATGTCGGTCTTAGAAATCTTGACCTTGTCATGGGCTGCGAACGCCGCGTTGTCTATGACTTAATCAGTCTTATCAATAAAGAAGCAAACATCAATCAAACATTGATTAAAGATAAACGCTCTGAAAATCTTTACATTCTACCTGCGTCACAAACGCGCGACAAAGATGCATTAACCGAAGCTGGCTTAGAAGATATTATGAAGGAGCTTAAAGCAAATTTTGATTATATTATTTGCGACTCGCCTGCAGGTATTGAAAAAGGCGCATTAATGGCAATGCTCCATGCCGATAAAGCGATTGTGGTTACCAATCCTGAGGTTTCCTCTGTGCGCGATTCAGATCGTATCATTGGTGTGCTATCCAGTAAAACACGTAAAGCCAAAGAAAATGGTGAAGCCGTTGATGCTAAGCTTTTGATTACACGCTATGATCCGACACGTGTTATGCAAGGTGAAATGCTATCACTTGATGATGTCAAAGATGTGTTATCTATCCCGCTATTAGGTGTTATTCCAGAATCAAAAATGGTATTACAAGCATCAAATTCAGGTGTGCCGGTAACCGCTTATCAAGACAGCGAAGCCGGTCAAGCTTATATTGATGCTGTTGAGCGCTTCTTAGGTCATGATAAACCACTGCGCTTTATCACTGCAGAAAAGCCAGGGCTTTTAAAGCGTCTATTTGGAGGAAAGTAACATGGGATTGTTTAATTTTTTTAAAAGTAAACCTGAAGTAAAAAATAGCGCGCATATCGCTAAAGAGCGTTTACAGATCATCGTATCACACCAGCGAAATGAAGCTCACTCTGGTATTAAAAAACCAGATTTCATCAATAAACTGCAAGATGACATTCTTGAGGTTGTCAAAAAATACGTCAATATTGGACATAATGACATAAAAATTGACATCGATAGCCAAGGAGATAGATCTGTCCTTGAGCTTAATGTTACTATCCCTGAAGAGTCAAACCAACCTAAACAAGCATTAAACGCCTAATGTCTCACGATCACCTTGCTGTAAGCTTTGATAGAGTTGCCTTTTTCCGTGGTGAAAAATGCATTTATAAAAACCTAACATGCAATATCCCCAAGGGTAAAATCACTGCAATATTGGGTCCATCAGGCACTGGTAAAACCACCCTTTTGCACCTGATTGGTCGCCTGATAAAAGCTCAAAGCGGTGATATTCGTGTACTTGATCATGAACTTGATTCATTAGATAAAAAAGCATTACTGGCTTTACGTAAGAAAATGGGCGTTTTATTTCAATCAGGCGCTCTTTTCACACAATTATCGGTATTTGATAATGTTGCCTTCCCTTTGCGTCAAAACAGCAACCTAAGTGAATACCTCATTCATAACTTAGTATTAATGAAACTACAATCTGTTGGACTACGTGGCACAGCCGATATGATGCCTAGTGAGCTATCAGGTGGTATGGCTCGACGCGTGGCGCTTGCGCGCGCCATTGCATTAGATCCAGATCTTATGCTTTATGATGAGCCATTTACCGGTCAGGATCCTATTTCTTTAAAGGTGATTTTAACCTTAATAAAAGAGCTTAATGATGCACTGCATATGACATCCGTGATTGTCTCACATGATATTGATGAGGTGATGAGCATTGCTGATCATGTCATTATCATTGCCAATCAACAAGTGATGCTTGAGGGGTCACCTGAATTTATCAAAAACAGTAAAGATCCTTTTGTCTCACAGTTTCTATCCGGTAGCGCAGACGGTCCGGTGGCATTTGACTATCCTGCGCCTAACTTCTTAAGCACATTGCAATAAATGAGGAAGTGATTCATGCTAAAAATAATCCAAGTGCTTGGTCGCAATACCTTAAATACAATAACTAATCTCGGTGAGTCAATATTACTAGCACTTGAGATGACATTTGGGCGTTGCAATCCACGTAGCATTATTACGCAAACCTACCATGTTGGCATCAACTCGGTTTTGATCATTCTGGTTTCAGGTTTATTCATTGGTTTTGTCTTAGCACTACAAGGCTTTTATACACTTGCTAAATTCAGCGCTGAATCGGCGTTAGGTCCAATGGTTGCCTTAAGCATTATTCGTGAGCTAGGACCCGTGGTCACTACTTTATTATTTGCTGGGCGCGCAGGCAGCGCACTGACCTCTGAAGTGGGATTAATGAAAGCCACCGAGCAACTTGCCAGCCTTAATATGATGGGTGTAGACCCCGTGCGTTTTATCTTAGCACCTAGATTCTGGGCATGTGTTTTAAGCGTGCCTATTTTAAATTTGTTTTTCTCAACCATCTCGATTTGGGGTGGGTACCTTATTGGCGTCAAACTGTTGGGGCTTTTTAGCGGCACATTCTGGGGTAACATGCAAGCTTCAGTATTATTTTATGATGATGTAATGAACGGTATTTTAAAAAGCTTGGTATTTGGCATTGCCGTGGCGATTGTCTCGCTTTATCAAGGCTATAATTGTCGCGCTAATTCCGCAGGCATTGCCCAAGCCACAACAAAGACCGTTGTCTATTCCTCTTTAGCAATTTTAGGTCTAGACTTTCTAATGACCGCCTTAATGTTCAAAGGAGTTTAAAAAAATGTATAAAAAATCTTATGAGCTATTAGTAGGTGTTTTTGTCCTTCTTGGCATTGTTGCACTTATCTTTATGGCATTAAAAGTGAGTGGACTATCACTTTCTGGCTTTGATAATAGCTCTTATCAAGTCAAAGCACAGTTTCAAAACATCGGCAGTTTACGCCCAGGGGCCGCAGTACGTATTGCCGGTGTTGAAATCGGTAAAGTTGACAACATCACCTTAACACCAAATTATAATGGCTTTATTGCTGATGTGACTTTAAACATCAATAAACGCTACAGCAATATTCCAAGCAGCTATGGCGCCGCCATTGATACAAGTGGTATTTTAGGTGATAGTTTTATTGCCCTTCACCCATCAGATATGGATATTCCCGGATTATATAACAGTAAATACTTAGAAAATGGTAGCACCATAGAGTTGTCAAATACCTCTTCAGCCATTAACCTAAACTCACTGATCAATACCTTTGTATCAGGTTCTGGAGATAAGAAATAATGAATAAAGTAAATAAAACAAAAAAAATTATAGCAGTAGTAAGCACCATTTTAGCAGTGAACAGCATACAGCTAAGCTATGCAGCTGACGCTAAACCTGCAACAACGGTAACAACCGCAACTTCTGCGGGCACAAAACCCGCTGCCGCGGTTAGCAAACCTGCAATAAATACCGACCCAGTAGCACTACTGCAAAAATCTATTGTTGAAACACAAAAAACATTGATTAAATCAAAAAATGAATTAAGCAAAAACCCCAAAGAACTAATCCAGTTAATTGACACGCATGTGATGCCACTTTTAGCGACAAACATCATCGCACAACTTTTAGTTGGCAAAGGACGTTGGCAAGCAGCTGATAAGACCGAGCAACAGAAGTTTATCACTGAAATCACACAAATGTTAGCCTATTCATATGCTGAGAATATTGCTCAAGCGGGTAATTATGATATTCAAATATTCCCCTTTAGTAATAACTCATGGCAAGGACAACGTTTAATCGTTGTAACTGGCAAAATCATTAATTTGCAAAATCAATCCTCTTCTGATTTGAGTATTAAAATGTTAAATGAAGCAGGAAAAGACGCTGCAGCCAAGTGGAAAATTTATGATCTATCTGTTGCTGGTGTCAGCATATTAGATAACTTCAGAGCGCAGTTTAAAGACTATAAAACCCTTAAAGATATTAACCTTGCCATTGAGAAAAAAAACAATGAGCTTATCAATAAAAAATCCAAATAGTTTTAGCCTGCAAGGCGATCTTAATTTCAGCAATGCTTCAAGCATTGAAAAAGAACTAGATCATGCGCTGAAATCTATAATATCAAGACTAGAAATTGATCTTAATGATACCCAAGAGATTGATAGCGCCGGCATTGCACTTCTTATGCATATTATCCACCACTGTCAGAGCAATAGCATTGATCTGCAGTTTACAGGTCTTGTTTCAGAAAATGCTAAATCATTGATTAACATCCACGGTTTAGATAATCTATTTTCACCTTTTATAAAACAATAACAAATAAGAGACTACAAATCATGAATATAGTCGAGTTAAAAACCTTAATCGAGAATAAACTAGGGGCTAACACCACTGCACTAATTGAAAGTGATGATAACGTGCACTTTAATGCAACGATTATCAGTGATGTTTTTAGCGGGGTTCTAAGTAAAGTCAAACAACAACAGATGGTTTATGCCGCAATTAATGAGTACATTGCATCAGGTGAATTGCACGCCATTGCTATGAGAACATACACACCTGAAAAATGGCAAGCATTAGCTAAGTAAACCTAATAATTGGAGTATCACAATGTCAACAACCGCTTGGTCAATACCGATTATTGTGATGATGGTTCTTACCATCGTTAGTGTTTTTATCACCCTATTTAGTCGTATTCATGCTATTCGCAAAGAAAAAATCACACTGAATGATTTGCGGACGATGGATTTTTGTAAGAAAGAGCATCCTTGGCTTGAAATCACCTCAAGACACCTTGATAACTTATTTCAAATGCCTGTGCTTTTTTATATCTGCTTTATCATCATCTTGCTCAATCCAGAGCTTATGCAGATCAGTTATTTTCTCATCCTTGGTTGGCTATTTGTCAGCTTTAGGATCATTAACTCAATTATCCACTTAACAACGAATAATTTAAGCTTAAGACTCTGCTCGTTTTTATTATCAACTGCTTTTTTGTTTACGATAATTCTAATGCTGCTGATCGAGTTGATTAAGCTGCATTAATCATCAAATTAATTTTTTCTATCAACCGTAAAGTACTGATGATCAATTGACCAAGAGCGATACAGTACGTTATAAGTATTGACAGAAACAGCATTAAGACTTGATTGATAAAGTGTCTCATAAGCCTTTGCAGCATTACCATCCGTAGGGCCCAACAGCTCAATATTGTATTTACGACACCATTTCCGCACCGTCGTGGTTTTAAAGCCAAACTTGCCAGCAACGTCCTCATAACTTAAGCCTTCGTTTGAATAATCCTTTAGTACTTCTTCTGCCGGTCTTCCATACTTCTTTGACAGAATGATTTCAAAGCTCTGAGAATATTGATTTGCCATTGTTTTATTACTCCTTCCTCCATCTAAACATCGTGTTCATTTTTAGCTTCATGCTGATAGTCACCTTAAGACGTTTAAACTTCTGTTTATTTAACTTAACTTTTTTTAAATTTTTGTTTTTTAGTTATTTTTGTAATTTAACTTCTGCTGTTATTGATAACCAAACTTACGGCATCCGTCAAGCACTTCACGCAAATAATCGTTAACACACCTTCATTTTGTTCAATAAAACAGCAACCCCTTGCACGCCAGCATGATTGCCTAGATGTGCTGGCATAATTTTTACCTCGTTATAAAAAGGCAATACTTTCTCTTGAAAACGTTGTCGTAATGCTTTGATAAAAAATGTCTCCTCTGAGATCGCGCCACCAATGATAATCAGCTCAGGCGCCAAGATATGCGTCAATGAAATAAGTCCGACAACAACCTGATGCAAATACGCTTCAAACACCTGTAGCGCAATAGGGTTTTTATTAAATAACTGCTCTTTAAAATGCGCTATACTTACCTCTTTACATTGTGTTGCAGCGCAATAGCTTACTAATAACGCTTTAGCTGAAGCATAACTTTCCCAAGCCCCTGGTAGCATATTTTGTGCTTTACCACTGTTTTGTTGATTATCCTGTGCATTTGTCAGCAAATAGCCAAACTCACCTGCTGCATTATTAAATCCACGATACAGTTGACCATTAATAATAATTGCACCACCAATACTCGTACCCAATGTTAAAAAAAGATAGTTCTGATAATGACTCTCCTGCCAATAGACTGCTTCACCAATGGCAGCAGCATTAACATCATTTTCAATCACCACAAGCTCAACGCCTGTTTCTTGTTTAAAGCGCTCAACTAACGGGTAATTTTCTAGCGCTTTAACATAAGGTGAACCAAAAGCAATGCAACCTCTTTGAGGATCTACAATGCCATGACACGAAAAACCAACACCCACAATGTGATATGTCTTTTTTAATTCTACAAAACGCACAATAAATTGCTGAAGCAGCGCCTCAGGATCGATGATTTCTCCGGTGTGATATTTATCAGCTGTAACGATATTTCCCGCCAGATCAATCAGTGCATATTTGGTGTAGGTACCGCCTAGGTCAAAACATAGGTAACTCTTCATATTGTATTAGCGAGCTTTACTTAAAGGATGTGTAGCATTAGCATATACCGCTTCGACTATTTCAGCTAATAGAAAGCGGATAAACCATTTAACTTTTGACTTTTTTGCACAAAACTGCAACAACTGATTGAAAACATCAAGACAATCCTTTAAAATCTTGCCACCTTTTAGGCTGAGTTTATGCAGTTTTCCAGTGAATGCCGTAAACTCAATGTATAACTAACCACTGGCTTAAGATATATTGGAACTAAACCATGACTGAAAATTTTAAAGACCTCTTTGAAGCTTCACTAAAAGAAACTGAAATGCGTGTTGGCAAGATCATCAAAGCAACTATTGTTGCGATTGATCGTGAATTTGCTTGGATTGACGCAGGTTTAAAATCAGAATCTATCGTTTCTCTTGATCAATTCAAAAATGATCAAGGCGAAATTGAAGTTCAAATTGGTGATCAAGTAGATGTTGTGCTTGATGCATTAGATAATAGCAACGGTGAAACTCGTCTATCTCGTGAAAAAGCGAAGCGTATCGAAGTTTGGGATGCACTTGAGAAAGCATGTGATGATCAAGAAACTGTATTGGGTCGCATCACAAACCACGTTCGCGGCGGTTACACAGTTGAAGTTAAAGGCTTACGTGCGTTCTTACCAGGATCTCTTGTTGATGTTCGTCCATTACGTGATATTTCTCACCTAGAAGACAAAGATATCGAGCTTAAGATTGTTAAACTTGACACTAAGCGTAACAATATCGTTGTTTCTCGTCGTGCGGTTATCGAAGCTGAGACACAAGAAGATCGTGAAGCATTGTTCGAGAAGTTAAGCGAAGGTTCAGTTGTTAAAGGTGTTGTTAAAAACATCACTGACTTTGGTGCATTTATTGACCTTGGCGGTGTTGATGGTTTATTACACATCACTGATATGTCTTGGAGTCGCATCAAGCACCCAAGTGATATGCTAGCGCTTGGTGATGAAATCGATATTAAAATCATCAAATTTGATAATGATAAAGGTCGTATCTCTCTTGGTATCAAGCAATTGGGTGAAGATCCTTGGGCAAGCGTTGCTGAAGAGCTTGCTGTTGGTACTAAACTTATGGGCAAAATCACTAACATTACTGACTACGGTTGTTTTGTTAAGCTTAAAGAGGGTATTGAAGGTCTTGTTCACACATCTGAAATGGATTGGACAAACAAGAATGCTAATCCGCACAAATTAGTTTCTTTAGGTCAAGAAGTTGAAGTGATGGTATTAGAAGTTGATGCTTCACGTCACCGTATTTCTCTTGGCATGAAGCAATGTATCATCAATCCATGGCAAGCATTTGCTGATGCACATAAGCCAGGTGATAAAGTTAATGGTAAGATTCGCTCTATCACAGACTTTGGTATCTTTATTGGCTTAGATGGCAATATTGATGGTCTGGTACACATTTCTGATGTTGCTTGGAACAAAGCTGAAGACGTTGTTAAGCAATTGAAGAAAGGTGAAGATATCGAAGCCGTTATGCTTTCTGTTGATATCGAGCGTGAGCGTATCGCACTTGGCATTAAGCAGCTTTCTGATGATCCATTTACACAGTACACCTCTGCAAATGACAAAGGTGCTAAAGTAACTGGTGTTATTACTGCTGTTCAACAAAACGGTGCTAACGTTGAGCTTGCACCTGAAGTAGAAGGTTTCATTCGTGTTGCTGATATTTCACGTGAGCACGTTGAAGATGCCCGCCATGTTCTTAAAGTAGGTCAGGAAATTGAAGCGCGCGTTAGCAATATTGACACTAAGCGTCGCAGCATCAACCTTTCAATCAAAGGTCTGGATGAAGATATGGAAAAAACAGCTAAAACTAACTACAAAGCTGAGCAAATGGCACCAACAACCATTGGCGACTTGATCAAAGAAAAGTTGAACAAATAAAAGCAATTATATAAGGCAACAATTATGTTGCCTTTCTTGCTTTATCTGTTTTATTTTGACTAAATTAAAGGACTTAATTTATTTTGCGAATCATGTTGACACTTTTACATAAGAAACTTTCAGTACCTAGAAAAGCGTCAAGATGGTTTGTATTTCCCTCAACTATCATTATATTTTTAATAACAATGTTCTCATTAACTTCTTGCACACATCACTCGTGTGAAGAAAATGATAGCTCTACACGTTATATCTCATTGCTGTTGAATCAATACATCAATGATAACTATTTTGGATTACTCGAAAGAGTTCGCCATGAAAAAGGCATTACAACAATTTATTTTGCCTCTCGCGCACGCGTTACCCTCCCTTCGCAAACAGAGGTTCAACAATGTTGGGTAACAACAAATAATTCAGAATATCCACTACCTGCTTTTCAAACGATGTCTGATAGCTCATTTTATACTTTAAGCAATAGCAGCAATGCGCCTTGTTATCTCAATATGGTTATTGATTACGATGCATCAACCAAGCTCTGGGATGTACATGTTTATAACTTCAACCCTGACCAACTACCATTTTCTTGGATATATAAACAGGTATTAGGCAATATTGAAGTTGGTTTATATAATCTAACCGTTTAATTTCAACTTCACTATACAGCTATACCCATCACAAACCATCTTACAGAATTTTTTGCTTTATATTTTGCGTGCTTTTGTCAAGTTGAATTTTGATAATAGTACTAGCTATTACCTACAATCCAGCTTGACAAAATCTTCACAAACTACTTTACAACCAAACACCGCAAAATGATTTACGATGGGTATAAATTCATCTACCATATGGCGATTGAAAATTTCCTTTTCTACACTAATGACCCAATTTACTACACAACTTGATGAGCACGGCTTTTTAAAAGACCACACACATTGGTCAGCTGATATTGCTTATGTGTTTGCCAAAGAAGAAAATATTATACTAACCGAGGCGCATTGGCAGGTTATTGATTTCTTACGTGAATACTATGAGATACATAAAACAGCGCCGGCGATTCGCCTTTTGGTGAAGTCTCTCAAAGAAAAATATGGCAGTAACATTGGCAATAGCCTTTATCTTCAAACCTTATTCCCTGTTTCCCCTGCAGTACAAGCCGCTAAAATCGCAGGATTACCCAAACCTAAAAGATGCATTTAAGATGTTAACCGTAAAAGTTAAAAAATTACTTCACAATGAAATTCTCATCAAATCTCTAGGGACAATGTTTGTACAAGGCTTAGGACAGATGACTGCCTTTGCCTCTGCCATTTTATTGGCACACTATCTAACTGTTTCTGAATATGGACAATATATGTTTGGTGTGACCATTGCCACGATTTCCGCTGTAATTGCCACTTTAGGTGCCGATGGGATTTTAGCTCGCAGCTGGGGCTGGTCTAACAACAATGGGGTTACACGTACAAAGGAAGTTTTCCAACTACACAACTGGTTTTGGCGCCGCGGGATAATTATTCTGATCTTTGCTTGTATCGGTTGTTTTAGCTATATCTATTTATTTGATCCTAATGCTAGTTTTATTGAGGTTTTTGCCTTTTTATTTGCTTTGCCTTTTTTTATTGCTAATCTTTTGCAGTCTTTTTATGTTGCCAATAAAAAAGTGATTTATGCCAACTTAATCCAGTTTATCATGCGTCTGATTATGCTACTCATTATTGGCATTTATATTGTGATCAAAATTCATAATGCTCCCCTACTTGTGGGCTCAATGTTTGCTGCAATTACCCTTTACATGCTTATATTATGGTTAAAAATAAGCGTCAAACACGGATTTAAAAGTCATAAGCCACAGGGTAGCAATCTCTCTTTTATGCTACTAAAATGGGGAAATTTATTACTAAGCCAAATTGACATTGTCTTGCTGAAAATATTCTCTAGTAATGAAAGTATTGCTTATTACGCCGTGGCACTGCAATTAAGCGCCTTAGTTGTCTTTGTTTTAAATGCAGTGAGTGCCAACATTATGGCGCAAGTAGCCAACGACTATAAAATGCTATCACGTGATGCATTTCAAACCAAAATCACTGAATATACACGTATTATCTGCGGACTTTCGGCACTTGGTATGGTGGCTCTGATTATTGCAGGTTATTGGATCACTATGCTTTATGGTCAGGCGTATACCCAAGCTTACTCACTATTTTGTGTATTAATGATTGGTCAAGCGGTTAACGTCCTCTGTGGTAGTGTCTTTACCATTTTAAATATGGCAGGATTTGAGAAAACAACATGTCGTGTCTTTTACATCGCACTTGTTATTAATATTGTCCTAGGCATTGCGCTTATTCCAAGTTTACATGCCTTTGGTGTCGCCATTGCTTCGGCGCTTGCAATGATTTTCTGGAACTTGGTATTAACTTATTTTGTGATCAAGGAACTGGGTATTAACCCCACTATCTTTACCTTTATACATAAACAACGCTAGCACTACGCTACGATTATAAATACAGCTGTGACTGCGCTTGTAATGAACAAAACTTGATATATTCTTTTTTGAACTTTTGCCAAGTTGATGCTTTTTGTTGTGTCTCTTTTGTTACGGTCATTTTCTGCTCCTATTACTTGAATTTCAAAATATTATTTCTAACGATCATCTGATCGAGTTGAATGCATTATATTCAGATAAATGTAAAAAAACCGTTTCAAGCAAGTATTGCGATGTAAAAAAACTGTTACATTACTGATTTTGTTATCCCAAATTAATACTTCACAGCAATTGCCCTGCTAGAATATACTCATCATAATCAATAGGAGAATCTCAATGTATCAACGTAATATTGGCATGGGTTTTATCTTAATGTGCATAGGAGGTATAGCAATGGCAACTGATTATCAACATTTTAATGCAGATATAAAGCAGCAAAAACTTAGCACGCTATCAACATTGCAATATCAAGTCACTCAAGAAGAAGCCACAGAAAAACCCTTTGACAATAGCTATTGGAATAATAAAATCGAAGGTATTTATGTTGATATAGTTTCTGGCGAGCCGCTGTTTAGTTCAACAGATAAGTTTGATTCAGGCACAGGTTGGCCAAGCTTTACAAAACCAATAGATACAAAATATATTCAGGAAAAAGAAGACCGTAAGTTCTTTTTTATCGTACGCACAGAAGTCCGATCTTTGGTAGCTGACTCACATTTAGGACATGTTTTTAATGATGGACCAGAACCTACAGGACTTCGCTATTGTGTGAACTCAGCAGCACTTAAGTTTATCCCAAAAGATCAAATGGCTAAAAGCGGCTATGGCGCCTACCTTTATCTATTTGATGATAACAAACCATCGAAATAATCATGCGTGTTATCTTTAAAAAAACCTTACTCATCGTTATTGTTATTATTTTATTTGCATTGGCATTACTTGGCGCAATTTTGCCGATTATTCCGGGGTTTATATTCTTTTTCGCTGGAGTGATCGTGCTTTCATGGCTTGTTCCACCCGTACGAAGATGGCTTCACAAACTATTACATCGCTTTCCAAGACTAGAGAAACATGTGTTAAAAGCAGAAGATAAATTGAAAAAATGGTTTGGACATTCTTAATAGCTGCCCTTTAAATAACTACCCCTCAAATGCACCAAAAGACATTAATTTGTCATAGCGTTTTGCCAAGCGATCCTCATTAGATAAAGCACTTAAATCACCTAACAAACGCTGCAATGTCAGTTTAATTTCTTTTGCAGCTTCAGTAATATTGCGATGCGCGCCACCTAAAGGTTCTTTGATGACTTCATCTACAATATCATGCTCTTTCAAACGCTTAGCAGTAATACCCATAATCTCAGCGGCATCGGCAGCTTTCTCGGCTGTCTTCCATAAGATTGAAGCACATCCCTCTGGTGAAATTGTGGCAAAATAGCTGTACTCGAGCATTACGAGCTTATCACCTACCCCAATGCCCAATGCGCCACCTGAGCAACCTTCGCCAATAACGACACAAATCACAGGGACATTTAGCTTAGACATCTCAAGCAAATTGCGCGCAATCGCCTCACTTTGTCCGCGCTCTTCGGCTTTAACACCAGGATAAGCACCTGGTGTATCAATAAATGTAATAACAGGCACATTAAATTTTTCAGCAAGCTTCATTAATCGTAATGCTTTGCGATACCCTTCTGGATGCATCATGCCAAAGTTATGACGCAATTTATCTTTGGTTTTGCGCCCCTTTTCCTGACCAATCACCATCACGGCTTGATCGCCTAGTTTAGCTAAGCCGCCAACAACCGCCTTATCATCTGCAAACGCGCGATCACCATGCAACTCTTGAAAGTCAGTAAAAATCTTATTAAGCAAATCTAAAAAATACGGACGCTCAGGATGACGCGCTAATTGAATTATCTGCCAATCGCTTAATGAATTATAAATCTTCTTCATTAAATCGGTCGTTTTACCCTGTAACTTCTCGATTTCCTGTTGAACATCTTCACTATGCGCATTTGACTTAGCCAGCGCTTCAATCTTTGCTTCTAATTCGGCAATTGGTTTTTCAAATTCAAGAAATTGCATATTTTCCCTTACTTAGTCCACTTGACGCTTACAATACGTCTCTTTAATGAATAAAGCAAATATAATACTAATGATAAAGCCAATTAGCAAAATCCCCATGCCAAAATTAAGCCCAGGTGCTGCCATATCATCCAAACCTTTGCTGTGATTAAACCATGTTGTCATCACGCCAAATAGTGGCATAGCGATCACACCACCCCATAATAATGAGTTCATAGATACGATACTTGTTGCAATGGCATTATTTTTCATCGGATTATTTTCACCCACAAATGGATAAGCAACGGTTTGCGCACTGGTGACAAATCCTAATAAGAAAAATAGTACTGATAATTGTGCGACACTCACCGTGCAAAACATAATAATGGCAATAATGATAACCGATGTAACACCACCTAGGATTAAAGGTTGTTTACGGCGACGCATACGCTCAGTCAGCCAACCCCAAAACGGATAAGCGAAGATCATGCCTAAAAAGATATAGCCGGTTATCGAACGTGCTTCCAACATGCTAACACCATGAGTTTTCATCAAATATTCATTTGACCACATACCACCTAACATCCATGTACCAATATTAATTAAGCCAACATAAATACCCGCGCACCAGTTTTGTGGCTTGGATAACACGAGCTTCAATGTTGCCAAAATAGACTCTGATCGCAACGCTTTAGTTTGCATCATGCGCGCTTCTGTTAATGCCTTTGGTGCATTACGCACAACAATAAAAATAAGTGCCGCTAAAACCAAACCAAACAAGCTAATCACATGTAGCGTATGCTCTAAGCCAAATGCATCAAGTAAATAGCCAACGGGAGCTTGCGCGGCATAGCCACCCAACATGCCAATGGCAATAATAATACCAATGACAAAGCCTAAACGATTTGCTGGAAACCAGTTTGTTGCAATGCGAATACAACCAATAAGACTAAAACTCGCGCCCATGCCCATAAATAAACGGGAAACACCCATTACATAAACACTTGTTGTTATAGTCATTGCAAAAATACTCAACGCACAAACCAATAAGGCAATGGATATCGCTAAACGCGGCGAGAATCTATCTAGGATATACGCTGCAGGAATTAAACAAATGATATTTGTATAAAAATACAAACTGGCAATAAAGCTCACACTCACCGGTGTTAAATCTGGATAAGCGTTTAAAATGGCAGGTGTTAATGTATTAAAAGCATTGCCTAAGCCAAACTCAAAGAAAAAGAAAAATGAAATTAAAATTACGACTGCCCAAGATTTTGCCAACGGCATTTGAGCTAGTTTTTCCTGATACGTAGTGGAAGTCATAACACTCCGAGTTGCGAACTGTATTTTCAAGGGCGACAAATATAACAAAAAAATAATTTTTTTACAGTAAAATTTTAATCACGATTCTGTTTATGTCTGGATTATATTCACAGGCTACATTTCTTAAGATCGCGACCTTAATCTACATTGCTTAAGAAATACTCCCAGTTAAATTCTCTGCCTGGATCTGTTTTGCGCACTGGTGCTATATCACTATGCCCGACAATATTGGCTTTAATTGTAGGATATCTTTTGATAAGGGCTTTTGTAAGCTCAATTAAGTTTGTGTATTGCGCTTTAGTAAAAGCTGTTTTATCGGTGCCTTGTAGCTCAATGCCAATCGAGAAATCATTGCAATTATTTTTACCTTTATAAATACTCACTCCAGCATGCCAAGCGCGATCTTCAGTTGCAACAAACTGGATAATCTCACCCTGCCTTGTAATATAAAAATGACTTGAGACTTTAAGGTTAATAAGGTCTTTAAAGCTTGGTTCTAGATTACAATCCAAGTCATTTAAAAAAAGTGATTCAACATAATGGTTATCGTACCACCCTTCTGGCAAGGAAATACAATGAATCACCAATAAATCAATGGCTATATTATCTGGGCGCGCATTAAAATTGGGTGATTTTATAATCTTGGCTTTATTTAGCCAGCCATTGGCGTCTAACTGTAACATTTTTATTACCTTACCTTTTCAAAATTGGGCGTATGCAATACACCCCTACATTCCAATTGCATACAGTTATTATATTTTTGCCTTTTTTTACAAAGACAAATATGCCTCTAACTCATCAAGTAGGTACAATTGCTCTTCAGTAAGTTCGCCTTCACGTAGTTTCTGGATACGCTCATAAACTTCAGGAATAGAAACTTTACGCCCGCCTTTAAAGTCAACAGGCATATTTTCAACTTCAAAGCTGGCAATTCTCTCTAAATACTCCTGAAATTTGCCTTGCATCTCGGGTGTGAGCCTATCTGGCGCCATCCTACCGATAACACGCAATGCACGCTCATATAGCCCACGGTTCATCTCACGCATCAATTTGACCTTATCACCAACTGCTTTTTGGTGAAAATGCTCACACAATGCCTGCTCAGCATAATTCATAAATCCTGCCGTATAAAGTGAGGCATCAACATCAATATGTTCAACCTCTGGATATTTAAAATCCAAAGCTGATTCTTTTATATCTACAAATAAGCTCGGATTTTGGATTAAGAATTCTTTATTGCGTTTAATCAATGCGATACGTTCTGGTGATAAATGCGCTAAAAAGCGCTTTTTTGCAGGTAACACCAACGGCAGATCACCCCATTTCTTATTCACCGTTAAGAAATGCTCTGATAAATTATCCAAATTTACTTCGGTAAGCTCAGCATAATCAAGACGTAAAAAACACCACTGATTTTTATAATGCCAATGCTGCCCCAAATTAAGTACTGGCAACATAAAACGTTCATTATAACCAAAGCGTCCTGAAATCATTATAGCTTGTTGGTAGTCCTCACCATTAATATTCAGACCAATATCCAATTGCGACAATATTTTTTGATCTTCAGTTTTATTAAAGCGTGCGCTTAAATATTCCCACATTTTAGGTTGGTATGATCTTAATTTACGTGCCAATTCCAAAGTGACTAATACATCGGTTAACGCATCGTGCGCGCGCCCTTCAGTGTACAAGGCATTTTGCGCATTGATGTCTTCAAGTTTCAATGACACCTTATTCTCATCGTTAATTGACCAACTAAGAACCTCATTGGCAAATAAATAAAAGGAAGCAACCATTGGATATAAATCCATGCGTGAGCAATTATTTTTATATTGATGATCATACGCTGGAAATAGATTCTTAAAAAAAGCAAAGCGTAAAAACTCATCATCAAAACTTAACGTGTTATAGCCTAAGCTCACTGTTTCCGGCGTATTGAACAATGCATAGATTTTTTTAATCGCTTCATACTCAAAAAGCCCAGTATTAGCTTGTTCAATCGAGATATGATGGGTGATCGAGGCCTCAGGATTGGGAATCGTATCTGGATTTAATTTGATTAAAAACTCATAACGCTCAATTTCATTGAGCGCCTCATCGGTACGCACTGCTGCAAATTGAATGATTTGATCAAAACATTTATTGATTCCGGTTGTTTCCAAATCATAAAAAAGAAAAGTTTTTGCCATGAAGTTTTCACTCATTACTATCAATTACCACAGTGTAATCGCTTTGCTATTGAATGTCAGTAATCATAGCTTACAACTTGACGAATACGCCCTAGGCGTATAAACTTGGTTTCATAAAAACATAGCGAATCTTCTAATGATTACAATAGTTGAACTTCCAAGCTACATAAAAAAAGCAAGCACATGTCTTACAGCGGATAATCAAAAAGCACTTGTAGACTACTTGGCAGTTTACCCTGAAGCTGGTGTAATTATGGAAGGAACTGGAGGCGTTCGCAAACTAAGGTGGGCAACTGAAAACAGTGGTAAAAGTGGTGGCGTACGCGTTATTTACTATTATTACAATGAAACTATGCCACTGTATTTAATTGCCATGTTCAAAAAGAGTGAGAAGGCAAACTTAAATAAAGCTGAAAGAAACGATTTAGTCATTATGGTTGAGCTACTTAAAAAGAGGTAAAAAATGAGTGCATTTCAAGAAATAAAACAAGGATTACAAGAGGCTATTTATCATCAAAAAGGACTTGTTGAGAATGCAAAACAACACAGTTTTGATGATATTGATGTTAAAAATATTCGTGAATCGCTACATATGTCTCAGCATGATTTTGCAGCAAAGTTTTGTTTAAACTTAAAATCAATACAGAACTGGGAGCAAAAGCGAAAAAAACCCTCCGGCGCAACCTTAGTATTACTGAAGGTAATTGCCAACAATCCAAAAGCTGTGTTAAATGCATTGCACTTTGATAACTAACAATTACAAGTCATTTAACATGCTGAAATAAAATCAATTAACGGTTTATCCATTTGCTGATAAATGGTTTTTCTTAAGCTATTTAACGCCTTATTGCGATCATCTTTAAGTGATAAAAAGCTATGCATATTTTGATAAAAATCATTTAATTTTTCTTGTGATAAATCACAACTTAAGACATATTTTTGCTCTTGCGTAATACTGATATATTGAAATTTGACTAATGCGCTCAAAACAGCATCTAATAGCTTTAAATCAACATGTGACAACTCTTTAGCACAAGCCTCTTTATCAATCGCACATTTGCTTTTTTGCTTGATATGCAAAAGACGCAACACATCAATGGCTAAGCTAAATTGTGGCGTTTTTTGCTTCACGCGTAACGCTGGCGGCACACTTAACATGCGCACCACAATGGCACCGAGCAAGAACAGCTGCCATGAGATCGCAATCCATAAAATAAATAATGGAATAATTGCTAATGTACCATAAAGCATCTCATAGGTTGGCAGGTTTAGCGCATACCATGCAAATACTTTTTTTGCCAAATCAAACACGATTGCCATCATCAAGCCACCCAATAGCGCATGCTTGAATTTAACACGCGTATATGGCACGACTTGATAGATAAAGGTAAAAGCAATAAGGTTAAAAATAAAAGGTAAAACTTGCAAAAAACTTATCAATTGGCTAAATCCATCATTTAACCAATGCCATGATAATAAGTAAGAGCTTAAGCCCAAACTTGCCCCAACAAGCAAAGGTCCCAAGCTCAACACTGCCCAATACAATAAAAATGCCTGTGATAAGGGGCGCTCTTTTTTAACTTGCCAGATATCATTGAGTACTTTTTCAAGCGAACGCATCATCATAATACTGATGAAAAAAAGTACAACAACCGCAGTAATCGGCAATCCCGCACGATTTTTCATAAAGAGCTTTAAATACTCATTTACAGCCTCACCTGAGCTTGGCAGCATATTGTGCAAAATAAACTGCTGAAAATCGCCTTGAATGCTTTTAAACGCAGGCAACATGCTTAAAATTGAAATCGACACCATAAGAAGTGGTACCAAGGCAAAAAGACTTGTTAAAGCCAAACTCGAGGCCTTGGTTAAACAGTTTTGTTGCAAATATTCCCTAAACACCGATACCCAGAAGTGGCTAAATCGCTTACTATAGCTTTGTATTAACTTAGTCATAAGGATCCTTTTTATGCAAAACATCTTAGTCCTTTATTATAGTCAAGGCGGTTCAACAAAAGCAATGGCGGAGAAAATTGCGCAAGGTGTTGAGCTTGGTGGCTTAGAAGCAAAGCTTAGAACCGTGCCAAATGTATCAGCAAATTGCGAAAAAACTGAAAGTGACATTCCGGATAGTGGCGCAATTTACGTAACCAAAGAAGATCTTACTAATTGCTCAGGCATTATTATGGGCAGTCCTACGCGCTTTGGTAATATGGCAGCACCACTTAAGTATTTTATTGATACCACCAGTGACCTATGGTTTAAAGGCGCATTAATTAATAAACCTGCAGCTGTTTTCACCTCCACAGCAAGCTTGCACGGCGGTCAGGAAACTACCTTACTTTCAATGATGCTGCCGCTTTTACACCATGGCGCAATGATCGTTGGGATTCCCTATAGTGAGCCCTCGTTACAAAATACGCAAACCGGTGGCACGCCCTATGGCTTAAGTCATTACAATGGTATTAATTCCGATAAACCACTATCTCAAGATGAAATTATCTTAGCAAAAGCTTTAGGTAAACGGGTCGCTGAAATCGCCAAACAAAAATGATAACCCTTCTCAGTTAGATTGACTTAAAGAAAACGCCTGTTTATAATCAAGCACCCATTGATTGATATACTTACCCCCTTATGAATATCAAAACGAAACAAAATTATAAAATCCTTGGGTTTAATGATAATTGTCCACGCAACTATATGCAGAAACTGTTGTCATTAGGCTTTATTCCCGGAGAGACTTTTTACATCGCTAAGAAAGCACTTTTTGGTAATCCCTATCACATTTCGATCAAAAATTTCTCTGTGTCATTGCGCAAATCAGAAATTCTTTACATGCAGGTACAAGCCTTATGAAATATGCAATTATTGGCAATCCAAACTGTGGTAAAACAACGCTTTTTAACGCATTAACCGGTCTTAAACAAAAGGTTGGCAACTGGAGTGGTGTGACCGTTGATAAGAAAGTTGGCAAAGTGGATTTAAATAACCAACGCATAGAAATTGTTGATTTACCGGGAATTTATACCTTAACCGCCAGTGATGAATCATCTATTGACGAGCAAATTGCTGCCCGCTTTATTGTTGAAGATAAGCCTGATGCAATTATTAATGTCATTGACGCTTCAAATCTTGAGCGCAATTTATATCTAACCACACAATTAATGGAAACAGGTATTCCATTGATTCTCGTTATTAACATGATCGATGTTGCCAGCAAAAAAGGTATTGTTATTGATTATCATAAACTTGAACAAACACTAGGCTGCACGGTTATCCCTGTTATTGGGCGCAAAAAAGTAGGCATTAGTGAATTAAAGACTGCATTATTCAAACCTCAAAGCAACTCAAGTTATGATTTAAGTCATTACTATCCAGAGACAATTAACGAGCTCACAACCCAAATCACTGAGGCTAATTATCAATATCCTAGTTTATGGTTAAGTACTTCAATTGCTGAAGATAACTATCTACTTAAGCAATTGCTTTCATCAACTGATTTTAATCGCTTACAAGCCTTAAAGCTTGAGCTAAAACTTGATCATACCGCTGATATCACGCTATCAAGCGCGCGCTACCAAGCCATCGCTGATATCGTTAATAAAAGCTCTAAAACACAACAGGTTTCACAGCATAAAGCAACTGAAATGATCGATAAGTTATGCATGAATAAATACTTAGGTATTCCGGTATTTTTATTTGTCATGTATTTAATGTTTGAATTCTCGATTACCATTGGTGGTGCGCTGCAACCATTGTTTGACAATACATCGAGTGTCATATTTGTTGAAGGGATGACACATTTAGGTGTTTATCTTGGTTTACCACTGTGGCTTGTCGCTGTCATTGCGCAAGGTGTTGGCTTAGGCATTAACACTGTTTTGACCTTTATTCCACAAATTGGATGTATGTTTTTATTCCTATCCTTTTTGGAAGACTCAGGCTATATGGCACGTGCAGCATATGTCATGGATCGTTTTATGCAAGCGATTGGACTGCCTGGCAAGGCCTTTGTGCCGCTAATTGTTGGCTTTGGTTGTAATGTGCCATCGGTCATGGCAACAAGAACATTGGAAACTCGACGCGATCGCTTAATGACCATCATGATGGCACCATTTATGTCTTGTGGCGCACGTTTAGCAATCTTTGCGGTATTTGCTGCGGCATTCTTCCCGCAAAACAGTGCGTTGATCGTGTTTAGTTTATATATCGCGGGTATTTTAGGTGCCATTATTACTGGATATGTCGTGAAGTTTGCGTTATTAACCGGTAAAAGTGCGCCGTTTGTCATGGAGTTACCTGTTTATCACCTACCTAACTTTAAAACGATCGGCTTAAATAGTTGGAACCGTTTAAAGCGTTTTATTTTTAGAGCAGGTAAAGTCATTGTCCCTATTTGTGTTTTAGTTGGCACTTTAAACAGTATCCAAACCAATGGTGTTGTCGTTGCCGGTGGCTCACCTGACTCAATACTTGCACAAACTGGACGCACAATTACCCCCGTGCTAAAACCGATGGGGGTTACTGAAGATAACTGGCAGGCAACCGTTGGTCTTTTGACCGGCACACTTGCCAAAGAGGTTGTTGTTGGTACTTTAAATACACTTTATACGCAAGAAAAACCACAAAGTTTAGCCAATGTCGCGAGCGAGAAGTTTGATTTTTGGGGTGGTATTGCCGCTTCTTGGCATGATACCGTTGATGGCTTTAAAAACATGAGTTTAAGCGCATTTATCAATCCATTTGCCGCAAATGAAGCAGATGCCAACATGGATAAAACCGCAATGGGTTCGATGGTTGTTGCCTTTGGTTCGCTAGCTGCAGCATTTGCTTATATGCTGTTTGTCCTTTTATATGTTCCTTGTGCCTCAGTCATTGGTGCGATGGCACGTGAGGCAACTCGTGGTTGGGCATGGCTATCTGTGATTTGGAGCACCTCAATTGCCTATGTTGCTGCGGTTATTGTCTATCAATTGACACAACTAGCAAGCACGCCACTTCATGCACTGAGTTGGATTATTGGAGTCATTATTTATATGATTCTATTGGTACTTGCGATGAAATATTTCTCACAGAAATTCCGATTTGAACTCGAGTTAAACAAAGGCTGTAGCAAAGGATGTGCGGTAACAGTTAACAGCAAAGAGTCTGGCTGTCACTAAATAACAAATTAGACTATGCCTTCGACTGATGTTCAGCCAGCGTTAATTGTAAACCGTACCCTGAGCCGGGTCGAAGGGTGAACTTTAGATCGAATCGCATCAATCTCTTCTTAAACGATCTGAAACAGCAATTGGGCTTGGATAGCTTAATACAATAATATACGACGATATAATAAAGCTTAGAATAGCCACTGCTTCAACGATAATCTCAGAGCTTGCCGTAGCAATGCCTGCGGTATTCGCTAGTGCAATCAACATCAATGAGAACTCACTACCCTGCCCCAAGCGCATACCAATCTCAAAAGATTCTTTTGGTGTTTCACGCACTAACCACAAGGTGACAAAATGAACGATAGGCTTAAGTATCAAGATTAAAATAGTTAATGCTAATACAACACCCCATACCGAAGGCAATAGCGCGATTTGAAAGCCTGCACCAACGGAGAAGAAAAACAATATCAAAAAGAAATCACGCAGTGGCTTTAAGTTCTCGTAAATATATTTAGCAATCGGTGAGCTTGCGACAGTGACACCCGCAATAAACGCACCAATCTCATTGGATAGACCAAAAACCATTGCTAATTGCGCCATACCAAGACACCAGCCAATAGATAACAAAAATATATACTCTTGAAAGCGGCTGAACTTTCTAAACAGTTTAAATAAAAAATAACGTTGCGCCAAAAAGCCCACACCGCCTAAAACCGGTAATGCTAATAGTAGTTTAATTAATGAAAACAAATGGAAACTGTCGGTTTGTGATGACCATAAGCTAATAAAGGTAAGCATTAAAATTGCAATTAAATCTTGAATTAAAAGAATAGCAATCACCAATTCACCAATGCGCTTATGATGTAACGCCGTTGTTGGCAGTAACTTTAAACAAATGATTGTACTTGAGAAGATTAATGCAGCACCAATAATAAAACCTTGTGCGCCAATGCCAAAGAAGTGACAAATCAACACGGTAGCTGCAATAAATATGACACTACTTGTGATACAAACAAACATCGCTTTACCGAGCATTTTGATCATGCTTTTGATTTCTAAGTTAAGCCCTAATAAGAACAACAAAAACATAATGCCGATATCTGAGATCTCATGCACGGTTGTGGTATCAGCAATGAACCCCAAGCAATGCGGACCAACAATAACACCCAGTGCAATGTAAGCAACAATAATAGCTTGTCGTGTATAAAGTGCTAGTGTCGCAAAGACTGATGCCCCAAAAAACACTAAAAAGAACACAAATACCAAGCTATGCATATCTACATCATCCTTATTTTTTACTCGTTATATTGAGCAGCCTGATAAACAAAAAATAGCGATTGATATTGCGTCAATGATTCACACATTTTAATGCATGCATTTATCCCTATTATTTACTATTACCAAACAGCTTCACGTTAGTTGATCCAACACCATTGATCTGGAAACACTCCACATCAATTAACTGCAATATTTCCAGCTCCTTAGCCGGTGCCAGTAAGTATAGCTCAATCCGTTTAGGATAGTAATAAACAAACATCTCAATTTGACATAAATCGACGTTTTGATGCTTTTTGTTAATGTAGCTTGCTAATTGTTGCAAAATCTCTTTACGCGCTGGCGGCATATCTTTTGGGTTGACCACCTGCTCAGGGTGCTCGGCAACATCAACATGCACCGTGATATCTTTGATATTTTCAACTGATAAGCTAAGTGCGCCTCGAACATGCTCGGCAATATAATGTCCTTCTGAGGCGGTGATATGCGAGTCAACTAGAATATGCACATCAAGTACCACTTGTCCTGCCATTTTGCGTGTGCGCAAACAGTGATAGTGTTTAACACCATCAATTTTTTTAATAGTTTCTTCAATTTGATGCAATAAAACATCATCAACACCAGTATCTACTAATTCAGACAATGCTTTATAACACCATTTAACACCCATCTTGCCAATCATAATAGATACGATAATGGCTGCTAATGCATCCATCCACATTAAGCCTAGCATGCTACCGATTAAGCCAACAAGCACGACAACAGACGACCACATATCTGATCGACTATGCCAAGCATTGGCACGTAAGAGATCTGAATCAATGCGATTAGCCGTGACCATTGTATAACGGAAAAGCCCCTCATTGGCTAAAATAGAGAAAATAGCCGCATAAATTGTCCATTGATCAGGAGTCATCAAATCACCTAAAAACCAATTAGATAAAGCATGATAAGTGATGAGTAACGCCACTAAAATTAAAATAATTGACAAAATAACCGTCGCCAAAGTCTCAATGCGCTCATGTCCATACGGGTGATTATTATCCGCACCTTTATTGGCGTGTTTGGCTGCAAAAAGCACCATAATATCACTTAATAAATCCGAAAATGAATGCACACCATCAGCGAATAATGCAGGCGAGCCACCGACTAGACCAATTAACATCTTTAACACTGCTAATCCAGTATTAACAAACATCCCAACAATCGTGACTTTTTTACTTGCTTGATAGCGCTCTACTTCAGAAACTGCCATATTTGCAACCTCTCTACTTAAGCTTATTTTGTGCTTAGCATACTGAAGTTTCTTAATTTGTATATAAAAATACTTGATATAGCACTAATTTAGTACTAATCAATAATCATTCTCAGGCGGTAGTAATAATAGTATTGCCCAACCATGATAAATAGTAGGCTTAAAATCACAATGGGACTGATAATACTCGGCAGCGGCCAACCAAAGCTTAATGCTGATATTTCATCACAAACTAATGCCAATACATTCAATATCAAAAAAATCAAGCTAAATGCTGTGGCATTCTTTTCTTTGATATTTTTAATAATTTGCGGCAACCAATAAATGGCATAGCAAAACATACTGATAAAGCCGATATTTTCTAACATTGCATTGTTTAAATTATGCAAACTTACCAAAGCAATACCTACAGCGATAACAAGTAGGCATAAAATGTGAAAATTATAACTTTGAGCGTTTCTGCTCTTTTGCTGATTTATACTTTTGCTATCACGATATATTTGCCACTGCTGAAATAACAAACATGCCAAAGTCAACATCGTAACTGCGCGATATTGCCACTGCAAATCAAAGCCAAAGCCATATATCAGATCCAAAACATTAGCAACAACCATCAACAAATGCGTACCATGGCTAATATGTCCAGCTTGACGCTTGAACTGGTTATAAATTATCTGCGGCAAAAAATAAATGCAATAAATAACAAATGATATGTTAATACTAATATGACCGATCACGCTTTAATCTCCCCCTTGGCTTTCTTTTGTATGCATAGGAAGATAACAAAAAGCACATGCCAAGATGCACTTTATCAACTTCCTACGCTAGGATTAACTAGTTCAGGTACAAAGGGTTAGGTAAAACCTTCTCAGCAAAATGCACCCCTGTTGTTCGGCAGTATTTTAATATGTATTTACCGCTGAAACAAGTACGAAGTTACACCAAGTTAATGCTGAAACCTCCCCCCAAAAAAATTAACAGTATGGATTTGCTAAGCTTACCATCCATGGTTATGGATTGCCTGCATCCTGCGGCAATGACGTCATTGTCGACAGGGGAGTCGACAATCCAGTTTGCCAGGATGGCGACCTTTAAAACTTGACTATATAAGCGCTTAATGAAAAATAGGGAGTTTTCAGGTTAATGCAAATTAGCAGGCAAAATCGCCTCTAATGATTTTATTTTTTCTCTTAAACTTAAAATAATTGAAATAGCTGATGAGTTAACATCTAAATCGCGCATCAAACGCATCGCTGATTTAGCTCGCGCAATATCATATGCTGCAACATAATAACTATCTGCTTGGATTTTTGCACTCACTACATCATGCTCAATCCATTCGATAATAATGGTTTGTGGCACACATAACATCTCTGACAACTCAATGATGCTAATATAGTCTCCTGATACAATCATCTCTGCCATTTTACGCTCCTAATAAATCTTTGCGTGGATCAAATGCCATCTCAATGGCCATGTTTTGATAAAATGCCTTTTGTGCTTCTGATACCGCAGGTGGCAGGATAACATCTAAAACCACATAAAAATCGCCATCTGCCAAACCTTTACCTTTCAAACGCATTTTTTTACCACTTTGCTTGTGCTCTGGCACTTTAAGCTTCATCTGACCATGCGGTGTTGGCACATTGATCTCAGCACCCAATGCAGCCTCCCAAGGGGCAATTGGAATATGACTATAAACATCATTACCAACCACTTTGTGTTGTTTATCAGATTGGACAATAATCTCAAGATACAAATTACCACTTAAACCACCGCCAACACCGGCTTCGCCCTGACCTTTTAAACGAATTTGCTGGTGATTGCCAACGGCTTTAGGAATTTTAACTTTTAAGCGTTTTGTTTTCTCTACAACCATTCCTTCTTCATTAACCGTTTGATAAGCAAAGTGTAGCTCTCGTTCAACTCCGGTTAAGGCATCATCTACACTTATTTCAACCTTGGTATGCAAATCCTGACCGTTCATTGCAAAACCTTGTTTACGCCCTTGGCGCTCCTTATGCTGTTGGCGGAAAAACTCACCAAAAATATCCTCATAACCACCAAAATCACTACCTTGATAAAAGTGCTGTTGGTGATTACCATGCCCTTGCTGCGTATTGCCACCTTGATGAAAGCCACCGGCTTTGGCATGCTGCCAATTGGCACCATATTGATCATATAACTTACGTTTTTCAGTATCTTTCAATACTTCATAAGCATCTTGTACTTCTTTGAATTTTTCCTCTGCATTAGCCTCTGTACTGACATCGGGGTGATACTTCTTAGCTAAACGTCGATAGGCTTTTTTAATCTCAGCATCTGAGGCTGTTTTTGCCACCCCTAACAGCTGGTAGTAATCTTTTTCCATAGATCAATTTCCTTTTGTGTGATTTTTATTCTGCTTACTCTCTAATAACATATTTCTTTTTGCTGTTCTTCAAAGTAACGAGCAATGCCACCTTCATAGTTATAGACGTTTTCAAAGCCAAGCTCAATAAGCTTTTGTGCGGCCTTTTGGCTTCTAACACCTAATTTACAAATCACAATAATTTTTTGCGTTTTATTCACACATTCTAACACAGAGCCTTGCAACACTTGCGCTAATGGTAGATGCTCTACTTTAACATCTAAGGAAGCAATATCAAGCTCCCACCCTTCACGCACATCGATAATTAGCGCTTCCGGATCAAGCTGATATGCCTTTTGCACTTCAATCGTTGCTTTATTATTTTGTTCAAGACCAAACTCATGTGTTACACAGCCTTTGCAATTTGGATTGCGTTTAAACCCATAACTTTGCCAAGTTAGTACATCACTATCAAATATCATTAAATGCTGCTTAATCTCTTTGCCTAAAAAGAAATTCACTGCCATATTTGCTGCCATCGTGCCAACCACACCGACACTGGCACCTAGTACACCTGCTTCTGAACAATTTGGAACTAGGTGAGCCGGAGGTGGCGATGGGTATAAACAACGATAACAAGACTTTGTAGGATCAAAGAAACTTAACTGCGCTTGTGATTTAAGCACACTGGAACTAATAAAAGGTTTGTTAAGCTTGCAACATGCATCATTTACCGCATAACGCGTTTGAAAATTATCACTGCCATCGATAATTAAATCATATGACGCAAAAATCTCGCAAGCACGCTTGAAATCTAAGCGCTCGTTATATTCAATTAATTGAATGTCGCTATTAATTTGAGATAAATGTTTTACTGCAACAGTTGACTTTGCAACGCCTAAATCATTCTCAGTAAATAAGATTTGTCGTTGTAAATTAGATAACTCAACCACATCAAAATCAACAAGCCCAAGAGTACCGACACCTGCTGCAGCCAAATACATCGACACTGGCGAGCCAATTCCACCACAACCGATAATACAAACTCGCGCATTTTGTAACTTTTGCTGTCCTTCAATCCCCATGACTGGAAAATGACGTTGATAACGCTTGTAATTCACTTTGACCTCTTTAACATCTTGTCGTATATTCTATATGCAATAATTATATGCCATAGCATAGAAGATAAGTAACAAAAGACTGGCATTTATTTGCTCTTGAATTAAATCAACATCTCTTTATCTTACGCGCACTATAAACTATACTCCAAAGCAATATTAAGGTTATAACGAATAAGATCACATTGATGTGTAGCAATAAAAAGAAACTATTTTTCATCCTAACACCTGTTATTCTTCTAATAGTTGTTGCCATTATTGGCTATTACTTAATAATTCCAAACAAATCTACTTTACCCCCACAAAAACCTGTTACAACCGTTAGTGTTTCAAAATTACATAAGCAAAAAATTGCATTACCGATTATCACTTATGGCAAAACTATCATACCTACTGAGGTAACACTCCAATCACAAGTAAACGCAAGTATTGCTAAGATAAATTTCAAACCTGGAGAGCATGTCAAGAAAGGACAGCTGTTGTTTGAGTTAACACCAACAGATATTACCAACCAATTAAAACGTTTATCTGCTAAGCTTGAACTTAGTAAAGAGCAATTTGATCGCCTACAAAAATTAAATGAATTATATAAAGGTGGTGTATCAACCATTGATCTAATTCAAGCCAAAACCAATTACCAACAAGATTTATCACAGCTACAAGATGCGCATGCTATTTATCAAATCGTGGCACCAATTGATGGCGTTATTTCAGATACATTTATAGCTATTGGCGATTTTGTACAAACAGGCACATCTTTGGCAAAAATTACACCAGATACCAACCTGCAACTTATTTACCAAATATCAAGCGACAATATTTCAAAACTGAAACTTAACCAGAAAGTGTTATTTTATCCAAATAACAGCGCACAATCCTATACTGCACACGTCAGTTATATTGCCGCAAGCTTAGACCCTCAAACATATAATCTACAACTACGCGCTGACTTTGATCAACACACCCCATTGCTAGCTAATACTTTTGGCAAAGTAGAGCAATTTCCTGATGCTCAAAATGTTTTTTTAGTGGCGCAAAACCTTGTACAAACTGATAGTAAAGGCTTCTTTGTATATACACTTGCAAATGGCAAAGTAACAAAGCAATATGTATTGACTGGTTTACCATTAGCAAATGGCAAGATAGTCATTAATTCAGGCGTAAATGATTGGGATATACTAATTACAAGCAATCCTAATGAGCTTAGCGAAGGTCAAAGCGTTAAGGTCAAATCATGAAATGGATCCAAGCCTGTCTTAAAAACAAATTAATTATCTATCTTTTGGCAATCATGCTCTGTGTTGGCGGTATTTTTGCACTTTTTAAAATGTCCATCTCACCTTTTCCAAGCATCTCTGGTAATACAATTTCTGTAACACTCAATTATCCAGGAGCCAATGCGCAATCAGTACAACAGCAAGTAACTCAAGAAGTCGTTGCACGCTTACAAGGCATTGATAATATCCACTATATCAAGGCAACCTCGCAAAATGGTCAAGCAACTATAAGCCTTATGCTGAATGATTTCTCCAAAGAGAGTACGCTCGAGGCACAGATGAAAATTCTACAAGCCATCTCTTCTGCGAATTTACCGAGCTCTGTGCCACAGGCGAATATTAATATTTCTGGAGGCACCTCAACGCTAATTGCTTTTGCAGTATCCTCGAGCAATTTAAGTCTATTTGATATAAACAATCTCATTCAAGGCATTTTAATTCCCAAACTCAGCAGTTTACCTGGGGTAAGTATTCAAAGCACCAAGATGAGCCCTATTATTAAAATTGAATTGAGCCCTGCTAAACTTGCACAATACCAACTATCGCCTCAAGAGGTGTTCCAATTAATTAATCAAAGCTATCAAGCTTCCCCTCTAGGAAACATTCAAATCCAAGATAAAAGCTACACATTAGGTTTAAGTAATCAAATCATTAAACTAACCGATTTTAATCATATTATTATTGGCTACCAACAAACTAATAGTAATATAAAAGGTGCACCATTACTGCCTATTTATTTGAGTGAGGTTGCTACCATACGCTTTGAACCACGTGAACTTAATACAAATACAGTCAGTACATTTAACGGCAAAACATCTGATGACATAAGTTTATATACATCGACAAGTGCTGACCCATTCACCATTTCCAGCATAAGCACAACATTTGTCGACTCAATTGCTCACAAACTAAATAACAAAATAACCATCACACCAGTCTTTGACATGTCAAGCGTCATGTCACAATCTATGTATGAAGTCAGTTTTACCATTCTTATTGCAGCAATTTTGGTTTTATTGGTTGCGTTGATATTCCTTGGACAGTTTAAATTAACATTGGTGCCAATTATCACCATCCCTGTGTGCTTATTAGGTGCCCTTTTGCTCGTTGCACTGATGGGCGTATCACTTAATATTATGACATTACTCGCACTTGTTGTTGCTGTTGGCTTGGTCGTGGATGATGCCATTGTTGTTGTTGAAAATATTACCCGTTTAATGGAGCAAGGCGTCAAGAGCCATCATGCAGTTATTAAGGGCAGTAGCGAAATTGCCTTAACCATTATTGGCATTACGCTAACCCTTCTAGCGGTTTATCTGCCACTTGTATTTCTCTCTGGTCCAATTGCCGAAATGCTCAAACCCTTTGCATTAACACTTGCTCTAGCAGTTTTTATCTCAGGTATTGTCGCATTAACATTAACTCCGATTATGGCAAGTGCGCTACTCAAAAGAGACTATAGGCAAAATAGATACCAACACTGGTTTGAACAACAGCTGAAAAGTGTAGTTAACATCTATCATATCGTCCTTGATTTTATGCTGGGATTTCCCAAATTATTTTTATTTATTTTTGCTTGTTTAATTACAGCTGCTGGCTTTTATGCACTGAAACTGCCAAAAACCGTTTATCAGGATGACCCTAGCGGACGGCTCAATATCACTGTCAACGGCAATACACAAGACAGTGCACAATCACTACAGCAGCAGCTTAAAGTTTTTGAACCCTTCTATACTGCGCCTTATGTTCAATACTATTCTGCAACTATTTCTCCTGATGAGAATACTGGTTTACTCACCGCCAAAGTTCAAATACAGACCAAACCGGAATATCTAGCGCAAAACTTAAAGATTGCTGAAGAAATAAATGCATTTATTGCCAATCATCATATTGAAAATGCTTATGCCAAAATTTCACCTTTTTTAAATTGGGGCGATGATTATGAGGTTAATTTTGAAATTTACGGCGAGAACATAAAAACCCTTACCGACAATGCTAAAACAATCCAATCACAGTTAGTATCTTCACCAATATTTGCCCAAGTTATTGCCGATCTCAACGAACCAAAAATGCAATTTCAAGTCAACATAGATGAGCAGAAAGCTGCAAGTGTTGGAATATTAAAACCACAAATTACTGCTGTTTTATCAAATCTTTATGGTGGGGCGACCTTAAATAACTATTTTCACATCAAAGGATTAAGTGTGCCGATTGTTGTCAGATTAAATGACAAAGACTTAATGAACCCAGAATCATTAAAAGACTTAAATATTCAAAGCCCATTAACCCATCAAACGTATCCTTTGAGTGAATTTGTTAACTTCACTCTAACTGCAAAGCCTGATAAGATCACTACCTTCAATAACCAGCAAGCCATTCAAATATTAGCGCGACTCAATAAAGGATATAACGTCTCTGACGCTTTAGCATTTGTTAATCAAGTCATAGCAAAAGAAGCACCTACCCTACAATATCAATACATCGGTAGTAGTGAGCAATATCTCCAAAGTAATGATGATAGTTTATGGATTGCGATATTTGCTATCCTTAGCATTTATTTCTTACTTATTGTATTGTTTAAAAACTTTATAGACCCTTTTATTATTCTACTATGCGTACCATTCTCCATCGTTGGTGGCATGCTATCTCTATATCTTATTGACGGTTCACTTAATTTGTTTAGTATGCTGGGTTTAATTACCCTCATTGGACTGATTACCAAACATGGTGTATTAATCATTCAGTTTGCTAATAATGAACTAAAAAAAGGGGTTGACCTAAAGTCTGCGATTGAATACGCCACTGAACATCGTTTTCGCCCGATCATGATGACAACCTTTGCCATGGTGTTTGGCGCTTTGCCATTAATCCTTAGCGATAAAATGCTTTATGTGTCACGTGAAAATCTTGGTATCGTGCTTATTGGTGGGCTACTGATAGGGACTATTTTTTCACTTTTTATCATTCCGCTAATGTTTATGCTGATTAAAAAAGTAGAGCAACATATGGAATAAATTATAGTTAATCCAACTTTTCACAAACATCATCTTTTAACTGAAAATGCGCAAACTCAATACCGTTTAATAAGCTTTGTAAATGCTCGAGTTTAATTGCCGTCATAATGATTTGTGCGTTAATATGCATCAACTTATTTAGTACTTTTTGTAAATGCGCTTGATCTAGCTCTGAATGAAGATCATCTACAAGATAAATGCAACCGGTTTGGTGCTCTTTTGAGAAAATCTCACCTTGGGCTAACTTCAACGCGGATATTAAAATCTTCTGCTGACCACGCGAGAGAATATCTTGCGCTGGATGCCCTTTGACCTTAAAGCGCAAATCCGCACGATGTACACCATGACTTGTGACCCCTGTTTTTAAATCACTAACATAACTTGATGTCAATACCTCTCTTAAGCTTTTATCTTGTGACCAACCACGATAATAGCTCATATCAATAGTAAGATCGTTGTTAAATTCTTTAAGAATTGACATGACTTTAGGCATTAAAATCTCAAAGTATTCAAGTCGAGCTTGATCTAAACTTTCTGATTTAGCAACAAGCTCTTGATCTAAAATCTCGATATAGCTCAACGGATAACCTTGCTTTAATGCCGCATTACGCTGCTTAATCAAACGCTTTGATTGCTGCCATAGCGTTAAAAATTCAGGCTTGTGATAAAAAGCACCCCAATCTAAAAGCTTTGAGCGTTGTTGCGCGCCACTATTGATTAAGCTAAAACTCTCTGGATTAAATAATTGCACAGGAAGTGCACGTGTTAACTGTGCTTGCGATTGAGCATCCTCGCCATTTAATTTCACGATACTTTTACTGTGTTTATCACGCATACTGGCAAGCGTTTTTTCTTTTGAATTACTTAACTCATAACCACTATAAAACTTAGCAAACAGTTGGAAATTATCCCTTTCATGCTCAATAATTCGAGCCAGTTGTGAGCTTCTAAAAGAGCGCCCCATCGATAAAAAATAAATCGCTTCTAAAATAGAGGTTTTGCCGCTGCCATTTTGCCCACAAATCATATTCACACGTGGATGCAACGCTAATGAAGCATTGGTTAAGTTACGAAATTGAAAGATATTAAGTGCACTGATATACATAAACGAGAAAAGCTTAAACCGGTTTAAAAATGCTTTGCACAGATGACGATGTTAAGCGATTATGTAGCTCAATTGCATAACGATCGGTCATACTAGCAATAAAATCACTAATCACCCGTGCGCGATTCACCTGATCATCCGGATCAAAAGCATAAAAAATCTCACCGACATCTTCAGGCAAAAGGGATGTCTCTATCTGTGAGTTAATCAAAATATCAAATAATGACGAGATAATCTCACGCCCTTGATAACGCACAACATTCATCTTAGGTGAGCTAATCACGGTAAAATAGACAAAAAGCTTTAATACCTCCACTTGCTTATAAACGTCAGGCTCCAGAGAAACCGAAGATAACACCGGACAAACTTCATCATAATTAAGTGACACGTGTGAAATACAGTAATGCACAAGATTAGAGGTGAATTTCGTACGTAAATAACTTGAGTTAGCAAGCTTTTTTGCCTGTTGATAAACATCGTCAAACTTAGCATCAAAATCAATAATCCCTTCAAAGATTGACTTTAAAATCGCTTTAATATCGGTAATTGATAAATGAAGCCCATCCAGCTCAGCCTGCTGCTGTACTTTTATAAGCACTTTTTCTTCTGCATTAACCATTGATAATGGATCTAAAAAACCACCTTTAAACGCATCCTCAATATCATAGGTCGAATAGGCAATATCATCTGCCAAGTCCATAATTGAGCATTCTATCGTTTTAAACTTGCGCCCATGCAAAGCATCTAGAGGGTAACCAAAAAGCACATGCTGTTTAATCTTCTCAACCATCGCTTTTTCGCTGGCATAATAGCCTTTTATTGGTCGATCACTTGAGTTGATAATATAACTGGGGATTTCTTTGTCATACTTAAGGGTCGCTGCTAATGTGCGATGCGTTAAATTCAAGCCAAAGCGATTGTCTTTACCTGAGTGAATCGGACCCTCGCCTTTGAAAACCTTTTTCTCTGTTTTTGCCAATAATCTTAGCGTTTGTGCATTACCTTCAAAGCCACCATACTCACGCATTTTAGCATGTAATGCTTTCTCGCCATTATGTCCAAAAGGCGGATGCCCAATATCATGACACAATGCTGCTGTTTCAACCAAGTCAGTATCTAAATCCAAATCAAAGCGTGAATTTAATCCTGTTGCAATGGATTTGGCAACTTGCGCCACTTCCAGCGAGTGCGTTAAACGATTTCTGAAAAACTCACTTTCAGAACAAGGAAAAATCTGTGTTTTGCCTTGTAAGCGCCTAAAAGATGCTGAGTGAATGACACGTGCATAATCACGCCGAAAGGCAGAAAAATGCTCTTTTGGATGTGACTCATACACGCCACGATAATAATCTTTTTCCTGATAAAGTGATCTTTTTATCTTGCTTGACATAACTGTCAATATTTCCTGTTGTTAACTTAATTTCTAAAACAACTGCAGTGTAACTGATTGCTTATGCTTTTCACAGCGCTACCTGCACTGTCAAGCGTAGTATTCACGTTTTTTTGTTTGTTACTACTTTACAGGGTTCGTAAACCTACGTAATAATGAGCGCGTTGTTGCATGAGCTATTGTTAACTCTATGCCAACAGATCAGGTTTTAGCTAAAACCTTACAAGGAAAATTATAATTAAAGGAGAATAATTTATGAAGAAAGTTTTAGTTGCAGCATTCACAGTAGGTGCATTGTTATCCACTTCAGCTTTTGCTGCTGAAGCTGGCAAATCTGAAGTTATTGTTGAAGCAAAAAGCATTCTTGGTGATCTAAGCATGAACCAAAAGATTGTCATCTCAGCTGCTGACGTTGCTGCAGGCAAAGACAAAACTTTTGAGTTGGCAGAGTTTTGCACATACACCAATGATAAAGATGGCAAAGTAACCGTTGATGTTTCAAATAATGAGAAAAAATTTGCGGTTGTCGGCACTAAAGGTGAAGGCGAGCTACCTTACACACTTGTTATTAACAAGACTGCGGTAAATTATGGTAAGAATGAATTAGTTGTTGATGCTAATGATTTACCATCTGGCTGCAAAACCAAAGAAGCTGTTGCTATGACATTTAAAGGTGATGATATTCGCAATGCAAAAGCAGGGACATATAATGCCTCTTTGAATTTAAGTGTTGCGTAACAACACATATTCAATTACTTTTTTCAGTACATAAGTGACAGCATAAGGGATATCTTTTTTTGAGAGTCCCTTTTGTTATTTATAAACTCATTAAACCAGTAAAAAGGAATAAAGCCATGAAATTAACGCGCATATTCGCTGGCCTTTTATTATTGATAATAACCATATCTTCAGTCTTTGCGGGTGCCGTACTTGATGTTGTTAAACCTGATATTGTCATTAGCCAAAAAGTTAAGCGTGATTATATCCCACTAACCAATATCGGTAACGAAAAGGGTACTTTTATTGTCCAAGTTAAAAACGTCACTGACCCTAAACACATTGTCACTTATAGCAATAGTGAGCTTAAAAATTTACCTGTCATTATTACGCCTATATTGATTCGTAATTTAGGCGCTGGCAATAATAAGCGTATTTCGGTGCGTGCAAAGGGTAAAATCACTGAGCCCATGAAACTACAGTTAGTGATTAGCGAATATAAAAAATCGGCTGATGATAAAACTGAGATTGCCGAAGACGCAGCAGGTATTGATGTTCAAGGCTCTATCCATTATATTGCTAACGTTGCAATCAGCTAATAATTAAGAGTACGTACGGGAGGTTAGATGACAGCTATAAGCAAACACCTTGCTTTTGTTTTCGCTTTTGTTTTTCTTATCGCCGCCTTTACTCCCGTAACACTAATGGCTTATCAGTTCAAGAACAACTCAAAATACTATGAGCGCCCAACTCAAAAAGAACAAGAGAATCCACGTTTTGTCGTTGGCAATCTGACACTCAATGAAAAAATCGTTATTAGTACAGATATGATTACCAAAGGTCGTGATCAAATTATTTCTTTAGGCACCTTCTGCGCTTATCACAAAGGCAATAAACGCTTTCCTTTGCGCATTACGACCAATGAAGGTGGCTTCATCGCTAAAGGGCTAAATAACCAAGGCAATCTTCCCTATCAGATTTTAGTTAATGCAATAGAGATGCCTTACAATCAAATTCAAAGCATTCAAACAAATAACCATAATTTTGATGAATGCCAACTCTATGAAAGCATCGCCGTTAAGTTCTCTAAATATGCGATTCAAAATGCCAAAGCTGGGCGTTATCAGCTGTCTTTAATTCTGCAAAGCAGATAAACCATGGCTATTTGTCAGTCCTACTTTAGCAAGAAGAAAATAAAGCGCCTTTCCATATACCTAGGTCTGTTATTAAGCCACTGTCTAGTGATAGGTATGGCACCCAAAATAGCTACTGCATCCGATTTACCGCCTGGCTTTGAAGATTTTATTGAAGATGATGAGACAAGTCTTGTAACCATTGTGTTTGGCAAAGAAAAATTAGTAGAGACAACCGCTACGTTTAATGATAATGAAATCACCTTTGATGAACCGGATCTTATTTTACAAAAACTTAAACCGTATATTGCAAAAACTGCCCAGCACTTGTTATTAGAAGAACTATCAGCACCACAAAAAACCAATGCCGAACGTAATTGCAGCAATGGTGCTAATTGTGGCTTTATTCGCCCACAAACATTGGGGGTTATTTTTGATCGCAATAATTATCGTGCGCAACTTTTTATTAATCCAAAGTACCTTCTAGCACAAGATGCTGTTCCTGCTAAATTTCTGCAGAAATCAACGGCAGGACTGGGTACACTTAATTTATTTCAACTTGGGCTATCAGGCAATAATGACCAAAATCACTCGATGGCTTTAAACCATAATGGCTACTTAAGTTATGGCAATTGGCATTTGGACTACAAGGATAATTTCACCTATTCCGTCACGCCAGGACAGCCACCCATTAAGCAGTTTCAGTTTCGTGATTTTGATATAAATTGGCGCCATAAACAATATCATCTATCACTAGGCTTGCAAGATACGGTCGGCACGATGATCATTCCAAGCTTACAAATTGTAGGAGCCAGCGTGCAAACCAATCTTGAGCTTTTGACTAACTTAAATGAGCAAATTGCTACACCGGTTGAAGTCAATATCATTGTACCTAGCTATGTCGATGTTTATCGTGGTAATACCTTAATCGATACCCAATACTTTCCACCGGGGAATCACTTTCTTGATACACGCAGCTTTCCATCAGGCGCTTATATGCTGCGCCTTGAGACACGCACATTGACCAATCAAACCTCTAATAAACAAGTTTATTTTATTAAGACCAATGCCCTACCACTTTTGACTTTACCCAATTACTATATTAGCTATGGACGTTTGGCTGAGCTTGTTTCTGGGACTATTTTCCCTACATTAACCGATCTAAATGTCCTGACTTTTGAAGCTAAGCAGCGCTTAAGCAAATCTTTTGGTATTGGTGAGCACGTAACAGTATTTAACCAACAAGAAGCCATTGGCGAATTTATGCTAATGATGGAGCTATCCCATTTAAGCTTTTATAACTCATTTGCTGTGAGTAATTTTGGTGATTTAGGTCTTGCTTTCTCTGTTGCCGGGAATGTCTCAGGTGTGACGTTGAATACTTTCTTTCGACAAATCTGGGTTAAAGAAAATAGTAGCAGCTACATTAATCAGTATTTTGAAGACACTCAAACAAGTAACACAAATATTGGCACATCATTATCCTTTAATTGGCATGATATTAACTTCACAACTTCATTAAGCTATGCCTATGTTGATAATAACTTCCAACACGATATTGGCTTTGGTATTGCTAAAACGCTGAGCTTTGGAGACAACAATGACTTAACATTTTCATTATCTTTAGATCACTCAGAAAGTAACAAAAGCGTCTTCTTACAATTAACATGGAGCTTTGGCACACAAAATGGCTGGTATATGGCAGCAGGCCTTGAAGGTCAAGTAAGTCAACAAAGTGAAAAAGAAGTACAAAGAGAGGAAAATATTAAACTCAATATCGGCAAAGAGTTTACAGGCAGTGACTATCAAAATGATCTAGGGGTGAGCACTGAAGTCAATCACAACACCCAATACTACTCACAATATGCCAGCACAAGTAATCGTTATTTTAACTCATTACAGCAGCTTAATTTGGCACAATCAAAGCATGATAAATCTGTCATTAGCTACAACATCCAGACATCAAGTTCACTTGCCTACACGCCAATGACCAACTGGGGGGTCAGTGGTTCAGACAACCGCAGTGGCGCACTTATTTATGTTAACGCAGATATTCCTAGCAAATACACCATCTATGTTGATGGCAAAGAAAATGCCGTAATCGATAATAATGAAAGCTACTTTGTGCCAATGTCGGTATATAAAGAACATAACGTCCAAGTTCAAGCGCATGAAGTCACCTTAAGTGTTCCTCATAATGATCGTGATGTGATACTTTATCCAGGTAATGTTGAGACCATTGCACTTAACGCCAAACCTGCTGTTTTGATTATGGGCAACTTTGTTAATACACAAGGGGAAATACTGAGTTTTGCTAAAATAACAGGCGGACTAGAGCCCAGTGAAACCGATGGCGATGGCTTTGCCCAAATTGATGTCATACTCGGCAAGAAACTTACCCTTGAGACCCAAGATGGACAAACGTGTACAGTCAACTCTAATGCTTTGAGAGCTGAGGATGGCATCGCCTTCCAAGATGAAATTATCTGTGAATAGTTGTTTTTTATTAAGTACATCAGGTATTTTTTGGATTCTCGGATCAAGTCCAAGAATGACCACTAATCGTCATATTCGGGCTTGACCCGAATATCCATTATTACCAAAAGCTATTGTTTAGGCACTTATTTCTTATTATGCTTAAGCGCATCTCTTAATTGATCAAAGCTAATCATTGACTCATGATCGGTTTCTTTTCTGGCAATGAGTTCATTACCCTTATAGCCATAACCATAAAAGACTTCATAACTTACTGATAACCCAAGTTTTTCCAGTCGCTCACAAAAACTTTGCCAACGCGCTTTACCTGTCAAGGTTTTACGCATTTTAGTATCAGCTAAAGGCTCATTCAGTGCGCGAATATCGGTGAGTAAAGTTTCGATTGTTTCATATTCGAGCTTTAACGTTTCGGCATCCATTACCACACTTTGATATTGTTCTTTTTTTAATACATCACCAATATCATGCATATCTAACATCTGATTGATATGCGCCATACCATCAATAAGCTGCCAAGCTTTTTTGATCTCATGTAAACTACTACTGCCAAAGCTTGTGAAAACTAAAACACCTTGTGGTTTTAGCTGTTTATACCAATCACGTAATTGGGTGTTGATATTTACTACCTGCTGAATTTTACACTGTGAAATAATCACATCATAAGCTATCTCTGGGTTAAGCGTGCGATGTATTGTTGCATTCGGGTATATTCTTTTAATCTCCGCTAAATGTGAATCTAGCCCTTCTGCAAAGACATATTGAGGGTTTAATTTAATAAAGCTTAATTTATCCAATAAGCGCTCAGCAATTTCATTTTTTATAAAGCTATCATGAACAAAACACCGCTCATATTGCTGATGCTTTTTTTGAAATAATGATTGATCAAACATATTTATTAAAACCTATAACAATTATATTTATTTTTTGACTTGCACCCTTTGACTTCGCTTAAGGTACGTAATCAAAACTATTGAACTAATATTTGACTTAATCTATTTTTCCTCACGCAGCTTATCTAAATAGCGCAACGACAATACATGATAAATTGGCTCTTTACAGATCACACGTGAAGAAGCGGTACCCAATAACGCCGCTAGCATAATCGGCAACAGCATTCCGCTTGAGACATTTTGTGTCATCTCCGACACGATGATAAAACAAGTAATCGGGCTTTGTACCACCCCTGAGAAGTAAGCCACTGTACCGATTAAGACAATTGCACTTGCATATTTTGGATCAAAAAAACCACTCATCATATGACCAAAGCCAGCTCCCGCTGATAAAGATGGCGCGAAAATCCCGCCTGGAATACCGCTAACAAACGACAATAAAGTTGCGATCATTTTCCACAATCCAAAGAAAATAGACACATGAACATCATGACCATTTAACAAAGCAACGGCTGTTTCTTTGCCACTGCCATAAATAATGCCACTTGTGCACACACCAATCACGGCAATAACAAAACCGATGCTCCCTGCAAATAATACAGGGTGCTTGCGAACAATGCCTACAACAGCTGCGGATACAAACAACAGCATCCGACTAAATAATCCACCTAAGAAACCACAAACAACAGCAACAATAATAAGCACGATCCAACCGCCACCTAAAATATCAAGCGTCGCTGAGCTCGCACCAAAGTAGGCGTAATTGCCCATGATCTCTAAGGATACAAAACCACACAATACCACGGTGGTAATCATCGTACCGGTAATACCTTTATCAAACGAGCCTGATAATTCTTCAATCGCAAAGACAACCCCAGCCAAAGGCGCATTAAATGCCGCAGCGATCCCAGCAGCCCCTCCTGCTAATAACAAACCTTTTTCCGTGTCTTCACGGTTAAATTTCTCTAATCGTCCTAAAAAGTGCATAACGGATGCACTTAATTGAATCGTCGGTCCCTCGCGACCAATCGATGCACCACTTAAAAAGCCTAATGCGGTTAATAGGAACTTACCCAGCGCAATACGCATTGATACTAATTTACTGCGTCGTTGCATATTCTTAACTTTGAGTGCTGTCATCACTTGAGGGATACCACTACCTTCAGCGCCATCAAAATAGGTTTTAAGTAAATAAATAATCACCATAAAACCAATCGGCATGATAAACAAAGGCCAATAAGGATGATCCTGACTGAGTTCATTGAAGCTATCATTGAGGTTGTCACAAAGATATGCAAACAATACACATATCAGTCCAACAAGAATCGCCCCACCCCAGAAGATCAAACGCCTTCGCCAAAGTGATAGAGACATAAGTTTGCGTGATTCAGTGAAAATCTTATCTTTTTTTAACGCTTTTAAATCAAAATACTTCATGAAAACTGTCTTTACCACTATAAGCAAAATTGCTGGTGCTATTTTACGCTTTAGTTTCTTGAAAAAAAAGTACAAACAGCTTAATAACTATGATAAAATTAACCATACTTCATGTTAACTCAAGTGAAATCGATGAAACAAACGCATATTATTACCATAACCTATACCGCATCTACTGATATGATTGATCAAATTCGCCCAAGACATCGCTCATTTCTAGAACGCGGTTATGAGCAAGGATTATTTATTGCCTCAGGACCTAATAGTTCACGTAATGGTGGCATTATATTGGCAACGGGCGATTTAGATGAAATCAAAGCCTTATTACAGGAAGATCCCTTTATCACCGAAAAAGTAGCAAGTTACAGCTACCATAGCTTCGACCCTGTTAAATATGCCGAAGACTTTAAGGCGTTTATTTAAACTAAATGTTTGATATGCCCTTCAAGGCTATCAAGGTAACTCTCAATTGTTGATTCATCACGATCAAGTAAAGTAATGAGCTCCTTGACAAAGCCTTCAATAAGCAAACTCGTTGCTTGATCTTTGTTAATCCCACGCGATTGCAGATAAAATAGCGCTTGTTGGTCAAGCTGACCAATCGTCGCGCCATGACTACAAACAACATCATCAGAATAAATCTCAAGCTCAGGTTTGGTGTTAATCTCTGCAGTATTCGTTAGCTGAATATTACGATTGTTTTGTAGCGCTTTGATGCTATTTAAGCCTTTAGCAACGTATGCTTTTGCATTAAAGGTTGCCGATGCCTTGCCACCAACGACACCACGAAACGCGACATCACTTTGCGTATTAGATGCATTATGTTTGACATTAACGTGATAATCAGCTTTTGCATTATGTGTTAAAGCGTAAATGCCCTTTGCATTAAAAACGGCATCTTCACTTTGCAAATCCACATCAAACTCAATGCGCTTGAGTGCCGCATAAGCTGCCATTTGAAATGTTTCATAATAGGCATTTTTGGCTATTGAGAGTTTTAGTTTATGCGTCACCAATAACTGCTCCAGGCTTTTGTTTGCCAAAGCGTCATAGCGGCACTTGGCACCCTCTTTAACATCGACATTGCTGCAGATATTGGCGGCTGAATAAGTGTCGCCTAATGCGATAAAATTCTCACAAATCATACACTCCGCATATTCATCAATCACTAAGGTATGCTGATAGTTAACCAACATTTTCTGGCTGTTATCGGTGTGCAAATACGTCATAATGATAGGCTTTGTCAAACGCGTGTTTTTCTTAACCTGAATCGTCACACCGCCTAAATACGAGGCAATGTTTAGATTAGACAGTGCATCACTACTCTCACGCTGAGGTTGTTGTAACAAACTATCGTTAATGATCACACCATCAATGTCATCAACATGAGCAAGCTGCCCATCAACAAAAACGATATTATGCATATCCGTATTTAGATTAATCATTGACAATGTTTCGTCAATATTTGTATTGGCTACAAGCTTAACTTGGGCGATATCGTACTTTCGATACAAAGCAGTTAAATCGGTATAACGCCACTGTTCATTTTTTTTATTTGGAAAGCCTTGATCAACAAATGCTTGCCATGCATTTTCACGCTGTTTAATCGCCTCATCTGTCAGATTAAGCTTAGCAATCGGCTGTTCTAATTGCAGCATAGTGTGCTCCTTAGTCATTAATCCAAGCATAACCTTTATCTTCAAGCTCAAGAGCTAGCTCTCGACCACCTGACTTAACAATTTTGCCATCTGCCAAAACATGCACAAAATCAGGCGCGATATAGTTTAATAAACGCTGATAATGGGTAATGACAATAAAGCCACGCTCACCATTACGCATATGATTCGCGCCCTTTGATACCACTTGCAACGCATCGATATCAAGACCTGAATCTGTCTCATCTAAAATACATACTTTAGGCTCAAGCATCATCATTTGCAGCATTTCATTACGCTTTTTCTCGCCACCAGAGAAGCCCTCATTAACACCGCGCTTCATATACTTTTGATCCATTTCAAGGATATCCATATTCGCACGCAGTTTTTTCATAAAGCTCATTGCATCAAGCTCGCTTTGCCCCTTGGCTTTACGTGTACTATTGACGGCTGTTTTTAGAAATTGTGTGTTGCTAACGCCTGGGATTTCAACCGGATATTGAAAACTGAGAAACATCCCAGCATGCGCACGCTCCGAAGCATCTAAATCAAAGATGTTCTGACCATTTAACAGCACTTCGCCTTCAGTCACTTCATAACCTGGTTTACCTGAAAGCACATTACCCAACGTACTTTTACCGGCACCATTTGGTCCCATAATCGCATGTACTTCACCAGGTTTAATCTCAAGGTTTATCCCCTTTAATAGTACTTTATCTTCAACCTTGGCATGTAAATTTTTAATCTCTAACAACATATCGTTACTTCGCTTTTTCTTAATTTACTTTTCTACTTACTGAGGTTACGCACTTCATTTATTCCAACACCCCGCCTCACAAGCTTAAGCACCCCTCTTGCAAAGAGGGGAATATACATCAACCTTTGCCTAATTCCCCTCTTTGCAAGAGGGGTGGCAGCCGTAGGCTGACGGGGTGTTTTAAAATCATAGTTTTTCTAAAACACGTAACTTCAATTATTTACTATTACTCTTGCACCTTGTGAAAGCTTTTACACTTTCTCTTATTTCACTACCCTATTGCACCTTCTAAACTGACTTCCATCAATTTTTGTGCTTCAACCGCAAACTCAAGGGGTAGCTTTTTAAAGACATCTTTACAAAAACCATTAACTATCATTGCTACCGCATCTTCTTCTGACATGCCTCGTTGTCGGCAATAAAAAAGCTGCTCATCAGAAATCTTTGATGTCGTTGCTTCATGTTCAATTTGCGCTGATTTTGATTTGTTTTCAATATATGGATACGTATGCGCGCCACACTCATGACCAATAAGCAAAGAATCACATTGTGAGAAATTGCGCGCATTATCCGCCGTTGGCAACATGCGTACTAGCCCACGATAGGCGTTTTGCGCGCGTCCTGCGGAAATACCTTTTGAAATGATCGTGCTTTTGGTATTTTTGCCCATATGAATCATTTTGGTACCGGTATCTGCTTGTTGCGCATGACGCGTTAATGCCACAGAGTAAAATTCACCCACACTATTATCCCCGCGCAAAATAACCGATGGATATTTCCACGTAATTGAGGAGCCTGTTTCCACTTGTGTCCATGAGATTTTTGCATTAGCGCCCATGCACACACCACGCTTGGTCACAAAGTTATAAATACCACCTTTACCGTTTTTATCTCCGGGATACCAATTCTGCACAGTTGAGTATTTAATTTCAGCATCTTTTAATGCCACTAACTCAACTACTGCTGCATGCAACTGATTTTCATCACGCATCGGAGCGGTACAGCCCTCTAGATAACTGACATAACTGCCCTCATCAGCAACAATTAAGGTACGTTCAAATTGCCCCGTATTTGAGGCATTAATCCGAAAATAAGTTGATAACTCCATCGGGCAACGCACACCTTTGGGAATATAGACAAATGAGCCATCACTAAATACAGCGGAGTTTAATGCCGCAAAATAGTTATCTGTTTGCGGCACCACTGAGCCGATATATTTTTCAATAAGCTCAGGATATTTTTGTAACGCCTCTGAAATTGGGCAAAATATCACACCTGCTTCAGCCAACTTTTCTTTAAAAGTAGTGACCACAGAGACAGAATCAAACACCGCATCTACTGCAACACCAGCAAGCATTTCTTGCTCATGCAAGGGAATGCCTAGTTTGTTATACGTCTCAATTAATTCTGGATCAACCTCATCTAAGCTTTTTGGCTTATCAGCTGCCGATTTAGGCGCTGCATAGTAACTAATCGCTTGATAATCAATTGGCTCATAATCGACATGCGCCCAAGTTGGCTCTTTCATTTCTAGCCATTTGTGATAAGCCTGCAAGCGCCATTTAAGCATAAACTCAGGCTCATTCTTTCGCTTGGAAATCTGCCGAATAATATCTTCATCCAAGCCATTACGAAAACGCTCTTGTTCGATCTCAGTCACAAAGCCGTGCTTATATTCCTGATCAAGCATTTTATTTATTTTTTCATCCGTCATATCGCATGATCTCTTTGCTGTTTTCTTTCTTAGTTTGATTCATATCACTTATTTTATTTAATTCACCTAATTTATCAGATGATGTATTCATTAACTCTAGTAACTTAAAGCCACTTAGCGTTTCGCGGACTTTTTTATTAATCACATGCCAATAGCCACCCATATGGCAATCATTGACAGAGCATGATATAAATCCCGCGCTGCAACACTCGGTAAACGCAAGCGGTCCATCAATTGCCTCAACAATATCAAGTACTGAAATTTCACTCACTTCAGAAGCCAGAGTATAGCCACCTTCAGCGCCACGTTTAGCAAGTAATACCCCCTTTAAGCTCAAGAGTTTGAGTACTTTACGCACGGTCGGTAAATTAAGCCCCGTAAGACTAATAAGATCAGTGGCACTGTATAATCCTTGCGGATTCTGCGCAAATTTGAGCACGATCATCACCGCGTAATCAGCAAGTTTACTGACTTTCAACATCAAAATAGTACTGGCTTGGTATCATATGCGCAAAGGGTAATGGGTTTTAGCGTTTGTGTCAACGGATTAAAAGTTGGTTTTCCTTTAATTGCAGCGATAATCATAGATACAAAAAATATTTTGCATTTTGTTTTTTTCAAGGTAGTCTATCTTTCTAGTCACTGATCTTTCGGGCAAGAAAAACTTAAATGCAGCACAATAAATATCTAAACACACAGTTATCTAGCTTAAATGGCTGTGCTGCTATTTCCATGCCTATTTGCTGTTGTTGTCGATGTATTAAGCCTAATTAGGATTTACTGCACTTATATTTAATCCGTTGTTACTTATGTCCAGTTTATCTTTAATTAGGCATCTTAATCTTTTTATCTTTTTAATCTTTGATATTTTAAGCGTAGAAACATAAACAATGAACAGGATAACCTTATGTTTAAATCAGTACTTTTATTTATTTTAGCGGCACTGTTTCTCTTTTTTGAAATGGCACTTCAAGTCTCACCTGGCATTATGACCGAAAACCTTATGAGCAGTCTGCATATCGATATATTCTGGCTTGGCGTGACCTCTGGTGCTTATTTTATTACTTATACTTTAATGCAGATTCCCGCAGGTCTTATTTATGATCGGTTCTCTGCACGCAATGTGATTATGCTGCCACTTTTAATTTGCATCATTGGTGGGTTTCTGTTTGGACTTGCACCAAACTTTTATCTTGCGGCTTGTGCACGTATTTTCATGGGCTTTGGCTCCGCTTTCGCCTTTATTGGCGTGCTTGTCGTTGCCAGTCATGTCTTTAGCAAACGCTATTTCACCTTAATCGCAGGTATCACCCAGATGCTTGCGGCATTGGGTGCCATGTGTGGCGCGCTACCACTGATCCCACTGATTGATCACTTTGGTTGGCGTGCAACAATGATGATTATTAGCAGCTTTGGCTTGATTCTCTTGATTATCATGTTTTTCTATCTAAAGCTTCCTAATAAACACCTAACAACGAAACCCGTGACAAGCTCATGGCTTGCTTTCAAGTCTGTTGCTCGCCAATCGCAAACGTGGATGATCGCAATCTATGCTTGTTTGCTGTGGATGCCAATGGCAGTTGTTGCCTCACTTTATGGCATCCCTTTTGTTGAGCAATACTTTAACGTTCCTTTTTCAGTCGCTGCAACTATTGTCACTTTTATGTGGATTGGTATTGCCATTGGCAGTCCTTTGTTTGGTTTTCTTGCCGATAAAACAGAACATATCAAACGCGTGCTTGTACTTTGTGCGGTAATTGGCACTGTCGCTTTTGGGTTTATTACACTGACGCCAATTAATAGCGTCACAATCCTTGTTATATTGTTCTTTGCAGCAGGTGCCGCATGCGCCGGTCAAGCATTAAGCTTTTCTTTGGTTTCACGCAATAATAAGCTAGAGCATCGCGCCACTGCTATTGGCTTTAATAATATGGCGGTTGTTATTTCAGGCTTTATTTTCCAGCCATTTGTTGGCTATGTTATCCGTGAAAGTCAGTCACAACTCACAACAAACTACCTATATAATGGATCAAGTTACCATAATGGTATGATCGTCGTATTATTTGGCTATTTGATTGCTAGCATAGCCGTTATTTTCTTGATTAAAGTACCGCATAGTAATAGTAGTAATAACGATATAGCTATGCTGAAATCTTAGAATTTAAAACGCACTTTGATGTGCTTCTTTATGGAAGAAATCAATATCTGATGTTGCTGAACGCTCAAACTTGGTACGTTTACGCCATTTATAACCAAGATACAAAAGAACAAATAAAATCACACCACTATAGGTTGCAAAGAAAGCCCCCCATGTTGCGGTACCTGATAGCATTTGTTCTACTTGCGCACCAAACATCATCACAATCAAAGCGATAATCGAAATAATGGGGCCATATGGATAGAACTTTGATTTATAAACCAAATCATCAAGCGATCTACCCTGCTTGATATATGCTCGACGAAAACGCAAATGGCTAATCGAAATACTTAACCAACCGATATATCCAGATAAACTGATTAAATTAACTAACCAGTTGAAAATTGCGCCATTACCGATAAAAGAGGCTAAGAAAAATGTAGCACCCAAGATCGATGTCACTAATACACCAATCACGGGCACGCCACGACGATTCGTTTTAGATAAGACTTTAGGCGCTTGTTTTGATTTAGATAAATACCATAATGTACGTGATGAGGTATAAATACATGAGTTTGCCGCCGATAATACTGCGGTAACTAATACGATATTAACGAGCGTTGCGGCATAGGTGAACCCTGTGCTTTGAAACACCATAGTAAAAGGACTCATGGCAACATTAGATTCAGGGTTTGCTAACCAAGTTGCAGTATATGGCACCAAAAAGCCAATAACGCCTAATGCACAAACATAGAACAAGGTTAAACGCCAAAACGTACTACGAATGGCCTTAGGTATCGCCTTTCTTGGGTCTTTTGCCTCACCTGCGGCAACACCAACAATTTCTGTCCCCTGGAATGAATAGCCGGCAATTAAAAACACACCCAGTATCGTAAATATTCCACCATTAAATGGCGCATTTGCAATATGCCAGTTACTAAAGCCAACGGCATGACCATTCTCACTAATGCCAAAAATAGCCAACACGCCAACCAAAATAAAAATAATAACAAATGATACCTTTATAAAGGATAACCAATATTCTGACTCACCATACATCGATACTGAAAACAAATTTATAGCAAGAATAATGACAAAGAAAATCGCACTCCACATCACCACAGGGGTATCCGGAAACCAAAACTGCATCAACAGTCCAGCGCCTAATAAGTCAGCAGAGATTGTCATCGCCCAGTTAAACCAATAATTCCAGCCCATGGCAAAACCAAGTGCTGGGTCAACGAACTTCTCTGAATATTTGTTAAAAGAACCTGTACATGGTGCATATGTTGACATCTCACCCAAACTGGTCATTAGCATATAGACCACGATTGCAACGAGTGCATAACCAATCAATGCGCCAGCCGGACCGGCCTGTGAAATGGCTGAACCACTGGCAAGAAATAACCCCGTGCCGATAGTACCACCTAACGCAATCATTGTTAAATGACGCGTTTTTAAATCACGTTTTAATTTAGTTGATTTCATACCTTCCCCTTTTTAATGTAACACACTCAAATTTAAGTGTACTTGATAACATTCGTTAATATCCTATTAATCAATCCTCACAATAATTTACCGAAAAAAATGAGCATGTGCGACAAAAATTTCTGACAAATGTTATAAAAGTTATATAAAAATGATAAATCATCTAAACAGAAGGAAATAAACCAACAATAGCCAAAATTGTACCATTTTCATCACCCAATCAGATCGCTAGCACCTAAAGATGTTATCAAGCTACAGATTAAATTGAATATCAGTTATTTTTGGAGAGTTCAACATCCCTTCCAATGTCAGAATATTTTCTTGCAAAACAGGCATATCAGGATTAATGCAATTAGCAATCCAACCAATACAGGGGATTTGTTGCTGTTTAAGATAGTGTTCAGTTAGCAAAGCATGATTAATACAACCAAGCTTCATGCCGACAACCAAAAGCACTGGAATATCTAAAGCCTTTAAATAATCAGCCCATGTTTCATTGAAATTTAATGGCGTTAATAAGCCACCTGCGCCTTCAATAAAAGTGATATCACTGTTAATTTGCGCTAAAGAATGCTTGGTTTGTGCAACAAGTTTTTCAACAGTTAATAATTTATTTGCCTGCTCTGCGGCAATATGCGGGGCAATGGCAGGCTCATAAACGTTAGGGTTTATTACTTCATAAGGAAGTAGCACCGAGGATGCCTCTTGTAAGGCCAACGCATCTTCATTAACCAGGCAACCATCTTGGACAAAAGCGCCTGATGCCATTGGTTTTAATCCAGCGACTGTTAAGCCCTGCTTTTTTAATTGACTCATTAAATAAACACAGACATAAGTTTTGCCGACTTCGGTATCAGTACCGATAATGGCGATTTGCTTATGTTTTGTTAATTTTGTTAATGAAGATATATTCATTTATTTTCCTTATTAATTATTTCATAAAAGGTATCGCATAAAGGGCGTATGCAATACGCCCCTACAAAGATCCTTGTAGGGACAATTCACGAATTGCCCCGCATATACCACACACCACCGTAAAGACAATTCACGAATTGTCTGATGCATACGCCATCACGGGGCAATTCATGAATTACCCCTACAGGAATTATTTTATAATCACACATAACCCGACCATATAATTTCACGGTAGTCGGCGCAATCCACAAGTCACCTGATATATGCCAAATTTATCAATTGCCACATACACACACCATCGTAGGGGCAATTCATGAATTGCCCGATGCATACACCATCACGGGGTAATTCGTGAATTACCCCTACAGGAATTGTTTTATAATCACACATAACCCGACCGTATAATTTTAAGGTGGTAAGAACAATTCACAAACCACCTGATATATGCCGAATTCATCAATTGTCACATACACACACCATCGTAGGGGCAATTCATGAATTGCCCGATGCATAAACCCATCATGGGGTAATTCATGAATTACCCCTTTGTAATAACATATAACCCAATCTCATAACTTAACGTTGTCATTTGATCATTATCATTGTGCAAATATCGCCAAAGCGATTTCATTTCTGGCTTTTTACTTTTTCGACCCTTTCCATTCTTTTCCTCCTTTCCATCCCCTAAAAAACTATTTACACCTGTGCTTTTTAAATGCTTAAGTTGCGTCAACCTATTAAAAAACTCTAATTGAATGCTTTGCTTATCGATACTTAAATACTGCCAATTAAGCAATTTAAACAACGATTGCATTTCATGATGCGCTGTAAACTTGTTAATACGAACAATCTTTTTAAGCTCCTCAAAAGTGCCATCCAACGGAATAGAAAAGACAAACATACCATTTACAGCCAACACTTGATCAATGTATTTGAATAATCTTTGTAAGCAATGAGACCACTGTAGCGCCATATTACTATAGATAACATCATATTTTTTTTGCGGTAATGCTTGCCAGAAAAATGATTGATTAAAATCACCTTGTATAAAGTTAAAGTTACACCTTGATATAGGCGAACTATCGACTGTTATCTCCCTTGCTCTATCAATCAAAGCATCTGCAATATCAACCGCATCATAAGTCAATGGCATAAGTCGTTTTGCGATATCAATACTAGCAACACCATCCCCACAACCTAACTCTAATATATGCTGTATATTTTGATATTGCTCAAGATGCTGACATGCCATGTTTTTTAAATTTTCATCCACCTTGCGTTGCACTTGATCATGTTGATGATAACTATCTTTAGCGGCACTAAAACTTATGCGCGGTGATTTTAGCATGCGCTTACCTCACTTTTGGCAAAATGCAATAAGCCTAGGTGGCTTTGACTCTTTGTGATCTCACCATTAAGTAACTTTGCCAAAGATTGACTATCAACAATCGCATCATTTTCTGCCAGAAATACAGTAACGCTCATTTGGTTACACAACGCAATTGCATCTGTTATTGGCATTCTTTCAGTAAAAGAAAACATCCACTTTAAGTAATTTAATTGACTATGATGCTCTCTAGCATCTGCCAATAGGCAATACGACTCTATGAGTTTAAGCTTATCAGCCTCTGGAAAGGCAACAAGCTTTAAAAATTTCTGTGATAGTTTTTTTGGGTTTAGTTCATATTGTTTTATAAATGCTTGTTTTTTCTCATCACTAGAAAATTGCCATAATAATGGCAAACCATAACAATAAATGCTTTTATTTTTGACATCCAATTTATTTTGTTGAATGAGTTTCAAAACCCATAAGCCACTATGTGACCATGCATGAACAACTTCAGCTTTGGCTAATTTCCTTGATAAATACTGTAATACTTGTTGTTCATTTATGTTTTCAAAAAAAGGCATATCTATGCATTGATGAGCGGATATTTCAGGGTGAAATATTTGCCAAAGACTCGCCTTAAAGCCCCAGCCTGATAAAAACACATGATTTTGAATACTCATAACACACGTACCAATTGATCTAATAATGCTTTAATATCACCTGTATCATGCAAGGCAGTGAGCGATATGCGTAGTCTGGCACTATGCTCAGGCACTGTTGGTGGACGAATACAAGAAACATAAAAGCCTTTATCTTTAATCATACCTTGTATGTTTTGCGTTTGTTGGTTATCTCCAATGATAATGCTGCGAATTGGTGTCAAATCGTAAGATACAACATGAAGCCCCAGTTTCTGTGCATAGTGGTTAAAAAAGGCAATATTTTCAAACAACTTGTCACGCAAATAATCACCCTTCATAACTAGCTTTAAACTCGCATTTAAAGCAGCAACAACCGGAATGGCAAGTGCTGTGCTATAGATATAACTACGCGCTGTTTGTAGCAATAGCTCAATGAACTCCTCACTGGCACACACCAGTGCCCCCATGGTACCTAATGCTTTACCGCATGGCACGATCATGACAGGCACATCTTCAAAAGTTAAACCCGCATGACTTACCACACCTCTGCCTGATTGACCTAACACACCAAAGCCATGCGCATCATCAACAATGAGTTTAGTAGAACCAGTATTGGCAAGTCTTGCTAAAGGCGAGATATCACCATCCATACTAAAAACACCTTCGGTAATGACATGCTTAGCTTCTGGATGTTTTTTTAAAATGGTGCGCAAACTATCAATATTTTGGTGTGGGTAGCGCTTAAGCTTGGCACCTGATAAGGCAATGCCATCTAAAATAGAGGCATGAACTAATTTATCCGCAACCACTGTCTGAGCATTGTTTCCTATTAGACTCATCACCGCTAAATTAGCATGGTAACCAGAGTTAAATAGCAAAGCACGTGGATAGCCTACAAATGCTGCTATATCATGTTCTAACGCCTCAATGAGATAATGACTTCCTGAAACAATGGCTGATGATGTGCTACCCACACCATAATGCTCAATGGCTTGCTGTGCTTTTTTTTTGACCTCAACATGCTGTGATAATCCCAAGTAATCATTACCACTAAAATTGATCAATGCATGCTCATCAATATGGATAAATTTGTCGTGTATTTGGGTAAATACACGTTGCCGATAACGCCCATTTTGTTTAATTGCCGTTAAATGGTCAGCATGATGCTTATCATTCGCTAACAAGCTCATGATGCTCCTCACTGTTTTTTGTTACTTTAAAGCCTAGTGTATTGAGAAGCTTCAAATCATCATTCTCTGAAGGATTCGCCGCAGTTAATAGCTTATCACCATAAAAGATAGAGTTTGCTCCTGCTAAAAAGGCTAAAGCTTGCATTTCATCACTCATTTGCGAGCGCCCTGCTGAAAGTCTGATTTTTGAGCTTGGCATTAAGATTCTTGCCACAGCAATCGTGCGCACAAAGTCAAAGCTATCAACTTCAGCTTTTTTGAGTTTATTGCCAAGTGGTGTACCAGGCACTGGAATCAATTGATTGATTGGCACGCTTGCTGGTGGTGTTTTCAAATTTGCTAATGTTACCAACATCTGTAAACGATCATCAATCGTCTCGCCCATCCCAAGAATACCACCACAACAGACTTTCATGCCAGCATTTGACACTTCTTCCAAGGTATCTAAACGCGATTGGTAATCTCTGGTGCTAATAATCTCTTTATAAAACTCCTCAGAGGTATCCAAATTATGATTGTAATAATCAAGCCCCGCATCGGCTAATTCTGTGGCTTGTGCTTTGGATAACATCCCTAAAGTCATACAAGTCTCTAATCCTAGTGACTTGACTGACTGGATAATTTCAAGTAACTGTGGCATCGCTTTCTCCGGTGGATTGCGCCACGCAGCCCCCATACAAAAGCGCTTAGCGCCAAGATCTTTGGCTCTTTGAGCTTGTGATACAATACTCCCCACATCCATTAACTTTTCTTTTTGAACGCCTGCATTATAATGCCCGCTTTGCGGACAGTATTTACAATCTTCAGGGCAACTACCTGTTTTAATGCTTAGCAGCACACAAAGTTCAATCTCATCAGCAAAATTCGCGCGATGTACCGTTTGTGCTGTAAATAGTAATTCATTAAATGGTTTGCTATATAAGCTTTGTGCATAATTTAAATCTATCATTGTCATTATTATCCTTGATCCTCTGTTTTTCACTTTTTCACTTTTTCACTTTTTCACATTGCGATACTTTTACATCGGCAACAATCTAGATATACTTGCCGCTTTAGTCAACTTATAATTTTATTAAGGTTTACAAAAAAATGTATTCGACCAATCTTTGGCACCCTTGCTCACAAATGAAAGATTATGAAACCTTCTCACCACTTCATATTACCAAGGCCAGAGGCAGCTTTATTTATCATAATGACAAACCGATTATTGATGCCATCTCAAGCTGGTGGTCTAAGTCATTAGGTCATAGCCACCCAGATTTGCAAAAAGCCTTAACACAGCAACTAGACGCACTTGAGCATACAATTTTGGCAAACACCACAAACACAACCATTGAGGTCTTAACACAAAAGCTTTGTCAACTCACCCATACCGATAAAGCACTCTTTGCCAGTGATGGCTCTTGTGCTGTTGAAATTGCAATGAAAATGAGTATTCATGCACGTGTTATTAAAGGACAGTCAAACAAAACGCATTTTGTCGCACTGCAAAATGGATATCATGGTGAAACTTGCGCCACCTTAAGTGTCAGTGATTTAGGTTTGTACAAAGAGGCTTATCAAGCCTTATTATTTGATTGCACTTTCTTAAAAGATATTCCTTATGTGACTGGTATTAATGACCCGCTTTGGCATGATACGCAATGTGCTTGGCAAAAGTCACAGATGCAATTAGAGGCAATTAAAGATAAGCTAAATGCGGTGATTATCGAGCCATTGATTCAAGGCGCTGGTGGCATGCTGATCTATAGCAAAGACTATCTAAGCAGACTCGCCAAATGGTGTAAAGAGAATGATATTTACTTAATTGCCGATGAAATTATGACCGGCATTGGACGCACAGGAAAAATGCTCGCTTGTGAGCATGCTGATATTACACCTGATTTTATTTGTTTATCCAAAGGCATTACTTCAGGCATGCTACCCTTAAGTATCTGCTTAACGCATGATGATATTTATGCGCTTTTTTATGATGATTATGCAACACAGAAAGCCTTTATGCACTCGCATACCCATAGTGGTAACACATTGGCCTCTAGAGTTGCTTTAGAAACACTCACTATTTTTGAGCGTGAGAGTATACTTAACTATGTTAATAAAACATTGGCGCCAACGATGCATAATATCATGCTAGAAATCGCTCAAAGCACCCAGAAACTGCATAATATTCGCAGCCTTGGTGGCGTTGTTGCTGCTGATCTAAAAACCACTGAGCCACGTGCGGGTTACAAACTATATCAACGAGCGATTGAAAAAGGCGCGCTAATGCGTCCATTGGGTAATACTATTTATTGGCTGCCACCATTGAATACTGATATAAAAACGATAAATAAGCTGGGGGAAATATTGCTCGAGCTATTATAAAGCATCAATGTATAACAGTTGGCTTAAGCGTCAGTCGAAGCCATTTACTTTTCTTCTTCCCAGAGAGTGCAACGTGCAATAATAAATAAGTTGAACTGCAATTACCCCCTCACCCGCGCAGCTGAAGCTGCACGAGCGATCCCACAAGGGGAGAGGTACAAGTAGAGTCAACTTATTTTTAAATTATTGATTACTTGAGCGCCTTAATAAACTGACGTATTTTATCAGCTGCTATTGTTGTATTATCTAAATGCTGTTCAATTAATGAAGTAAAGTAACTACCCACAATCGCCGCATTGCCACCGGCTTGCCATACTGCGTGAACATGTTCAGGTTTTGAAATACCAAAGCCAACGACCATTGGCTGATCAATCAGTGCTCTTACATGCTTGATTCGTGCGATGGTTTGAGGAGCAATCTCACTTTTAGCACCGGTTGTACCAAAGCCACTTAACACATAATTAAACGCACTACTATGACTGGCTAATTGCTTGACACGCTCATCGGATGAGTTTGGGGCAACCATTTGTACCGCACCAATATTATATTTCTTAAGTAAGGTCTCATGTTCTTTTGACTCTTCTAACGGTAAATCGGCACAGACCACACCATCGATGCCAACACTTTGCAGCTTTTGATAAGCGCTTTCACCTTGCTTAAATAAAAGGTTATAATAAATCAGTAAGCCAATTGCGATATCTGGATATTTCCGGCGAATAATACTTAGCATCTCAATACAGCGATCAAACGTCATACCTGATTTTAGTGCCCTTTCCATCGAGCGTTGATTGGTTGGACCATCGGCAATCGGATCAGAAAAGGGAAAGCCAAGTTCAATCGCTTCAATACCACTATCAATTGCTGCAGATATGATATGTAGGCTTTCATCAAAATTAGGATCACCCAAGGTAAAAAATGGCATAAATATTTTTTTGCTGTGATCTTTAAACAATCTGTCAAATCGATTACTCATCGGAAAGTCCTTTATATCTAAAATAACTTTGTAAATCTTTGTCACCCCGCCCAGATAAGTTCACTAAAATGGTTTTACCCTTCAACTGCGACTGTGCTAATTGAAATGCCAATGCTAAAGCATGCGCTGATTCAAAAGCTGGAATAATACCCTCTTTTTTTGATAACTCTTCAAATGCTGCAATTGCCTCATCATCAGTGATGGTAAGATAACTCACGCGTTTGCTCTCTTGCAAATAAACATGCTCAGGTCCAATGCCAGGATAATCTAATCCTGCTGAGATCGAATAGGGCTCTTTGATCTGCCCATCTTTATCTTGTAAGAACAGTGATTGCATACCATGGAATACACCTATTTCACCTTTGTTCATCGTTGCCGCATGCTCTCCAGTCTCTAGCCCTTTGCCCGCGGGCTCCGCGCCATAAATAGCCACCTTTTCATCACTCAAAAAGCCACTGAATATGCCAATCGCATTACTCCCCCCCCCAACACAAGCAATAACCGCATCAGGTAAAGCACGAGTTAATTTAAGCATTTGCGCACGTGCTTCTTTACCAATGATCTCTTGAAAATAACGCACTAAGGCTGGAAATGGATGCGGTCCTGCCGCAGTACCGAAACAGTAGTAGGTGTCCTCAGCATTGGTAATCCAATCACGCATTGCATCATTGATCGCGTCTTTTAATGTTGCACTTCCTGATGACACGCTATGAACCTTAGCACCAAATAATTTCATCCGTTCAACATTAGGCTTTTGTCGGGCGATATCAACCGCGCCCATGTAGATCTCAACTTGAAGTCCAAGCATCGCTCCGGTCATCGCCGTTGCCACACCATGTTGACCGGCGCCCGTCTCAGCGATAACGCGCTTTTTACCAAGGTATTTGGCCAAGAGCATCTGACCAATGGTGTTATTGGTTTTATGCGCACCACCATGCAATAAATCCTCGCGCTTAAGATAAATATTGGCGCCATATTTATTCGATAAGTTCTGTATATAGGTAATTGGTGTTTCGCGTCCTGCGTAGTCTTTTAATAGACGTTTAAATTCTAACTGAAAGGATTCATCTTGTTCAATGGCGATAAAGCCTCTCTCAATCTCTGTTAAAATCGGCATCAAGCTCTCAGGCGCGTAACAGCCCCCAAACTGACCATAGCGTGTATTTAATTGCATAAAATGACACTTAAGTTAAGCATAAGTTTGGCTACGATAACACGCTTTTTACAAACGCACAAAAGAATTTTGCAATTATGTATCGATACACAAATACAAGACTGCCGTAATCAACTATTTTTTAGATAGCTTATTAATCATTTTCTCAAACGCAGCATACTCATTTTTTAACAGATCAAAAAACATCACTAGTTTCTGACGGCAAAAATGAAGTAATTTCTGGTTGCTTTGACGATTATCCAATAGTAGCAAAGCACGATAAACCGACATAAGTTCACGCATTGTTGATAGCAACACCTTGATCATATTGATTTGCGCTTTATTTAGCTCTGTTTTAGTGTTAATAAAATTTTCAACCATATGCTTTTCTTGCAATGCTAACTCATCGATAAGTAGTCTTAATATCTCTTTATCCAAACTTTCATCACTTTCACCACTTTGATCAAAATCATTTTCTTTATCTATTATTAATATTTTGTCATTTTCTGCTTTTTGCATTAAAAACATTTCAATAATTTGCTTATGTGTAAGATAAACCGATGAGAATTCCATATAGAATCTTTCTCTTAAATTACGCTGTTTTAATACGCTACTAATGAGCAGAATCACCAACGCGCCTATTGCAATATCCAATATGCGCGCGATAAGTAACGACACATCCCAAAAGGATAAAGTACCGATAAACATCACCACAAAAATACTGCTAAAGAAAACGCCCACTGCATAGTGCACCACACTAAAATAAAGCGTATAAAGTGCTAACACCAAGATCACCGTGATAATCACATAAAACGGTACATATAGATTTAATAGGTAATAAGCAATTGTCCCAATAAAGCAACCTAAAATCGTATTAATAACAACAGCTTTAGAGCGAAATAAAACTTCTCTGGCATGTACGCTAATGCTGATAGATATGATTGCCAAAACACTCCAGTAGTTACGTTGTAAACCAACAGCTTCAGTGATTACAATAGCAAGTAAACAAGCACTTGCTACCCTAATTGCCAACAACTTGTAAACCGGCAATGCATTTAACCAATTAATCAATCTCATGCACAACCTCTCTCAAAGATAGCGTAGTGCTATGTAAACTCTCTAGAAGAAGTAATATCTCAAAAACAAGGACTTGGCAGCCTTTTAGTGTAGATAGAGTTAATACCGCTTGTTTAAAATGATCGATATGTGTTTTAAATTGAGTTAGCTGATGTTTAAAGTCCTCATCTTTATTCAGCAAAAACACCCAGACTGCAAGCTTAGTTGCCATATAAACGATATCCTTAAGTGCCGTTTTTTTAATAACATCCTCAGCAATGACTGACTTTCTTTTGGATAGCGTGTAATAGAAAAAGATTAAGCGGAAAGTATTCTGCACTAGGTTGTGATAATGAGCATAGCATTTATGCCAAGCAACTTTACGTTTCGGTAAAATAATCCAGCTCGCCCCCTTATCGTGCAGCGTGATCAAACGCGTGTTAACTTCTTTTTGGGTTTTATCTATATCAAAAACACCTGCATTGACATCAAATGCCATATGCAAAATATGACGTGTTTCATTTTGCAAAAAAATCGCATGCATCTGTAAGACGCGTAATAACTGCCTAGGCGTATCCCATGGGCGCAGCATTAACACCAACACAAAAAAAGCGCTCCCTACGCATAATAGGCTGATATATAACTGTGTTAGATCCTGTTTAAGCACCGGCAACTGGATTGACGATATCGCTAATACAATCACCAAATAACCAGGAAATTGATTAAATATATGGTCATATTTTCTCACCCAAAAAGCATAGTACGCACAGATAATTACTAAACTGAAACTTAATAACCTATAGGGGTGCAACCAGTAGGATACGGTTAATGCCAGAGCAAATCCTGCTAAAAACCATAGAAATATCTTGCGTCGTGAATATATATCGCCCACCGCACAAACAATGGCAGCGAATGCCAGAAAATAAAACACCCAAATAATGACTTCATAAACAAAACCTAGGCGCCATGCAATCAGAAAATAGATAAGCATAATCGCACCAACTTTGATCACCATTGACAACACATGTGCCCCAGGATCATTCTTTGATAAGTTGTATATAAAATGTTTTATCATTTTTACTGTGATCCATGTTTATTATCTACACGCCATGTTATAATGCGCCCAATTTTTTTATGGTTATGAGCAAAACTTAATGTCTCTGCAGATTATAGCGTTTAAACGCTAAAAATGCAGTGACACCGCGGCAACTTAGGGGTACAAAAGCGTGAGACATGATGAAACAATGTTAGAAAAACTTCAAAATGGGGAGTTTAAATTAAGAAAATCTGAGCAAAAGGTTGCAAATTGGATTATCGATAACAGCCATGAGGCAACTTCGTTAAACATCACGACAATTGCACATAATGTTGGTGTGAGTGAACCAACAATCGTCCGCTTTTGTCGTGCGGTGGGTTGCAAAGGTTTTCAAGAATTCAAGATTCGCTTTGCTGAGGAATTAGCCCTTGGAAAAATCAATGAATCGATTGATATAAAGCTTGATGACTCTACTGCTGTTGTTAAAGATAAGGTTGCTCAATATGCGCGTGCAGCACTCGCCAATGTCGATCGTGAAATTGACAACGAGCAGCTTGAGTTAGCGACAAACATTCTAATTGACTCTAATAAGGTTGTTGTTTGTGGCTTTGGTGCATCAAACTGCACCGCTTTTGATAGCTTCCATAAACTCTTTAGAATGATGCCAAAAGTTGGCTACTATCCTGACATGCATATGTCAGCAATGGCAATTGGCTCTTTGGAACCAGGGGACGCAATTATTGCCATTTCTAACAGTGGCAAATCAGAAGCCTTGATTAGCCTATGTAAGCTTGCACGCAGTAATGGTGCAAAGGTAATCACCATTACCGACCCAGGCTCACCAGTTGATCAAACAGCGAGCGTGCGTTTGAATATCAAAAAACAAGTCGATACAGGACTATTTGTACCAATGGCACATCGATTAAAGCAGTTAACAATCATTGACTTTTTGGTGTATAACTACGCAAGATTGAATGAACAGCGTGCAGCTCAGCGCTTAAAGAAAACAAAAACAGCATTAACCAATCTAAAACAGCAACACAGTATTATTTAGCGAAGTTATGGACTTTTCTATTTCAACACTCCACCTCGCAAGCTTAAGCACCCCTCTTGCAAAGAGAGGAATATAAAATCACTGCTGCCTAATTCCCCTCTTTTCAAGAGGGGTGGCAGCCGTAGGCTGACGGGGTGTTTATAAAATTATAGTTTTTCTAAAGTGAGCAACCCTAATTATTTGATCATTCCCACTCAATTGTTCCTGGTGGTTTGCCTGTAACATCATAAACCACGCGAGAGATCCCTTTAACTTCATTGACAATCCGATTGGAAATAAGACCTACCAGCTCATAAGGCAAGTGCGCCCAACGTGCCGTCATAAAGTCAATGGTCTCAACCGCTCTTAAGGCAACAACATAATCATACTTACGTTGATCACCCATCACACCAACAGACTTCACCGGTAAGAACACAGCAAACGCCTGACTGACTTTATCATAATAACCACTTTTCTCTAGCTCTTGCATATAGATGGAATCAGCTTGACGCAAGATATCAGCATAGTCTTTTTTGACCTCGCCTAAGATACGCACACCCAAACCAGGGCCTGGGAATGGATGACGATACACCATACGATATGGCAAACCTAGCTCAACGCCCACTTTACGCACTTCATCTTTGAATAACTCTCTTAACGGCTCGACAAGCCCAAGCTTCATGTCTTCAGGTAAACCACCGACGTTATGATGCGACTTAATCACATGCGCTTTACCGCTGCTACTGCCTGCTGACTCAATCACATCAGGATAAATCGTGCCTTGTGCCAACCATTTAGCATTTTTAAGTTTGGCTGATTCTTCATCGAAGATATCAACAAACAAATTACCGATAATTTTACGCTTTTTCTCAGGGTCATTAACCCCTTCAAGCTTAGCTAAGAATCGCTCTTCTGCATTCACCCGCACAACATTAACATGCATATTTTCAGCAAATGTCTGCATGACTTGATCACCTTCGTGCAAGCGCAATAACCCAGTATCAACAAACACACAGGTTAATTGCTCACCAATCGCTTTATGTAAAAGGGCAGCAACGACAGATGAGTCAACACCACCTGATAAGCCTAAAACGACTTCATCAGATCCAACTTGTGCTTTGATTTTTTGCACGGCATCTTCAATGATGCTTGCAGGGTTCCATAATGCTTCACAGCCACAGATTTTAAAGGCAAAGTTCTCAAGCAACTCTTTACCATAAGCAGAATGTGTCACCTCTGGATGATATTGCACACCATAATATGGCTTTGTTTTATGTGCCATCGCCGCAATCGGTGCGTTTTCAGAAGAAGCAATCACTTCAAATTCATAGCCTAGATCAACCACTTTATCACCATGGCTCATCCACACATCTTGGGTTTGCGGTACTGATTCATACAAAGGGGTTACTTTACTGATCTCAATCTTGGCATAACCAAACTCACGTTTATCAGATGAGGCAACTTCGCCACCGAATTGGTGTGCCATAGTTTGCATGCCATAGCAAATACCTAGTACAGGGACATTTAATTCAAACACACATTCAGGCGCTCTGACATGTACTGATTCATTAACTGATTCAGGTCCACCGGAGAGAATAATGCCACTGGCAGCAAAATCTTTGATAAAACTCACATCAACATCATAAGGATAAATCTCACAATACACACCAATCTCACGTACACGACGCGCGATCAATTGCGTATATTGCGAACCAAAATCTAAAATCAACAATCTATGCTTATGTATATCTTGCATACAGGAAACACTCATCACCACATTAAAAACTGCCCGCGATTATATACCCATCGTCAATTATTTTACAGATTTTTTGCCTTGTATTTTGCTTGGCGTTACTCACTGGAGTTACCTATAAGCAAATGGCAAAATGCAATCGTATTCATTAATGGAAAATACTACAACGCATTGATACATTCTAAACACACTCGTTCACACAGCTCTCTAAGCCATCTATTTTGCACATTATGCTCAAGACGTTTAGGATAAGCCAACGTTACTGGCACTTTCGCTGTTTCAAATGGTAAAGGAACAACATTTAACCCTTTATATAAAGCGTAGTTTAAAGGTAAAGTTGCCACATATCGATCTTTTAACAGTGAGACGATTCGATCAATCCTTGCACATCTTAACTTTATATTTCTTGGATCGGGAATTCCTAAATAGGTTTGAACAAATAGGTTGTCATCACTACTAATGCTGTGGGCAACATGTGGTAAGTTGATATATGTCTCATAATCAATTGCTTTTTGTGTCAATGGGTAACGATCATAAGCTAAAACAAAACCATCTTCAGCAATGACTTTAACACCAAAATTTGATAAATGTTCATAGAAGCCGATAATAACATCTGCTTTATCAAATTGATGTACATATTCATAGTTATAGACCCCTTGAAAAATCTGTAGCGAGATCACATGATCTTTGTTATAGCGCTGTATTTCATTGATCAAGCGCTCAGCAATAACATCATAAGCAATTTCAATAACATGAATGGTAAACTGAGCGGGTGTTTTATATGGATCAAACTGCTGTAAATTTGGCAAGATAGCAACAAACTCATGATTAATTTGCTGCAAGGTTGACAATATCGCATGTGCTTTTGCCGTAAGCTCCATATTATGACCATTGCGCACCAATATTTGATCTTTAAGCTCATTGCGTATTTTATTTAAACGCAAGGTCACGCCAGGCTGTGACATATTCATAAGTTTCGCTGTCTTACTAAGACTGCGCTCAGTAATTAAGGTTTGTAATACAAGATAATCTTTTATGTCCATAAGATTTATACTCCAAGCTTTAAGTTAAGCGCACGAGCTTTAGTGCGGATAACTTTGGCACATAGATTTCTTAACCAACGATTTTTAGCATCAATCTGTAAGAAATTTGGGTATGACAATGCAATCGGAATCTCGGGTGTAAAAAAAGGTAATGGCAAGTACGCCAATCCATGCTCTTTGGCAAAAGACTCACCAAGCGTTGCTACACATCTCCCTTGAGCAAGGTGTGGATAAGCAACGTTTATATTGTTGGTACGCAATTTAATATTTCTAGGATCCGGTCTTGATAAATACTCTAAAAATGGATTGCTCTCATCCTCTCTTGCAAATACAACATGTGGTAATTTCACATACTGCTGCATCGTTATTTTTTTAGTATTTTTTAAAGGTCTCACCTGATGAACCAATTGATACTGATCCCAAGCAATAATTTCCTGAGTAAAGCCTTTTATTGGATACACCGTGCCAATAATAATGTCGGCATTTTGAAAATCATAGCGCCCTTCAATACCTGACTCTAATGGGAATACCGTAATGCGCACTTCATGCAAATCACTGACCTCATAAATTGCATCAATATACTCTTCAAAACAAAAATAGTAATGCCCATCAGATATATACAAATTAATAATACTCGGTGTGTTTTTAGCATCAAAATGCTCAATAGGATAAAGACTTTGAATACTTTCATGTAAGCGCGTTATCGCATTGCTAAGCGACAGAGCTTTAGCAGTTAGTACCATCTCTTTGCCATCTCGCACCAATAGCGGATCATCAAAATACTTTCTAAGTTTATTAATGCGTGCAGTTACCGCTGGTTGCGATAAATTAATTTGCTCACCAATCTCAGTTACCTTAGCGCCGGTAAGTAACAAGCGTAAAACCTGAACATCTTCATTGTCCATCTTATATCATCCTTTATATCAATGATTATATGAAGTATAGATGGCAATCCTTAAATTGACAGGTAAGTTAAAACTTATCTCTGCCTTAACGATCACCATCGGATATTATCTGGACTTAAGTGTGTAACCGGCGAATGATGATCACAGGTTACAGTTGTATTACTTGTTAGTAGTTGCTGTTAAAAAGGTGCTGTTGTCCCAATGTTGATATAGGTTTTACCACCATTTGGCATTTTAACTGAAAATGGTATCGCTGTAGTAATATCCGCACCTAATTGATACACGCCGTTCATTGACTGTTTTGACTCATTAACACTCTCGTAAACTATGCCACTGTAGTCGTTATCCATGAAATTTGATATTGCATACCCGTGATATATTTCAAAATCCTTAATATCACCTCTGTAACCATCAACATGCGGACTACCTGTATTTGGGTTAAAAAAAGCAATACTTTTATCTTGCCCCACATCAAATTTTGCACCGCGCCCTTTTTGAAACATAGGAGTAGTGCAATTCATAACCCCAGTTGTACCTGACTTTAGTAGAAAGCGATTATTGTCTAATTTTTCAAAACCATCACCCATCAGACACATATTACCACCTACTTGTGTGACAGTAATATCATTTGATAATGAGTTTTTCACCTCTGCAGCAGTAGGAATATCAACTCTTGCAAAAGCACTTGAATAACTTGCTGCTGCTACTGCTAATACGATGCTAGAGACGATAATTTTTTTAGTATTTCTCATTTTATTTCCTCTTTGTTTTGTTGTTATGCTTGTTTGTGAAAACATGATCAGTTTAAGCAAAATCAAATTAAATAGCTGTTTCATGGGTGTAATAGCCTGTATCTTTTTTGATACCAAAATATCACCAAATATTCCCATTCAAGTGAATATACTTAACCTGAGTATTTCATCATAATTTTAAAAACTTCAAAAAAAAATGACCTCCAGTAAAGCTGAAAGTCATTTAAATTAAATAAACAAGATCAGGGTCAGAAGAATTTCTTGCTTTAGCTTAACGTGGGTAATGGATCTCAATAGGTGTCGTTACATCCTGTGAAGTACCCCCGACTTGACCATAAAGATTAGACCCTGTGCAAAATATGCGATTAACCTCACGGTTTGTATTTGACTCACCTAAAACACAGGTGTGATGCTCTCCAAGTGTCAGCTGATGAATCTCGCGAAGCTTATCAGAAAAATCCATCACAATTTCAGGTCTTAATCTATTTGTACCCATGTTGCTAACACCCATCTGCCCAAAGCCTGCAGATCCCCAGCAAGCAACCTTATTAAAGTTAGCACCACCATTCTGACTCACGATAACACAGCTATACTCACTACCTGTTTGAATTGAATCTGGCTTGAGAATCATACTATCTAGATATGCATTAACCGCCTTTACCTCATAGACCTTATAACCAGACTGTCCATTACCAAGCTGACCAAAAATATTAATTCCCCAACAAAAGACGTTACTATATTCTCCCATCAGTGTAGCACAGCTGTGTGCATAGCCAGACGAAAGATTAGATACTGGACTTAGCTTTTTTTTATCTGCACCTTTGAAGTAAACATGACCAACCAACTCTGCATGAAATGCACTAATATATCCCATACCTAACTGTCCAACCTCGTTCCCTCCCCAACAACGCACTGGAAAATTATCTCCTTTTTGAATAGCGCAAACATGGTCATAACCACCCACATCAATGTCCCAAAATGAATATTGCGATGCCACAGGTACGCTGTCTCCATAAGAAAGACCATTTGGAGATGCAAAAGAACGCCCTAACTTCTCTTTATCATTTTTGCCCCAGCAATAGGCATTAGATTTTTCAGAGGGCACATTATGGTCTCTCAAAAGACAGCTCACACCATTACCTAATGAAAGATCAATAATCTCTCTACTATCTTCAGTAGATTTACCTGTAACATAGAAACCATAAGATGAATAGACTACTCCAGGATTCCCAATTGTCTCCAAATGTTTATTATCACCCCAACAGTAGACATCTCCCTCAAGCGTAATACCACATGAGTGATAGCGCCCAGCTTCTACACGTTTAAATTTTCCAATATAGAAATCTGGGTAATTTCGGGAAATAGTAACAGGTTGTAAAGGACGATTACTATCAACCGTCGTCCTGTTACCTAGTTGACCTACATTATTTCGTCCCCAACAGTAAGTATAACCTGCCTTTGTTGTTGCACAGGTATGATATCCTCCAGCAGATACAGATGCCCAAGTATCACTAAGAATATTAATCGAAAATTGAGGGTTTTTAATATTAGGTTTCATCTTCGCAGAACCTACCTCTGTTATATTAACATCAAGGGTAGTAAACCCTGATTTAAGTGCTGTTACTTCAAGCCAGATATAGCATGGTTTCGTTGGAGTAGATTTACTAATCGTGCATTTAGGTGGTGATTGTGAACTCATTGATTGCGCATTTTGAAACGATGCTTCATACACAAGATCTTCACCTTTGGTGTAATCAAGCCAGTTACTTGGCGGAGTGATTTTGAGCCTAATACTTTGATTTAAATAAACTTTAGATAAATAAATATCCTGATTATGCATTAACCGCCTTTACCTCATAGACCTTATAACCAGACTGTCCATTACCAAGCTGACCAAAAATATTAATTCCCCAACAAAAGACGTTACTATATTCTCCCATCAGTGTAGCACAGCTGTGTGCATAGCCAGACGAAAGATTAGATACTGGACTTAGCTTTTTTTTATCTGCACCTTTGAAGTAAACATGACCAACCAACTCTGCATGAAATGCACTAATATATCCCATACCTAACTGTCCAACCTCGTTCCCTCCCCAACAACGCACTGGAAAATTATCTCCTTTTTGAATAGCGCAAACATGGTCATAACCACCCACATCAATGTCCCAAAATGAATATTGCGATGCCACAGGTACGCTGTCTCCATAAGAAAGACCATTTGGAGATGCAAAAGAACGCCCTAACTGCCCTTTATCATTTTTGCCCCAGCAATAGGCATTAGATTTTTCAGAGGGCACATTATGGTCTCTCAAAAGACAGCTCACACCATTACCTAATGAAAGATCAATAATCTCTCTACTATCTTCAGTAGATTTACCTGTAACATAGAAACCATAAGATGAATAGACTACTCCAGGATTCCCAATTGTCTCCAAATGTTTATTATCACCCCAACAGTAGACATCTCCCTCAAGCGTAATACCACATGAGTGATAGCGCCCAGCTTCTACACGTTTAAATTTTCCAATATAGAAATCTGGGTAATTTCGGGAAATAGTAACAGGTTGTAAAGGACGATTACTATCAACCGTCGTCCTGTTACCTAGTTGACCTACATTATTTCGTCCCCAACAGTAAGTATAACCTGCCTTTGTTGTTGCACAGGTATGATATCCTCCAGCAGATACAGATGCCCAAGTATCACTAAGAATATTAATCGAAAATTGAGGGTTTTTAATATTAGGTTTCATCTTCGCAGAACCTACCTCTGTTATATTAACATCAAGGGTAGTAAACCCTGATTTAAGTGCTGTTACTTCAAGCCAGATATAGCATGGTTTCGTTGGAGTAGATTTACTAATCGTGCATTTAGGTGGTGATTGTGAACTCATTGATTGCGCATTTTGAAACGATGCTTCATACACAAGATCTTCACCTTTGGTGTAATCAAGCCAGTTACTTGGCGGAGTGATTTTGAGCCTAATACTTTGATTTAAATAAACTTTAGATAAATAAATATCCTGATATTGACCAACAACATTGATCTGGGTATTGCCTTTCTTAATAATCGACAACCTACCTGCCTTAATCTCATCACCCGCTAAATTACTATTGCCCTCATTAAGTAGCAGATCATAATCACCTGCTGGCGTTGTTTGGCTAACACTGAGTTGTAAATAACAAGACTCGCCAAAGGCAACGCTTGCCCCTAGCGTGCAACTATTTTTGCCCTCAGCAGCTGGCAAAATCTCAAGACCTTCTAAACTACCTGAAAGATAATAATCACTGATATCCATTGATGGAACCCATTGTACATCCGGTTCATTATTGACTAATTCAATATCATAAAAAGCCAAGCTAGATGTTTCTGGTATCTCTAGCGGTTGATCAGCAATAACATAATTTACCTGATAAACATAATTCGTTTTAAAGCTAATATCTAACAGCGTACTAGGTAAATTACCATCAGCTTCTGTTAATATGATCTCAGCATGATTACCACTTGATTCTACAGCGCTTGCGCTGGCTTCAAAAATAGCAGCACATGATTGCCCCGCAGCTAATTGCCCTATTTCACTACAGTTTGCTAAGTCATCGATACTTCCAGTCATTACTCGGGTTATGCCATTAGGTAAACTCTCATTAAAACTGATCATGTAATTATATATCGTTGGATTGGTGACTTTAACGTACTGACTCACTGGTTTAGTATAAATCAATTGATAGTCCATTTCTTGTGATAATGGGGTTTGCGGCATATCTATGTATGGCATGATATCAACACGAAACTCAGGATAATACTTGCTAAGAGAATTACTGGTATGAATATCAAGCACACTCCCCAAAGTATCGCCATTAACATGATTACTAAAGATCTCATCAGCATGATCTTTTACAGCTTGATGCAGATCCTCTGTCGTTTTGCCCTGTTGCAATGGCACATGTAGCGTATAGCTATCATTCACAGCAATTGAATGTAATTGCCTGACAACTGATAAGTCAAATAACTCGCCAACCCAACTTTGATTAAAGTTTAACTGCACACCAGAGAGTACTCTTGCGGTATTGTTATTGAGCGTAATTTGCAGACTTGTCTGATCGATATCGATATAACTTGATAATGGCTCTAAAAGCGTTAACTCATTTAATTTAGTCAAATCATCATTGGCTGCAGGATCTTTGATTTCAACCAATAATTTGCTTTCTGCCGTTGTATCATCTTGCCAATGAATGCGTAAATCCGGTGCAAAGGTTTTATCTGTGATTACCGCTGCTGGAATATTGATCTTTAGCTGACAAGGCGACAGCGCACTCACTGTACTACCACTCACACAACTATTTGTAATGCTTGCATCTTCTACCGCTTCTGGGATATTAACTAATTCAAATGATTTATAAACCTTCTCAACAGCTGGTGCAATCGTATAGTAAACAGTAAGATCTCGATCTTTGACAATCGCCTCTGGATTAAGCTGATTACTTGGTTGTATGCCATTACTACTGTAATTGGGTAATGACAGCTTAGGCAATGCATCATGATTGGTATCTGATAGCTTTAGAAATAACTGATCATTTTCAACACTGTCATTAGGTTTCACTGTCAAGTAACAAGACTGCCCTTTGGCTAAGGATGCGACAGCTGTACATGATGGTGTTTTTATACCATCACTGACTTCAACTCGATCGGATGCAATCACCTCATCATTGGCATCAACTATTTGATAGCCTTGAAGTTCATTAGATGGCAGCCAATACAGTAGTGAATTATTTTGAATCTCAATTTGGTTTTGATAGTTTGCTAAAAAGGTACTATTTTGTCCAATTTGTAAAGTGACATCATTTGGCATATTAACTTGCAAAATCGTTGGCTCACGATAGGCAATATCCACACCAACAAAGCTTACATCATGACTGTATCCAGCCACTGCTTTTTGAGCAATCTCAGGGGAAACAGTGACTTTAACCAAACAACTTTTATTAAACGCTAATGGCAAAGTGCATGTTGACAAATCAACACTGATATCATCCGTTTGTGGTGCTATAGCGATCGATATATCGTTGATGGTTTTGCCACTGACATTCAACAATGATACAACGGCAGAGTAAACTCCCTCACTTTCGATAAATTTATTCAAGCTCGATGTTGCTAGTTTAAGCTCTTGCAGATAAATCGTTGGCCTTACTTCATAGACCTGAGTGGGAAAAGATGCGCTTTTGTATTGAATTAACGCATTAGGATCACTGACCATTTGCTCTTGCCACAGCTTAAGTGCATCAAGGGCAGCTTGTGAGTCCTCTATTTCAAAGCTTATTTTGACGCTTTGACCACTTGTTATCTCAATTGGCGCTTGAATATTTTTCACATAAGCTTGAATAGTTGCTGGAAAAATAATCTCAGGGTTATTAATCGCGCGAGCTGTGGCATTACTGATGGTTATTTCGCTTTGCATACCCGTACCGATTGGCGAGATATTGGTAATGCTAAACTTATCCATATTAAACTCAGGATCATCTGGTGATTTAAAGGTGAGCTTAATATCAGTTTCGGCCTTTCCGACATTGGTATTGTAAACAATCTTTCCCTCAAATTGATCGGACTCTTTGGAAGTTGACGCACTCCACGTATCACTACATGACTCACCCATTGTCATTTCTTTATTGATGACACAGCTGCTATTATCAACTGTGGTTATAGTTACACTACTATCATCTAAGCTTGTTTTAACGACTTCTTTGCTTAGAATTTTCAAATGTGTACTTTGGTTTGCCGCTTTGACTTGCAAATGATTAACATCTTCAACCATAAATTGCATCTCAAGCATGGCACTACTATCACTCATATAGCTTTCAGATACGCTACTGGCAATGGCAAGTTTCGGCTGAACACCAACCACTGGATCAAGTGTAGGTGAAGGATCTTCGGATCCTCCACCGCCACCACCGCCCCCGCAGGCACTTAAAACCGTTGCTAATGAGATAAGGTATAAACTTTTGTAATTAAATTTTGACATGATATCCTCCTTATGATTTTCTTGAGGCATGATGTTAAATCACTGAAATTGAGCAAAAGTGTGTAAGCTCAGTGATTGATAGGTTTAATCGGTAATTAAAGAAAAGGGATTTTCACTTATTCCGGCATTTTAACGGCTATAGGGATAGATGAATTATTGTTTGTGCCATCGCCTAATTGACCAGAGCCATTCTTCCCCCAACAATAAGCGTTATTATCATCACCCAACGCACAATTATGAGAATATCCAACGGACATAGCCGTAAAGCTTACTCCAGCTGGCACTTTCACTAAAGTCGGTTGATAGTTATTAGTAGTGCTACCATTACCTAATTGACCATAGCCATTCCACCCCCAACAATAAGAGTTATTATCATCACCCAACGCACAAGTATGAGCACCTCCAGAGAGCACAGCCGTAAAGCTTACGCCATTTGGCTTTTTTACCAAGGAGGGTTGAAACTTATCAGTAGTGCTACCATCACCTAATTGACCATAGCTATTCCCCCCCCAACAATAAGCGTTATTATCATCACCCAAGGCACAAGTATGAATGATAGCCGTGAAACTTACGCCATTTGGCTTTTTTACCAAAGTAGGTTGATACTTATCAGCAGTGCTACCAATACCTAATTGACCATAGCGATTATCCCCCCAACAATAGGCGTTATTATTATCACCCAAAGCACAACTATGAATAGCTCCAACGGAGATAGCTGTAAAGCTTACCCCAGTAGGCATTTTTACTAAACTCGGTTGATACTTACTAGTAGTACTACCATCACCTAATTGACCAGAGCTATTATAACCCCAACAATAGGTATTATTATCATCACCTAAAGCACAAGCATGACTACCTCCAAGTGATACAGCCGTAAAGCTTACCCCAGTAGGCATTTTCACTAAAGTCGGCTCATACTTATTGGTAAAGCTACCATCACCTAATTGACCAAAGTCATTCAGCCCCCAACAATAGGTATTATTGTCACTCCCTAATGCACAAGAATTAGACCATTTAGGTCCTATAGCAGTAAACACTACGCCATCTGGCATTTTTACTAGAGTTGGCTGATATTTGTCTTGCACCGGAGTACCATCTCCAATAAAACCATTACTATCACTCCCCCAACAATAAGCTTGACCAATGGAATTAAGTGCACAAGTTCCAGACGCCCCAGCAGAAATCTGCTGGAATTGCTCATTAGTCACCTGCAAAGCTTTAATGACAACTGCTTCTGACAAAGGTAGCGTTGTAGCTGTATTTGGCACTATAGTTAACTCATATTCCCCAACCACCATATCCTCTGCAATGTGTACCTCAACCCTGCACGCTGCTTCTGGCTGAGATCTTAATAAAGTACACTGATCACCCTTAGGAAAAGTCATACCACTATTATTTGCTGTGACTGTATAACCTTGATCAACCATTACCTGATCCTGCCAACCTTGAGGAGGTCTAATGACGACGTCAACACTACTGCTTGGCATTACCTTGCTAATTACTTGAGCGCCTTTCTCTACACTGACACTTGCCACACCATGATCAACAATTGCAACATAAGAGATATCAACACTATCTACAGCGAGATTGCTCTGCCCCATTTTTAACGTTAAATCATAATCATCCCTTGCTAATGCCATCTCATTAACGGATAAACCAATATAGCAGTATTCATTACTTGCAACTGGCGCACCATCAAGACAACTTGGTGTTTGCGCTGGTGTGGTTATGGTTAAACCTGCGGCTCCATCTCTATGCGAGATGACATAGTCTGCTAGATCTGTTGACGGTAGCCAATGAATATAGATTTCATCGTTATATATCTGTAAATCATAGTGTTTATCGCCTGCATAAGGAATTTCAATCGCTTGCTCACTTGGCTCGTAGCTCACAAAATAAACATAATTAATTTGTGGCTTAATATGCAATTTTGTTTGTGTTGTTATTGGCGAGTTTACCGGTGTCATAATAACATCTAGATAATTACCTGGTACGTTATAGGCATCAACTTTGGCTTCCACTACTAGCGCACAACTCTCACCTGCTAATAAGGTAGTAAACTCACTACAGTTTGCTAAGCCATTAACCCCGCCACTAGTCACACGTATAATAGTCTCTCCTGGTAAAGATTGATCAAAGCTCATAGTGTATTGATCATTCGTTGGATTATTGATCACAATATGCTTTATACTCGGTTTACCAAACACCATAACCTGATTTAAACTTTGTTCGACTGCTTCGTTCGATGGCGTCACAATGTGCGGGAAGGTGTCAACGGTTAATTCTGGTCGATAGTCATTCACTGAATTGCTTGCTGTAAAACGCACTACTTTTCCACCATCAGCGCCAGCTTGAGTATTATTGGCTAAATCCGACATGTTACTCTCTAACACAGCGACTAAATCATTTGCCGTTTTACCGGATTTTAACGGTAATGTGATGGCGAGGTTTTGTTGATTAGCAAGTGTCATCGGTGTTAATGACGACGTATCGATTAATTCACTCAACCAATTTGGTAAAATCTCCACCTGAAAATTAGATAACACTTTCCCCGTTGTGTTTTTAATGTAAATCATAATATTATCTACATTAATATCAATATAATTAAACGCAGCATCTAACTGATATAAATCTGCTAAACCATTGACATCCTCGCCTGGCTGAGTCGGATCAACCACTTTAATATTAATGTCAGTCGTTGTCTGTGTACTATCTTGCCAATGAATAATAAGCTCTGGATTAAAATGTGGCGTATTAACCTCGTCACCTGAGATATCAAGCTTTAATTGACAAGGTTTATCAGCACTTACTAGCGCACCGCTAACACAACTATTTGGGTAAGCCACATCTTGAGCAACCTTATTAACACCAACCAGTTCAAAACCGACAAACGTCTTATTAACTGGTGGCGCGATTGTAAAATAAAGCGATAGATCTTTATTTTTGACGACCGTATCGGGATTTAAATCCACACTTGGATATACACCACTATCACTGTAATCTGGCAAGGTGATATTGTGTGCTTGATTGGCATTGGTATTTAATAACTTTAAAAATAAGCGTTTGCCAGTTTCATTCGCTAAAGGTTTGACGCTTAAATAGCAGCTTTGCCCCTTAGATAGAGAAGTTACCGTCAAACATGATGGCGCTTTGATACCACCACTTAACTCAAATCGTGATGTCACATCATTACCCTCTTCATCAACAATTCGATAATCCTCAATATGCTTTGAGACAACCCAGTTGATTAAGCGCGTATTTGATAAGGCTATTTGATTATTATAATTGGCAAGCAAAGTGCTTTCTGTTGATAATGCCACCTCAGTTTTGCTATCAATATTAATCTCTAAAGTCGTATGATCACGATAAATCACATCAGGTGTGCTCAGCGTAATATTAAAATGCTGTTGTGTTACATCGCCTTTGGCAATATCAGGATCAATGATCACTTTCAGTAAACAGCTATTATTTGCAGATAATGGAAAACGACAACTACTTGTATCGATTGTTATTGCATTTTCCTCCTGCATCATCGTTGTATTAATGCCTGCAATATCCTGACCACTGACATTTAATACAGAAACAGTTGCCTCAAGTTTACCGTTAACCTCAGTAAACTTGCTTAGCGTATTAACCGCTAAAGATAAAGAACCTAGATAGATAACAGGCTGCAACTGATAAGCTTGTACTGGAAAACGCGCACTTCTATACTCAATACTTGAGCCCGCTTTATGAGCACTCATATCATTTTGCCATTGTTTTAATGCATCAAGGGCAGCTTGTGAATCTTCCATTTCAAAGCTTATTTTGGCACTTTGACCACTTTTTATCTCCGTCGGTGCTTGAATATTTTTAATGTAGCTGTCAATGACGGTTGGAAAGATAATCTCAGGATTATTAATCGCACGAGCGGTGGCATTACTGATTGTCACATTGCTTTGCATGCCCGTACCTATGGGTGAAATATCGGTAATATTAAATTTATCGAGATTAAACTCAGGATCATCTGGTGATTTAAAGGTGAGCTTAATCTCTGCCTCTGCCTTTCCCACATTCGTGTTATAAATAATTTTACCTTCAAACTGATCAGATTCTTCAGAGGTTGACGCATTCCACGTATCGCGACAGGACTCTCCCATTGCCATTTCTTTATTAATCACACAACTGCTGTTATCAACTGCTGTTATAGTTACACTACTATCATCTAAGCTTGTTTTAACCACTTCTTTGCTTAAAATAGTTAAATGCGTATTTTGACTGGCTGCTTTGACTTGCAAATGATTAACATCCTCAACCATAAATTGCATCTCAAGCATAGCACTGCTATCGCTCATATACACCTCAGACATATTACTCGCTACAGCAAGTTTTGGCTGAACACCAACCACTGGATCAGGTGTAGGTGAAGGATCCGAAGATCCTCCACCGCCACCGCCACCCCCGCAGGCACTTAAAACCGTTGCTAATGAGATAAGGTATAAACTTTTGTAATTAAATTTTGACATGGAATCCTCCGTTTGTGGATCTCAAAGTATTTGATGCAAATAATGATCTTTTATGATGTGTAATATGATCTGATTTGAAGATGTCGTAAAATCAATTCTTTTAATAGAAATATTTGAGGATTTTATAATTAATGTTCTAGTCGTGTTGTACGATCGGATAATAATATTGATACCCTAACTCAGATATTTGATAGCCTTCGCTAAAATATGCTGATAGATAGCTTAATTCAGTCCATTGTTTGTCGTCATACTCAAAGATTGAGAATTTATTTGAGCGTGGCGCTTCTTTTTTTACCTTTGTACCGATTAAAACCAACTTGTCATCAATTAGCTTCAATGTTTTTGCACTCGCTGCTGCATCTGGGATTTCAGCCAATTCATGACAATGTAAATCATCACCAAAATGCCCATGCTCATAATCAATATCACACTGAACTATTTCTTTTTTGCTATGTCCAGCATCAACTAAAGCATAGAAAGACATCGCATTGGGAATGGCAAGTACTGAATAAATTTCTTTGTAATGACTTGGCATTAAGTAGGATGCATCAGGATGATTGATAACAGTATCTCCATCTTTCTCCACAGGCTTACTTTGATCGTTAAAGAAATTAATGCTATGTGAATCAGTATCTGGTGCATCAATTACTGCCATATAATCAGCTTGAGCAAAGTAGAGACTATGTTTTAGTATTCCGCTTGATACATATAAATCCGTCTCATCAACAAGATTAGATCCAATTTTTATAAAGCCGCCAGACTCATAAGCGCTATCAAATCTAATTGTATAAGCGTTGCTATGTTGATCCATTAATATTTTTAAATCAATATGGCTATTCATACTGGTTGCAGGTTCAATATAATCTTGATGCCATGTATAGCCTGACGGTGTTGGTTTCCCGATAACTTTTATCCCTTTTTCTAAATAATTATCACTAACGATCACTTGAAGCTCACCTGTTGGACTAAATATGGCTCTAATACCAATATAAACATACTGGTTACTCGGAAAGTCAAGGTTAACCCAAGTCCAACCAATATTTTTAAGCAGTTCAATGGTTCTTCTATCATTAAGTGACTTATCAATGACAACAACAGCCAATGTATTATGATCAGGATCATTCTCAAGCCAATAATATTGTTCTATGGTTCCTGCTGTATGCAAATGTTTTGCTATTTCTTCTTCTTTATGGCTAATCCTATCGCCCATAAACTGATAAAGCCTGTGACTAGAGAGCGTTGCATGTGGGATGTCCGCATAAAGTGCTGTCTTTCTTGTTAGATTAAATCCATAGTCTTGACCAAGTGCATTAATCGTTAGCTGCGCTTGTGCTATATTCACATCAGAGGGACTAAACATATACAAATGACAAGATTCTCCTACCGCAAGATTAAATATCCCATCATTCACCTCACAATAGTTTGGGCAAAGCTCAGCAGTACACCATGTTGCACCGTAGCTTGAAGTACCATTACTACCGTTATATAACTCAACATTTTCAGGCAAATAAGTGCGATCAAGCCCTATATTTTTAATGCCAACTTCGCCATTGTTAACCAGTTTAATATAACCCATATTTGAATGATCATAGTTGTCAAAGGCTTCAACAACAATACTTGCATCAGCATCATTGATATAAAATGACTCATTAACATCAGAAACCAAATTATTGCCTTGATCTATATGCAATAAATATCCATCGGGTGTAATATCTTCAGCAGCGTGTATTTTAACCTGACACGATTGCCCTACTTCAAGCGCTGTATTAAAACAATTTGACTGAGGATCAAGTGTTAAACCCGCTATGTTCTTATTGTCTTGCATAATATTAAAATGTGACATGTCAGGAAGCTCTGCTGTAAACGGACCATCATTGGTAATATTAATCTCAAAAGTCTCGCCTTGCTTAGCATGAACATCTTTCTCAATAGAAACATTCACCGGATTGATATTGATAGTATTTTGAGAACTTAATTTAGCGCCATGCTCTGTTGAGTAATCAAAAATAATGTGAGCAGGTTGCGCATAATCGTTTACCCTTGCATTATCACCTGCTTTTAGCAGCACGCGACAAGACGCATGGGCTGCTAGGGTTTCTTGACAATTATTGTCTTCTATCACAACACTATTATCTGCAATATTTTCAAGTGTAACAGAGTGAATCGTTAAAACCGTATCGGTGTTATTGCTATAAGTTACTGTCTGCATTTCAGGCTGTTGAAAAGCAACATCATTACTATCGACAATCGAAGTAGAAACTTCTAGATCAAGAGCATGTGTATCTTTGGCATTTGCTGCCTCAATCATAATATCAACGGTATCATCTTGATGCATAGTAAGCGCATCTATTGTTTTCTGATCAATCGCTAAATTAAAACTAAAACTAAAGCTATCACCGACATGCAATTCATCTATCTGCGCAGCAGAAATATTTAAAGCAATATCCTTTAACCATTCTGGCAATTGGATATTTAGGGCATTAATTGTTGCTGATGTATTATTTCGCACATCGACTGTAACCATCGAACCCGGTTTAAGATAACGGCTTGTTGTGATTGAGTCAGTTAAATCAATTAAGCGTGCATCATGTTGAGAAACAAACTTTAATGATTTATTAATTTGCAAATCGTCTGCATTATCTGATGTTCTTACGGCTAAGACTAAATGCCTATCTGTTTCTTGATCAATCGCGCCATTTAGCTTAGCTAAAAAAGCAATATGACATTGTTCACCTGCTGGTAACATTTTGCCTTGTCCATTTTCATCAAAACAAGTGTTTTGCGGTAAACTCAGATCATAATTCAACTCAACGCCATCAGTAACTGGCACATCAAAGCCTTGAATTTCTACTGAAGCATTACTACTTCTTTGACCAATAGCCCCAATTTTCACCTGCTCAACGACAGGATTTGTCACGGTATAGGATAGAACTGTTGTTTTACCTGATTGAATAACAGCGGGTGCTTTAATTGCTTCTGCGGCTGTCAATTGCGCTTTAACAGGTGTTGGAATTGGCATATCGCCACTGCTGCTACCGCCACCACCGCCACAGCCTATTAATGCTAATGAAAATAGTAATGAGGTATGCTTTAGATTAAATTTCATAATTTCTCCTAATGTTATTTTGTAGGGGGGTAATATTGATATTTTGCAGATCAAAATATGAACTATATTGATGATTGAGTAAAATTAGATTTCCTAATATCTCTATTTGAATTATTGATACTGAACTTTATGTACTGACGCGATAACCATCTCAACATGAAGTATGCTAAACAAAGACTATTGAAGGGGTGATTGAATCAAAAATTGATGGGTATGGGTATGGGTATAACTATATCTCAGTCATTACCTGATTATAGTAGTTATCGACAGAGTGAATATTGATTGCACTTTGGCTGGTATTTAAAAAACCATTGAACTGACCAAAGTGATGATAACTTACTTTATGATGCATATATTTCGTATAAAGATCTCCTGCTATTGCCGTAGACCATACCACAGGATCTGGAATATTAGCCTCCCATACATAATTCTTAAGTAATGGGGCATATCTCTGAGCAAACGCTTCACTCCCAGGAGCAGGCTCAGCAAAGGTGATTAATTTAATTTTCTCACTAGAAAAGCCCTGTTCAATCAGATATGCAGCCATTAACGTTGCCACTGCCGCTCCCAAGCTATGACCTGTAATCAGTAACTGGGTATCTTTGTTAACGTTATTTTTTAACCAGTTGGCAAAGTTTGTATCTCTTTCAACCACATCAAGCAGATAGCTGTAAAACCCGGCATGCACACCGGTATTTGTTTGCTCAAAATTCACTTGAAATGCCGCAGAATCAACGATTACATTACTAATGGTATCTGTTCCTCTAAAGGCAATAATCGCTTTATTATCCTTTTTTGCAGCAAATACTTGCGTACCTAGAAGCGCTCCTTGCATCCCATTTCCTAAATAGTTAAATTGGTTTTCTAGGCTATATTGGTTAAGTGCATTTTGAAGTGCGGGTGATTTTGTCATTATTTTTGCTTTGTTTAAAATATTTTGTGTTTCATCACTTTCTTTAGCAAAGAAGAACTCATAGCGCCACCCATCTTCTTCAATTCTGGAGATTGATTCCTTGATATACTGATTATCTTCAATCGTTTTACTATGATAAGCAGCTTCTGTCGCTGAAATTGCAAGCTTCTTATCTTCTGTGTTAATACCCGCTGAAGCAGCTCCTGCAAAGATCAGACTTAAGATTGAGGATATTTTAACTGTATTTTTCACGAACTATACTCCTTCTTATTTGAGAGATCATTTTACAAGCAGGCACAGTATAAATAAAAAATAATTTAAGTCAGTTTCAACATCGTAACGTCATGTATTATCATTGTTACAAAGCGTTTTTAGATAAAAATACTCTAACCTGAGAAACTCTGCGATAGTGTATCAATTAAAGAAGGATCTGGATTAGTTGATGGATTTGGCACATCACCTGATGTATCCCAAAACATACCACCTTGTAATCCTTGTTGTTTTATCCATTGACCTTTTATGTTAACCATCGTTGCCGAGTCATAGGTGATAAACATTTTACTTATCGGATTATAATAGTAACTTTCTATCACTTTATCAAAGGGATAAAGGATGCCACTAACACGATATCCAGAGCTTGTTACTTCACCAAAATTACCGACACTTCTAAGCACCTCATTATTATCACGCACCAGAATATAAGTATATTCACTGGCTGTATCTTCAAAGCTTTGACAAACTTCTATCGTCTTTTGCGCTGAGAAAGTACCACCCATGATACAGTTATACCCCAGATTGCCAACTTCCCATTCGCCATTACCTGCGTTACCGGTTTGATAAACGCCTGGGATATGGCTCTGACCTTCGGCAACCCCAACCCATTGACGCCCGTAAAGAGGAATACCAGCAACAATCTTATTATTAGGAACACCTACTGCATTTAATGCCGCAACTGAGCTTATTAAATTCCATGCTCCTTTAGTCGTCGTATAATTTGGTGCATCAGAACCTTCAGCAGCTGAGAGTGGCGCTTGATTGCCCGTCGTTTGATCCCAAGTCCCTGCAGCATCATAGGACATAATATTAATTGAATCTAAATAATCCATCATCTTACTGTAGCTATTGACGATAATATTATCGGGTGCTTGATTAATTGCGATACTTAAGTGGTAATGTTTGCCTGTAATATTGGCTAATTCATTGAGTTTTTGACGTGTCACTTTGATGAGCTCAACATAGTTATCTGCTTCCTCATATGCCAAATGCTTATCATAAATGGCTTGCTTTTGCGCGTCACTAATACTAGCCCCGGCAGCTTTAATCTCAGCTTGCGCTGCATTTAAAAAAGCATTTTGTACACCCCATACTGGGAATTCCCAATCTAAATCAAGTCCATCCATATCATATGCTTGAACTAAAGCCGCTGCTGTATTGGCAAAGTTCTCACGTTTTACTGGATCTCTAGCGACTTCTGCAAAATGCGTTGACCAAGTCCACCCCCCTATGGAAAACACGGCAATCAACGTGTTATTGTATTTTTCTTTAGCAAAACCTTTTAATTGTGCTATACGCTCTAAATTACCATAAAAAGGCTTGTCTGATCCTTCCCCTGACCATGTTCCGGGCTTATAGATTCCGTGCTCTGTTACCACTTCAGTCGTAAAGCGCTTTTCAATATCGGCATAACTCTCACCTAAACTGACATTGCCATTGCTATCAAAGTTTAAAAATGCGTAATAAAGCACATCTAAATCTTTTGCATCCAAATCATGGATTTGATTATTTCGATCATAAGTTCCCCATGCCGGATAATACGCACCAACCTTATAAAACACACTATCTGCGGTATAGCTTATGCTCAAATTTTTTGTGCTGTCTTTTTCAATTACCACCTGCTCGGTTTGTGATGCACTATAGTAGCGCTTATTTACTTCATCTAAGTAACCCTCATAGGATAGGTGATATACTCCTTCTGGCAACTCAAACTCTGTCATAAAGTTACTGGTACTTTTACTGATTACAACACGATAAAACGCATCATAAACTGTTACCATCGGCTGTGATGCAGCCTGTGGCAAACCAGTCAGTGAAATATTAACATAACCCAACTCATTAGCAGCTACTTCTGTATAGTCTATCGTCGCAGGTAATGACATACCTTGAGATACCGATATTTGCGGTGTCGAGAGAATATAACTCACACCATTGTATATAATCAACGATTGCAGCGTATACGCACCCTCGCTAAGGGCAATACCTTCAGAAGATCGCAACTGATCTAGCGTAAATGTAAATGTTTGATTATTGGCATCTGTCAATGTCAAATTACCTGTTGCTAAGGAAGGAATTCCACTTAAAGTAAATTTAACACTGACTTCATCAGGTGTTGGCGTAGGTGTTGGCAGCTTACCCAAAAAGGCACGCGTGAAATCATAAGGTGCTTGCTCGACGCCTGAGTAATCAGGGCTTGCATGCTCTCCCAAATCACCTGTTTTATTTTGATTACGATCACCATCCATTGACCAAAATGAAATACCTGCCATTTTCTTTAATTTGACATATTCCTGTAAATCATAAGCATCTTGTGGATAAAACTCACTGTAATCATAATCAACGCCAATCTTTGGCGTGACACGTATCATCTGCCAGATTTCATCATCTGATGCCTCTTGATAAATTGACTTTAATTGCGTAAACCCCTTCTCAGCTGCAGCAATAACACTATCTGATATGGGCTTATCTTGGAGTTTTTGTGCATACCATGCCATTGTCATCATATTCCATTCAAAGACCTCTAGCCCTTTTTCCTTTGCGCGCTGTATGATTTGCATCGCAGAAGGTGGAAAACCATCAATATTTGCAGGTAAGGTAAATGTAAACTTAATATTCGGATTGGCTTGTTTAATTGCAAGCAAAGCATCTATTCGCTTATTATTTGCCTCAGTATCACCTAAAGCACCACCTTCAACGTCAAAATCTATCATAAAAGGATCATAAGTATTAATGGCTTCTTGATAAACAGTAATAAGCTCATTAAGCGTACATTTACTTGCCACGGTACTGCCATTTTCACCGCCAAATGAAATCCCTACATGTCCCCCTTGATTCTTAAGATAATTGACCTCATTAACATAAAGCGCTTTATCTAAAGCAAGCTCAGGAGATCCACCCCATGCTGGAAAACAACTATCTGACCATGCATTTTGCGTAATAAATGCCAATACATAATCATAGTGTTTAGAAACATCGGCAATTTCTTGTAAATTGGATCGTGGTGGCACAGTTGACCATAGCATGTTAAAACTCACATCCTTAAACGGCATTAACGCGATATGCTCACTTTCTTCAGGCTCTGGTTCTGGTTCTGGTTCAACCTTCTGAAATGTAATTGCAATGGTTTTATTATCATTTGGATATAATTCAATCTGATCATGAGATAGCGCATACTCAAGCTTATTCTCGGCAAGCATATATGAAGATATCGTATAACGCCCGCTTTGCATCTCAACACCATTGGCAAGATACATAAGTGGATAGCTAAATTTTTGCCCAGTCTCATTGGTCAACTCAAGCATAACATTGTCTAACACATTAGGCTCAGACGGTGCTTCATGAAGAGTGGCTGTAAGCTGTGCTATCCCTTCTGGAATAAGCTCTGATTCTGGCTCCGGTTGAGGGTTTGGTGTTGGTGTTGGTGTTGGTGTTGGTGTAGGCGTTGGTGTAGGCGTTGGCGTTGGTGTAGGTGTTGGATTTGGTGCAGGATCTGGCGATGTCGAAGGGGTTGGATTCGGCATTGAATCAGAGGATTCACCCCCACCTCCACCGCAACCTATCAAGACCATCGATGATAAAATAGTAATGAGTTTTAATTTTCTTTTATTAACATAACATAGCATACAAAGCCCTCCTTTAAAGCATGTTAATTATCTTTGAAGTGATTTGATAAACAGTAAATGTATGGCGTTTTCTAACTTTAGCGTGTTTAGACTATCGGCAATTTGCCAACAGCAGGAATGAGGCTATTATTAAGCGTACCATTACCAAGCTGACCATTTGTATTTCGACCCCAACAATAGCTATAACCCATACTAAGAACACATGTATGTGAACTTCCGGCAACGATTGAGCTCATAAGTGTGCCTTCTGGAATATCTCCTTGTACAATCGCAATCGGTTTATTTTCATAACTACCCGTTTCAACGCCATTGCCAAGCAAACCATTGCGATTTGCACCCCAACAGTAGACTTTATCATCACTTGCAATGGCACAACTATGAGCGCTACCCAATGCCATTGATTCTATAAACACACCTTCGGGCATTGAGCCACTTTCTACTTTTTTAGGTAAAGCTTCACCTAAAGATGGAGGCACTCCAGTACCCAATTGCCCACTCTCATTATTACCCCAACAATAGGTTTCATTATGATCACTCACGCCACAGGTATGAGAATGCCCCGTGTATATGCTTTTTAAACTCACGCCTTCAAGGTTTACTTTAATTGGTGTATTTGATGTGTTCACTGGCAATTGAGTGCCCAACTCTTTATAGTAATTGCTGCCCCAGCAGTAAGCTTCTTTTGTATCTGTTAATAAACAAGCATGGTTATTTCCAAGAGAAATTGATTCAATCACCGCACCTGGCGTTATATTGCTTTCATTAACTCTTACAGGCACTGTCTTATTTGGATCGGCAATCCCAGCACCTAACACACCATTTTGGTTATTACCCCAACAGTAAACATGCTTATCTGTCGCTAGCGCACAAGAAAATGAAGCACCCGATTGAATTTCAGTAAGTTTGACACCTTGTGGAATCTCGCCATTTGCAAGTGCTTTGGGCGTATTACTCTCTTGAAAGCTACCATTGCCAAGCTCTCCTTTGTAATTAGAGCCCCAACAATACGCATCTCCAAGCTGATTAAGTGCACAAGTATGATAGAATCCCACCGCAATATTCTGCCACTGATTTCCTGCTGCATCTCCTAAAACAACCGATACAGGCTCTAAAGCATACTCATAACTTTCTCCTGATCCTAATTGACCATTGAAATTACGCCCCCAGCAATAAGCATTATCCTTGTCATCGAGTGCACAAACATGATTATTAAAACTAGAAATCGAAGTGTATTTTACTGAAGAAACACCCAAATCTAATTCAGATAAATTAATAGGTAGAATCGTTTGCTGTTCAGGTATTATCTTCAAGAGATAATGACCACTTTTAAGCGCATCACCAATTTGAACAGAAACCTTACACTCAGTACTTTGCGCAGATTGTGAAAGAATACACAGATATCCTTGAGGAAAGTTAATAGCGGGATGGTTTGCTCTGATATTAAATTGCTGATCATCCGCTACAGAAGCGTACCAGTTCTCAGGTGCTGAAATCACCACATCAATGATTTCTCCTGCGCGCACAACATGATTAATGCTATGACCATTTTGCACTAACTGAACACTTGCCTTGCCATACTCAACAATCGATACTTGTCCTACATCCAGCACATCAAGTGCTAAATTACTTTCGCCCATTTTAAGGCTTAGCTGATAATTTGACTGTGTTAAAGCATGCTCATCAACCTCTAAGCCAATATAGCAATAGCCATCCGTAGCTACTGCAGATCCATCCGTACAATTTGGCATTATGGTTGGTGCAGTAATGCTAAGTCCACTAACGCCTTGGTCATGACTGATCATATAATCTGAAGTATTCGTTGATGGAACCCATTGTATGCCTTGTTCATTATTGACTAATTTTAAGTTATATACCTTATGACCTGATAATGGTATTGCAATTGCACTACCTTCGGCTTGATAAGTAATATCATAAACATAGTTCACTTCAAAATTCATCTGCAGTGTTGTTGTGCTTGTCACATCACCTTCAGCGGGTGTCATGATCAAATCAAGATGATCACCTTCAATAACATTTGCATTTGGTGATGCTATCAATGCTACTGCACACTTTTCCCCTGCTAATAAACTTGGAAATTCACTGCAATTTGTTAACCCATTGATTGCACCTGACATTACGCGGGTAATACCACTGGGTAAACTTTCTGAGAAATTTATATCATAACGATAATTGGTTGGATTTTTTACCTCGATATACTGTTGATTAGGCTTGCCAAACACCATCGTATAAGCGAGCGTTTGCTCCTTATGCCCATGATTAAGATTTTCCGTATCAAAATAGGGAATGGTATCCACTTTAATCTTTGGAAAATAGTCATCTAATGCATTACTGCTTGTAACACGTATTACCTGACCACCCGTTTCATCTTGATGATCATTATGTGTAATCTCATCCAGATGTGCTCTTAACGCAGCACTTAAATCATTTGCTGATTTATCCGATTTAAGGGGAATATTAACGATAAGCTCTTGGTCTGGACTAAGTGTGATCATCTGCAACTGGCTTAAATCAACTAAATCATTAAGCCATTGCGGTAGCATCTGTATGTTTAAAGCTGATAATACTTTACCCGTTGTATTTTTAATAAATACCTGTATGCCATCTTGGTTAATATCAACATAATTCGTTTGTGACTGTAAAAGGTTAATATCAGACAACCCGCTTACATCCTCGCCTGGTTGCGTAGGATCAACCACATCAATATTAAGCTCCGCAGTTGATTGCGTGCCATCTTGCCAGAGTATGATTAATTGCGGTTTAAAATTCTCGCCATCAATTTCATCTCCAGCAATATCAATTTTAAGCTGACAAGGATTATTACTGCTGACGATATCGCCTTGTTTACAACTGTTGGGATAACTCATATCTTGTGTAGCAGTTGATAGACCAACGACTTCAAAACCCTTAAATGTTTTGGATGATGGTGGTGCTATCGTAAAATACATTGATAAATCACGTCCTTTAATTACTGTTGCAGGCGTTAATGCATTATTACCACTAATGCCGTTAGCGCTATAACTCGGCAACAAAAGTGCTGTGTTTTGTACATTAGAATGATCCAAATGCAACTTAAGTTGTTTCCCTGTTTGATCAGTATTTGGCAGTACAGTAATATAACATCCTGTATTTTTAGCTATTGTATGAGCAGTTAAACAATCAGGTGACTTAACGCCATTGCCTATAACAAATTCTGAGGTGATATCATTCAGCATTCCATCGATGATTTTATAGTCTTCTACATTAGATGATGGATGCCATTGAATTAAGCTATTATTTTGTAGATATATCTGATTCTCATGATCTGCAACTAAAGTACTTTCAAGACCAATACCAACATTTGCATTCAGATCCAGCAAAAAGCTCATTGAATTTGGTTCTCTATTGCTTTGATCATTCACCCTGAAACTTACATCAAAAACTTGATCGGCAGCATAGGCATTTGAAATGCTTGGATCAATCATAATGGTCACAATACAGCTATTATTTTTTTGTAATGGGAAATAGCATTTTGAGTGATCTAGTGTGATATATTGGCTACCTTTTGTAATATCAGTTATAAGATTTGTCATGCTGTCTTGGCTGACATTAAGTATTGATAAATCCATCGCTAACTTGCCATCTATCTCACGAAAATTCTGAGCATTTGATTTTTGAATGACTAAATCATTCAAATAAATTGTTGGTTGCAATGGATAAACTTGTGTCGAAAAACGTGCACTTGAGTATTTTAAATGTGCATCTTCTTTATTTGCATTAAGATCATCTTGCCACGCTTTTAGTGCCTGTTGCGCTTCTTTACTATCGATGATTTTAAAACGAATAATGGCTGATTGACCACTTTTAATCTCTGTCACAGTCGACATATCAGTGATAAATGGTTTGATCCCTTTAGGAAATTCAATAACGGGATAGTTAATCGGATATTGAGTGCTATTGTTCAAACTAATGCTCGTAGTTTCACCCACTGCTATGGGTGTAATCGAGCTAATCGTAAAGCGATCTTTTTGAAAGACTGGATCAGTTGGTGATTTAAAAACAATTTGCACAGGCGCTTCAATGCTACCAAGATTGGTACCATAGACAACCTTGCCTTGATATTGATCTTCTTGATTGATCGTGCTTACTTTCCACTGATCAATACAGTTCTCAGCAGGCTGCAAAATTTTTTTGGTAAAGCATGACTGATCAGAGCTTATTTCCTCAAAGTGTATTGCATGACTTGAGGAACTAGTGCTCACAAACTCTCTTGAATATATTTCTAACTGCGTCTTATTATCAGCCGCCTGTAACAGCATTTGATTGATACTTCCTACTTCAACAGACATTTCAAGTATCGCTTCTTTATCACTCATATATGGACGCGAGACATCCGTCATAAGCTTGGCATTGGCTGCTATTGTTGGTGTATCAGGTGTCGCTGATGAGCCGCCGCCACCGCCACCACAGGCAGTTAAGCTTAGCGCAGATAAAATATAGAGTAATTTGTATTTCTTGCTGATCATATATATTCCTCGGGGTCGGATTAAATAACTGTTTGGATCAAAATATGAACTTAAATAGCGAGAGCGTAAAATCAGATATTTAAATAGTCATATTATATTTTTGAATTTTTAGATTAAATTAAGTGTTTCTTAGTAGAAATTAACATCAGAATCTTATGATGACCAATCTCAGAATCAATCTCATCGCGAGCGCCCATTTTTGCTAATAAAAAACAATAAAAATAATGCGCTGCCCACAGCTGATTGCTATGATAACCGGGTGATAAATTTAATATATAACCAATAACTCATGGATCTTAGCTTTACACTTCTTCTTTTGGTCATTTTAATTTTATGCTCTGCTTTTTTTTCAGGGTCTGAAACTGCAATGATGTCGTTAAATAAATATAAATTGCGGCACATGGCAAAACGCAAGAACAAAGCAGCCAAACGTAGTTTAAATCTTATTAAACGTCCTGATCGCCTATTAGGCATGATTCTTGTCGGCAATACCTTTGCCAACATCATTGCCTCAGCGATTCTAACCAGTTATGCCGAACAGCATTTTGGGCATATTGGTATGATTGTTGCAACGATTGTATTAACCATCATTATTCTTCTATTTGCTGAGATTATTCCAAAAACACTAGCGGCACTTTTCCCGCAACAGTTGGCTTTCCCTGCTTCTTTTCTACTACTCATCTTGCTCGTTTTATTTTACCCACTTGTGTGGTTATTAAATGGTTTTGCCAATCTGTTATTTCGTTTAGTGGGACTTAAAATAAAACATAAAGAAACGGCTGAGCCATTAAGCAGTGACGAGATTCACTCGGTTGTTCACGACTCCAAAAGTAAATTGGGACCCCGAAACAAAAATATGCTTTTAGGTGTATTAGAGCTTGATCAAATCAAAGTCTCTGATGTGATGATCCCACATCATAAAATCGAATATATTAACTTAAGTCTTGATATTGTTGAAGTCATTCACCAAATCGTTCATGCAAAGCACTCTATCTTGATCGCGTGCTATGAAAACATTGAAAATATTGCCGGTATTATTCTCACACGCGAGGCATTAAAGTTTATTGCCACGGATGACACGCCCACCTATGAAGATGTTTTAGCGCTACTTAAAGAGCCTTACTATATTCCTGATCATATCTCTATTAAGCGCCAATTGATTAATTTCCAACAAAAAGGCATGCGCTTTGCTACCGTGGTGAATGAGTATGGTGAGATTGAAGGCATTATTACCGTTGAAGACATTATTGAAGAAATCGTTGGTGAATTTGCCGATACGTACAATCTTGAAACACACATTAAAACAGGTAAAGATAATACTTATAGCACCACCGGAGATACCACCATCCGTGAAATTAATCGACATTTGCACTTACATTTACCGACTCAAGGTGCTAAAACCATCTCTGGCTTTATTATCGATGAACTGCGTGAAATCCCAATTGGCAACTGTTGCCTTAAAATCAATGGCTTTATTATCGAGGTGAAGAAAGTTGAAAATAATATGATAAAGCTTGTTAAGATCCATGAGATTAACTCAGTTTCTTAGGCGATTGCTCTACGTGATAACTGCAGATATAGACAGTCAAATAGCCAGTTGTATACAAAGGCATAGATCAAGAAAAATACGACAAAACCGATATCAACAATAAACGCCTGCCATAACGTCATATTAAGCCAGTAAGCAACGAGTGGAATCGTTACCACTAAAAGTCCCAACTCAAACAATAATGCATGTATTGCGCGCGTGATGGCACTGCGCTTAAAACGATCTTTGCCAAGCTTTGCCTCATAATGATCAAACATCCAGTTGTAGATGAAATTCCACAGCATCGCCATCAATGAGATAAGTACACCCAATGCACCGACTTCAACAATGCTTTTATTTAACACCAGTGCCGCTACAGGGGCGAAAATAATAATCGCAAATAACTCAAAACCAATCATATGAATGATCCGTGTCGTCAAACTAAATCCATTATTCTGTTGCATAACAAGCTCTCTTTGCTTTTTGTTGTCGCTTAAATTGGTCATTAGTTTAGTTAAATACCAGCCATTTTAAAACACGCACTAAATACGCACTTTGCCATATTGTTATCGTCAAACTCGCACATAAGAAAAAGTTATTATCCATTGTTATCACGACATCTTATTACTACGCTCAACATAGACAAAAACAGACATCACTATACAGGGAACCGTTATGTACAGACCTATTATTTTCTATACCAGCTTGCTGATGACTAGCTTGCTATATGCAGCTGAGCCTATGCCAACAAGCATTAGCTATGACAAATCTAATAGCACATATGCCTCATTGTTTCCCATACAAAAAGCTTCATTATCAAGTCCCATGACTGGTGTTATTCAGAAAATCAACTTTCGCCCAGGAGATCAATTCAAACAAGGTGATGTGCTTGTGCAATTTGATTGTGAAGAGGTTGATTTAAAAAGCAAACGTGCTCAAGCCGAGATTGATGCTGCTAGTGCACAACTAGATAGTACAACTGAGCTTATGCGCTTAAACTCGGCAAGCAAAATTGAGCTTGCTAAAGCAAAAAGCCAGTTTGAAATTGCCAAGGCAGATCTCGATATCATGAAATTCCAACAAAAGCAATGTCAGGTGTTAGCGCCCTATCATGGCGAAGTCGTCCATCAATCTGCTGAGGAAAATGAAACCGTCAAAACGGATGACCCCTTAATTGATATCATCGATAATCGTGAGCTTGAGATTAAGATGTATATTCCCTCAATCTGGCTGCAACATATCAAGGCACAAACACCTTTTACTTTACAGTTAGATGAGCTACCAACAGAACGCTTTCAGGCAGTAGTAACAAAGGTTGTTGGGCAAATTGATCCAGCAAGCCAATCTATTTTAATCTACGGCAAACTAGCATCTTCAGACACAACCGATAAACTCACACCGCAAATGCTGTTCTCAGGGATGAGTGGTATTGCCTATTTTGATCTAGACACACAAGCAACGGTTAACAAGGAGTAGGTAGCATGAAAGATACATTAGCCAACCTACTTTCTTTACAACAAGAGTTAAGAGAGATCAATAAACTCAATGAACTGGCATTTTTTATTGCACATCAAAGCAAGGTCGTCATTGATTATCAGCGCGCACTGGTGTGGAGCTCTTGGCAGAATAAGCATATCCAAATCAGAAGTGTCTCAGGTATTACCCGTTTGAACAAGACAAGCCCCTATCAACTATCTGCCACTGAATTCATTGATAAGCTCATTACCTATTATGCACAAAATAGCGATTTGCAAACCATTGATAGTGAGACTTCGGTTGAAGCTGTCAATAAAATCTGGTTAGAGCCCTTATCTAAATATGCAACCTTTTATTTTTTTCGTAATAGCCGTAAAGAAATTATCGGTGGCGTGCTGCTATTGAGTAACACGTTACCAGAAGAAAATGAGTTTAAACAATTTGACTGGATTGCCCATTCATACAAACAAGCATGGCTTCATTTAAGTAAACCACGCAACATCTTTGGGCAGTTTGCCTATTACTTTAAAAGTCGTAAACGTCGTATTATTTGGCTCATAATTATAGCTGCATTTCTTGCGATGTTTATACGTATACCACAAAGTGTATTAGCCCCTGCTACGATTATTGCCAAAGACCCTATGATCATTACCGTACCAATGGAAGGCGTGATTGAAACCGTCTTTGTGAAGCCTGAGCAATACGTCACCCAAGGTGAAGTTTTATTTGATATGGATAAGCGAGATCTGATCAACGCTAATGAACTTGCACAAAAAGAACTTGCTACTGCTACTGCAAAATATAAAACAGCGGTTCAAAGCAGCTATCAAGACATTCAAAAACGCGCTGAAATCCAAGTTTTGCAAGCACTTATGCAAGAAAAGCAACTTGAAGTTAACTATACGGCACATCTGATAAGTGAATCTGATGTCAAAAGCCCGATTAATGGTATTGCGATTATTGATACCCCGAATCAATGGTTTGGTAAACCCGTTGTCACGGGTGAGAATGTCATGCAAGTAGCAACCCCAGAACAGGTTGAAATGGAAATCTGGTTACCTGTTGCTGATGCCATTAATTTTAACAAAGGTGATAAGGTAAAGTTATTCCTAAATGCTGATCCACTTAATCCTGTTTATGGCATTATTGATTACTCAAGTTTTGAAGCAACGATTACACCATCACAGATTTTGGCTTATCAAGTGATTGCACGTATTAACTCAGATCAAGATATACCTAAGATTGGCAGCCAAGGAACTGCCAAACTAATGGGCAGTAATGTTAGTTTATTTTATTACTTATTCCGTAAACCAATCACAACCTTAAGACAGTTTTTTGGGTGGTAAATTATGCAAATGTCGATGAACTCAGAATTACCAGAGATTCTCCCGCCCTTACGTGAAGGTGTTGTCTTGCAAAAAGGTGGTATGGACTTTAATAATAGTCCAACATGGGTTGTTCAGGATCTTCTAAATAATCGCTTTTTCCATCTTGGTTGGCGCGAGCACGAGATACTGCGCTTTTGGCAGAATATTTCGCCTGATGAGTTAATTAATACGGTCAAATCAAATTCACTAGCGCAAGTTAGCGCAGATGACATCACACAAATCCTAAAATTTTTATCACAAAACTGTCTGATTGAACAATCTTTTAGTACCATGAAGAGCATTAATGAAGCGCAAACACCCAAAAAGATGAACTGGTTTTTATGGCTTGCCAAAAACTACCTATTCTTTCGTATCCCTTTGGTTAAGCCAAATCGTTTTTTAAATGCTATTTATCCTTACATGCGTTTTGCACTTGGAAAAGGTTTCGCACTTAGCATGATGCTATTAGGCATTATTGCCATTATCTTTACATTGAGACAGTGGGATCAGTTTACGCACACTTTTTTTGCGCTTTTCTCCATTCAATATATTATACTTTATGGTATCGCACTAATACTTGCTAAGAGCTGCCATGAACTAGGGCATGCATTAATGTGTAAGAAATATGCATTGAATGTGCCAACGATGGGGGTCGCTTTTTTGGTCATGTTTCCCATGCTTTACACCGATACCGGTGAGAGCTGGAAAATCAACGATCCCAAAGAGCGTGTGACTATCGCATTAGCAGGTGTTATCACCGAGACATATATTGCAATCTTTGCGTTATGCGCATGGTTACTCATGCCTGAAGGCGCGATTAAAAGTATTTGTTTTTTCCTAGCAACCTACAGCTTAATGACCACCTATATCATTAATATCAGTCCGTTTTTGCGCTTTGATGGTTACCATGTACTTTCCGATGTTTTAAGCATGCGTAATTTGCAAACCCGTGCCTTTGCATTGACTAAATGGAAATTGCGTGAAGTATTATTTGGGCTTAATATGCCTGCACCTGAGCAATTTTCTCAAACGCGTCAACGTATTTTGATCACCTATGCGGTATTGACTTGGATCTATCGCTTTGTGCTCTTTTTAGGAATTGCGATCATGGTCTATTATTTATTTTTTAAGGCATTAGGCATCATCTTATTTGTCATTGAAATTGTTTATTTTATTTTACATCCGATTTATCGCGAACTAAAAGTCTGGTGGAGCATGAAAAGCAATATATCACTTAATAAAAACACCTTCATTTTTTCGGTCATTATCCTTATTCTAATTGGTTTATTTTTTATCCCCTGGCAGTCACAGATCTCATTGCCGGCAACCTTGTCTTATCAAACCAAGCCGCTTTATACCGAAATTGCAGCACGCGTGATATCTGTCAATGTTAAAAAAGGAGAAAGCGTAAAAAAAGGGCAACTCTTAGCGCAACTTAAGTCTGATCAACTTGATTTTCAAATTGCCCAAGCTAATGAAAAACTAAAGCAACTTATTTGGCAACAAAGAAACAGTGTCCACTTTCAAACAAAATTGGATCAACAGCAGGTACTACAAACACAAATTAATCATACGAACACCCAACTCAATCAATTATTAAAGCAACAGGATAAATTAGTCTTTACGGCACCTTTTGATGGTGTTGTGGAGTCATTATCCGAGGATTTGCACCCTGATGCTTGGCTTAAAGCAAAACAAGCATTAATGCTTATTGTCAATAACAAAACTTTGCAGCTACGCGCGTATACAACGGCGGATGATCAGGATCAGTTAAAGCTTAATCAAAAGGGCTATTTTGTTCCTGAAAATATTGATCTTGCTAAAATACCCGTTGAGATTAGATATATTGTAAGCTCACACTCAAGTGTTTTCAAAAGTCAGAATGAAAATAAGGCTAACTTAAGCTATATCCATGAAGCAGCTCCATTAAGTGCATATCACGCGTCAAATTTTGGTGGAAGTATTGCCGTTAACCCTGATAAAGAAGGCAAACTCACACCACAGGAAAATGTGTTTTTAATTTTATTGACGCTTAGCTCACCTTTACCTTATGAATTACCCCATGTTGTCAGAGGTAAAGTGTTTATTGATATTGAGCGCAAATCACTCGCGGCACGCTTATGGCAACAGGTGCTTATCCTTTGGGTAAAAGAATCTGGATTTTAAACTATGCGTTGGCTGAGCGTTAGTCGAAGCCATTTCAGGTATTAGTTAATCGCATCAATTAACGCCTTAAAGTAACTCGGCAACACACCACGATCATACCAGCACAATGAAATCTCATGATCATAAAACCAATTATCTTTAAGAATAACCACTTTTGTCTGATCACAATACTGCTCAAAGAATTGCTTAGTAACTACCGTATAGCCAAGCTCAAAACCAACCAATTGCGCTAATTGATCAGGAGAGTTAATAAAATGTCGGTCTTTGCGTGCAAACTGCAATAAGTCATACTTTGCCAAATAGGAAAACGTAATATCATCACTGCTATCAAAATCGATAATATTTTCATGAAGTACAACGTCTTTAATCGAGCGTTTTACCCACGCTTTAGGCACGATAAAGACATAACGCTCTGGAGATAGCGCCTTAGTGCACATCTCTTTTGAAACTTGCTTATTATTAACAATTGCTAAATCAACTTGCCCTGTTTTTAACAACTCATGTCGCGCCTCAATATCTTGAATCTGCAAATGCATCCTTAACTGCGGGTATAACTTTGCAATGGTTGTCACTACTTTGACAATCCGTGTTTTCATCAATGTCGAGGAAGATACCAGTTTCAAAGCAATAATATTGTCGCTTTCGCTCATATTTAAGCTATGCAAATAGCTGTTTTCTAAGTTTTGCATATCATGACAATACCTAAGCAGTACCTGCCCTTCTTCTGTCAATTGCATGCCCTTACGTGAGCGGATAAAAAGTGACGCGCCAAGTTTTTCTTCAAGCTGTTTTATTCTTTGCGTTACCGCAGTTTGTGTCAAAAAAAGAGTCTCTGCGGCAGCATGTACCGTTTTGTTTTTCTCGACACTTAGAAAAGCTTGCAATAAAGGGCTTAGGCGAATCATGGTTTTTACTCCAATGTTTTTAGGGCGTATACAGTACGCGCCTATCGGTTTTGCATATTAGTGGGCGTATGCAATACGCCCCTACGGAGTTTTCGTTATTTTTGAGTTGCAATACACCTCTACGGTAGGTTACGCGTTTGCTTGAAAATCTCATTAATCCCTTTTTTACCTAAAGCAAGCATTTGCGCAAAATCTTCTTCTGAAAAAGGTGTGCCTTCAGCTGTTCCCTGAATCTCGATAATGCCACCATTATGCGTCATCACAATATTCATATCCGTATCAGCATCTGAATCCTCAGCATAGTCTAAATCAAGCACGGGAGTTTCTTTATAGACGCCAACTGAAATGGCAGCAACATGTGCCTGAATCGGTTTGGCATCTTCTTTAACAAGTCCATTTGCTTGCATATATTTCACGGCATCTTCAATCGCAAGACTCGCTCCAGTAATCGCAGCCGTTCTTGTGCCACCATCAGCCTGCAAGACATCACAATCTACCTTTATCGTAATTCCTGGAAACTCATTCAAATTCACCGCGGCACGCAAAGCACGACCGATTAAACGCTGGATTTCTTGCGTTCTGCCTGATTGTTTACCTCTGGCAGCTTCCCTATCCATTCTTGAGTGAGTGGAGCGCGGTAACATACCATACTCAGCCGTTAACCAACCTTGATTGGCATCTTTTAGAAACTTAGGCACTTCTTTTAACACCGAGGCATTACATAATACTTTGGTATCGCCAAAAGACACTAACACAGAACCTTCTGCATGCTTGGTAAATTGATGAATTATCGTTAACTTTCTCATTTCATTGGTTTGGCGTTGACTTGGACGCATTGTTTTTTCCTTTTATTCTTTAAGGTGTTGTAAAAAGGTATAAGTTTCTACTTTTGATTTTTTATTTTCTCAATAATCGACGTACTCGAGTGACTAGGCTTTAAGGTGATGGTCTTAACCTCGCCACCTGCGGCTAATACCTCTTTGGCTCCTGCAATTTGCGCGATTTCATAATCTGCACCCTTAACCAAAATATCCGGCAATAGCTCACTGATAATCCGCTTGGGGGTATCTTCTTCAAAAGCTACCACCCAATCGACACAGCCTAATGCCGCAAGCACTTCCATCCGTGATTGCAAACTGACATATGGTCGAGAGTCACCCTTTAAGCGCTTAACCGACTCATCGGTATTGACAGCGACAATCAAGCGATCACCCAAAGCGCGCGCTTTTTGTAAATATTCAACGTGCCCGGCATGCAAAATATCAAAGCAGCCATTGGTCATGACGACTTTCTCACCTTGAAGATGAACTTCACTCATTGCTTTTTTAAGCTCAGTTTGACTTAAAATCCCTTTGTGTACACTCGCTTGTGCATGAAGTGAATCATGCAACTCTTGAGCATTTAATGTTGCTGTACCGACTTTACCAACGACAACGCCTGCCGCGGCATTCGCCAGACGCATCGCTGAGATATAGTCATAGCCACATGAAATCGCCATTGCCATCACTGCAATGACGGTGTCACCGGCACCGGTAACATCAAAGACTTCTTTGGCAACGGTAGGAATCGTGGTTACCTCACCGTTTTTTAACACCAACGTCATGCCTTCTTCGCTACGAGTAATTAATAGTCCACCTAAATAACAGTTCGCTATTAATTGATGCGCTTTCGCAATTAGCTCATCTTCAGTGTGGCACTTACCAACAACCGCTTCAAATTCCTTGCGATTAGGTGTTATTAAAGTCGCACCTTGATAAATACTAAAGTCATTCCCCTTAGGATCAACTAACGTTGCAACCTGCTGCTTATTCGCAAGCTTTATGAGTTTTTGCACATCGTGCAATGTTCCCTTACCATAATCTGACAATACCATTACATTATAGTGTTGAAGTACTGCCACAACATTGTTGAAAAGCACACCGTCATCAACTTGTGCAAAACCTTCTTCAAAATCAAGACGCAATAGTTGCTGTTTTTGCGATAGGACACGCAACTTTGTAATCGTTGGTAAATGTGTTTCAATCAAATGACTACGAATTGATTGATCCGCTAAAAAGTTTTTTAAAATGTGTGCTGGCTCATCCTGCCCAACCATCGCACAAATTCCAGCTTCTCCTGCTAGGGAGGTAATATTTAAAGCGACGTTACCAGCACCACCTGCGCGATCTTGGATATTTTTAACATGTACCACAGGAACCGGTGCTTCAGGTGAGATACGTTCTGTTGAACCGTAGTAATAGCGATCTAACATCACATCACCTACAACTAACACGCGTGCTTTTTGTAAATTGCTTTGCATTATTTGTCTTATTAACCCTGATAAGAATGGGCATAATACTACACTAAAGCTTAATAGAATTACAGTTTGTCGTTAGTGCTATTTGTAAGATAAATATAAGAGAGGATATAAGGCTTGATAGCGTTTAACGCTATCAAACTTAAAGCTTAATGAGAGCGCGCCAAATCGCTTAAGCTTCTAAAGGCGATATTGACTGATTCAAAGTTTGGCTCATCCGTACGCATATCTTCGATAAGTCCATTCCAACGTGCTAAATAACTGCTGTTGGTACTCAACCAGTGCTCTACTTTGCCATTGACATCTTCGATATCTTTGGTGAATTCAATCACACGTCTGACCAAACGGTATTGCATTTTATCCAGATCATCACGTAAGGCCGATGTTGATAACGTACCCCAGTACGATTGCTTACCACCTAAGTGATTAATACAACTTCTAAACCAAGATAACCATAGCTTTTGATTAAGCAATATAGCAATCTTTTCAAATGACTTACTATCCTTTGAGATCTCTATACTATGCGCTAAATCCATCACGGATGTTGCCATCTTAAATGATAACACCTGATCAACAATTGTTTTTGGCACACCTGCATCAATTAAAGCCGTCGCTTTATCCTCAATCTTTTGCTTTTCTGATGAAATTAACAATCTTGGGAAGACTTTTAATGCGCTAGGTGCTGTATGTCGATACTTAGCAATCACCTCAGAGATTGGGAAGCCTTTGGGCTCATTGCGTAAAATCCAGCGACAATTACGACGCACGAATCTAAATAAGATCTGTAAACATTTCTGAATGCTTTCAGCGCTTACTTGCCCACTTAATTTTTCAACTTTTTGCCACAGTTTATCCAAAGAGAAGATCTCAACCACAGCAATAAACGCTTTGATAATATCAGCAACTGACGCCCCTGTTTCATCATACAGACGTTGAATAAAGGTAACCCCCATATGCAAGGTAACCGCATTGGTGATCTGTGTGGCAATAATTTCACGCTTTAGTTTATGTCCTTGCATTAAATCAGCATATTTTTCACGTAGCACCGTTGGAAATTCCCACAATAAGAAAAAGTTAAAGTGCGGATCATCTGGTAAGTCAGATTTCAAAATCTGCTGTTTAATCATCGTCTTGGTATACGCCATAATCACAGAGAACTCAGGCGCTGTTAAGCTTTTTCCTGATAACGCACGTGATTGCAGCATCTTATCTGTTGGTAAATATTCAACCTCACGATCAAGTTGCATTTTGCGCTCAAGCTCACGCATCAAACGTGCATATGATTCAACAAAATAGCGCTCTTGTGATTGCAGTTCATTAGCAATCGTGCGGTTTTGACCATAGTTATTTTGCAGCACCAAATGCGCGACATCATCAGACATCTCAGCCAATAGTTTATTGCGGCTACTTTCAGATAACTCACCGTTTTCAATCGCCATATTCAGTAAGATTTTGATGTTTACTTCATGATCTGAACAGTCAACACCCGCAGCATTATCAATCGCATCAGTGTTGATCGAGCCACCTTTTAAGGCATATTCAATACGCCCTAACTGTGTGCAACCTAAGTTACCGCCTTCACCAACAACCAAGCAGTTTAAATCACGCCCATTTATGCGCACTGGATCATTAGCGCGATCACCAACGGCCTCGTTGCTTTCGGTATGCGCTTTGACATAAGTACCAATGCCACCATTCCACAATAATTCATAATCTGCTTTCAATAATAACTGAATTAGTTTGTTTGGCTCGAGACTAATCGCATCTGTTTTTAGCAGTGCTTGCATTTCAGGACTTAATTGGATGCTCTTAGATTGACGGCTAAATATACCACCACCTTGCGAGATAAGCTTTTGGTTGTAATCTTCCCAGCTTGAGCGTGGCAGATCAAACATGCGCTTTCTTTCTTTATAGCTTGAAGTGGTATCTGGATTTGGGTCAATAAAGATATGCATATGGTTAAAGGCACCCACTAAGCGAATATGCTTGGATAATAGCATACCATTACCAAATACATCACCTGCCATATCTCCAATACCAACGACTGTAAAGTCCTCAGTTTGGGTATCTTTACCTCTTTCTCTGAAGTGACGTTTGACCGACTCCCAGGCACCGCGCGCGGTAATACCCATCTTCTTGTGATCATAACCATTAGAACCACCTGAAGCAAAGGCATCCCCTAACCAGAAATCGTACTCTGCAGCTACACTATTGGCGATATCAGAGAAGGTGGCCGTACCTTTATCTGCCGCAACCACTAAATATGGATCATCTTCATCATAGCAGATGACATGTTGCGGCTTAATGATTTCATTATTTTTAATGTTATCGGTAATATCTAGCAATGAGCTGATAAACATGCGATAGCAGCTAATTGCTTCTTCCATCACCGCTTCGCGTCCTTCTAGAATTGGCAGTCTTTTTGGTAAAAAGCCACCTTTGGCACCCAATGGCACAATAACCGCATTTTTAACTTGCTGTGCTTTAACCAAGCCTAATACTTCGGTGCGATAATCTTCTTTTCTATCTGACCATCGTAGTCCACCACGCGCGACTTTAGCACCACGCAAGTGAACCCCTTCAACACGTGGCGAATACATGAAGATCTCAAACATTGGCACAGGTTTTGGCATTTCAGAAATTTTTGATGGAATTAACTTAAACGAAATGTATTCCTTATGTTGATTATGCGCATCTTTTTGATAAAAGTTCGTTCTTTGTGTTGCTTCAATTACCTCTTGTAAACGACGTAATAGCTTATCTTGATCAAGACTTGCAACGTTAATGAGTTTTGCAGCCAATATCTCGCGAATATCTTTTGCTATGACCTCACGCTCTTTTGCTTCATAAATAGGGTTAAAGCGAGCATCAAATAATAACACCATCAGGCGAACAATCCCAGCATATTCGATATACGTATCTTCGATATATTGTTGACTAAAGCGCACACCAATTTGTGTCATATAACGCGTATAAGCGCGCACAATTGCCACTTCACGCCAATCAAGACCCGCATAAACAATGAGTGAATTAAATCGATCATTTTCAGCAACACCTGCCCAAGTAACCGCAAATGCTTCTTTTAGCTTATCGGTTACTTCAGCAATTTCAACTGGCTTACTGGTCAATAAAGCAAAATCAGACAACCAGACAAAGCCACCTGATTTAGGTTTAACTTTATAAGGGCGCTCTTCAGCAACGGATAAACCAAAGTTTTCTAAAATCGGCATGACCTGACTTAACTGCACTGCCTGATCTTTTAAGAATAATTTGAAGTGTAAACGATCACCAGATTCTTCAAGTACCTGGTATAGACTCATCGATAGGCGATTTTTGCGTGCCTGTTCAAAATGCAGGATATCCGAAACTGCTTTGCGTGGGATATAGTCATCTTTGTAAGCAGAAGAAAAGGCATGCGCATATTCTTGGGCATAAGATCGACCTTTGTTCTCGCCAAATTCTTCAATTAAATCATCAAATAGATAATCGCTCCACTGGCGCTCAACATTTTTGATTTTTTCTTCCAATAATTCTAAATCAACATGATCTACCGGCTTATTACCATCAAGATAAACCGTAAAATCAATGCGACATAATACACTTTCTAAGAAGTTTGTTTTAAAAGTGATACGTTGACCGTTCAACGTCTTTAACAATATGCGCTCAACACGCTCTCTGATTTCTGAGTTATAACGATCTCTTGGCATGTATAACATACAGAAATAATAACGGCTAAATTGATCTTTGCGCACAAACAACTTCATGACTTGACGCTCACGAATATGGTAAATGCCAAGGGCTGTGTTAAACAACTCCTCATCTGAGCTTAAAAATAACTCATCACGCGGATAGGTATCAATAATATTACTTAACGCCTTATAAGCATGACCAAACTGTCTAAAGCCCGATTGCTTTAACACCATTTCTTTACGCAAACGCAAAAAAGGAATGTGTTGTGGTGATGAGTGGTATGCTGTTGATGTATATAAACCCAGTAAGCGCTTATAACCAGTGATTTCACCTTTTTTGTTATAAATTGCCACTGAGATAATATCCATGTACGCAGGACGGTGAATCGGAGAAATCTCATCGGATTTCGCAACTGTTAAAATGGCATCGACATTTTTATTGATATTTAGATTCTTCTCATAGATATCATTTAACGCTGTAATATAATCATCATTAACTGAGAACAAACCTAATGCCGAGGATTTCTCGGCAACAAATGCCTTTTCACCTTTTACCGTTGTTGCATTAAATGCACAATAACCCAAAAAGATAAAATGATCTTTCTTTAAGAACTCTAAAAAGTCGATCGCTTCTTCATAATAGTTTTGTGCGACTTTATCTTTAGGTTGATGCACCTCTTTGATCATCGTTTGCAACTCCGCCTTCATCGGCTCAAAGTCACGAACAACCGCCTGCAGTTTTTTATAATTTTCAGCAATTTTTTGCTCAATCGCCTTAAGCGCATTTTTATCATCTGTCTGGCGATCCACTTCCATAATCACTAAACACGTCTTATCCTTGCTCGTAGCATTTTTATCATCTGTCATGCGGTCAGCTAATGAGATAAGATTGCCTTTAGCATCACGCTTTAAATCAATACCACCAATATTCATCATAAAATGAATACCAAGCCCCATCGATGACATCAACATCATTAACGTATCAACAATAAAAGGGGAATCCTGACAACTTAGCTCGATAACGGTATGACGTGATACCCAGCCATTTTGTTCATATACCGGATTATATGCGCGAATCAGTGCTTTTCCCTCGGGGTTTTTGTAGATAAATTTCCAAAAAGAAATAATCGAACCATATAAATCTAATAGCTCACGCTGATGAAGTTCATCTTCTGATATCACGCGTACATAAGCTTTTAATAGGGATTCGAGTATTGAGGCATCCTGTGACGAAAATTTCTCATTGAACATGCTTGTTAACTTCTGAATAACCGCTTGCGTTCTCTCGTTGTAGTGCATTTTTAACCTACTGTTTTGTTTTGACAAAATACGCATGCATGATAAGCCAGTTTTGCCTGTCCCTCAACAGTAAGTTCTGCCTAAAATAAAGTTTTTTTACCTATTCGTGTCATAGCATGTTTTTTATTTCATGCTACAATAGCGCGCTTGGGAACCAAGCTTTAATCCACTATGAATTTTTTACATTTTTTACGCCGTTATTTTGAGTTTACTAAATATAACACCACGCTGCGCACTGAGCTTATCGCTGGTGTCACGACATTCTTAGCAATGCTTTATATTATCGTTGTTAATGCCAAGATTCTCTCTCAATCAGGCATGCCTGAGAATGCATTGGTAACAAGTACTGTCATCATCTCAGCCTTTGCCTCTATTGCCATGGGCGTTTACGCAAGAAACCCTTACGCGCTAGCGCCTGCCATGGGTATGAACGTCTTTTTCACCTACACTATTGTTAAAGCATGGGGAATCCCCTGGCAGGTAGCGTTAGGCGCTGTATTCTGGTCTGGGGTTATCTTTGCCCTTTTGGCACTTTTTAATATCCGCACCAAAATTCTTGCAGGCATCCCTGATGGCGTGAAGCACGGCATTGGCGCAGGCATTGGCATATTTATCGCCTTGGTTGGTTTTTATAACGCAGGCTTTATCCATCAAGCCCCATCAGGTTTATTGGAAATCGCGCCATTAACCGCTGAAACCTTAATTTTCTTAATCTGTTTTTTTGCACTTATTATCTTCTTAGCATACCGCTTTAAAGCAGCCATTTTACTTATGATCATTTTAGGGTGTGTTATCTCTTTTCCTGTGGGACGTTTCTTTGGTGATCACATTATCATGCACACACCTGATCATATCTTCTCATTACCTGATTTTTCACTATTTTTCTCAATTGATTGGTTGGGTAGCTTTAAGATTGCTATTATTCCAGCAGTTTTCACTTTCTTATTTATTAATATTTTTGATAGCACAGGAACGTTAATTGGCTTAGCACAAGCATCCAACTGGTTTGATAAAGATGGTCAACCAATTCGCATTAAAAAATCACTGATTGTAGATTCATTTGCTTCAGCCTCTTCTGGTCTTTTTGGCAGTTCACCAACCTCTGTTTATGTTGAATCAATCACAGGTATTTCTGTTGGTGGACGCACAGGCTTAGTCGCTGTCGTTGTTGGCTTATTATTTTTGCCATTCCTATTCTTAGCACCTTTAGTGATGATGGTGCCGATTTTTGTTGTCGCACCAGCACTTGTGATTGTCGGCAGCTTTATGCTGTGTTCAGTTAAGCAAATTCATTGGGATGATTTAACGCAAGCGATTCCTGCTTTTATGACAATTATTCTCATGCCATTGACCTTATCAATATCAGAAGGTATTGTTTGGGGCATGGTTAGCTGGTTTGTGATTGTTCTTATTCAAGATCGCAAACAACTAACACCCATGCCGGTAATTATCACCTTCTGTTGTTTTTTAATTATGCTTAACTCCTTAAAGGTGATCTAAGCTATTTTCGTTTGATGATTAATCTCATTTAAGAACGCCGCCCTATTTAAGAACACTCCCTTAGGGTATTGCTCATCAACTTAATAAAAGCAGTCACCATCGATATAGGTTGCATAAATGGCACGATCATCGCCACAAATCATCTGTACAAATAATGCCTCTTTTTAATCTTTCGCATATTGGTTTCTAAATTTCAAAAATGGTTATTAGGTGGCAATTAGCTTTACCAGTCACGACAACTAGAATTGCCGGTTGAATCATATAGTCTATTCTTTAATCAATAAAGCTGCAGATAATTAAGATTAAGGTATGCCAAGAAAACGAGTCACAACAGCAGTTACTTTATATTGCGGTAAAAAACTAAAAAGTCATTCCAACAAATCCATCAATGCCATCTCAATATATGGATATTCAAACATAAACCCTTTTTCTTGTAAGTATTTCGCTGAGATATTATGTGAAGATAGCAGCAGCTCCTTACCCATTCGCCCAAACATTAATCTCACCAACCATTGCGGTAAAACCAAATAACAGGGTTTGTTAAGCACTTTTGTCAACGCCTTAATAAATACTTTCTGACTACAGGCATTACCCGAGGTAATATTAATATTAGTATTTGTGCACTTTTGCTCAAGGATAAAGACCATCGCCTGACACAGATCGTCAATATGCACCCATGACATCACCTGCTGACCATTGCCAATCATAGCACCTAATCCCTTTTTCGCAGTTGGCAGCAGTTTGTCAAGCACACCACCTTTACCAAGCACGACACCAAAGCGCACGATAGTTTTGCGGCGTAAACGTGCGCGATTGACCACCGCCTCCCACTGATTCACAACATATTGGCAAAAGCCACTATTTGCTTTAGTTCTTTGGATAATATGTGTTTCATCTTGCTCTTTGACAGAGAAGGGATAAAAGCCAATCGCACTGGCATTAATCAACCACACATCATGATCAGCAATAAGTTTAATCAAACGCTCAGTCGGTTCAACGCGGCTGTTTATTATCTTGTCTTTTACTGATTTGCGCCAACGCTGCTCCCCAATGCCAAATCCACATAAATTAATCACTACGTCAAATTGTGTGATTTTTGTCGTCGTCATGTCCTGCCACGTAATACATTCATCAAAGCCCTCGATTGTTTGTATTTGACGGCTTAATAATGACACCCAATAACCTTGTTTTTTAAGATGATGAACAAGGTTTTGACCAATAAACCCTGAGCCTCCTGCTAGTAAAATTTTCATTTTTCCTCCTTGAATTTAGCTTATTGTTAATTACACCACCAATTGGCATTTATATCCGGCAAACTTGCGCATATTCATCACCCCTGTATCCAAGATAATATATTGCCCCTTAATACCCAATAATGTGCCTTCAACCAATGGATTTTTATCCAGATTATGTGAGCTAACTTTCTGCGGATATGAAAGCACAGGATAATGAATATCAATCACTTCACTATTCATCAGCTCAATTGACTGTGTGCCATATTGTGTTTTAAGTGATTCAATAAAATCATGCTCTTTTAGGAGCACTTCATTTTTTATTGATAACAAATCAATCGTATCAGGCTGCCCTTTTAACATTGCCTGCCAGTTGGTTTTATCCGCTAAGTGTTTCGCAAGCTTGGTTTCAATCAGCCCTGATAACAAACGCTCACTCACCTTAATAATCGGTAAAGCTTGTACCGCACCTTGATCAATCCAACGCGCGGGCGTATTTTTCTCACGCGTAATCCCAACCTTCGCCTTGGCAGTATTTGCCAGATAGATATAGTGCGGCTTAATACAGTGCTCACTTCCCCAGCTGCTATCTCGACATGTCCCCTCGTGAAAGTGACATAATTCAGGTTTAATAATACAAGTATCGCACTCAGGCAAGCTACGCATACAAAGAAAACAATAGCCCTGACTAAAGCTTTTTTTGGTTAATCGCCCGCAGGCAACACAATGTATTTCATTTAAAAACTCAAGCTTAATTGCTTTACCCAACAAGTCATTCATATTGATATCATGCAACTGATAGCAGGCGTTATTATCATGATCTAGTGAGGTTTTCATTTTTTGCAGATGCAAAGTATATTCAGTCATTCAATACTCTTTTTATTTTTTGTTTTTTATCTTTTTGTTTTTTGCATTTCATTCAAGCAACTTATCCATCCATTGGCTGAGCATCGTCGAAGCCACTACAAGACACAAAGGAAACACACCCTTCGACTTCGCTTGAGTAATAAATGAAGTATAAGTTAAGACTTAACTTCCCCTCACCCGCGCAGCTTACGCTGCACGACCTCTCCCGCAAGGGGAGAGGTGCTAGCGGTATACATCATTACTAAAGCGCGGTGGTTATACCCACCACTTTCACTACCCATCGTTGGCTGAGCATCGTCGAAGTCACTACAAGACACAAAGGAAACACACCCTTCGACTTCGCTCAGGGTACGGTAGCTGTCCTCTTTAAACTTCTTGCTTTTTAAATTCCGCAAGCGTTTTTTCAGCATGCGCTTTGACGGTTTGCCAAGTCACAGGTCCCAACTCATCGGCATAAGCGGCAGGATCTTGAAGCCCCAGGTTCAAAAATGCTTCAATGCGCCCAATTGATGAAGCAGATTGATAATCACTGTAAATCGTATTGTCATGTTCAACCGGAATATAGGAGGTAAACGTCATCTCATACACTTCCTCATATTTTAATCCCAATGCCTCACAAGCGCGCATGCCATCGCGTAGCACATCAGTCTTTGAGCTATTGATATATGGTAAATAATACGTGACTTTCTCAGCATCCCAATTCCCTGCGATAAAGGCATCATAATCTTTATCACGGAATAATTGTCGGCAATCAGGATAGGTTGCATGGTCTCCGCCATGAACACCCATCGCAATAATTACATCGGTGTTTTGCGCCTCGGCAATCGATAATGCTGCAGCTTGAATGATTGAGCTAAAAATTTTATTGCGATTTGGTACAACGGTTAGACGCATATTGCTCTCGTGGTAATGCCCAGTCGGTACATCCTCGCCACCACTGATCAATGCTGAATGTAACAATTGCGATAAACCATCGATGTTGATGGTATGATGTTTGACCTTAAGACCTTGCTGTTTTAAGTAATCAGTAAGGCTCAACGCTTTCTCTAGCTCTACTTTATGCTTTTGACCATAGTCAAATGAAATTGCTGTCACCTCATAGCCATCAGCCAGTAAACGCAACATCAATGAAGATGAATCCATACCACCTGAAAGCGACAATACTGCATATTTATTTTTTGTACTTTTTATGCTTTTTGTATTATTTTTTATTTCATTACTCATTCTATTCTCCAAATCATTCCCTAATTTCAACGCAAAAGTTTATAAAAGCAACAGCAAATGGTATAGTGCTCAAAAATTCAAAGTATCATACCATAATGATTTATCGAGTTGAAAAATATCTTGATGGCTTTTCCACTTGCTTTCGCCAATGGAATGCTGAACACTCACACTGCCGCTTTTTGCATGGTTATGCCATTTCTTTTCGTTTACATTTTGCTGCTAAATCACTCGATCAGCATAACTGGGTCTGGGATTTTGGCTGGCTTAAAGATAAAAATCACACCATTGATGGCATGACGGCTAAAGAGTGGTTTCATTATATGTTTGATCACACCGTTGTTCTGTCACAAAAAGATCCAGCCCTTGAGACATTTAAAGCATTGGAGCAACAAGGATTATTACAATTACGCACCTTACCATACTTCAGTTGTGAGGGCATTGCCGAGTTTGTATTAAACACCTTAAATCCGTTAGTACAGCAGCATAGTGATAATCGCGTTACATTGTTTCGTGTCGATGTCATGGAGAATAACAAAAACCTTGGCGCCGTTGAGGTTGATTATGCGCATTAATGATTACCATAAAATACTACCGATTATTGAACTTTACCCTTGTTTACAAGGTGAGGGATCACGCCGTGGACACCCCTCATTTGCGATTCGCACGACGGGTTGCACGCATCGCTGCCACTTCGGTGAACATGGTGGTTGGTGTGATACATGGTACTCAAGCATTCATGCGGATAAAGGCAAGTTTTGTTTTAACGATATTATCGACATGGTCAAAGCATATCCTGACATCAAAGAAATCATGCTCACAGGAGGCGCGCCAACCATGCATCCGGCATTGATTAATGAGATCATGCATGTGGCACATGAGCATAAGCTATTTGTGACACTAGAAACCGAAGGTTCACACTTTATAAAAACCGATCATCCGATTGATTTATTAAGCCTGTCACCTAAATTTACTAACAGCATTCCAAAGCTAGGTATAAAAACACCTAAAGGCACTATTGTTGATCAAAAGCTGATTGATCAACATAACAAATATCGCTTAAATCTTACTGCCATGCGTCAGATGATTGATTATCACCATGACTATCAATTAAAGCCAGTGTGCGATGATAGTGATGAGAGTTTAAAAGAAATAAAATCTTTGATTAATACCCTTAATATCCCAAAAGATAAAGTGTATTTAATGCCCGCGGGGAGCACTCGTGAGGAAATGATTAAAGCCTACCCCAAAATTATTGATCTAGCCCTTATGCATGGTTTTAACTTCACCGGTCGCGATCATATTATCGCCTTTGATGATAAAATTGGTGTTTAATTTTCCCCTCACCCGTTGTTTAGGTACTTAGCTTAGACTTATTCACATTTCCACTTGCACTATTTACTATTTTCTGTAACTTTAGCTTCATCAATAAATCTTTAGACTTAAAGGACTGACTTTATGGAGTTTCAAACACAGAATATTAATCAATATTTTCAATGGATCATATCGCTTATCTTAGAACACCTACCCAGTGTTATTCTTGCGCTGATTATCTTTGTTATTGGACTTATTCTTGCCAAAGTTGTTCGATCAACCACGCAAAAGCTACTATTTAAAACCAAGCTAGACAAAGCGGTAACGATGTTTTTAATGCAGATATTGCATATCTTTCTGGTTATCTTTGTTATTTTGATTGCCTTGAGTGAAATGGGTATATCCACTACCCCACTAACTGCCGCAATTACAGCACTTATTGTTGGTATTGGTATGTCATTAAGAACCTCTGCTAATATCGTTGTTTCAGGCATTATGATTGTCTCAACACGCCCATTTAGAATCGGTGAATTTGTTGATATGGGCGGCACAACAGGAACTGTCGAGGCGATTAACTTTGTCTTTTGCACACTACGCACGACCGATGGTCGTGAAGTCAAAGTGCCTAATAGCTTAGTGACTTCACGCATTATTACTAATTTCTCTAACAACGAGTTTCGTCGCAATGATTTCATTATCGGTATTGGCTATAGTAGCGATCTAAAGAAAGCAAAATTGCTATTGCAAGAGCTTGTAACAAACAATGCAAACATTATTCAAGAAGGTGATAAAGCCCCTATTATTCGTGTTGATGCTTTGGCTGATAGCAGTGTTAATTTACTGGTTCGCTATTGGACAAAGCGCGCTGACTTTCAGGAAACTAAATGGGCATTAACCGAACAGACTAAACTTTGCTTTGATGACAATGATATTGAGATCCCTTTCCCTCAAAGATCATTACATATCGAAAATATTCCGGCTCAACTTAGCATTGATAAAAAATAATTGGCAAGCACCAGATCCTCTGGTGTCGTAATTTTAATATTACGTTTATCGCCATCAATGATAATAGGCTGATGATCAAGCGCTTCAATTGCAGATGCCTCATCCGTTACAACAATATTATTGTGTAGACAAAAATAATAGCCCATCAATAAGCTGCGATAGCGAAATACCTGTGGCGTTTGCGCAAGATAAATCTGTTTTCTATCCAGTGTTTTAACGATATTAAACTCCGTATCAACAGCTTTAACGGTATCATGAGCTGCGGTGGCGAGAATCCCACCAATCGCATTTTCAACACGGATAGCCGCATAAAGTCTTCTGATATCATCTAAACGCACACAAGGTCTTGCGGCATCATGTACAAAAACCCAATCATCATCACTAGCGACATTTTTCAATGCCATCAAGGCATTGCGCACACTATCACTACGCTCTTTGCCACCGGCGCATATCTTAATGCGCGCGTTGCTGATATGAATTGAGTTTTTCCAGTATCGATCTTTTGAGTCAAGCGCCACCACAACCAGATCAAAGAAGGGTTCACTTAATAGGCGTGCAATCGTCGTATCGAGAATCGATAAACCATTATCCAGTTTAATGTATTGCTTTGGAATATCATGATTCATGCGACTACCAATGCCACTTGCCGGGATCACTAGAATTCGTTTCATTGACTATCTTCCTGTAATGCCACTTTTTTATCCTGCGGTGTAACGATTTGATAGAAAACCTCACCATTTTTGATAAAGCCAAGATTAGCACGCGCCATGCCTTCAAGCACGGAGTCATTTTGACGCAAAGAGACAATCTCTGCATACCAATGCATATTACGCGCTAAAAGCTCATTATTTTTTTGCTGCTTGACGCTTACCTGTCCATTTAGCTCATGCGTGGCAAAGAAACCTGTTTTGCTCCACCAAAAATCGTATTGTAAGGCAACAATGCCAATAAATAGTACAGCAATAAACAGGGTGTAACGTGAGATCATTATATTTTTATTTTTTAGGTTTTATGTTTTTGATGTTTTCTTATGCTTTGGGATGTGCTTCTGCTGTTGCATCACTTCCAACCGACTCAGCTTTTTTAATTTCTTTATTATCTTCAACCTGAGCATCATCCACTAAACTTTCCGTTTTTTCAACAATATGTTCCTTGACTTCAGTGGTATGATTTTTTTCATCTTCCACAATGACGATTGTCTCTTCAACAACAGTATTTTTTTGCGCTACATGCGCTTTTTCTGCTTCATCTGTTTCAGCATTTTGCTCAGCAGTTGAATCATCAGCATCAACATCGTCACTAAAATTAAATGTCTTAAGTCCAGGGTAGATGGCATTATCTGCTAAATCTTCTTCAATACGTAATAATTGATTGTATTTAGAAACGCGATCTGAGCGGCATAAAGAACCTGTTTTGATTTGTCCGGCACCCGTTGCCACAGCTAAATCAGCAATCGTTGTATCAGATGTCTCACCTGAGCGATGTGAAATAACACATGTGTAACCTGCTTCAGCTGCCATTGCCATCGCTTCAAATGTCTCACTTAATGTACCAATTTGATTGAGTTTAACTAAAATTGAATTAGCAATGCCTTTATCAATTCCTTCACGCAAAATTTTGCTATTGGTCACAAACAAATCATCACCAACTAATTGCACTTTTTTGCCTAAGCGTTCAGTTAATAACTTCCAGCCTTCCCAGTCATTTTCAGCCATACCATCTTCAATAGAAATAATCGGATAGCGATTAACCCAATCTTCTAGATAATCAACAAACTCTGCTGAACTTAGTGATTTATTCTCAGATGCCAATACATACTTGCCGTTTTTGTAAAATTCACTACTGGCTAGATCTAGCGCGATATAAACTTCTTCACCGGCTTTATAACCTGCCTCTTCAATCGCTTTTAAAATCATTTCAATCGCCACAGCATTTGATGGCAAATTAGGCGCGTATCCACCCTCGTCACCAACACCAGCAACGCTAAAGCCCGCATTTGCTAGAACTTTTTTCAAGGTGTGGAAGATTTCAGCCCCACAACGAAGTGCATCAGAGAATTTATCAAAGCCAACTGGCATAATCATAAATTCTTGCATATCGACATTATTATCAGCATGCTCACCACCGTTTATGACATTCATCATCGGCACTGGCATAATATACTCTTTAGAGTTCATCAAATAACGATAAAAAGGTTTTCTAAGGTGTGAAGCTGCCGCTTTAGCACATGCCAAAGACACGGCTAGAATCGCATTAGCACCTAACTTTTCTTTATTTTCAGTACCATCTAGATCAATCATCGTCTGATCAACCAAACGTTGATCTAAAGCATCTAAGCCAACAACCGCTTTTTTAATTGCTTTATTGACATTATTCACTGCTTTTTGCACGCTTTTGCCAAGATAGTTCTTCTTATCACCATCACGTAATTCCAGTGCTTCTCTGGTGCCTGTTGATGCACCTGAAGGTGCAGCAGCACGCCCAAAAGCACCTGATTCTAAAATAACATCGGCTTCAATTGTTGGATTACCACGGGAGTCTAAAATTTGTCTTGCAACAACATTACTAATTTTTGCGTTCATTGTTTTACCTTTAATTTGTTCATTCCATTCCTAAAAACTGGCATAAGAATACCAATATTTGCTCTAAATGCCTAGCAGATTAAGCGTTAGATTGAGTGACTAATCTCAAAGGAACAACAATATGCGGATTTACCTTTTCACCACGCAAGAATTTAATCGCCGCCTCAACACCAAGCTCACCCATTAAATACGGTTGTTGCGCAATGGTTGCTGCCATTTTTCCGGCTTTAACGGCATTGATACCCTCTTTCGTGCCATCAAAACCGATAAGGATAATATGCTTTTTACCTGCTTCTTCAATCGCACGCATAGCACCCAATGCCATCTCATCGTTTTGCGCAAAAATACCATTAACATCAGGGTTAGATTGCAATAAGTTTTGCGTAACATTCAAGCCTTGTGTGCGGTCAAAATTCGCTGGCTGCTTAGCTACAATCTTGATATCTGATGTTGCCATTTCAGTATCGAAACCTTGACCACGCTCTTTAGACGCTGAAGCACCTGGGATCCCTTGAAGTTCGATAATTTTGCCACTGTTATTTAAGCGATCAATCATGTATTGCGCTGCCATTTTGCCACCTGCCACATTATTTGACTCAATATGTGACAATACTTTGCCTGAATCAGCTGTGCGATCCAAGGTAATGATTTCAACACCATGCTGATTCGCATATTTCACCGCATTAGAAACTGCTTGTGAATCCGTTGGATTGATAATAATCACTTTAATGTTTTTAGTCACTAGGTCTTGGACATTAGACAGCTCTCTTGCTGGATCATTGCGTGAATCAAGCGTGATGACTTTATACCCTTCCGCTTTTGCTGTTTCTTCCGCGCCATTTTTCATGCTAACGAAAAACGGATTATCTAAAGTTGAGACCACAAAGCCAACCGTTTTATCATTATCATTTGAGCTGCCACAGCCTGCCACGATCAGCATGGCAACAACACCAATAATAGCTGTAATCACTTTAAAAATACGTGTTTTCATTTTCATTTCTTCTCCATGAGGTTAGTTACACTAGTTTTTCACTTTAAAATCAAATAATACTGCAATCAATATGACCAACGCCTTGACGATCATCTGATAATACGAGGAAACATCCATTAAGTTAAGCGCGTTACTTAATAAACCGATAATAAGTGCGCCCATCAATGTGCCCATAATTTTACCTTTTCCACCAAAAAGGCTCGTACCACCCAATACCACCGCAGCGATTGCATCAAGCTCATAGCCTGTACCTGCCGTAGGTTGTGCTGATGACAGCCGCGAGGTAATAATCATTGCCGCAACTGCTGATAAAGCACCCGAGATGGCATAAACAGCAAATTTAATACGATTCACACGAATGCCAGCAAGCTTTGTTGCCTCCTCATTGCCACCGGTAGCATAGACATATCGCCCAAAACGCGTGTATTTCAATACATAAAAAGCCACCGCAAAAACCACTGCCATAATATACACAGGAAAAGGAACACCCAACAAACTACCCGTACCAATAAAAGCAAAAGCATCAGAGCTTGTTGCCACCGGATAACCATCACTAAACACCATAGTTAACCCACGAAATAAAGTCATGGTAATCAATGTTGCAATAAACGGCTGCACCGCGCCTTTAGTGACAATCGTGCCACTGACACCACCAAAGATAACACCGGCTAAAATCGTCAAAGGAATAACCAAATAAATCGGTACCATCCATTGCAATAAAAACGCACAAACAACACCACAAAGTGCTAATACAGATCCAACCGATAGATCAATACCTTTGGTTAAAATAACAAAGGTCATACCCACTGCAATCACGGCATTAACAGATGTCTGTTGCAAAATCACTAAGATATTATTCCATGTCAGAAAGTATTGATTCAAACATGACATCACAATAATCATAACAACAAGTGCTAATGCCGCTTTATGCTCGATTAAAAATTGTTTATTAACTTTACTCATCATTCTATTTTTTAGCATCACTCTCCCCTTAAACCATTTAAGCAATTGCCAATTTCATTACTGCTGCTTGTGAAATATTATCTGCCATCAACTCCCCCTTTATCTCACCTTCACGCATCACCAGCATACGATCACTCAAACCAATCACCTCAGGCATTTCTGAGGAAATAAATAAAATCGCCAAGCCCTGCGCTTTAAGTGCATGAATCAAGCGGTATATCTCACGCTTTGCCGCCACATCAATACCACGCGTTGGCTCATCTAAAATTAACAGCTTAGGTTGACATAATAAACCCTTGGCAATCGCAATTTTTTGCTGATTACCACCGCTTAGGTTACTGACTAATTGATCTTGATTCGGTGTTTTAATTTTAAGTTGATCTATATACTTAGAAACCACTTCTTTTTCTTGTGATCGATCAATATGCCCAAATGCATTTGAAAGTTTTTTAAGTGACGCTAGTGTCATATTCTCTTTAACACTAGCACCCAAAACAAGCCCATCAACTTTGCGATCTTCTGAAATATAGACAATACCATGGGCTAAAGCTTGTGTTGGGTTGTTTACGCGAATTACTTCACCTGCCAATGTCATTTGTCCCTTTTTAATCGGATGACAACCGTAAATACTACGCGCAAGCTCAGTTCGTCCCGCCCCAATTAACCCATACACACCAAGCACTTCACCTTGATGAATAACGAAACTTGCTGGCTTGATTTTGTCATTACTAATACTTTCTGCTTTAAATAATTGCTGCATCGGCTGCTCTGAGATCTGGGTATGCTCTGTAGATGATAATGCTGCCATCTTACGACCAACCATTTTCTCAATGATTTGCTCATGCGTTAATGTATCTGTTTTACTCTCGATAATAAACTGACCATCACGCATAATCGTAATATCATCACAAATCTCAAAGATCTCCTCCATGCGATGCGAGATATAAATAATGCACTTGCCTTCAGCACATAGTTTTTTAATGATTTCAAACAAACGTCTGACTTCTTTTTCAGTCAGCGCATCGGTAGGTTCATCCATCACAATAATTTGCGCATCTAATGATAAAGCTTTGGCAAGCTCCAGAAGTTTTTGATCACCAATACTTAAGTTATTCGCCAAGTTTGATGCCTTTTGTTTCATATGCAACCCATGAAGTATTTTATCAACTTTGTGATAGGTTGCCTTCCAATCGATACTTAGGCGATTGCGCATAACCTCGCGACCCAACAGAACATTCTCAGCAATTGTCAGATCCGGCAATATATGCGGCTCTTGATGCACCATAGCGATGCCCGCTGCTTGCGCTTTGGCAATGCCATCAAACTCAACCTTTTGACCAAAACAATAAATCTCACCTTCATCTTTTTGGTAAATACCATTTAACACTTTCATCAACGTTGATTTACCGGCACCATTCTCACCCAAAAGCCCCATCACTTTGCCGCGATATGCTGATAAGCTCACACCATCTAATGCTTTAGTCCCTGGAAAACTTTTACGAATATTCTCTAAGCGTAATACACATTGATCTTCATGCCTTTGCACAATCTTCCCCCTCTTAAGATTTAGCCGCTAGATACTTTCCAAATCAACAAATGGCAGGTTATACCATTGATCGAGCTTATGCTTTAACTTATCTAATCCCATTTTGTTTTGTGCTGAAAACAATTGAAAACTAATATTCTCAGGTGCGCGCACTTGCTTTAAATAGTCACGTAATAAACGCTCAGCTTTTGCTTTTTCTGAATTATTAAGCTTATCCGCCTTGGTTAATAAAACATGTAAGTTTAAATCATTTTGCACTGCCGCTTCGATCATCATGCAATCAAAGCTTTTAATGGGATGGCGAGAATCTACGAGCAACACTATCCCCTTTAAGCACGCTCTGGTTGTTAGATACATTTCTAGCGTTTTCTGCCAACTTGCTTTGATCTTTTCCGATACTTTGGCATAACCATAACCAGGTAAATCGACTAAGCGTTTATGCTCTTCCAACTCAAATAAATTGATCAGTTGCGTCCGTCCAGGTGTTTTACTGACACGTGCCAATTTCGTCTGTTCAGTCAATGCATTTAACGCACTGGATTTACCCGCATTAGATCGTCCCGCAAACGCTACTTCAATCCCATAGTCGTGAGGAAGTTGCTCTACTAATGCAGCCCCCATCACATAGGTTGCCTGACGGTAATTCATCGGCTTAAGCGGTAGTGATTCACCTGCTTCATCAACGACTGCTTGTGACTCTTTGATGTTTTCCAAATCTTTCACTTTATCTATTTTGCCTACCTTGTCTACTTTTCTTATTTCTTTTACTTTTTTGGCTTTTTTATCATTCATAACATATCTTCTTTATTTTCATCATCACATACCCAAAAAAAATGAGGTTATGTGCAATATACCCTATTTTTGTTTTAATTCGGTTTTTAATGTTTCCAGTAAATGCCTGCACGCCGTGTCAATCATCAAATACACTTGGTCAAACCCATCATTATAATACGGATCTGGCACATTATTTATTGCCAAAATAGGCGCATATTGCAGCAGTTTCGTTACTTTTTGCATATCACTATTTGGCGCAATCATCTGCATATCTTTGAGATTCTTATCATCCATGGCAATCAGATAATCATAATGCTCAAAATCTTCTGCCACTAACTGTCTTGAGCGCAAGTCACGAATATCACAATCATATTTCAACGCTGTTGCTATCGTTCTTGGGTCAGAGGCATCACCTTTGTGCCATTGAGCAGAGTGTGTGCCCGATGATTCAATTTCAAAACAAGTTTCTAAATACGCTTCAGCAACAAGTTTACGCAAGATACCATGCGCCGTTGGTGAGCGACAAATATTGCCCATACAGACAAACATGACTTTAATCTTTTTCATATGTTTTATGACAACCATGGGGGTTAATCATTATTCCTGGGGCTAGTGTATTACATTTAACTAGAGGATTAACAGCACTATTTATCCTCATTATGTCGCATTGGGTATTATTTCAACTACATTTCTTTCGCTTTTATGGCAAAAAAACAAATCTTGATCTACTTTAAACAATGACCCAATCAACTTTTAGAGGTGACATTATGATGAAGATAAAGAAACTTGAAAAAGAAATCGCTGAAAGCATCGATAACCCAAAAGATAAAACCATCAATGCCAAGTCAGCTAACTTATTTATCAGCAAATTCAAACCAATTGCTTACGGGTTTGTGCTACCGATGAAAACGCTTAAACATTAGTTTAATATTCACAATATATTTTCCTCGTAGGGGCGTATTGCATACGCCCAAATACTAAACAGAGTATTTTTGCCAAAACCTTACAACCCTTTATAATTTGCCAACGCCTCCTCTCTTGAGACTTTAAGATCAACAACTGGATAAGGATAATCTTTACCAAGAGTGATACCAGCTTGTTTTAAAACACTCTCCGGTGCCAACCACGGTGAGAATAAATATTGATTCGGAAGTTGACTCAATTGAGATAAATAGCGACGAATATACTCACCATCGCCATCAAACTTCTGCCCTTGAGTGACAGGATTAAAGATGCGAAAAAAAGGAGCCGCATCAGCACCACTTCCTGCAACCCATTGCCAATTGCCGCTGTTATTGGCTAAATCAGCATCAACTAAGCAATCCCAGAACCATTTAGCACCATGGCGCCAGTGAATATGACAATTCTTTGTCAAAAATGACGCGACGATCATTCTAACGCGATTATGCATAAACCCTGTTTGCCATAACTCCCGCATTCCAGCATCAACAATTGGAACACCTGTTTGACCCTGTTGCCATGCTGTTAATAATCTCTGATTATCTTGCCATGGGTAATGATCAAACTTTTGTTGCCAATTGTGATCACTTAATTGTGGATAATGATAGAGCAATGCATAATTAAACTCGCGCCATATAATCTCTGATAAATAGGTCTGTTTGTTATCGTTATCACATTTTCTCTGACGCACTTTATCCCAGATAATATGTGGCGAGATTTGCCCAAAATGTAAAAAAGGGGCAAGCCTAGATGTTGCATTTAAGCTTGGGATATTGCGATTATGCTGATAATCATGTAAATGATGCTCAATAAAGGTTGCTAAATAGTGATGCGCCGCTTTCTCACTGATTTGCCACTGTGATAATACCTTCTCTGACCATTCATGCTGGGGTAATAAGTCCAGATCCGCTAAACTGCTATTACTTGCTTTAACTTCAGTTAAGCAGTTTTGCATCTCTTTAATCTCATCCAATGGTGCTCTTGGCGGCATGACTTGCAATGCTTGACGTTTGAATGCACTAAAGACTTTGTAAGGCTGACCATTATTCTTTAATACTTCCCATGGTTCCCACAATAAACTACCATTAAAACTATGCACATCTATTGCGTGCGCTTTCAATTGCGCCTTAATATGTTTATCTCGCGTGACTTGCCATGGTGTATATAAGCGATTCCAAAAAACCTGCTTAATGTCATAGCGATCAATAAGCTCAATAATGATCTCATAAGGGTCACCTATAAAAAATTGTAATCGATGATGAAGTGTCTGATTTAAAGATTGCAATGCATAATGAAGCCATGCTTTAGTCGCTGCACCCATTTGCCAGTCTTGTGAATCAGTATCATCAAGAATATAAATCGGCAGAACCACACCACTTTTGAGTGCTGCATTCAGCGCTGGATTGTCGATAATTCTTAAATCTTGGCGAAACCAAAGAAGAACTTCTGGCTTTTGCAGCGTCATCGATATTACTCACCAATAATGGTTTTCAACATCTCAATATGCTCATCACGATCATTCAAACATGGGATAACGGCATAATGCTGACCACCGGCATTTAAAAATGTCTCGCGTTCCGTCTCTTTTAATTCCTCCAAGGTTTCCAAGCAATCAGCAGCAAATCCTGGCGCCATTACTAGCACATTTTTTTTGCCCTTTTTGGCAAGATTTGCCAACACTTCTGTTGTATATGGTTTAAGCCACTCTTTGGGTCCAAAGCGAGATTGGAAAGATACTTGAATATCTAGCTTTGTTTCACTCAGTGCACTTTTAAGTAGTTCAAAGGTTTGTAAGCAATGTGCTTGATACGGATCACCCTTTTGTACACACTCCAGTGGAATACCATGAAATGACAATAACAACACATCTGGCGTGAAATCGATCGTCTCCAGATAACTTAAAACACTCTGTTTTAATGCCTTAATATAAGCAGGATGCTGATAATACGGGGCAACACCAACAATATTAGGTTGATAACGCATTGTTTGCAATACACGAAAAACCTCATCATATACAGACGCCGTTGTTGTGGCTGAGTACTGCGGGTAAAGTGGCACAATAGTAATTTCAGTAACGCCTTGGACACTCAACGCCTCAATCTTTGCTTTAATCGATGGCTCACCATAGCGCATTGCAAAATCAACGATCACCTCATTGCCTAACTTATCGGCGAGTTTACGTGCTTGAGCTTGTGTGTAATACATCAAAGGTGATAATTGTTTATCTTGAAACCAGATACTTTCATAAAGCTTAGCGGTTTTAGGGGAGCGAAATGGCAAAATAAACAAACGCAAAATGGGTTGCCAAATGAATGAAGATGCTTCAATCACACGCCGATCAGACAAAAATTCTTTAAGGTATTTGCGCACATCTTTGACTTGATATGAGTCAGGCGTTCCTAAATTAATCAACAGTATTGCTTTCTTAGCGTTACTTATTGTCTTTCCTTTATTGCTCATCTTCTTTATCTCATCCATTCTATCTGTATTATGCATTACCAGATCAAGCGGTCGTAGGCTGACGGGGTGTTTTTAACATCATAGTTTCTTTAAAAAAATGTATAACCTAAATTATTCACAACCACCAACTGTTATTTCATCAATCTTTAAACTGGCTTGCCCAACACCGACAGGCACAGACTGCCCATCCTTGCCACAAACGCCTATGCCTTTATCCAAGGCAAAGTCACTCCCCACCATCGAGATTTTTTGCATCACTTCCGGACCATGACCAATCAAAGATGCACCTTTGACCGGATGCATAATTTTACCATTTTTGATTAAATACGCCTGATCCATCACAAATACAAATTGCCCTGAGGTAATATCCACTTGTCCACCATTAAAGTGAGTCGCATAGATCCCATGATCAATGCTTTGTATCATATCCTCAAGCGTATCCTCGCCTGGCAACATATAGGTATTGGTCATTCTAGGCAATGGTAAATGCGCATAGGATTGCCTTCTGCCATTGCCTGTTGCTGATACGCCAAAAGCTTTCGCTGAAATTCGATCATGCATATAGCCTTTTAAAATACCGTTTTCAATCAACACCGTTTTCTGAGTTGGTGTCCCTTCATCATCAAAATTAAGCGAGCCACGACGATTGGCAATACAGCCTTCATCAATTACCGTGCATTTCTCTGAGGCAACTTTCTGCCCAATTTTTCCTGAGAAATGTGAGCTTTTTTTGCGATTGAAATCACCCTCTAAACCATGCCCTACCGCTTCATGCAAAAGTACCGCAGGCCAACCTGATCCAAGCACCACTGGCATTTTGCCACTAGGAGCGGGCTTTGCCTGAAGATTAGTTTTAGCGCCCTTATATGCCTCATCAACATAAGACTTCCATAGATTATGCTCAGTGAAATAATGATAGTCATAGCGCCCACCGCCACCGGCTGAAAAGCTTTCACGTTTTTGATCTTCCTTAGCATCAGCAACCATAATTAAACTGACATTCATGCGCACCAACGGTCTTACATCCATCACACACAAACCATCGGTATTTAAGATCAATACCATTTCCATATTCGAGGCAATGGAAACCGTGACTTGCTCGATATTGCTGTCTAATGATTTAGCATAAGCATTAATTTGATGAAGCAGTGCAATTTTATCTTCCGCAGGCATACTATCCAATGGGGACAATGCTGGATAATGGCGAATAATGTGTGGTGAGTTAAGTTTTTCAACCTTATAGGGATTAGCGCTATCTTTTAATAGGTAAAGTGCTGTTTTAATGAGTTTCCCAATGGTGTTCAGATGCAAATCATCGGCATAAGCAAAGCCTGTCTCGCCATCAAATACGGCTCTCACACCAATGCCTTGCTCAATACCAAAGCTGCCATGTTTAACAACGCCATCATCGAGCATCCAACTCTCAGAGATTATCTTTTGTAGATACAAATCACCGAAATCAATTCGCTTTTGGCTTAATAAGCTCAGTAAGCTTTTTAATTTTTCCAAACTTAAATCAAACGGCTGTAATAACTGTTCATTAATAATACTGTAATATTGATCCTGCATTTTCTTCCTAAATTATTCAAATATACTGATATCACCACTGCCAACGCGCAATATTTCCACAGGGACTTCGGTCATATCCACAACCGTTGTTGGCTCATAACCACAATAATCCGACTCTAGAATATAATCAATCATCTGCGCACAGGGCTCATTAGCAAAGTCTTCACTATACACAAGCGCATTATCCTGATCTGGCAAGATAAAGGTGGTACTTAACAGCGGTTCGCCTAGTGCCCCACTTAACATCAAAGGTACTGGATGATCCGGCACACGAATGCCAACGGTTTTTTTGCTTTTGTTTAACATCAACCCCGGCACTTTACTCGTTGCCTGCAAAATAAAGGTGTAGCCACCTGGTGTTGCTCTTTTGAGCAGACGATAAACACTATTATCGACCTTGGCATATTGCGCGATCTCAGATAAGTCACGGCAAATAATTGTGAAATTATGCTTATCATTCAAGTCACGAATTTTCTTTATTTGCTGCAATGGTTTTTTCAAGCCCATCTTGCATCCCAAGGCATAGCCTGAGTCTGTCGGATAGGCAATCACCTTGCCATCATTTAAGGCATTAACAATTTCTGCTAAGACAGCCTTATTCGATGAGTAAGGATTTATTTCAATGTATTGGCTCATAGCAGCTTCTTACTTTATACTGGTCGGGAAAATTTGTGCTAAGTGTACCACTAACCCTCTCTGGAGAGAACATGAAGAAACTGCTTTTTGACTTTTTCCCTATTATCATTTTTTTTGTCGTCTATAAAATGTATGACATCTATACTGCGACAGTGGCACTCATCATCGCCACAGCAATTCAGTTAACTTATGAAATTATCCGCTATCGCAAAGTGTCAATGATGCATGTTGTGACTTTTGTCTTGGTGTTAATCTTGGGAGGTGCCACCGTTTACTTCCATGATGAAGCATTGATCAAATGGAAGGTAACGATTGTCAATTGGTTATTTGGTGTAATTTTTATCTTTTCAACCTATTTAATGCAAAAGCCGATTATTCAACGCCTGATGGAAGAAAGCATTGAACTGCCACAAAAAATTTGGAAACGCCTTAATAATATCTGGGGTGTGTTTTTTTTATTTTTAGGCGCGATTAATCTTATTGTTGCTTATAATTTCTCAACAGATATTTGGGTAGACTTTAAGCTCTTTGGCATGCTTGGGATTACTTTTGTATTTGTTATTGGTCAAGGAATTTTTCTTGCCAAGCATATTGATCATAAAAAATAATTGCTCTAAAAATCTAGCGTTATGAACTCTTACTATTTCAACACCCCGCCTCGCAAGCTCGGCACCCTCTTGCAAAGAGGGGAATTAAAATCACCATTGCCCAATTCCCCTCTTTGCAAGAGGGGTGGCAGCCGTAGGCTGACGGGGTGTTTATAAAATCATAGTTTTTTTCTATTTTCTAAAGTGCATAACTCCAGTTAAAATCAAGCACTCAACTCTATCAAAAAACTCTCAATAGCTAACTGCTTATTGACGTTATAATGCTTACCTTCATAGGCTTTGAGCTTTAATAGCCGCTGATAAAAACCATATAAAGCAATATGATCATAGCGTTTAATCAATCCCTCTAACAACGCCTTTTGCTCTTGTGTTGGCATGGTTTGTGATAAACCCAAACGATAATAATAAGCATCGATCAGCAAACTGGTTAACCAATAAATAGCATCCTGATAATAGGCATTGATATCAATGCTTAATGCCAAGGGCGACAACTGTCCTTGAATGACTTGCATCAGCTCTTTGCGTAGTTGCCAGAAACTCTTATCTGTCTTAATCCGATCAATCACCTGCAGATCCGCTTTACTAATCGCTAATGCTTTGGCAATATCCTCATCATTCATTTGATATTTTTGCGCTAAATATGCTTTTTTTTGTTCTAATGTTAACGCCAGATCAAATACTTGAACACGCGAGCGCAATGTGGGCATGATCCACTGTAATTGATTGGTTGTCATCAGAAAATAAGTATTCTCTGGCGGCTCCTCTAAGCTCTTTAATAGCGCATTAGCAGCAGATGTATTTAAGGCTTCCAGTGGGCAGAGGACAATCACCTTAGCTTTAGCACCATGACTTGTTAGATAGATACCTTCTAATAGATTTTTGATTTGATCAATTTTGATTTGCCCATCATCTGATTTCAGATAAAAAACATCAGCGGCTGTCGCCAGATCATCTACGATATCATGCTCTAATAAAACAGTCGTGAGTTTAATCAGTAACGGCTCAAGTGGCAAATGATCAATATTATTTAATAAAATCCCGTGTGCTAAACGATTTTGCGCTAGTGATGCTTTGATCTGCTCAATAAAATCAGCATGAAAAATACTTATATCAATATCAGACATCTATTGACACTCATGGTCCAACGCGTTGAAAGACTTTCAATGCACTGTGACACATACTCGAGAGTTTTGATTTTTTTGTTTTATATTCGATATGGAATAACTTTAATGATCCTGATTGGTATTTATCCAACAAATAGGCATCACTAGTTTTAAGCGCATCAACTAAATTTAATTCAAGGGCAGATTGTCCAAACCAGTACTCACCCGTTGCCACTTTCTCAATATCTAAGTTCGGTCTGAAGTGAGCAATATGCTCTTTAAAAAGCTTATGCACCACCTCAAGCTCTTCTTTAAATTTTTCACGTCCCTCATCGGTATTCTCACCCAACATTGTCAAAGTGCGCTTATATTTGCCTGCAGTGTGTAGCTCAACATCAACTCCCTTATCTGTTAGCAGCCGATGGATATTTGGCAATTGCGCCACGACACCAATCGAGCCAACAATGGCAAAAGGTGAGGCGATAATCGTATCAGCAACTGATGCCATCATATAGCCGCCACTGGCGGCAACCTGATCAATCACCGCTGTTAACTTAAGATTAGCCTCTTTAATGCGCGCTAATTGTGCGGCAGCTAAACCGTAACCATTAACCGCCCCGCCTGGGCTTTCTAAGCGGATAACGACTTCATCATTTTTATTGGCAATCTGCAAAATAGCATTGACTTCTTCTGCTAAGGCTTCACTTTGTGAGGCTTTGATATCACCTTTAAAATCAATGACAAACACATTACTCAAATCATCATGTTGCGCTTTATGTGCAAGCTTTAGCTTCTCTTGGTTTGCCTTATGCATTTTTTTAAATGCTGATTTATTTAGCACTTCATGCGCTAACTGCTCTTGGCGTTGTTGATAAGCTTCATTTAATGATTTAACAACCAACTGCCCTTTTTTGTTACTCGCTTTACCCTTTAGTGATAAAGCCAAGATAAACCCAAAGGCAATAACTATAGCAATAACAATCGTTGCCGCCTCAAGCACGAAAAATAAATAATTAATGGCATGATCTGCCCACATACGATGAACTCCTAGTGACGACGATAAACTTTCTTAACCTGTTTTGGCAAGGTGCGTTGAAATGACTCGCGCGCGAAAATACGCTCAGCATATTTGGTAATATCCCCTAATGACTCATCAAGCGGAATACCTTGCAAAGGCAAAGCATGCAACAATGCCGCCAATGAGCAATCTGCCAACGTCATTGAATCTGACATGAAAAATTCATTCTCTGAAAAAATCGGTTCAATAGCTCTAAAGCTATCAACCAATGCCACTTTAGCTTCTTCAACTTTTTTCTGATCCGTACCGCACAGAATAAAGTTAAGCAATGAATACCACTCGCGATCAATTCGTGTCATTGCCAAGCGCGTACGCGCGCGCTCAACCGGATAGTTTGGCAGCAGTGAAGGTGCCGGATAACGCTCATCAATATAAAGCATCACCACCTCAGGATCATAGATGACATAGTCACGCTCTTTTAAAATCGGTAACGTTCCTTCAGGGTTTAATTCTAAAATCATTTCTTTATCAATGATTTCATCTAACTCAACCACCTTGAAACTCATACGTTTTTCTTCCAAGGCAATGCGTGCGCTATGCGAATACGGGCAATCTTTTTTTATAAAAAGTGTGATATACATGAAACAGTTATTATCTATAAAACAAAATGATAGACAATGGTAAATGGTTTGCCCTAGTTGGTCAATTGCTTCAATTTGAAATTCCTAAATTACATGACATTTTAATCCAAAAGTATTAAGATGCGCCCGTTTGCCTAAATTCAACTAACGAGGGAGTTACCACACAATGCTAAAAATTTTGCATTTTTTACTCGCATTGATCATTCTTGCTGTGATCCTATATCTCACGAGCATGAATCGTAAAAATATTAAAGCACGTTTTATTATTCAGCTGATTATCATCGAGATTATCGTCGCTTATTTCTTATTAAAATCAGCTGTTGGCGCTGACATTATCAGCGTCATTTCAAGTGGGTTTGATTATGTCATGCAATATGCGATGGAAGGAACCAAGTTTGTCTTTGGCTCAGTCGTACCTGAGAACTTCGTCTTTTTCTTTAATGTATTAATGCCAATTGTTTTGGTATCAGCTTTAATTGGTATCTTGCAATATCTTAAAGTCTTACCACTTATTATCCGTGGTGGCGGTTGGCTTTTGTCCAAAATCAACGGCATGGGCAAACTTGAATCTTTCAATGCCTTAAGTTCACTGATCTTGGGACAGTCTGAAAACTTTATTGCTTATAAGAATATTCTATCTGAAATTTCAGAGCGCAGAATGTACACAATGGCAGCCACAGCAATGTCAACAGTGTCTCTAGGTATAGTTGGCTCATATATGCAGATTTTAGATTCTAAATACATCATTGCTGCTTTGATTTTAAATATGCTAAGCACCTTTATTGTTTTGCATATTTTAAACCCATATGACTACTCCAAAGAGCAAAGCTTTGAAGATATGAGCTTGCATGCTGATAAAAAGCAAGCTTTCTTTGAAATGCTTAGCGAGTATATTCTTGATGGTTTTAAAGTAGCGATTATCGTTGGCGCGATGCTAATTGGCTTTATCGCATTGCTAGCAATGTTAAATGGTATCTTTAACGGCATCTTTGGTATTAGCTTTCAAACCTTATTAGGTTATGTGTTCTCACCTATTGCTTGGCTTCTTGGCATTCCAGTCAATGAGATCGTTCAAGCCGGTGGCATTATGGCAACTAAGCTTGTTTCTAACGAGTTTGTTGCGATGTTGTCATTAAAAGATCAATTGACACATTTCTCAACGCACAGTGTTGCAATCATCTCCATTTTCTTAGTGTCCTTTGCTAACTTTGGCTCAATTGGTATTATCGTTGGCTCCGTTGCTGCCTTAAATGGCGAGCGCGCTAAATTTGTGTCACGCCACGGCTGGCGCTTAGTCTTTGGTGCCACCATGGTGAGCTTTTTATCAGCGTTGATTGCTGGATTGGTGATTTAAAACATAAAAACCCGAATCAACACAAATCCAAGAACGGCTCCTGCCAAGGGGGCCAATATCGGTACCCACGCATAGCTCCAATCACTTGAACCTTTACCTTTAATAGGTAATAAAGCATGTGCAATTCTTGGTCCCAAATCACGTGCGGGATTAATTGCATAACCTGTAGGACCGCCCAAAGATAAACCAATCCCCCAAATGGCAAAACCAAAGACATAAGGTAAAGAACCGTTAGCAAAGGGTAATTGATTACCATAGCTAATTAAAGCACCGACAAATACAATTAACAAGGTTGTTGCTATAAGTTCTGTCACAAAATTGCTGCCCTTATGACGCATTGCCGGATAGGTTGAAAACACCATTAACTTAAAGTGCGCATTATCGGTATATTGCCAATGTGGGTAATAGGAAAGCCACACGAGGACTGCTCCTAAAAAACAGCCAATCACTTGTGCAATCCATAATAATAAAACTTCGCCAAATGAGTGATAAACTCCTCCCAATAAGTATTTAGCTAAGGTGACCGCGGGATTAATATCAGCTTGTGGCGAGCCTGCGGCTTGGGCGACAAACACTGCCATCATCACCGCAAATCCCCAACCTGCGGTAATTACCATCCAACCACTATTTTCTGCTTTGGATTGTTTTAATAAAACACCAGCAACAACGCCTCCACCTAACAGTATCAACACAAGGCAGCCAAGCAATTCCCCAAAAAAAGCACTATGTAACATAAATCATCCTCCTGTTATTTTCTTGCAGAATAATAGTAAAGTAGCTGAAGTTACGAACTCTTACTATTTCAACACCCCGCCTCGCAAGCTTGGCACCCCTCTTGCAAAGAGGGGAATTAAAATCACCATCGCCCCATTCCCCTCTTTGCAAGAGGGTGGCAGCCGTAGGCTGACGGGGTGTTTATAAAATCATAGTTTTTTCTATAGTGCGTAACTTCAGTAAACTAATCTGCGGCGCTTAATATATCACAGATATTTTTTACACCCGTCAATATTTGTGGAGAAAACTGCGAAATTCCATCAGATGATAGCTGAAAAACGTGTTTATTTTTTACAGCTAATAAATCTTGCCAACGCTGCCACATCGATGTTTGGTCAATGAACCATTTAGTGATATTCGATAACATGATAATTACATTAGGATTGCGCTCAACAATCGCATTGATATTTGTTTGAAAACTCACGTTATCGATATCTTTAAATACATTCACACCTCCGCATTGCGTGACAATATCATTTAAAATCCCGCTACCTCCAGCGACAAAAATCGGTTGCGTCGATAATTGCAGCAACACCCTTGGTTTATGGCGCTTAACAACAGGTGTTGCGTTGTGTTTAATGATTGTCTGAAGTTGTGTTACAAAGCTTTGTTGTAATGCAGTCCCTGCATTTTTCAATTGAATACTCGCACCAATATCGGCAAATGACGTTGCTAATGATTTAATGTCCTCGGCATTAAAAACTGCCACTTTTATGCCAAAACGTTCGAGCAAGGCAATCACTTGCGGTTGCGTTTGCCCAGTCCACGTAATCACTAAATCAGGTGATAAGCTGATAATTTTCTCAACATTAAGCGCTTGGAATGCCCCTATATTTTGATAGTTTTCGTAGTATTTAGGCTGTCCAGAATAATAAATACTGCCGATAAGCTTGGTATTAATCTCAGCCTTGGCGTTCTCTTTTGTTGCTTGTTCAATCACATCATGAATAATTGCTGTAGTATTGGGTGACAGTGAGACTACTGTAAAGACTTTAGTTGTATTGGCATACAGTGATTGTAGCGGTAATAAAACAAGAATAAACCACAAGATAAGTACACAACATTTAAAACAGTGTGATTTTAAAATAATTGAATCATTTTTTCTGGCATACATGAGAATATCATAATTAAACATGATTTAAGCGCAGTCTAATAGACATCATCTTCATACTCTGGATACTGCATTGGGTTCTCACCTACTGAACTTACTACTCTTGGATATTTAGCTCGACTATTATAGGTTGCGTCTTTTTTGTATTTCATTACACGAAATATCCAGCTGTCACCAAAATCAAAGTGCAGAAATAAATTAAGCTGCTCATCATTTGGAAATAAATGATCCAATGTAATTTCACTTTCTTGATGACTTTTAAATTTGATAACATTGTCACCATAAGGTCTACTCGTTCGCTTCCCCATGTAGAATTCATGCAGATGGTCATTATCAAATTTAAATATTTTCAATATAAATGGGCATAATTCTTCTAACGTCATCGTACTTTTGACTTCACACTTTTTGTATGAATCCAGTACTTGTATTTTGATATTCCAAATTTCACTCATAATAATCTCCTACTATTTTATATTCACTTTCTAATCCACAGATATATCACTTTTATTAAAGTCCAATCTCCTCATGCTTGTTTTCTGCCGTCACTGCAGCCAATAAATCGGCTAACAAATAATGCTTAGGCTTTACAAATTCAATTGCCATCTGCTCTTTTTCTGCCATTGCTTACACCATCTTATACGGATCAACAACTTGATCAAATTCTTGTTGTGATAAAAACTTCAACGCTTTATTCGCTTCACTTAATGACGTGTCATGCTCATCAGCATAATGCGCTAATTGTGATGCCTTATCATAGCCAATCACCGGACTTAATGCCGTTACTAGCATTAAGGAATTGCGCAAATACTCATCGATCTTTTTCTTATTAGGCTTAGTCCCTTCAAGTAAATAATGACTAAAGTTAAGCATGCTATCAGATAAAATATTGATTGATTGCAAAATATTATAAATCATCATTGGTTTATAAACATTCATCTCTAAATAGCCCGCACTACCACCGATGGTTACGGCAACATCTAGTCCAAAAACTTGCGCACATGCCATGGTCATCGCCTCGCACTGTGTTGGATTGACCTTGCCTGGCATAATGGATGACCCTGGTTCATTTGAGGGTATTAAAAGCTCATGAAACCCTGCTCGCGGTCCACAGCTTAAAAGACGAATATCATTAGCTATTTTAAATAATGAATTTGCCAACACTTTGATCTGCCCCATCAATGCAACCAATGCATCATGCGAGCCTTGTACGGCAAATTTATTAGGTGCTGAGACAAATGGCAACTCGGTAATTTTAGCTATATATTTACACGCTTTTTCAGCAAAGCCTTTGGGTGCATTTAAGCCCGTACCCACGGCAGTGCCTCCAATCGCTAATTGATAAACATCGATAAGTGAATACTCTAAACGAGCAATATTTTGTGCCAACATCTCAGCGTAGCCTGAGAATTCCTGACCCAAGGTTAATGGCACGGCATCTTGCATATGGGTGCGTCCAATTTTAACGACCTTATCCCATTTCTTAACTTTTTTTGTGAGTTCTTTATGCATAAGTTTAGCAGCAGGAATCAATGTCTTCTTAACAGCTACTGCTGCTGAGATATACATCGCCGTTGGAAATGTATCATTGGAGGACTGCGACATATTGACATGATCATTAGGATGAATAGGTGTTTTGCTGCCAAGCTTTCCACCAGCAATCTCAATCGCACGATTAGAAATCACCTCATTAACATTCATATTTGATTGCGTGCCACTCCCTGTCATCCAAACATGTAAAGGAAATTGATCTTCGTGTTTACCGTCAATAATCTCATCAGCAACTTGAGTAATCAGTGCTTTTTTCTCCTCTGGCAAAATACCCAAATCACAATTCGCCATTGCGGCAGACTTTTTTAAAATAGCAATCGCCTTAATGACTTCATGTGGGATACGCTCCTGACCAATCGAGAAGTGAACCAAAGAGCGCTCGGTTTGCGCACCCCAGTATTTACTATTATCAACCTCAATCTCGCCTATACTATCGGTTTCTTTGCGTGTATTCATTCACTTGACTCCTTGTGCTTATTAATTGTTTGTTGATTGGGCGTATGCAATACGCCCCTACATAATGCATATATTCATCGGGCATATGCGATACCCCCCTGCGCATCTACTATTACCTCTCCCCTGGCGGGAGAGGTCGTGCGGCTTAAGTCGCACGGGTGAGGGGCAATTAAAATGCATATGTTCATCAGTTTTATGCAATATGCCCCTGCGTAATGACTATATTCATCGGGCGTATGCGATACCCCCTACGTATTGACCATTACCTCTCCCGCCGGGGGAGAGGTCGTGCAGCTTATGCTGCACGGGTGAGGGGTAATTAAAACGCATAAAATTGCGATAATTTCTCAACATTTCCATTCTGACGAATTTCAAAGCCTAATGCACTGGCACCATTAAATTTACCAACCGCACCCAGAAGCGCACCTTGTGTCACATCTTGCGACTCTTTAACGTTAATACTACTTAAATTATTATACGCTGAGATATAGCCATCTTTGTGACTGACAATCACCATCTGACCATAGCCGCCCATGCCAACACCAGCATATAGCACACTACCTGTGGCTGCGGCATAAACTTCCGTGCCTTGAGGTACATCGATCTCACGCTGTTGATCAATGCCATCTTTATCAAATTTAGCGGACTCTTTTAATGGCCACTGCCATGAAATACCGGCAACCGTTTTACCACTTGGTAGTGACGCTTTAGCAGTGGTTGGTTTTGTTTTGGTTTTTTCGGCTGTTACAGGTGTTGCCATAGTCGCTACTGGGGATTTAGCAGCCTTTGGTTCAGTTGCTTTATTTTCCTTATTCACATCAACTGTTGCAGCCTTAGCTAGTTTGGCTTTTGGTACTGGTTCATGCACTGCATTTTTGACTATCACCGCTTTTGGCTCAGCCGATGAATGTTGCTCAGGTGCAGTGACACGCAATTTCTCACCAACATAAATCATACTTGGCTCTTTAATATCATTCCATGCCTGAATATCAGATAAACTCACGTCATTAGCAACCGCAATCTCAAGCAGCGAGTCACCTGATTGCACGATATAAAACCCTGTTTTACTTTTCGCAATACGATGTGTCACAACACCCACATTATCATCGTTTTGCGCTAAATCATGCATATCTAGCTCTTTATCTTGATTAATCACTTTATCTTGCGCTGTTGCTACCACTGGTGCTGACTGCGCACTTTGGCTTTGTGCTACAGGTGCTGCATTAGGGTCAATAACGGGGATATTACTTGCATGCTGATTAGAAACACTGGTCGTCTCCGATACAGCCGACACTTTAGAGCCTGTTCCTATTGAACTCGTATTCGCCACTGGATTATTTGTGCCCACTGGCACTAACACACCACCTTGATAGGTATACATTTGCCCATCACGCCGAATTTTCTCACCTGGCAAAGGTCCGACACGAATCGTTGATCCAGGTGTGAGCACATAAGGCGATTTAAGCTTATTCCATAAGATAAGTGTTCTTTCAGTGACATTAAAGCGACGGGATATATCATACAATGAATCACTAATTTGCACCGTGTAATAGGTTTGCTGTGTTGGAATATTGGTTACTGGCGCGCTTTGCTGTTGACCATTAAAGAATTGATTAATTGCACTACAGCCTGATAATACGAGAACTGCCGTAGTTAATGCGACTATTTTTTTAATTTTTTTTATCACATAAGCTCTTTTGATAGGATCTATTTCCAAGAGTCCTTTGACGTTAGCATTGTCATAATTTTTTGCAACATTTTTTCGGTATTCTGCCCACTCATCCCGGAAATAAAGAAGTAAGGCTCATTTTTATTCCAACCAATACCTTGCAAAATATGCTCACAAATGTCATCAACTTCATTCTGAGGCAATTGATCAATTTTATTGAGCACTAACCAACGTGGTTTTTTATAAAGTGCTTCACTGTACTTTTTAAGCTCATTCTCAACTTTGTGATAATTTTCAATTGGATCTGAACCATCAACCGGTAACACATCCACCATATGCAACACACATTTGGTACGTGTTAAATGCTTCAAAAACTTCAAACCTAGTCCTGCGCCTTCTGCAGCACCTTCGATAACCCCAGGAATATCTGCAATAACAAAGCTTTCATATTGCCCAACACGAACAACGCCTAAATTAGGATACATCGTGGTAAATGGATAATCAGCGACCTTCGGTGTTGCCGCGGAAACCGCTCGAATTAACGTTGATTTACCCGCATTGGGCAAACCTAGTAAACCGACATCAGCTAATAGCTTAAGCTCTAGACGAATCTCAAAAGACTCCCCCTCTTCACCATAGGTAAATTGTCTTGGTGCTTGGTTGGTACTACTTTTGAAATGAACGTTACCAATACCACGTCGTCCACCTTGTGCCAATTTCAACGTATCACCATTTTTAAGCACTTCACCGACTTTTTGATTAGTGGTTGCTTCATAAGCAATCGTACCAACGGGAACGATAAGGTATAAATCCTCACCCTTTTTGCCCGCACACTTCTTGCCTTCACCAGGTTTGCCACTTTGCGCTTGGTAATTACGCTGATAACGATAGTCAATCAAAGTGTTAACATTCTCATCTGCCAACATAAACACACTTCCACCATGACCGCCATCACCGCCATCAGGTCCGCCTTTAGGGACATATTTCTCACGTCGAAAACTCACACAACCATTGCCACCCTTACCCGCATGCACGGTAATTACGGCCTCATCTACAAACCTCACAGTAACCCTTTTTATTATCTTTAGTATTTACGCTGTCTATGATCCAAGAATTTAACGAAAATGTACAGTATAAAAACTAACAAATCATGCTCAACTAAATAGTGAAATAGCTTGCGCCAAGTAGTGCGCAATAAAAAAACATAAACGCCAAATAATGACGATCAACGCAAATGAAATAGCAATACAAAATCCCACATGTTTTTGCGTTTTCTCATTTACTGCATTTAAAACAATATAGGCAATAAAGGGTGTAAATATGATGATGAGCGCTGGGGATATCAAATAGTATATTATTTGAATAATTATTTTCTGCATGTCAAGCATATAAGTAAAAAGCGTAGTCGCAAATAAAAAACAGCCAACAAGCAGATACATTTTGATTAGTTTAGTCCTTAAGTGATTTCCAACCTTAGTCTTAAACCAAAAATGTAAAACAGATAGATATAGCATTTCCATAAACAAAATTAACCATAAATTTATATCAAAATTAAACGTATTTTTCATAACTACATGTGTGAATGCGTATCTTGCCACATCGATGATAATAAAAAATAAAGCAATCATTATGAGATCACTTTTGTAAAAGCTAATTTTCTCCATCCTTAAACAAGATATAAAAAATTTCAACGGTAAGTTCTTGATGAAAAAGAACTTAAGAGGAAACTTTTTCATTGCGATAATAAACGCTAAAATTGAACATATTAAAATGGATAATATCAATGTATCAAAGAAACGAATAAAGTTTTGACTACTCAGGAAATGCAGCAGCGATTTAGAAAGAAAAAACTCCCATGTTTTTGTATAGGCAAAGGTATAAATGCCGCAACATAATGAAAGAAACGTTACTCTTGATTTTAAATTTTTGTTTAAGGTGATTATTTTTGCCAGTGTCAAGATGAATACTGCACGAATTAATGGCATAGAAATAATCATGAGCGCTAAACTTTCCGCTAAATAGGTAGAGAGCATCAAGATAATTGCAATAAGTAAAAGCAATTTCCAATACCCTACATAGTCGTATAAAAATCCTATGGCAATGATGAAAAGCAAACTCAGTGGAAAGATAATTAAACTGAACAAATCAAAGTAAGGTGAAACCGCGATAATGTTTTGCGTTTTTATATCTACTGGGATAATTTCAAAGCTAAGATTAAAAAATATAACATGGAAGTCATCAATTACCACTATAAGCGATAGCAATAAAAATATTCCAAGACATAACATCGACAAAATATACGCTTTAAATTGGGAGTGTGATCTCAATTTTTAATCCTTTTTCTATATTCAGTATTTTTATATCACCTTTGTGATAGTCTATGATTTCTTTAACAATCGCCAACCCCAAACCAGATGAACCTTTCATCGAAACCCCATATTGAAAAATCACATCTTTTAATTTTGTATCTATTCCAGGACCGTTGTCAATAATCGTAAGTAATGCTTTATTCTGGACCGTCATTAAATTAAGTTGCACTGTATCTCCATGACTAAAGGCATTGTCAATCAAATTATTAAAGGCTCTTTTTAGCGCATTTTGTTTGCCATATATTTGTATTCGTTTCCCGATAAAATGGAATGTGATATTGCAATCAACAGACAAATAGTCTTTTTCAACTTCCATCAGTAAACTGATCAAATTAAAAGACTGATTATTTTCAGTGGTCAACCAATCGGTTTTCCCATATAAAATTAATGCTGAGCATATTTGTTTGATTTCATTAAAATCTTTTTCATCTTTTATACTAACCTCTCCTTTTTCGATCTCCATCCTTAAGCGAACTCGATTTAGTGGTCCTTGTATGTCATGCAAAGTGCTTGATAGTAATTTCGAGCGCGACTTAATAATTGATTCAATGTTTGTCGTTGAAGATATAACTTTTCGGTTTAAGTAGGATAAAAATTTGTTATGACTGCCATTTAGCTGAAGTAGTTGCTTATTCTCAAAGTTATTACTATAGCGGTATAGATAGCTGGCATAAAAAATACTATAGAAATAACTTCTGTATATCACAAAGATATAGATCAATATCAATGCGAGTATAAACAGCAAAGATATAAGCGGCAGCCATATGGTCACATTAACTGGCGAGTCTTTGCTAAAGAGAAAGGTTGCACCAATATTTTTATTGTATTGGAAAAAGAAACATTTTTCATTATCCAAGGCAAGTACTACATTATTAAATCCACCATCATCTTCACATAAACTCTCTTTTGTCAGGCTTATCTTTAGGCTATAATCCCCAACGCGAATGTTATTTTTTTGCAGTATTTCCACATGATCAATAAAATCTTGCTCAGATGATAAATTTTGCCCGAATCGTTTGACTCTTTCTGCTAATTCTGCAATTTGCTTTTTATTTTGTTCCGAAGGTAAATACTCAGTAAGAAAATAAATACCTAGGGTCGATTGAATAATAATGGCAATCACAATAACTCCTAATGTAATACTAAGAATGGGCGTTTTGATTGCATGTTTTAGTGCGTAAAGCATATCATTCCTTTATGACATCCGTGTCAAAGCAATAACCCATGCCATGCCTTGTCTGAATGATTTCATCTTTTATAAACTTAGTCATTTTTTTACGCAAATTACTAACTTGTACATCTATTGATCGATCGCAAATATCGTAGTCTTTGCCAAGTCTTTTGAGTAAGACTTCACGCGAAACTACTTTTTTAGGGTTTTCTAGAAATATGACCAGCAAATTGTACAATGTTTTTGTCAAGACTAATACTTCACCTGATTTTCCCACTAATATTTTTTTGCTCACATCAAGCACGCAACCTGAGAAAAAATACTTACAGTATTCACCTTTGGTAGCGTTGTTATTTTCATGCTGATTAAAGGGATTCTCATTACATAAATTCAACAGATTTTTTATTCTTGCATGAAGCTTTCTTATGTGAATTGGTTTAGTGACATAATCATTGATGCCAAGTTCTAGACAAATCACTTTATCAATAGGGTCAAGTAGAGCTGAAATAACGATTGTGGGGATCTTCTTCTGCATTATGATGCTTTTGTATACATCGGTTCCCATAAGGTTGGATTTCAGATTTAGATCCAAAAGCAACAGACTACAATTGCTAACCTCCTTTGCAAATCGCTGCAAAAATAATTCTGGCTTAGAAAAAGTCTCAACGGAGTAAAACTGCTCAAAATAGCTTTTTAGCAAATCAAGACATTCTTGGTCATCATCTAAAATAAATATGGCACTCATGTAGTTAGTAAGCTTCAGATTATATATGTATGTTTTTAAAAAAGACTTTACATGAAAGCATCCTTTTTTTCTATAGAAACAGAGTGTTTTTGTCATGTTATTCTAAATCTTTACAAAATATTTACAAATTGGAAAAAATATCCAAACATTGAATTGCCATAATCTGTCTTACTGATGCACTTTAGCTCAGCAAACCACCACCAACCACACATAACTTTGGAGAATATAATGACTAAACTCTCATTGCTGAAGCAAATTTTAACCGCATCCGCTCTTGGAGCAACTATAAGCAGTGCATATGCTTGTGACGCGGAAATAGATGGTCGTTTGAACCATAATGGAGGTTCTCAATATCAGCTATTGGTTAACAATCCACAAGCAGTACAATATAACAACTGCACTCATCAGCAAACTCAAATTATTCTGAATAGGATTACAAACCATCAACTTCAATTTCAAGCTGGACAATTAGGCATCCAGATCATAAATGTAGATCAGCTGACTCAAATACCTGCAAACTATAAGGTAGATCTATTAGCGGGAAACCAATTGTCATATTACTACTATGACAATGCTTGGTGGAGTTTAGAAAGCTAAATTAATTTAAGAGGCATAACTATTTTATCAATTTAAAACCAGGATATTTAAAATGAAATTTAAACGTAAATCAATACCGATTACAATGGCACTAAGTGGAATGTTTGGCGGTGGTGAACTTTATGCTGCTTTGGAAACAGAGAAAGTAGGTGGTACGATTGTCTATAAAAACATCCATCTTGGTGCCGCTTATGATATTAAGAGTAACACCATACTATCAGGAAGTGATTTAAAAAGTGGGAAGCTTGCCTACATGCACTCTCAGGATGATGATGAATTTACACCATTATGGACAAATGTCATGACGAAAACCGCCAGTTATACTGATTTGCAGGAAAAAGCGTTTGAAGAGAAGAGTGCTGTTCAAAACAATGCCAGCTTAAGTGCAGGTTTAAGCATTGGTTTTCATAAAGCGCAATTACAAAGCGCATTTGAGCAAAATAGCAAATCTCTTCAAGGTGAACAATCCGTAGCTTACAATGAAGGTTATTTATACACAAGGGAATATAAGTTAAACATCCCATTAGTAGATGATATCGTTAACATTAACGATACTATTCGGGAAAATGTTAGAGAAGCCATGTTCACTGCCAATCCAGGGTTGCGGGATGCGCTTTACCAAATCGCACAAGCAAAGCCAGAACTAAAGCCTGCCTTAATTGCACAATTTAAGCAAAAATATGGTACTCATTTTGTAAGTGGCGTGACCTATGCCGCTGGTGCCTTTGGTCAAATAAAAGCAACAGCAACGACTGATCAAAAGGAATCTGATTGGGCATTATCCGCAAGCGCATCTTATAAATATAATGGATTAATCAATTCGGGTTCAGTAAGTGCGTCATATGGTCATGCTGAAGCTGCATCCATTAAACGGTCAGACTATAAAATGTCGAGTAATACTGGCACCTTTGGCAGTGTTATTGGCGATCCCAGCGCTCTTGCTAGTATAGAAACTGATATTAAAACAAAAATTCAAGAAATTACCGAAGGCACGTCAGAGTATTTTAAGAACTCCTTCTCTATAGAACACATTGAGGTTAAATCGGCTACGTTGCCTGAAGCAATTGATTTTGATCAGGATGCACTTCAAAAAATAAAAGAGAAAACGGAGAAAACGAATACCCTCAAAACAATGATTGAGGATGCTTATGCTAATGAAGATCGCCTGTATCACCTAATGAGCAGTCTGTATGAAAAATACAAAGATGTCCCTGATGGTATCCCTGAAAAAGACTTCAAACAAACGGATATACTAATTTCATCAAAAAATATCAAGATGATTATAATGATGTTAGTCAGCACCACAAACTCACGGGTATCTATAGCGATAAGCTCAATTATCTACTAGATATATCAGCACTTATTCCTGAAGATCCAGCAGCATTTATTAGGGAAGATTTCGATCGTTATGAAGCTCAACGCGATGAGTATAAAGCAAAGATAAACACCGTTGAAAAAGCACAAGCACAGACCAAAAAATTATACAATGCACCTTCACTAGAGCAGTTTTTTGCCGAACAATCCAAACCTGTGCTACTTAGTTCATCCAACACTGATTTTGCACAAAATCCAGCGCCTGCCTTGTCCAGTCAGGAAATTAGGGCGATAAAGGCTAAGATTTTAGCATTGCCCACAGAAAAATTTGATGGGCTACTAAAGACTTATCAGGATACGCTTTATGATTACTTTAGTATCGATAAGAATAAACGTAGGGAGCTTCATCTATTAAGATCAGATATGGCGCAACATTTTGCGCAAAGTGACAGTAGAAGCCTATCTAGTAGTGACGATCCATTGCCTGAAGGTGAACAACTTGCAATCGACTTTAGTGTTACCCCGTGGGAATACTATTTTACAGAACTGACAGTTGATCCGGAAGATTTAACGCAAAGCGCACGCGAGCTTGCCATTCAAAAATTGCGCGATACTTCAGCAGAATATATTAAACTTATTTCCTTCATTAAATACAATAAAGACTATTTTGTGAGTTATGATGAGTACATCAACGATGAAAATGCCTTGGTTGACGGTGAATCTCCTTATAAAGCAATGCAAAACCTATTTACCGATTTAAATAATTATTTTGCACAAACAGGGAGCTCAAGCACAGTCAAAAATGGCGAAATCAACTTTAAAGGCAAAACTTATGACCTCAAAGTATTAAGTGAAGATCAGGATATTGGGAAAAAAGGTCTATTGGGGTTGATAACAGACTTGCAAACCCATTTAACGACGCTACCAACACGCAGTAATCCTAAATATACCGCCTTTTACGAGGCTTTTGATGACTTAAATGCAAAGGGTCTGCTTAATGGTAGTGGCGCTATTTTCTCTGTTACATCCAACCAAGGCGATACTAATCTATATGGGATCAAAGACTTTGCTAAAGGTAGAGTGTGGGAGGCTGGTTATTTGAGTTCATTTATACCTTATGGTAATAATATAACCCCGCCAGAAACCTATAAGAATCTTATTTCATCGAAGATCGACACATTGAATTTTTATCAAATTTACAATTTATTTGCCAAGGATCAACAGCCATTTTATTATCAGATTTCTTTCGCAATCGATAAGAATGGGAAGGTTTTTCTACGCCAGCTGCCTGCAAGATATGGTAATGTCACACAAGATATTGCTGCAAACCTTAAAGCATCACCTGTCAAATTTGAGGCTATTGAAGACCCCACTGGACTAATGCCGAAATATAAACTAGTAATAGAATCTTTGGATAATAATAAAAAGGTAGTTTTTTATAAGTCTGCAAGCGGCATTCCTAATAGTATTTTACCCAACTATGAGCAGCTTGCTAATTTCTGTGCCCAAAACTATACACTTTTTAGTAATGGTACCCATTACTGGTTTGGCTGTGCTCAAGGATACTCAGTTTCCTCCTATCCCGTATTAGCGGAAGTAGATAAATCAATTTCTAAAGAAGCATCAGAAATCATTATCGCTCCACTGACAACAACTTTTTTTAACAATGCAATTCAAGAATCAAAATATATTATCTCGGATAAAACTGCATATGATAATGTCATGAACACACCTATGAGAATCTATTTTGATACTCAGTCACCATTCTAATTTTTTGTCTGGTAGTGATATTTGCCTCAAACCTATAACTCTATAGGTTTGAAGTGAGAAGTTTAATATAAAATCTAAAAATAGAGGAAATTAAAAATGTTAAAAACAATCAACAGTATCATCGCAGGAAGCTTAATCCTACTTTCACAGCTTGCAGCAGCTAACAATATAGAATTTTACAATGCTGCAACTAATAAGGTCACAGTAGAAATTGTAGATCACAGAGGCGATGTTCTTCTTGAGGAGGAAGCACCATTTGGCAAGAGTAAATTTGAAGTTTTAGCTGCTGAACTGAATTACAATTATGGTATTTTTGTAAATGGCAATGCACTTAAAGATTCCAAGTCAAACAAAAAAATAGCTATCTCTTATGATGAATTCATCACTGGTGATTCAATTGCTCTAGAATTTACAGGCAAAGATAAAGGAAAATGCTCAGATAAAAACTCTCATGGGGTTAAATGTATATATTATTAATTATCCAACACCCCATATGTGGGTGAAGTAAGGAGTTGTGATGATTAAATATCTTTTTGTATTTATATTATTAACAAATTCGCTCATCTCTTACGGGGTCACTGTTCAACCACTGAATCTAACGCCTGTTAAGCAAGAGCGAATTGGTAAACCAGGGCTTTATAAATTTGACCTCTCAGATATTAGTCTAGAGGGAAAGTATGCGCTGAGCATCAATGGCAAGAATTATCCATTTTCATTTCCAGAAGCACTGACTGATGCCCACAGCATGCCGCTATTTCTGCCCGTTGTCGAAACAGGGGATGATCACCAGTATAATATTTCGGTTTATGGGATTAATATTCGATCAGGGATCATCCCCGTTATCACCAAGAGAAGAACGGTAAGTACAAAAAATCATTATCAAATCACTAAACTACACCTAAGTCGAATTAATGATTCACAACAAGCTGGAGCTAAAGAGATCTTTACAGATTATCTTTTGCAACTTCAAATTCGCATAAATCATAACGACTATTGGATAGATCCACGTGATAAAGATTTTGGCTGGCTATATCAACAAGTATTCTATAATTTTCATAAAAATAGTAATCAAAGACTGTTGATTACTAACTTGGTGTGCTCTCCTGCCATAGTCATTGATTATGCTGATGAAACCTCAGGGAGAGTGATTCGCATTTATAATAAAGTGGAGGAGAATTTTAAACTTCAAGCTTTTATTGAAACACATGTGGGATATAGGAATAAATCAAAATTTATAGAGTCTAATATTGTTTAAATTTAGACCCTAATCGTAAGAGGCTCTATATTTACAAAAAAAATTACAAATCAAAAATAATTTCATAACAGCTTGAAATCATAACGCAAACTCATCTACTGAAAGAGTAAATTCGGTCATTTATAAATAATTTTTAACCATAATTAACTTAAAGTACTAAATTTAACTACAGAAAATTTATTATTTAAAGTTATAACAATAAAAGGATAAAATAATGTCTTACAAAAAATCATTAACCAAAAGAATAATGACTATTTCAATTCTTGGGCTTATGTCAAGTGGCGCTTATGCGGCTCCCGCTAACCTTTGCATTAATAACACAAGTGCTAATACATTGATATTTTCAGCTATAGGCACAAGGGCTGACATCGAACTAGCTCCTGCAAAAGGAGTGTGTTTCACGGTTGAGGATAAAGCGGGTACGGTTATCACTGTAAAGAATGATACTAAAGAAAAAATAGGGGATATTGTATTAGGAGCAAATATTGAGAAAACTACTTATAGTGAAGATAAAAGTGTAGATTTATTTTATGATGCCTTTATCCGCGCTGGAAATGGTTATATTGATGTGAGCATTATGGATAGGACAACACAGCTATCGATGACAAAGTGGATGTCTCAGCTTAAAGATAGTACGCTTATTAGTAATATTACCCTCCCAGGGTCGCATGATGCAGGAATGAGTGAAGCTCATAATTGCTCTTTGATAGTCAAGCGAAGTTGGACTATCACCCAGAGTGATAATATTGGTGATCAATTACGCTCTGGTTCCCGCATTTTTGATGTGCAAATTGAAACGAACAAGTCTAATAAATTAGTGACGTTTCATAAATCAAGCGTTATCGGATGTCAAGGAGAAGCAGTAGAAAATATTTTGAAAGACACATTTCAGTTTGTATCGAGTTACAACAAAGAGTTTGTAGTATTGAGAGTTAGCCACACAGATAAACACTCAATGGAGGCTTTTTTAAAGCTACTTAACAGCAAATATAAAAGCAAGCTTGCTAAAGTCACAAATCCTATCTGGGGCGGACTTAAAGTAGGTGACGTCCGAGGAAAAGTCCTCGTTATCGTAGAGCCTGACTACGCTAAATTGGTGAGCGACTATAAATTAGATCAATATATTACATTAGGGAAAAAAATTACAGATCCCACCACCTATGACCCTAAAGATGATGTTTATGGTAATCTTTTTGGTGGGTATGCTAACACTCAAAATTTTGACGACATGTTTAATAAGCAAGTGGAAAATATGAGTTATAATCGACCTAAAAATTTAGGCTTCCAAGTAAGTTGGACTTTTACTGGAAGTTTTTTCGGAAGAAAAGATATCGAGTATATTGCCAACTCCGTAAATGCTAGTTTTGGTTACTATTATCCTCAGCTATTAGCCAGTGTAGAAAACATTCCTCAGGTTGTTAACTTAGACTTTATTTCACCTGCATTGGTGTACTCTATAGTAAAAAGACAACTGCCATAAATGTAAAATATTTCCTCATTAAAATCTAATGGAGTAAAACTATGCGATTAAAAAAAATTAATTATTACATTTGTTTTAGGGGCTGTTTATAGCAATGGCATGTCTGTCAATCTCGATATGTACAATGCTTGTGAGTATAAGATTGGTCTTAGAAGCAATCTAACAGGTGAGGAATTACCACGATCAAGAGCTGCATATAATTTAGCAGATTTCAATGATCCTTTGATTATCACATGTCAAAATGCTAAAGATTCTACTTATGATCAGTTTGCTGAATGGAGGCAGAAAATTATAAACGCCATTGAACTGATGAAAGCATACGATGATCATACAACTAGAAGCCTATACCTGATTAAAGACTGTCAGCCACATTGATCCATGCTCTGATACATTTGGAAAGTGCAATATCACTTCGAACACAGAGTTGATTAAAGACTTTGGGCCACTTAGTGATATAGATGCTGAGTTAGCTGCTACACAAATTTCATATGCCTTAGAGGAATTACCAACAGATCTTTAATAAGTATTATTTTAGCTGACACTGTAATTTCAATATTTTCTGAGCCCCTAGGCTTTCCCACAAATTTTAACAAAAAGCGAGGTATCAATGCTTAATCGAAAAATATATATCTTTACCATTTTACTATCAATAGTATCAGTAAGTATATTATCAGCAACTTGTCGTGCGAGTGTAAACAATAACAGACCAGCTAACATTCTTGGAGGGACATATACTCCATGCAATATCAACGGATGTCATCCAACGGCTGGCGGTGCTGCTGGAGTCCCAGCCACGAGGCATCATGTATTGGATAAGGCGGTTTTAATTGAACGAATAAATAGAGCTTTTTCTGGTCCTCCTAGAGGAGGAGATGAATATAGGGATGGTGTAAATAAAATTGTAGCAATTTTGGATAATTCTGGTGCCCCACAGACTGTAATAGATGATTTCAGGGATGGAAATGGAAACAACTGCAATCTTTTAACCAATCGTTATTTAACATGGTTAACGCCCAATTTGATTTTGGGTCCAGCTCCCATGCTTTGTTCCTTCGATCCAGCAAATGATTTTGATGCTTGGGCTCATCAACTCGTTGCTGATGAGACTACTAAAAATGCATTGGAAGATATCTTTAATGACGGCTCCCCCAATCAGCTTGCCGAATATTTCAGTCAGCTAGAAACTAGGAGCGCGCCTTATGGGTTTTCCAATACTCAATGGACGTTTGATAGCACACTGGGTCAGTACTGCCTTTCTAGCTCCTTTGCTGGTGGTCACTGTCCAACTACTCATTGGTAGAGTTATATATAAATAAGGAAGGATTATGGCAAATCAATATAGTACTATAAGCTTTGCGGACAGCATAAAGGTCGTTTATCAAGTTGATGTAAATGAAGCTCTTGAGAAGATCAAAGCTTCGCAGTTAAGTTATCAAGAACTGGCAAACCAATTGGGCTTCAAGGAAAGTACAGTTAGGAAATGGTTTGCTAAATACAAAATTAAGCTAGTCCCATATAAAGTTAGCTGCAAATACCCCTCAATACATATCAAGCAAAGATTAAAAAAAGAAATAAATGCCGATAATTTTCTCTATAAACCATGGCACTAGAAAACTATCAATCAACGCATAAAAACCAACAAACGCACTGTGCATTAGGCAAGGTTATCGTTATACTAGTTGGCAATTTGAGTTAGCAAAGTGCATACATGTCTTATCAAGTTTTAGCCCGCAAATATCGCCCTAAAAACTTCTCCGAAGTCGTTGGTCAACAACACGTTTTAAATAGCTTAATCCATGCGTTGGATCAAAATCGTTTACATCACGCTTATCTTTTCACAGGAACTCGAGGCGTTGGTAAAACCTCATTGGCACGCCTTCTGGCAAAATCGGTTAACTGCTTAAATGGTGTATCCTCTCACCCTTGTGGTCAATGTGAGCACTGTGTTGCGATTGAGCAAGGTCGTTTTGTTGATTTGATTGAAATCGATGCTGCTTCACGCACTAAGGTTGAAGATACCCGCGATATTCTTGATAACGTCCAGTATATGCCAAGCCAAGGTAAATATAAGATTTATCTGATTGATGAAGTGCATATGTTATCGCAACACAGCTTTAACGCACTTCTTAAGACCCTTGAAGAGCCACCTGAGCATGTTAAGTTTCTCTTGGCAACAACTGATCCACATAAACTACCTATCACGATTTTATCGCGCTGTTTACAGTTTAACTTAAAGCACTTAAGTGAGACGCAAATTGAGCAAAAACTTGTTGAAATCCTTGGGCTTGAAGCGATTGCCTTTGAGCAAAATGCATTAAAAATTATTGCTCACGCTGCTGATGGCAGTATGCGTGATGCACTGAGTTTAACCGATCAATCGATTGCTTATAGCAAAGGTGAGATTCTAACATATGCTGTGCAAACGATGCTTGGCATTGTTGATAAGGAAATGATTGATAAACTGGTGATTGCATTATTAGAAGAAGATACTAACGCCATTATTAATTTTTCAGATGACATTATTCTCGCGGGTAAATCACCACAATCGGTATTAAACGCTCTGGCAGAATGTTTTTATTACGCAAGCCTTATTGGCTTTAATGCCCAGCATTTATCAAGCATTCCATGCTCAGATGAAATTCTTAAAACCATATCAGAACATTACAGTAAAGATACATTGCAGCTTTATTACCAGCTAACAATCAAAGCCAAAGAAGATCTTCATCTGGCACCAAACGCCCAATGTGGCTTAGGCATGGCATTATTACGCTTGTGCGCTTTTTCACTGGACTTGCTGCCCGCATCACAAACAACAAACAACGCAGGATCTCTGACAAATACAAAGACAGCACCAAACTTAAGCAAAAAGCCTGATCTAAGCACACTTAAAAAAGTATTTGCAGCGCCAAGTGAATCTCATTCTGTTAGTCAAGCGCATAAACCCGCTATTATTGCGTCTGTTACCGATAAAGCTGTAACACCAAGCCTTGTGACAGAAGACAAAACGTTTAATAAGCCAATCAAGCCAATGATTGCTGAAGAGCCTACATCTGACAGCAAGCATATGACGATCGAAAAAGCTGAAACAGTAGCAGATAATAATATAACCACCGCACCAAAGACTGATACGACTGTTAATGATACTAATTCAGCAATTAACAATAGTAAAAATAGCAAAATTGACTGGTACCACCTAAGCCAAAGCCTTGGACTTAAAGGCACAACACTACAAATTGTCTTAAACTCAAGCTTGCTTGATAACAGTGGTAATATCTATACGTTACAAACTTCTGATTCAGTCAAAGCACTAATTACGACAAATGCGATTAAGAAAATTGAAGATGCCTTAAGTCTTAAACAAGGGCGTAATATTAAGGTTACTTTTAGCCATTTAAATCAAGATCAAGCACCAACTAAAGCAAATGCTAATACCACATTAGTGCCACCTGCTGATCAAGTAGCTAAGCAATCAACAGCAGATGCTACTTCAGCAGCTACTGTTATATCACCAATTGATCATACCGTTGAAACAGCAACGCCTCCTGTGGCGACACAGGTGACACCAGCTCAAGTAATCCAGCAACAAAAGGCACAAAAAATCGATGAAATTTACACCTCATTAAAGGCAGATCCTGAGATTCAAAACCTAGAGCAGTTAGGCTTTCAACTCAATAAAAGCAATATCAAACTTAAGGACTAAACTTACAACTTTTTCCATTGAGAAGTGCCCTGCAAATAGACAGGCTGGACAATAGTTTTAGACTGCTGATCAACTTTAGACTGTTGATAATTATACAGAATCACTTCTTGCAACAAGCTGACATCAGGGCAGTAATCTATGGCATTAAGCTCAATATCCACACCATTGATCACATCACCAATAACAAATCCTAAATTTTGATTTTCAATCTCATCATTAAATGCAGAAACTTTAAGGCATTTTTCTTCAGTGATTTTCATAATCTGCGAATCCTTATCCCAGATATATTGTCCAAAATAAACATCTGACATTCGCGCATCAAGCATGACAGTTATATGCTCCGCCTTATAGCGATGGTAAGCACTTATTGCAATCGCCTGCATTGATGAGAAACCAATCACGGGACAATCTAGTGTTAATGCCATTGCCTGAATAGCCGCTGCAGCTAAACGCACACCGACAAAACTGCCAGGTCCCACGCCATAGGCAAGTAAATTGATCTCTCTTTTGTGTATACCTGATTGCTTGATTAACTCATCAATCATTGGTAAAAGCTGCTCATTATGCTTACGTGGAATATGACGCGTGACGCTAAAGCACTGCTTGTCTTCTGTAAAAAGCGCTATCGAACAATAAGCGCTTGAGGTATCAATTGCCAGAATATTCATTACTCAACCGTTACTGATTTTGCTAAATTGCGCGGCTGATCAACATCCGTGCCTTTTTGCACTGCCACGTGATAAGAGAAAAGCTGCAATGGGATGGTGAAAATAATCGGTGAGACAACCTCTGGCACACTCTCAATAATAAAAGTGTGCTTAGAATCAATATGTAGTGATTGACTAATCGCATGATCAACAAAGACATAGAGCTTACCACCTCGTGCTTGCACCTCCTGCAAATTACTCTCAAGTTTCTCAAGTAACGTGTCGTTAGGGGCAACTGCGACAATTGGCATATCTTTATCCACCAAAGCTAATGGACCGTGCTTAAGCTCACCTGCAGGATAGGCCTCAGCATGAATATAAGAGATCTCTTTGAGTTTAAGTGCACCTTCTAATGCCACTGGATATTGCACACCACGACCTAAAAACAACGTATGATGTTTCTCAACAAAGTCATAAGAAAGCTGCTCAATCTCAGCATCTAAAGCCAAGACATTTTTGGCAATTTCAGGTGCTTTTTTGAGTGATGACAATATATTTCTTTCAAGTTCTAAGCTTAATACTTTTCGTGACTTACCCAAGGCAACTGCAAGAAGCAGAAAACCAACTAACTGTGTGGTAAATGCTTTGGTTGAAGCGACCCCCATTTCAAGACCCGCTTGCGTCATAAACACCAAATCAGCTTCACGCACCATTGAGCTATTAGGCATATTACAAATACTCAATGTCTTCATAAATCCAAGCACTTTGGCTTGACGCAATGCTGCCAAGGTATCTGCGGTTTCCCCTGATTGCGACACCGTGATAAATAAACTATTTTTTGGCACCACACTCTGGCGATAACGAAACTCACTGGCAATCTCAACATCAACAGGAATTTGTGCGTATTCCTCTATCCAGTATTTAGCGACCAATCCGGCGTGGAAACTCGTGCCACAAGCTACGATTTTAACATGCTCAACATCAGCAAAAAGTGATTTGGCTTCCAAGCCAAACTTCTCAATAATAATCTCATTATCCACACTAATACAATTAGCAAATGTATCGGCAATCACTTGCGGCTGCTCAAAGATTTCTTTTTGCATATAATGCTTATACTTACCCTTAGCGGCAGCATCTTGGGCTTGATCCAGCTCTTTAATATCTAAGACTTTTTTAATGCCTGACTGATCGTACGCCTCTACTTTTTCACGTGTAACAAGTGCCATATCCCCCTCATCAAGATACGCAAAACGATTGGTAACAGGCAATAATGACAAAGTATCAGAAGAAATAAAATTCTCACCAATGCCGAAGCCTATTACAATAGGGGAGCCTGAACGCACCACAACGATACTGTGCGGATGATCCTCATGCATAACTGCCAGACCATACGCGCCTTTGAGCTTTTTAATTACTGCTTGAACATTGCTAATAAAGTCATGTTTAGTATTCCAATCGTGTTCCAGCAAATGCGCGACCACTTCAGTATCTGTTTGTGATTGAAATGACACACCCTCTGCAATGAGTTGCTCTTTGAGGGACATATAGTTTTCAATAATACCATTATGTACAATCGCAATTTTACCTGACTGGCTAACATGTGGATGCGCGTTTTGCTCTGATGGCTCACCATGCGTTGCCCAACGGGTATGTGCAATACCAGTAGACCCTTTAAAGCCACTATCTTTTGCCACTTTCTCTGCAAGCATCTGAACTTTACCCAGAGCACGTATACGCTCAATTTTGCCTTTATTATCTAATAACGCCACACCCGCTGAATCATATCCACGATATTCAAGGCGCTTTAGCCCCTCAAGTAAAATCGCTAATACATTGCGCTCTGAAACCGCGCCAACAATACCACACATAACTTTCTCGCTTTTTGTCTATTGGGCGTATGCAATACGCCCCTACGGTTCTTTGTTTTTTGGGCGTATTCAATACGCCCCTACTTTCTTGATTTTTTTGGGCGTATACAATATGCCCTTACAGTTTCTTTCTTTGTTGAGCATATGCAATACGCTCTCGCGTCATATTTGCTACTTTTTAACAGGGCGCTGCCAACCTGGCACAACTGTTTGCTTATTCATTCGATTAATCGTGAGTTTCCCTTCTGGCACATCTTTGGTAATCGTTGAGCCTGCGGCAATATTTGCGCCATCACCAATGCTCACAGGGGCAATCAACTGACAATCAGAGCCAACAAATACGTCATTGCCAATCATCGTTTGATGCTTGTTAGCTCCATCATAATTGCAGGTAATCACACCAGCACCAATATTGCAGTTATAACCTACCGTGCTATCGCCAATATATGTTAAATGATTGGCTTTGCTACCCTTGCCAATCGTTGACTTTTTAATCTCAACAAAATTACCAATATGCGCACCTTCATACAATATGCTTCCAGGACGAATACGCGCAAAAGGTCCAACAACAGCATTGGTTTTAATATCAGCGCCATCAATAATCGTATTGGGTTTTATTTTAACATTATCACCGATCACACAGTCTTTTAAGATACAATTCGCACCGATCACACAGTCTTCACCAATAACAACATTACCTTTGATCAATACATTAATATCCACCCATGTATCCGCCCCAATCTCAACAGAACCTCTCACATCAAAACGATTAGGATCAGCTAAAGACACACCTTTTGCCATCACCCGTTCTGCCACCGCTTTTTGCCACATTCTTTCAAGATCTGCCAATTGCGCACGGGTATTAACGCCTAAAATCTCGAAGTTATGTGCTGGATGTGCGGCACGAATATTAACTTTATCACAACAAGCAAAGGCGACAATATCGGTTAAGTAATATTCTTTCTGCTTGTTATTATTTTCAATTGCTGGGAGCCATTGATGTAGGTGTTTACCACTAACACAATAAATACCTGTATTAATTTCTTTAATTTGGCGTTGAATATCTGAGGCATCTTTCTCTTCAACAATTGACTCAATTTCACCGAAGCGATTACGTAAAATCCGCCCAAGTCCTTGAGGGTTATCAAGCTCAGCCGTTAAAATTCCTAAATCATCCTCACGGGTGACTTCAATTAAATGATTCAAGGTATCAAAAGAAACTAAGGGTACATCGCCATAAAGTATCAAAACCTTATCTTCCTTATTAATATAAGGCAGAGCCTGTAAAACGGCATGTCCAGTGCCTAAACGATCAGTTTGCTCAACCCATGTGATTGTTTTATCCTCCAAAGAGGATTGCACCTGCTGCCCAAGATGTCCTTGCACCACGATAATATTATCTGCTTGAAGTGACTCCACCGTTTCAACAACATGTCGTATTAAGGTTTTTCCTGCTAATGTTTGTAACACTTTGGATTTTTTGGAACACATGCGTGAGCCTTGACCTGCCGCCAAGATCACTACCGATAATGCCATTTTGTCTCCTTATGAATATCTTCTTTTGCTTTTTTGCTATTTGCAAAACTGCTGCGCATTATATAACAGCATTAACAGGTTTTATAGGCTTCTTACATGATATTCTAAAACTCTTTTAACCTTATACTTTCTTGATCACTGCTTGTTGGTACTGACAAATGGACTCATCGGCAGTCATTAGCATAATTCCTTCCACCATCGATTGGGCAATTAAAATACGATCAAACGGGTCTTTATGAATCATTGGCAGCGTATTTACTTCAACGACATGCTCACTCAAAATAGGTAGCTCACTATAACCATTATCTATTAACGCACGTCTTAACAAACGAGCATCGACTTGGAAATCATATGGTAAAATTACAAATCTAAATTATTACGTTTAAAGACACGATCGGCGCGATAACTTGAGCGCACCATGGGGCCAGAAGCAACTTCAAGAAAGCCTTTTTCCAAACCAACTTGACGATAATCGTCAAACTCTTTGGGTGTGACAAAGCGATCGATTGCTAAATGATGTTTTGTCGGCTGCATATATTGTCCTAGAGTCAAAATATCAACCTTAGCAGCACGCAAATCATCCATCGCTTTGAGCACTTCGTCATGCGTCTCCCCTAAACCTAACATTAAACTCGTTTTCGTTAAAATCTCAGGTTTTTGTGATTTGACATATTCAAGCACTTTAATCGTTTGCCAATAGCCCGCACGCGGGTCACGTACCTTAGTTGTCAAGCGCTCAATCGTTTCGACGTTTTGTGCAAAGACATCCACCTCTGTCGCGATAAGCTTATCAATTGACTTTGTATCTCCTTGAAAATCCGGTGTTAAGGCTTCAACTTTAATCTCAGGAATAAGTGCTTTTATTTCATTAATGGTTTGCGCGTAATGTGCTGCCCCTCCATCTGCTAAATCATCACGATCTACCGAGGTTAACACCACATATTGAAGCCCCATTAATTTAACACTTTCAGCAGCATTCTTCGGCTCATTAACATCTAGCCAACCTTTGGGATTACCCGTATCCACCGAGCAAAACTTGCATGCTCTTGTGCAAACACTTCCCATCAACATAATCGTGGCAGTGCCATGTGACCAACACTCATTGATATTAGGGCATTTTGCCTCTTCACACACTGTAGATAACTTATGCTTTTTAGTTAGTGACTTCACCTGCAGATACGTCTTTGTTGAATCTTGCTTTGCCACCTTTAACCAATCAGGCTTTTGAATACGGATCTCATTAATTTTCTTATCTTTAATACCGTCTTTGACTGCGGAAAATCCTTGCTCGGTTTGGTATTTTTTACCGCTTTCAACTTTTACTGGAATGTCGATTAACTTGCTCATATGAGTTATTTTGAATACTTTAAGCGCTTAAAACTTAAGACGCATCATGACAAAAAAAGACGCTTAAGACAATGTTATTTTAAAAGCTTTTTAGAGCTGGATATGCTACATTTTCACCATACTTTGTCTTAAGACCACTAAATAATGCTTAACTTTCTTGGAATCAAAAACTTTGCCATTATCAAAAATTCTGAAATCCATTTCAAATCGGGGATGACCACGATTACAGGCGAAACTGGTGCTGGAAAATCTATTTTATTAGATGCCCTTAATATCGTTCTTGGTGCACGCGTTGATAAGTCAGCATTAACTAATGATCAGGCGTGTGAAATCTCTGCTATTTTTGATATCAGTAAAATTCCTAATGCTAAAACGCTATTAAAAAGCTTTGAGCTCGCCGAAGACAATGAATGTTTATTGCGTCGCGTGATTCAAAAAGATGGCAAAACACGCGCATTCATCAACGGCAGTTTAGTGACCTTGACACAGCTTAAACAATTAAGTGAGCAGTTAATTAGCATCTATGGTCAGAACGCTCATCACAGTTTATTAGATCCTGCCAACCAGTTAATACGCCTTGATACTTATGCTGGCTTGGGCGCTGAAGTAGATGAAGTCACCGTGATTTTCAAAAAGCTCTCTGAAATTAACACCCAGATTACCGAAGAAAAAGAACGTATTGAAAAAGACAAAACGGCTTTAGCATTAATGCAATATCAATATGATGAACTGGTTCAATTAAATCTTGGCGCAGATGAACTAAATGACCTAGATCAAGAACACAAGTCATTAGCGAATGCCGAGGCACAAATCCATACCATCGCCCAAGTTGTTGAATGCATCAATGATAATGAGCAAAGCCTATTAGGCACACTCGATAATCTAATACATCAATTAAGTGCATATAGCGAAAACTCAGCGTTTAAAAACATTTACAACCTACTAACAGAATCTACAGTGTATTTAAAAGAAGCTGAACATGAGGCAAGGCACCTTTTAGATCATCTGGAGATTAACCCTGAAAAATTACAACAGATTGACCAGCGACTTAATGAGATCTATCAGCTAGCGCGTAAACACAAGGTTGACCCCAAACAGCTTTATCTACATATTGCTGAGCTTGAGCAAAAAATTAATGCCCATGCGCAAAATGAGCAGAAACTTCTGCAATTAACTAAAGACAAATCACTTTTAGAAGAAACGTATCTAAGCAAAGCCAAAACACTAAGCAACAAACGTCAAGTAGCAAGCAAAGTATTCGCCAGTGAAATTGAACAATATATTCGTCAACTAAATATTCCAAAAGGTGAGTTTTACGCACGTATTACTCAAGGTCAAACAAAGCATGCCAATGGTATTGATCACTGCGATTTTTTAATTAACTTTAACCCAGGACAGCAACCTGCCCCTATTGATAAGGTCGCCTCAGGTGGTGAGCTAAGTCGTATTGGTCTTGCGATACATGTTGTATCCTCAAAAAAAATCGCCCCACCAACCATTATCTTTGACGAGGTTGATGTCGGCATTAGTGGCGGCACGGCTGAGATTGTGGGTAAACTCCTTAAGCAAGTCGCTAAAAACGCGCAAATCCTTTGTATTACCCATCAAGCACAAGTTTCTATTCAAGGTGACCAGCAATTACATATCAGCAAAAAGCATCTTGAACATGAAACGATTTCAGAAGTGCTAGAGCTTAATAAAGAAGAGCGCATTAATGAAACGGCACGCATCATTGGTGGTGTTGATATTACCAATAAAACATTACAACACGCTAAAGAAATGTATGAACTCTATCATAAGTAGTTAAACTTCAATCACCCCTCACCCGTGCAGCTTACGCTAGATGAGCTCTCCCACAAGGGGCGAGGTAAGCATTAGCGTAACTTATCGATTCATTTTTATTAGCAATTATTTTCCTAGCCATTTTTTCCAGACAAATAATAAAGCGGCAAAGCTACGACATTCGATAAACTGCGGATGCGTGATGAGTGCATCAATATCTGATAATTTCCATGGCACAACTTCTAAATCTTCTGGTTCATCGCCTTGAGCCGTTTTGACTGAAAGACCTTCAGCGACGACTAATGAGATATGCTGCTTCATATAATTAGGCGACAAATAAACATCTTTAAGATATGTATAATGCTTTGCGCTAAAGCCGGCTTCCTCCATCAACTCCCGATCTGCTGCTTGATAGAGATCTTCCCCTTGGTCAATCGCACCTTTTGGAAAACCTAAAGTATAATCCTCGACACCCGATGAATACTCTTTAATAAGCAAAATGGTATCATCATCAAGCATAGGGACGATTAATACAGCAGTATGCCCATCACTTTTAGGCGCAATACGTTCATAAGTACGTGTATTACCATTACTAAATGTTAAATCAAGTGCTTCAACTTTGAATAAGCGTGATGCAAATAACTCTTTTTTACTGTTAATAACTGGTTTAGTAGCCATTACTAACCTCCTGCCAACGTTCAGGCGTGCCAACATCACACCAATTGGCATGATAAACCTCACCACTTATTGCTTTTTGCTCAATGAAAGACTGCCAAACACTTGGCAGAGAAACCTTCTCTCCAACATAAACATTGGCAAACAGTGACTTCCGGCACACACTAATGCCCGTATAAGTATAGCTTTGCCCTATTTTATCGGTTTTATCGATAATATTGCTTTGACCGTCCAAACAAAAATCACCCTTTAGATTATGTTTAGGGTTAGGCACTAGGATTAAATGCGCTAATGATTTCATGGCTTGGCTATAGTGAATAAGATGCGAGAAATCATAATCGGTCATCACATCGGCATTAACCACAATAAAAGGGTCGCTAAGCCATGGTAACGCTCGAGCAATGCCACCACCGGTATCATAGGCATCTAGAGGCTCATATAGGTAGCAAATAGTTATTCCCCAAGGCTCGCCAAAACCAATTTCATCGACAATTAACTCAGCTAAATAGGCAACGTTAATCACAATATTGGTTACCCCTGCGCTAACAAGGCGCTCTATTTGCCACTCAATCAATGACTTACCATTGACTTTAATCAGTGGCTTTGGTGTGTGATTGGTCATATCACCCATTCTGCGTCCACGACCTGCTGCCAATATCATTGCACTAATATCTTGCTTCATCTTTTGTGATCTCATTCCATTTATCATTTTTATCATTATTAACAAATTATATAATTCAGCATTCGTCTACGTTTACTTCATCCCTGCAATATAAAGGTAAATTGCAAAAAAATGCGCAATACTGCCAGCAAGTACAAATAAATGCCATAGAAAATGACAAAACTCAATTTTCTCATCAAGCATATAAAAAACCACGCCACTGGTATAAAGCACGCCACCTAAAATAATCCACATCAAGCAGCCGCCAGGCAATGCCTCAACGATTTGTACAATAAAGCCAATCGCTGTCCAGCCCATAATGACGTAAAGTGCTGTTGATAACCAGCCGTCCCCAAAAAACAGTACTTTATAGACAAATCCGGCAATTGCCGCACCCCATAAAAGCGCAAAAATAATCCAACCATATACACCTGATAACGCAATCAATGCAATCGGCGTATAGGTGCCGGCAATTAAGAAATAAATGTTTAAATGATCCACTTTGCGCAATACTTTTTTAAGCTTTGGCTTAGATACACCATGGTAAATACTTGAGGCACCATACATTGAGATCAAGCTCACGCCAAATATTGTGACGGCAACCACATTAATGGTATGTCCCGTTGTTACGGCTTTAACAATCATGACAATAAGCGCCACAATACTAAACAGTGCACCGATAAAATGCGTCAGGGTATTTAAAAATTCTTCTCGTTTTGAGTAAAGTACTTTCGGCACAGCATATACACCCACTTCATTGTTTAAACTGTCAGTTTCTTTCAATAACATATTTTTAATCTTCTTGGTCTTTTTAGTTTTTTTTAGCTTTTTTAGTTTTTTTGGTCTTTGGGGTCGATTTTTATTTTAAACGTTGCTATTTTGCGCCATATGTAGCCATTAATCAAAAGCTAATACCAAATTTTATGCCTAAAAGATTTATTCTTGCATCTTCTTCACCCTACCGCATAAACTTAATCAAGACACTTTTACCTAATGTCGAGGCTTACACACCTGATATCGATGAGTCGATATTGCAAGGTGAACCACCGCAAGCGCTTGTTAAACGCTTAGCTCAAGCCAAAGCACAAGCGATTATAGAAAGGGTTAAGCCAAAGAATACAATTATTATTGCCAGCGATCAGGTCGGTGTTTCAATGACGAAATCATCACCAAAGCACATACAAAAGATCGTGCCTTTAGCCAACTTCAATCTTTCTCCGGACAGTGTGTTAAATTTATGACAAGCCTTTATCTTGTAGACACAGAAAGCCATCATGAATTTATTGATCACGCACAGTTTAATGTTCATTTTAGAGACCTAAGTGCTCAGGAGATTCTTAATTACTTAGCACAAGAAGATGTTTTGAACTGTGCTGGAAGCTTTAAAGTTGAAGGTTTGGGCATCAGTTTATTTGAACGCCTTGAAGGTGATGATTTCAACAGTCTCATTGGTTTGCCACTTATTATGCTTAATAACGCATTGATTAATCACTTTAATATTAATCCTCTTAATTCCTTTTAATTTTTTTAATCTTTCCAATATTAGCGATAACCCTCTATACTTTGGAACAGTTGTTCGTTATGTTGGCGCCAAGGATGAAAAAAGAAAGTAAGTCAAAAACTACTAAGATGAGCAAAGACAATGCAAAATTTTATGTAAGCGCTGAAACCCTGATATTAACAGGACAGTGGCGCTGGCAATCGCTTGATCAAAGTATCTTAGCAAAAATTAAAAACCTTAAAGAACACATTATGTGCATTGATGCACAGCAAATTGAAAAGCTAGATATCTCTGGTGCTTACTTTATCTATAAAATTCAACAACTTTTTTTAAAAGCTGCCATTAAAGTTACTCATACACAAAGAAGTTTAATTAATTTGGTTCATAAGAACTACACCAACTATGACAGTCGATTACAACCTTTAAATACCTATGAAAAGGTTTATCAAATTGGTGAGCAAACAACAAGCTATATTAAAGATAGTAAAAATCTCATCGCTTTTATTGGCGCCACAGTGATGAGTTATTTACAAGTGATTCGCACACCTTTTGCTACTCAATGGCGCTTATTATTAGATATCGTTATCCAAACGGGCGTCAAGGCCATTCCCATTGTCTCATTACTGTGCTTTTTGATCGGAATTGTATTGTGCTATCAAATTGGCTCACAGCTTAAAATTTATGGTGCTAATATTTTTGTCGTTGATCTTCTGGGTATTTCACTACTGCGTGAATTTGCACCTTTGATCACAGCGATTATTGTCGCAGGCAGATCTGCTTCCTCATATACCGCAGAGCTTGGTTCAATGAAAGTCCAGCAAGAAGTTGATGCCCTTAAAACTTTTGGTATTAGCCCAATTAAGCGCCTGATATTACCACGCATTATTGGTATGATGATCTCCCTTCCCCTACTCATCGTTATTGCTGATATTATCAGCTGTGTTGGCGGCATGATTATGGCGAAAACATCGCTTGGCATTAGCTTTTATGACTTTTTGCAGCGCTTCTCTACAGCAGTTTCATTTAATAACTATCTGACAGGGCTGATCAAAGCACCATTTTTTGCGATTATTATTGGTGCTGTTGGCTGCTATCGTGGCACTGTTGTTAAAAATAATTCGTTAAGCATCGGTCAAGAAACCACTAAAAGCGTGGTTTATGCGATCTTTTTGATTATTGTGACCGATGCACTATTTTCCATCTTATTTAGTGCGATAGGGATATAAGTGATGCCGGAAATAACAGAACAACCGATTATTGAAGTAAAAAACCTAGGCACTTGCTTTGATGGCGTCTGGGTACATAAAAATTTAAATCTGACAATTTACCCCCATCACATTACCTCAATTATTGGAGGCAGCGGCTCCGGTAAAACAACATTAATCCGCGAAATATTGATGCTGCAGCCAGTCACTGAAGGCGAGATTTTTTTATTAGGGCAAAAAATTTCTGATCTATGTGATGATGAGATAAAACGCCGCCAGTTTGCAAGTCATATGGGCATGATGTTTCAAGGTGGCGCACTCTTTAGCGCCTTAACCGCACTTGAAAATGTCATGTTTCCTTTACAAGAGTACACTAGTTTCAGCCGTGATATTGTCATTGATCTGGCACGCTTAAAACTTAAAATGGTTGGTTTATCCGAAGATGCTTATGCTAAATATCCCTCGCAATTAAGTGGTGGAATGCTTAAGCGCGTAGCACTTGCACGCACTTTAGCACTTGACCCTGAGATTATATTTCTTGATGAACCTTCAGCGGGTCTTGATCCACACTCTACTTATGAGCTGGATCAATTGATTTTAAAATTAAAACAAGATTTGAATCTCTCTATTATCATGATTACCCATGATTTAGAAAGTATCTGGCGCATTGTTGATGAAGTCGTCTATATTGATCAAAAACGCATCCTTATTCATGATAGCGTTGAGAATGCTGCTAAAATGACACAATATGAAAACCTTAATAATTTCTTTAATGGCGCTAAAACCACTAAAGAAGAAAAAACAATACTAGGATCGTAACCATGAAAAACAATCGTTACTTTGTTGCAGGTTTGTTTATTATCATTACCACCATAGTGATGATCTTTATTGGCTTTTGGCTTGCTTTTGGCTTGAAAGATATCAAATATGACACTTATATCGCACGCTTTAATGAGTCCGTGACGGGATTAAATGTCAATGCCGCGATTAACTACAATGGAGTTAATGTCGGCAAGGTCGAAAGCATTAATATCGACAAACAAAATCCCAGTGTTGTCATTGTCGTTATGCAAATTCAGCAAGGAATTCCCATTTACAATACAACCTATGCAAGCTTGGTGCCACAAGGGATTACCGGTCAAGTATTTATTACCTTGTCTATCTCAAGTGACCCAGATCAATACATCGTTAAGCCTCAAGATGCGCCACCGTTTCCAGTGGTTAAAACCAAGCCTTCGTTTTTAACAAATATTGTTAACCAAATGAGCACAGTTGCCGAGCAAGTCACTTTGATCTCAACACGTGTCGCTAAAATCATCAGTGATGACAATGTTCAAAAAATCAATCATATCGTTAGCAATGTTGAGGATATTTCTAACTCACTTGCCACTAGTAGCCAAAATATTCATCAAAGTATTGAGTCATTAAACATCATATTAAAAAATGCGGCCAAAAGTTCTGCCGAGCTTGACCAGATTGCTCACAACATTAACCATGGTTCAAAAGCAGTTGCCCGCGCCTCTGAAGATGTCAGTAAAGCAATTACCAGTTTTAACAATCAAACCCTACAAGGGGTTAATAATATTTTATTACCTCAGCTTGCGCAAACGCTTAACAATATTAATGAAACATCCGTTCAGCTATCTGACCTATTAAAGAAAATGAATCAAAACCCATCTATCCTTGTGCGTGGTGAATTGCCAAGGAAGCCTGGCCCAGGAGAACAATAATGTATAGACCTACTCGACTTCTTAAAATATTAAGCATTGCAGCAAGTGTTAGCATCATCACCAGCTGTGGTATTTTATCCCCAGTAAAAAGTCCTGAAGTTAAACAATATCAGATTATTGCACCAAACTTACAAATGACACGTAATGCTACCGGCACTGAATCAACAATTCAAAAAACTGAAAAACGATTTGATCTAACGCTGTTTATCGCGCCTTTAACAGCAGATCAGCCATACAACTCAATCCAAATGTACTATCGTGAAAATAATTATGAATTGGCAAGCTACACACATAACTTATGGGCAGCCGATCCTGAGCAAATGCTTAGTAAAAATTTACTGCAAAGCCTACAAGGCTATCATAGCTTTAAGAATATCGTTTCGAGTAACTTTATTGGGTATGCTGATTATCGATTAACAGGTAACCTAAACCAACTCACTCAAGTCATCAAAACCAATGAAAGCAATGTCATTCTATCTGTAAGCTTCACGCTAACAAATGCCAATAGCGGACAAGCTGTTGCCATTAAGACATTTACTTTAAACAAATCAGCTGAGGCAAATGCTAAGAGTTTTGCTAATACTACTAACGAGCTTGCTGCAGATTTATCTAAAGCACTGAACGATTGGCTTATCACTCAACCACTCTCAAATAACACCAGTAATTAAAGCATAAGAGCGATAAGTAGCTGATTGAATTAAAATTAAAATGAGATTTATCAGATAACTTTATTGCCATAAATGAAATTGCATGCTACCATCCGTATATCTTTGTTTCTTCACCAAGAAACTTGCTTGCTAGATTTTAAAAATTAGCGTGGGGGCAATAGCACTGGGGGCAGTGTTCGCGAATGACTATCAACATAGGAATGCTGATAGTCGTTTGTATTTTTATTTTGCAATGCAGCATAGATTAGATTGCAAAACGATCAACAATAAATGCAAAAAAGATCAGGTCACGATCACATTCCTCAGTAGTTCCCGCTGAAAAACTCTCTGAAAGCCTATGGTTGAAAGGTTTATTAGAAAAGAGATTACGAAAATCATTTTCTGGAGACCTTGATTTATCTAGTCTTGAGAGGTTAGTGGGAATTGCTGCACATTCCTTTTTTTACTGGAATTTAAGATCTTTCTGTAATTTTTCGCTTGTTTAGACATTAATGATCGTTATACTCGAATCATGAGTTCAGCGAATGAGATTGATCCCCAATCAATCTGCCGCGAAACTGCCCCTCCCCCAGTTAGCAAGCAACGGAATACTCGGCAAGGATCAGCGTTGAACTCCAACCATTTTTTCATATTTTCAACACTTATCAAACCCTTACAGCAGCTCCCGCTGTATTTTTTATTTTTGACAGTCTTAACAGGTGCTTTTTGAAAAAAATAAAATGCCCTGCCATCTTTAATAGCATTTTAAACTTTTATGTCGCATCAAAAAATTCTAGGGTAT